>JAEEQP010000028.1 GCA_016285355.1 Bacteroidales bacterium
AAAAACCAATTATTATATTAGCTTTGTTATTAGTAAATAGCATGCTCTTTCCCCAAAACAACCATAATAACCTTACACCATGGTGCATAAAACCCTATTATGGCAAACAATACGATAAAGAACTTGATGCCAATTATCCTTGTATTGGCTTGAAGTTGAATCGTTTTTTTGCCAAGTGGATTAATGCTGGGGTTTTTGTGAATGGAGGAACATACAAATACGGAATGACCTATTATGAAGATAATAATACCATTTTATTTGATGGTGAATGCCGTGACTTGTTTTGGAAATATGGTGTCGATGCCGAATTCCATCCGATTCCCTTGCTGTTCCCAAACTTTAGAATCATTGATGTTTATCTTGAGGGATACATGGGAGCGTTTTCCTATATTTCAGATTATTGGCCGAGTAAATACCTGTTCCTTTATGGCATGGGAATAGGCATGGCAGTGAATTTTTCAAAGCATTTCGGCTTGTTCTATGAATGTGATTACGACAATGTAAACACGAAATATCAAGGCAATAAAGAAAAAGCGAGGGCCATGAACCGCTTTGGACTCATTATCCGATTTTAATATGAAAATACACTTTCTTCTTTTCCTTTTCGCGGTGATAGCCCTCACTGGCTGCCGCAAGCAGGTCAGCGACTACGAGCGACCTGATTTTGACCCTCAACCTACTTTGAACGCCGTGCTTCAGGAAGACCAGCCCGTGTGGGCTCAAGTCACTTGTGCTCAATGTCTTGACTCGGTGCATCCTGCTCCTTGCACCGATGCCGAAGTGCTGCTTTATGTAGATGGACATTTCGTTGAGAGACTACAACACCAAGGTGACGGCCTTTATGTCGGTGAAACCCGTGCCGAGGCCTTGCACAAATACGCCTGCAAGGTCGTCATCCCCGGCTTCGACACGCTCTTTGCCCAAACCGAGATGCCGGAGAGGCCTGTGGTGACTCATGTGGAAATCATGGAAAACGCCACGGTCGACGAGGAAGGCACCGCCTGTCCAGCCATTATGATTAGCTTTGATACTAACCCGAATAAAAACCTTTACTACCAGTCGAGCCTCGATGCTGCCTTTTTCTCATATTATTACCAATATGGCAATGTCTATAACTCCACAGGCGCCAAAGGCACCATGTACTCCTCAATCAACACCGACGACCCTGTGCTGCTTAACGAGGGTTCCGACCAACTGCTGTTCAGCAACGAGATTATCACTGACACCAACTATACCCTTAAGGTAAACGCCTCGTTCAACAGCCACAGTTATTCATCCTACGGTCAAGCAGTGGAGTACGACTCCATTGTGCGGAAAGGCTATGTGGTGGTTTCCATGTCGGGCATTTCAGAATCGGGCTACCATTACCGCAAAAGCCAGGAAGCATATCAAGAGCCCGATGCCTACACCAACCTCTTCCTTGGTGTCATCACACCCATCAACCTCTACAGCAATGTGGAAAACGGCCGTGGCGTGTTTGCCGCCATTGCCCCTATGACTTGCGACACCGTATTCATCCACTCCAAAATCTGACGCGCCATGAAAAGATTGCTTTTGATGATATGCCTCATGGCATCTCTCTTTGTCCAAGCCCAACAAACACATATTTCCGGTTTCGTTAGCGACGCCAATGACGGCGAACGCATCATCGGGGCCAATGTCTTTCTGCAAGACCTCACCAAAGGCGTGGCCACCGACCAAAAAGGGTATTTCAACCTCGCTGTGGAACTGCCTGCCACGCTATGCATCTCGTGCATTGGCTATGAAGAGACCTGCCTCAAAGTGGACCATACAGACCAGCCTTTGCAAATCCGTTTGAAACCTTTGACCGAAACCTTGCAATCCGTGGAAATCAGTGCCACCCGCATCGAGCGAAAAACTAACTTCAACACCTTGACCCTTACGGCAAAAAGCATCGACCAAATCCCTACTTTGGGCAGTCGCCCTGACATCATCAAAGCAGCGCAACAGTTGCCTGGCATCGAAGCAGCCACCGAGGCTTCCAGCTTGATGATCGTGCGCGGTGGCAACCCTGGAGAGAACCTTTATATGCTTGACAATGTGCCGCTCATCTATGTCAACCACTTGGGCGGCTTCATGTCGGTGTTCAACTCCGAGATGATCAACACGATGGACATCTACAAAGGCGGTTTTCCTGCCCGCTATGGCGGCAAGCTGTCTTCCATCGTCGACCTCACCACAAAGAAAGGCGACCCCACCAAGTTGAAAGGCTCGCTCAGCGCAGGCCTCACCGACTTGGCCTTTGCCGTGGAAGGTCCAGGCGGACTGAAAAACTCCAGCTTCATCGTCACAGGCCGCAAGACCCTCACTGAAGCACTGCTTTACATTGCCAGCCAAATCAGTAAAGAACAAGGCGGACAAGACTACAACATCATCTATGGTTTTCACGACATCAATGCCAAATACACCTGGGCTCCCGATGCAAAAAACAGTTTCTCCTTCAACCTCTACGAGGGTGACGACTACATGCGCGTCTGGAAAAACAAAAGGGAAAACGGCGGCATCGAGCGGAACAGCATCGGCAATGTCTGGGGCAATCTGCTCGTGTCGGGCCAATGGAACAGTGCGCTGAGTTCAAGGCTATTTATGGCCAACACCCTGTCGTTCACGCAATACCGTTTGAAGAACAACATGAAGGCTTACCTTCGAAACGCCGTTGACACGACTGATTTCTTCGTCAAGACCTCATCGCGCGTCAGCGATGTTTCGCTCCGCTCTGATTGGAAGCTCTTTGTCGGCAATGCGTACACCTTGGAATATGGCCTGCAAAGCTCCTATCTCAACTACCGTCCCAACCACTTCACCAGCAGCTTCTCGGAGACTAATCTGCCCGACATTTCAAGTGTGTTCGACAACTCGCTATATTTGGACAACAAGCTGAAATTCGGCAGCTGGTTCAACGGCTCCATCGGATTGAGGGTGAATAGCTTCTTAAACAATGGCTACCATCACTTCGCTTGGGAGCCAAGGCTGAATCTCAATTTCAACATCGGGCAGAGCACCATCAACCTGACCGCCATGCGCGTCACGCAGAACGCCCACTTGATGATGACACCTGGCTCCATCATGAACAACGAGGTGTGGATTCCCGCCGATGCGCGAATAAAACCTGCCACCTCCGACCAAGCCTCTGTCGGTTGGCAGCGCGGTTTTTGGCAAGACCATGTCAGTGTGGAAATCGACGCCTACTACAAATTACTCCGCGACTTGGCCACCTACCGCGAGGGCTACAGCACCCTCCTCGGCGACTCCGACTGGCGCAGCAAAGTGGAAGCTGGCGGCAAGGGCAAGTCGTATGGCGTTGAGATGATGACCCGCTTCAACTTCAACCGCTTGGATGGCTACGTGGGCTACACGTACTCGCACACCACGCGCCAATTTGACCATATCAACAACGGCAAGGAGTATGTGTTTGAGTACGACCGTCCGCATTCCATCAATATCAACGTGAACTATCAGCTTACGGAGCGTTGGTCACTAAGCGCCTTGTGGACTTACCAAACCGGATTGCCTTTCACGCCTGTCATCGGAGTGCAAAACACTCCTGTGATTTCTCCTGAAGGCGATGTGTATTTCGAGCAGACCAACATCTACGGTGAGCGCAACAGCGACAGGATGAAAGACTACCATCGCCTCGACTTGGCCGCCAAGTTCAAGACCAAGAACGAGAAAGGCCGCAAAGCCGAATGGACGTTCTCTATCTACAACGTGTATTGCCGACAGAATCCGTACTATTACTACTACGGTGACAAGAAAGGTGATCCATTGTATTGGAACCAATACCCCGAGGAGCCTACAACGCTTTGGCAGCGGAGTTTCTTTCCCATCATTCCGTCGTTCTCGTATAAGGTGTGGTTTTAATTCCTTTTTTCCATCCAATCCGCAAGATTATTTTTTTTGTTTTGCTTGATTTTTAATTACTTACAAAATTCACTTTCCTTTTTTTGCTGTAAATTAAATTCAGATAAAATCAAAACAATATAACTATCTGATTATCAATTATAACAATCTTGTTTTTGGCGCAATCTCATATTTTTTGCCAGATTGCGCCAAAAATTCATACACTTTTCTGGCGCAATCTCGGATTTATCGTCCCAACAAAGTCATTCTTCAAAATAATCCGCATATCCAGCAATAAATTCTATTTTTGCAAGTTATTAATACCTTATAGATAGAATTGCAAAAATGTCAGAAATAAAAGATAAAAAGCCCAAGAAGCCGCGTCTCCGCTTTGTTTCCCTGAAAAAACTGAACCGCAAGTACGACTTCCTTATGTCGCACGACGAGACAGGTCGCTCCATGCTCAACTTCAGGTTGAATCTTCTTAATCTGGTGCTCGTCATCATCGGCATGGCTTTATTGCTCATCATTATCACGACTTTCATCATTGCTTTCACGCCCTTGCGCGAATATATTCCAGGCTATTCTGATGCCAGCCTCGACCGTGAGGTGTACGAACTCAGCCTCCGTACCGATTCGCTCAGCCGCGAGATGCAGAAAAAGGACATTTATTTCCAAAACCTGAAGAAAATTGTGGAAGGCTATGACTTTGCCTCCGACAGTGCTTTGGCTTCGGTGAACATCTATGAGCCGCTGCCTGCTGGCGTTACCGATACGATAACCTTGAGGAAATCGGTGCAGGACAGTATCTTGCGTGCCGAATACGAAGCCCAAAACCAGTATGACCTTTTGGGTAAAGATTATCTCAGCACCACCAAACCGAGCTCTTTAGTAAAGAATTTCTATGTACCGCTCACGGGCAAGGTGATTAATGCTTTCAATGCTGACAAGGGTCATTTTGGCGTGGACATCGCTTCCGAGGGCGATAAGATTATCAATGCCACTTTGGAAGGTACCGTGGTCTTTGCCAATTGGAGCATCGACAATGGCTATTGCATAGGCATCCAGCATGAGGATAGCTATTTTTCTGTCTACAAGCACAATGCAACGTTGCTGAAGAAGGAAGGCGAGTATGTCAAGGCAGGGGAGGCTATCGCCATTTTGGGCAAGTCGGGCGAAACGGAGACATTTGAGCATCTTCATTTTGAGCTGTGGCACAATGGCATTGCACTCGATCCTGTGGAATATATGACCATTATTAATCCTTCCGAAAACTAAAATTCATTATTTTTGCAAACTTTTTCATTTATCTCTAATCATTATCAATCATGACCATATTAATAAAGGTATTACAGTTTTTCCTTTCCCTCTCCATCCTGATTTTCGTCCACGAGTTGGGTCATTTCCTTGCCGCCAAGGCCTTCAAGACCCGCGTTGAGAAGTTCTACCTCTTCTTTGACTGGGGTTTCTCACTTTTTCGTTGCAAAAAGGTGAATGGCCAATGGCACTTCAAGTTCTTCTCGAAGAATGTGCCTGAGAAATACACTGTCACTGAATACAGGGACGCGGCAGGAAAGAAACAGAAAAACTATGATCCCATCGACCTCAACACTTTGCCTGAGGACGATTGGCGTCGTAGCGACGAGACGGAATATGGCATTGGCTGGTTCCCGCTCGGTGGTTACAACAAGATTGCAGGTATGATTGACGAGTCGATGGACAAGTCGCAGATGCAGCAACCACCAAAAGAATGGGAATTCCGTTCCAAGCCTGCTTGGCAACGCTTCATCATCATGGTGGCTGGTGTGTTTATGAATGTGGTGTTGGCTGTCACTATTTATATCGGACTGCTCACCAAGGAAGGCGAACAGTATCTGCCTACTGCCGAGGTCAATAAATACGGTATTTCGGTTGATAGCTTAGGTTATGAGCTTGGCCTTCGCGACGGCGACAAAATTTTGGCCGTTGATGGGGAATATGTTGAGAACTTCCAACAGATTCCCATGCAGATTATTCTCGACAAGGCTAAGACCATCGAAGTGGAACGCAATGGTAAGGACACCGTCATTAATCTTCCCGAGGATGCCGTGACCAAGTTGCTCAGCTCGCAGGATGCCAGCTTCATCTCATTCCGTGTGCCTTTCATGGTTGCCGATGTAATCGATAATAGCGCGGCTCAGGAGGGCGGTTTGGAGGTTGGCGACATCATCATTGGCATTAATGATGTTGAAACACCTTATTACCAAGACTTTGTAAAGAACATCAAGCAGTATAAGAACCAAGACATCACAATTAAGGTGGTCCGCGATTTCGACACCCTTGCCTTGGACATGCATCTGCCTGAGGAAGGGGTGATTGGTGCTTATCTTGCTCCCATCTCCACCTGTTTTGAGTTTGAGACCAAGGAATACACCTTCGTCCAAGCCATTCCGGCAGGTTTCTCCAAGACTTTCACCGAGTTAAACGATTATTGGAAGCAAGTCAAGCTGATTTTCAATCCGAAGACCAAGGCTTACGAAAGTGTGGGTGGCTTCATCTCCATCGGCAAGATTTTCCCCGACACGTGGATTTGGAGTCTCTTCTGGCGCATGACGGCCTTCCTCTCCATTGCCCTTGCCGTGATGAACATTCTGCCCATTCCGGCGTTGGACGGTGGTCACATCCTCTTCCTGCTCTTTGAAATCATTACGCGCCGCAAGCCTTCCGACAAGTTTATGGAGGTGGCCGAAACTGTCGGATTAATCATCGTGTTGGGATTGGTCATCTTGGCCAACGGCAATGATATTATTAGACTATTTAGGTAAAACATAATTAGATAATTGAATATTAGTGAGTTGTAAGGTTTTCGGAAAAATTAATTTGTAGGGGTAAATACTATTTTCGTATTTTAGCGGTTTCAATTCTGGCAAAAATGTTGAATTTGAAGAAAAGAATCATCCATATCGTCCTGTTATTGGTGATGTTGCTGTCGGCGACGGTAGCAGTCAAGGCACAACAGGTGCCCATCTTCACCAACTACACCAATTCGTATGCCTACGCCAATGCTGGTTTTGCCGGAATGAGCGAAGGCATTAATTTGTTGGGACTGTATCGTCAGCAATGGGCAGGCTTTGTCGACAACGACGGCAACGAAATCGCACCTCAGACTTTCCTCCTGACAGGTGATATGCCCTTCAGAAAGTTGCACGGCGGCCTTGAGTTTTCCATCATGCAGGACAAGTTGGGCTTCGAGAACAATGTCAATGTGGGCATAGGCTATTCCTACCATCTTGATTTGGGCGGCTCCGTTTTGGGCATTGGCGTGGCAGGCACCCTGCTGAACCGTTCGCTCGATTTCACGAAGTTGAAGCCCAACAGCGAATTGGATCCGCTCTTGCAGGGTTTGGGCGAGGAAAGTGCGATGTTGTTCGATTTCAACGTGGGTCTGTTTTGGCAAGTCCCCGAATCATTTTATATAGGTGTCTCCGTCGTCAATGTGCTGGAAAGCATGAGTCAGGCTCTGAATGACAATGCGGAGAGCAGTGCAAGTTTCACCACGGACAGAACATTTTATCTGTTGGCAGGCTATCCTTTCCAGTTTGAGGATATGCCTTCTTTCACTTTTGTTCCTTCGGTGAGTGTCATGAGCGATTTGGCCTCCACCCAGCTCAATGCCAGTGCAAGGGTGGTGTTTAGGAATGCATTTTCCTTGGGCGTCAATTACCGTCCGCAGGAGTCCGTGGGTTTGATGGCGGGCGTGACGATAAAGGATTTCACGATTGTCTATTCATATGATATTAATACGATGGGTTTGGGCGTGCCGGGTTCCCACGAAATAGGTCTGAGCTATTGTTTCAAGCTTGACCTCGACCGTAACCCGAGAGATTACAGAAGTGTGAGGTATTTATAGCGTTTTAAAGGGAAATGAAGTCGGTTCAAGAGTGATAGGATTAGGATTCAAACTCAAAAAAAGTAAAAAAGTTCAAAAAAATCTGAGACCCAAACATAATATTTTCTAATTTTGGCGGTTTTTAAGAGTAAACTGTCGTCAGAAAGTGTCAGTTCAATTGAAAGAAAAAAAGTAAAAAATAGTAATTATATCATTGTTACGAAGATGAAAAAACTACTGTTCATGTTTTCTGTCGCGTTGTTGTTCACAGCTTGCGGCAATTCAAATCAAGGCGAATTGGTTGGGGTGAGAAAGTCCAATAAGACTTTTAACCAGCCTGACCCCTACGGAATGGTGTTCGTTCCGCAAGGAAGTTTTACCATGGGTGTTGGTGGTGAAGACATTACTGGCTCCTATCTCACTGAACCTAAGACGGTTTCAGTATCGTCATTCTTTATGGATGAGACCGAAATCACCAACAACGAGTATCGCCAATTCGTGTATTGGGTCAGAGACTCCATCGCAAGAAGAATACTTGCAGACCAGTTCCCGGACAGGTATGCCATCACTGAGAGCAAGACAGGTGAGGTGTACGACCCACCGAGGCTGAACTGGAAGGAAAAATTAGATTGGAACAGCAAGGAACAAGATGTGCGTGAAGCACTTGAGCCTATGTATCTTCCTGAGCATGAAAGATATTTCCGCCGCAAGGAAATCGACGCAAGAAAATTGTATTATTCCTATTATTGGTTTGATATGGTGGCCGCCGCAAAGAAAGACTTTGCCGACGACAAGCTTGTGGAGAACGATCACTCTATTGGTGAGGCGGATGCAGGCATTAATGTCGACCGCAAAGGTGCATGGTCGAACCGTAAGCAAGGCTACAGCGACCGTTCGGTGTATGCCCGCGCTGAGGTTATTAATGTGTATCCCGACACCTTGTGCTGGATTCATGACTACAGCTATTCGTTCAACGACCCGATGACGGAAAGGTATTTCTGGCATCCGGCATACGACAACTATCCGGTAGTGGGTGTCACTTGGCAGCAGGCTCGCGCTTTCTGTGTGTGGCGTACCGAATTGCTCAATGCCTATCTCCGTTCAAGAAAGGATGTTGATGTCTCCGAGTTCCGTCTTCCCACCGAGACTGAATGGGAATGGGCTGCACGTGGCGGCAAGATGTTGAATCCTTATCCGTGGGGCGGTCCTAACGCCAGCAACGCCAAGGGTTGCTTCATGGCCAACTTCAAACCCAGAAGAGGCAACTACCTTGCCGACGGTGGTTTGCGTACCCTCGTGGTGGGCTGCTATCCTCCCAATGGCTGGGGCCTTTACGACATGGCCGGCAATGTGGCCGAATGGACCAACACAGCCTATGATCCCAATGCCTACAACTTCAGCTGGGACATGAATCCCAACTATACTTATAACGCCAAAGCCGATGACCCGCCGGTCATGAAGCGTAAAGTCGTCCGTGGCGGTTCATGGAAGGATGTCTCCTATTATCTGCAAGTCTCCACCCGTGACTATCAGTATCAGGATTCAGCCAACTGCTACACTGGCTTCCGTTGCATCCAGCCTTACTTAGGCCGCAACAAGGGCGACAACCCGAGAATGTCGAGGGTGTACAGATAAAAACAAAGAAATCAACAAAACAAATTAAAAAATAACAAAATTACAATCTTTTAAATTACAATTGTCATGGCAAAAAAAGAACTTAGCAAATTCCAACAGTTCCTCGTTTCGAGAAAGTTTAAAACCTTCATGGGATACCTCTATGGTTGGGGCGCATCTGTGGTTATGATCGGTGCATACTTCAAATTGACCCACATTCCTGGTGCTGACTTCATGCTGGCTCTCGGTCTGGGTATCGAAGCATTAATCTTCTTCATGTCGGCCTTTGAACCTCAACATGTGGATTATTCATGGGATAATGTTTTCGTTGAACTCGAAGAGGATTGGGATGGAAAGACGCGCACTCAGTTTGCCACCACAAGCGGTGCTCCTTCCAAGTCGGCTCCTGCCAATGTGGAAGACGCTATGCTGAGCAAGATGTTTGAAAAGATGAATGTCAGCGAAGATACATTCAAGAAACTTGGCAAGGGTCTCGACAGATTGGCCGAGAACGCTGGTCAGATGGCCGACATCAGCAACGCCATGGCCGCCACCACCAACTATGCCAACGCCATGGACCGCGCTACGAAATCCATTGCCGATTTCTCGAACGCCTACATCCAGACCAACCAGAAATTGTCCGATTCTTTGGGCAAGCTCGACTTCAGCGCTCTTGATGCCAACACCATCAAGAAGGTGGCTAACAGCATGACGTCACTCAACTCCATCTATGAGCTCCAGCTCCAAGGTGCCGAGCAGACTTCAGCCGCCAGCAAGAAGTTGACCGAAACAATGAACAAGTACATGGATAACCTCAACGCTTCATCACAGAACGCCGGTCAACTCAACCAGCAGTTGACGCAGTTGTCACAGCGCTTGACCGCTTTGAACAATGTCTATGGTGGAATGTTGTCAGCAATGAACATCAAGGCATAATTCTACTCGAACCTGATTGTTTAATATAAAAAAGGAGTAAGATTATGTCAGGCGCAAAAGAAACCCCAAGACAGAAAATGATAGGTATGATGTACCTGGTCTACACTGCCTTGTTAGCCATGAATGTCTCGAAGGACATCCTGGATGCCTTCGACACAGTGAACAACGGTGTTCAAACCACCAACATCACCCTTTCGCAACAGATTAACCAGAAATACGCTGCTTTTGAAGAACAATACGGTTTGGATCAGGAAAAGGTCGGTCCGTATTGGGAGCAGGCTCAAACCTTGAGAGCAGAAGCCGAAGACCTTATTAATTATACAGAGGCTTTGAAGTGGGATCTGGTGAAGAAGATTGAAGAGAAAACCCCGGCTGAAGCCCTTGAAATCGGTCTGCTGAAAAGTGCCGATACCTTGCGCTTTGGTCGTAAAATCTATGACATCAACACCTCCAAGGTGAAGTCAAGAGACAACTACAACCGTCCAACCGAATACATGATGGGTAATCCAGAAGGACCGGGCAACGGCGGTAAGGCATACGAACTTTCTGAGAAGATCAGACACTTCCGTGGCGAAGTCGTCAAGGCCATGGGTCCCGAACACATCCACGAAATTGGACTGATTACCGATAGTATCTATGGTACGAAAGATTATGTCATGCAACAGACTGGTTATTCTGAGAACCAGTTGAAGAAGCTCCCCCTCAAAGGCGAGTATTATGGTGCCAAGGTCAGCTATTATCCTGGCATTACCGATCCTGTGCAAGATAGTTGGGAATACCGTAACTTCCACCACACTGTGTTGGTTGCCGATGTGACCCTCTTGAACAAGATTATCTCTGAGGCCCAAACCGCTGAGTTGAATGCTGTCTCCCAGTTGATGACCAACATCCACGCCCAAGACTTCACCTTTGATGAGGTTGGTGCCAGAGTGTTTGCCGAGAGCGGTTATCTCCTCTCTGGTCAGACCTATAAGGCTCAGGCCATGGTGACCGCATGGAAGAACTCGCAATTGACCGCTCGCGTCAAACTCGACGGTGGTGCAGAAAAAGAGTATACCAGCAATGCCCAAGGCGTCATTCCGTTGGAATGGAACGTTGGCGTTGGTTCACATAGCTACACTGGTGTCATCGACATGTTGGATCCTACCACCAATCAGATGAAAGAATATCCGTTCCAAGGTGCCTTCACTGTGGCTCCGCCTGCGGTGAGTGTGTCGGCCACTAAGATGAATGTGGTGTATCGTGGTATCGACAACCCGATTGCCGTCGGTGGCGGTGTCGGTGGCGAAATCAGTGCCACGGCCAGCAGCGGTACTTTGACCAAAACGGGTAATGGTACCTACAACCTCCGTCCTGGTGAGGCTGCTGAAGTGACCATTAATGTCACCTCCGCTGGTTCCAGCCTTGGTAGCATGAAGTTCCGCGTGAAAGACCTGCCGAAACCTGAAGCCGTTATCCGTAACGTGGTCAATGGTTTAGTGTCGAAGGGTGCTCTGCTTGCCGCCAACCGTGTGGAAGCTGAGATGAAGGACTTCGACTTCGACGGTGTCCACTATGATGTGGTCGGTTATACCTTCCGTTACAAGACCAAGAGCGGTACTACCAAGGAAGCTAAGGCCAACAGTGGTGCCTTCACCGATGAAATCAAGAATGCAATCAATCAATCCAATGTGGGTGATATGTTTGTGTTCACTGCCATCCAGGTGCGCGGTAACGACGGTAAGACCAAGACCCTTGAAACGCCTATCGGTGTTGAAATCAAGTAAACAATTAAAACTTTTATAAAATGAAAAAGACACTTGTTTCCATGTTGACCCTTGCGGTGCTCTTCGGTAGCCTGAGCCTGAACGCACAGACGACCGACGTCAAGCCCCCGAAGAACAGCATCCTCTCCGGCCAGCAGCAAATCATGAACGAAAAGGCCCCTTCGCCGCTTCCTCCTATTGACGAGTCGAATGTCATGTGGAAAAAGACGGTGATTAGGGAAATAGACTTCCGTCAGAAGATCAATCAAGTGTTCTACTATCCCATTAATCCGACCGAGGATTGGAGAAACTTCATCACGGTTATTTACGACGCCATCAATAGCGGAGACATCACTCCTTATCGCGTCGAAAACAATATTGATGACATGGTGACTCCGTTGACCCGCGACGATTTTGAAAAAGAAAACACGAAGATTGGCGACCCGCCGGTCATCTGGAAAGACGGCGAGGAAGTGCCGAATGAAATTGCCTTTAAGGATCGTATGCTCAATGTGACGCGTCTGCGCATCAAGGAAGACTGGTATTTCGACAAGAAATTGTCGCAGTTCCTTGTCCGCATCATCGCCTTAGGCCCCATCGTTGTCGATGATGACGGTGGCCTCTCGCAGGTGTGCTGGGTACCTTACGAGCCGTCGCGTCCTGTGCTGGCCAAGGCTCTTGCCTTCAACCGTAACAACTCGGCCCAACGCCGCACCTACGACGAAGTCCTTCAAAAACGTATCTTCGATAGTTACATCATCAAGGAAGAGAACGTTTATGACCGTTACATCAACTCCTACGCTTTCAATATTGATGCCCTCTATGAATCAGAGCGCATCAAGAATGAGATGTTCGATTTCGAGCAGAGCCTCTGGGAGTATTGATTTTGTCGAAGTTTCCAAACGAAAAGGACATCCGCGAGGGTGTCCTTTTTTAATGTGGTCTTGGTGCCAGAACTGCACAAAAAAAGCAGCCGATACTCAGCTGCTCTTTTGTCGGAGTGGCCCGACTCGAACGGGCGACCGCTTGCACCCCATGCAAGAATGCTAGCCAACTGCACCACACCCCGATTGCATTTGCGGCTGCAAAGATACGAATGTTTTTCATATAATTGTTCTCTTTCCGAAAAAAAAGTTACCTTTGCACGAAATAACTTTAAACTCTAATCTCTAAACTATAAACTTTAGAATATGGAACATATTGAATGTCTGATTATTGGTTCAGGACCTGCTGGCTATACAGCCGCTATCTACACCTGCCGCGCTGATGTGAAAACCGTCGTTTATGAAGGTATGCAACCTGGCGGGCAACTCACCCAAACCACCGAAATCGAGAACTTCCCGGGCTATCCCAACGGCGTGAAAGGCCCCGACATGATGGATGAAATCCGTCAGCAGGCCTTGCGCTTCGGTGCAGAAATCCGTGAAGGCGAGGTGACTGCTATCGATGTCAGCCAGCGTCCCTTCAAGGTGACGACGGAATATGACGGCGAGCTTTTGGCTGACTCCATCATCGTCTCCACTGGTGCTGCTGCGCGTTATCTTGGCATCCCATCCGAAGAAGAGTTTAAGGGCGGCGGCGTTTCGGCTTGTGCCACTTGCGACGGCTTCTTCTATAAAGGAAAAGATGTCGCAGTTGTGGGCGGCGGCGACACAGCTTGCGAAGATGCTACCTATTTAGCCAAACTTTGCAACAAGGTCTATCTCATCGTCCGCCGCGATGTGTTGCGTGCCTCCAAGGCCATGCAGCACCGTGTACTCAACACGCCCAACATCGAAGTGCTGTGGAAGCACCAGACGAAGGAACTCTTTGGCGAGCAGCAAGGCTTTATGAAGAAACTGAAGGGCGCAGTCCTCTATCACAGCGACACCAAGGAAGAGCGCACCATTTATGTGGACGGTTTCTTCGAGGCCATCGGCCACACGCCCAACACGGAGCCTTTCAAGGGCATCCTTGACATGGACGAGGAAGGCTACATCATTACCAAGCCTAAGTCAACGGCCACCAATGTGGAGGGCATCTTCGCTTGCGGCGATTGTCAGGACCGCATCTACCGTCAGGCTATCGTGGCGGCTGGCACTGGGGCTATGGCTGGCATTGAGGTGGAGAGGTTTTTGGCGGAGAAGAAATGATTCTTCAAACTGAAATAAAGATTCAACATTTAGAGCAGACCATCGTCTACGGCGACGGTCTGCTCTTCCTAGGTTCCTGCTTCGCCGATGAAGTGGGTGGAATTTGCCGAGGTTTAGGCTTCGATGCTTTGGTGAATCCTTTCGGTGTGCTGTATAATCCCGCCAGCATTGCGCAGTCGGTGGAGAGGATGGATACTGGAAAGTCATTTGTCACTGAGGAAGTGATTAGAGTAGGCGAGGAGCAATACTGCACTTTCAGCCATAATACTGCCTTTTGGAACAATTCTGAAACCGCATTATTGGAACAAGTCAATCAGAGCCTTGCCGAAGCCCATGCGCATTTTGCGAAGTCCAAGTGGATTGTTATTAGTTTGGGCACTTCTTGGGTTTTCCGTAATAAAAAGGATGGTTCAGTGGTTTCCAACTGCCACAAATTGCCAGCTAATCAGTTTGAAAGGCAGTTTTTATCGGTGGAGCAATCCTTCCGTTATCTTTCTGAAATCGTTCAGCAGCATTCCGAAAAGCAGTTCATCTTCACTGTATCGCCTTTGCGGCATTTGAAAGATGGATTGCATGAGAACCAACTGAGCAAGGCTGCATTGTTGCTCGCCGTTGACCAGGTCTGCAAGCAATTCACTAACGCCCATTATTTCCCTGCCTACGAAATCCTTTTGGACGAATTGCGCGACTACCGTTTTTATAAAGAAGACATGGTACACCCGACCGAGCAGGCGGTTCGTTACATTTGGGAACGTTTCACCGATTACGCTATTGACCCGAAAGAAAAGCAGGCTATGAAAGCTGCTGCTGAATTAAAACAAATGTTGCATCATAAGTCGCTATTCCCTGAAAGTGAGTCTTTCAAGAAGTTTGAACAACAGAAAGAGAAGAAAATCAGCGAATTAAAACGTGGTTTTCCGAGGGTTAGGATTAATAATTTGAGCGAATAAGGGTTATTTCCCAAATTATTCGTACTTTTGCCGCCCATTCCGCGCAAGGAATGACATTTTCAACATTAATACATTATTATAAATGACTGACAACGAAAGATCTGGCAAGCGTCCGCGCACCAGAATTGGGGAACCAGAAGAGTTCCAACAAAGGAAGTCCTTCAAATTCTATCACCGTGACGGTGACGAGGAAGGACGCGAAGAAAGAAGCTTTGGCGACAAGCCGAGAGGTGAGCGCCGATTTGATGACAACCGTGGCGACCGCAGGTTCGGCGACCGTAAATTTGGTGACCGTCCCCGCCGCCGCTTCGATGACGAAGAACGTGGCGAAGGCCGTCGCGACGACCGCCCGCGCCGCAGATTCGATGATGACGAGCGTCCGCGCCGTCGTTTTGATGACGACAAGCCGCGTGAACGCCGTTTCCATGATGACGACCGTCCACGTCGCAGATTTGATGACGAAGACAGACCGCGTCGCCGTTTTGATGATGACAAACCTCGTGGCGAACGTCGTTTCGATGACCGTCCGCGTCGCAGATTCGATGATGACGAGCGTTCTCGCCGTCGTTTTGATGACGACAAACCACGTGAACGCCGTTTCCATGATGATGAGCGTCCACGTCGCCATTTTGATGATGAAAAACCACGTGAGCGTCGTTTCCGTGACGATGACCGCCCGCGTCGTAGATTTGACGATGACAAGCCGCGTGGTGGCAACCGCCGTTTCGACGACCGTCCTCGTGACCGTCGCCGTTTCGATGATGAAGAAGAACCGCGTCGTGGTCGCAAAGGTTATGTCCGCGAGAAAGACCCGCTGTACGACCGCCCGAAAGCCACTGGCGAAATCCGCCTGAACAAATATTTGGCCGACTGTGGCATTTGCTCGCGCCGCGAAGCCGACGACCTCATCAAGGCTGGTTGTGTGGAGGTGAATGGAGAAGTGATTACCACGATGGGCTATAAGGTGAAGACCAATGACAAGGTGGTTTACGGAGGCCAGACCCTCAACCGTGAGAAGCTCCGTTACATCCTGCTCAACAAGCCTAAAGGCTATATCACCACTTCCGATGATCCATACGAGCGTGACACCGTGATGGAACTTGTCAAGGATGCTTGCCCTGAGCGTGTCTATCCTGTGGGCCGTCTCGACAAACAGACCACAGGCCTGTTGCTGTTCACCAACGATGGTGACTTGGCCAAGAAGCTGACCCATCCGAGCAGCGAGGTTCCGAAGCTCTATCATGTCATTCTCGACAAGCCTTTGACTAAGAACGACATGTTGCGTATTTCCGAAGGCATTGAATTAGACGATGGTCCCATTGCTGCCGACAACATTGCTTACGACCAAGACGACGACAGTAAGAAGAGCATAGGTATCGAACTCCATTCGGGCCGCAACCGCATTGTCCGTCGTATTTTCGAACACCTCGGCTACGAAGTGACCAAGCTCGACCGTGTGATGTTTGCTGGTCTCGACAAGTACAAATTACCTCGTGGCGAGTGGCGTTTCCTCACTGACCTTGAGGTAGTGAACCTGAAGAAGTTCTGATTTTGAACGAAATAACCAAACAGTTCATCAGGGAAAACCTGAACGCTGATGTGCCGACGCTTGCCTTGAAAAAGGCACCCGTCGGCACTGACGTTTCTTTGGCTTTGAGACAAATTGCCGCCCGACAGCTTTTGCAGAAAAAAGTGCCGCAATGGGCGGAAAACGAAGATTTGTTGTTTCCAGTACACCTTTCCATAGAGCAGTGTTCATCGGAAGCCAGCGCGAAATATAAAGCCGAACAGTTTGAAGGTCAAGGTTTTGCTGACCTGACAGGTGGTTTGGGCGTTGACACCTATTATATATCACAGCATTTCCAGCAAACTGATTATGTGGAGCGGCAATCCGAGCTTTGTGATTTGGCCAAGCATAATTTCTCTATCTTGGATGCCGACATCAAGGTTTGGAATGAAACGGCCGAAGAATATCTGAAGCATTGTGAGCCAAAAGATTGCATTTTCATCGACCCAGCACGTAGAGACGAACATGGTCATAAAACCGTTTCCATAGCCGATTGTACGCCTGATGTTGGTGCCTTGCAAGATTTGCTTCTCCAAAAGGCTGAACGTGTGATGATTAAGTTGTCTCCCATGCTTGACCTTAACAAGGCTTTGACGGAGTTGCATCATGTGAAAGAAGTGCATGTGGTGGCTGTCGCCAATGAATGCAAGGAACTGGATTTCGTTCTTGAACGTGATTATCAAGGCGAAGTGCAATTTATTTGTGTCAATCTTTTGACGTATCAGCCCGAGGTGAGATTCTCGATGCAAGAAGAACGAAATTGCATTTGCAGCATTGCCGATGGCGTTTCAAAATATCTTTACGAACCCAATCCTGCTCTTTTGAAAGCAGGTTGCTTTAAGTTGCTGACTGAGCAATACGATGTGTTCAAATTGCATAAAAACAGCAATTTATATACCTCAGAACAAATAATTTCAGACTTTCCAGGACGCATTTTCGAGGTGGAAGGCTGGGCACATTATAACAAAAAACTGAAGCAGACTTTGCTTCCTGATGTGGATAAGGCCAGCATTGCCGTGCGTAATTTCCCGCTTTCGGTGGCCGAGTTGCGAAAAGCCTTGAAAATCGGTGATGGCGATGCCGTTTATCTTTTTGCCACCACGCTGAAAGGGGAGGAGCGGGTAGTTATCCGCACAAAAAAACCGCCTCAATCGAAGCGGTCAGTTTAGGTTCATAATCCATAGGAATTATCTCCTGTCAGGGATGCCGAACTTGGTCCACCAAGTTTGGTCATACTTTGTTTTGATGGCTTTTTTGACGGTTTGTGTCCTGTTTTTCAGGATGTTCAAGGCATCGTGGGCTTCATCGCTCTTTTTACGGAGCTCTTCTTGAAGTTTGTCAATCTCAGCAGAAATGGCTTCCAAACGCTTGCAGTCTTCCTCCATTTTCTGCATTACGCCTTCTTCCACGCCTGCGTCGCGACCGAGGCGTTGGTTGCGTTTCACTCCGGAAATGATGAGTTTTGACTTCTCGAGTTGGTCTTTAAAAATTTGGTACATAATTCGTTGAAATTTATGCTATTGTTGGTCTTTCCAATATCAAAATCGAAGGCAAAGATAAGAAAAAAATCAATGGTTATTCATAAATAGTTGAAAATAAGATTATTACATTTTTAATTCGTTGATTTTCAAATGGGTTTGTGGATTTACAAGAATTTCCCAAAATACAGCAAAGGCTCATTTGCGTTCAAAAATGGCATCTTTTTGCGCTCCATCGGGCTCTTCTACCTTGAGTTCACTAATGCTATGGTTGCTGACATCATCAAGGACGATAGCGGTACGGTAATCTTTCTTTAAGGCTTTTAGCGTAATGTTGTTCATCACTAAACCCTCGACATGGCGGATGAAGAAGCCCCATGCAGGCAACTCTTCATGTTGCGAGAACTCTGGATAAGCCTTGGGCATCTCGGGCACTTTGTCCAACTCGTCAAGACCTACGCAGGCATAGTGCGGGTCTCCCCCACCAGGGAAGATGATTTCGATGTTCTCCAAAGTGACATTCTTTATCTTGCTGTCTTTCAGTCCGATGATGCCACAAGGTGAGATGTTGCGTGGCAAGTCTTCGATGGGACCTTCGTATTCATATCCAGCATCGGGTTTGGTGGCGGCCACTTCGCAATAAAGGTTGCGGATGGTGATACCGTCCATGAAACTTTGCTTGTCGCGGCGGGCGCCCACGTTGAGGTAGATGGCGTTTCCAACGTTTGTGGCATAGAGTGAATCTACGAGGATGTTCTCGCAGATACCACCATCGACGCTTTGAATGGTGATGGCGCTGCGATAGGTGTTGTAGACGGTGTTGTTGATGATACGCACATTCTTGAATCCGCCTGCGCCCATGGTGCCGAACTTAATGCTGCTGGCACTACTTCTTGCCGTACAGTTACGCACTTCCACGTTCTGACACAACTTCTTGGCACTGTGCGACTTGAGGCAGATAGCATCGTCACTCGCGTCAACATAGCTGTTGGTAAGCACAAAGCCATCACAGTCGACAATGTCGATGCCGTCGTTGTTCCAGAAGGCGGTGCTTTGGATACGCACATTGTTTACCTTGACATTCTCGCATTGGTCGTACATGGTGACCCAGTTGGCAGCGTTGCGGAAAGTCACATTGTCGACTTCAACATTCTTGCACTCCCTGAAAATCAGCAGTCTGGGTCGGAAGCCTTCGCCTACACGGTCATTGCTTAGTTTGTCTTTCATGAGACCTTTGTGTACGAGGTCGGTACAGTTGTTGCCTAACTCGCGGCCTTGTCCCTCAATGACACCGCCGCTGTTGTAGTAGCCGATGAGTCGGATGTTCTCGACGCCTTCAGCCAGGATGAGGGCATGGTCGTTGGTGGCGATGAGGCGGTCATAATCGAAGGGATTGGTGCTTCCGACGAGCACGGCACCTTCGACCAGCTCGATAGTGACGTTGGACTTCATGTGGATGCTACCTGTCAGGTAGCGGCCCACCCAGAAGCGGAGGGTGCCGCCGCCTTGTTCCGCAATCCAGTCGATGGCGAACTGGATGCTGCGAGTGTTCATGGTCACGCCGTCGCTACGGATGCCGAACTTCGAGGCGTTGTAGATGGGTTTCGGGTCTTGCGCTATGGCTTGGAGGCCGATTAGCAGGGAGAGACAGAGGATGATGAGGTGCTTTTTCATTTTGTTGTTGTTTTTGTTTGTTGCCCGACGTTGCGCTGCGCTTGCATCGGGTTGATGTCGTGTCGCCCTTTCAGGGCTGTAGATTGATGGAGCTTGACTGGACCAAGTAAGCCCATGGGTTGTAAAGGTTGGTCTCTTTTGGGGTGGTTGACATATATCCAAGTGGTCGGGTTTTCCTCGCGGCTAAAAGTCTTGAGATAGTTGCCCATGGTGGTGGTTACATGGATTTCGATATCGTTTGCTCCGTCATGGAGGTAATCGCCAATGTCGTATATCCGCATTCCAAAATATTGGACGCCAGTAGATTGTCCGTTGACGAACACCTCGGAAACGCCTTCCACGAGGCCTAAATCCAAAATTGTAGAAACGTTGCGTGCAATGTCTCCACCCACATCAATCATTTTCCGATAAATTAAGGTGCCGCAGAAATGCTGGTAAGTTTCACTGTCTTTGAGGTCGAACAGGGTATCAAAATGGGTGTTGATAGTATCGTGCAACAGGCTGTGGCACAAGGTTACATCCCAATTATTTGAAAGGTCGTTAAATGGTATTTCTTTTATCCTTTGGTGTAGTGGCTGCCGGGTCGGAAGGTTTAACCTTTCTGCCCATGTCATTCCTTGCAGAGGATTGTGCGAATGGAATCTATGGGCAGAAAGCTTAGTACTTTCAAACACGACAAGTACTGATTCCACAGGGCCCAAGTCGAAGGTATAACTGCCATTTTCATCGAGCGGCAAGGCAAAACGTTCGCCCGTCTGCAAGTCCCAAATCTGGGCTTGGCGTTTGTGGGTCAAGGCTTGGCTGAAGGTGATTCTGGTTTGGTGTGCCTGATAGCGGTGGCTGTTGCTCAATAGAATCATCTCGCTGCCATCGTCCGTGGTGTAACGATTCTGCATCACAAAGGGGTCCGGGCTCTCAATGTTGAGGTAATGGGGGAGTTGTTCGGCTTTCATTAGGCTGTCATACCAAGGGATGAAGCCTTCTTTGGGCGGCTCGACGAAAACGAAACAATCCTCATACTGCATCACTTTGTCCATGGTAGCCTTTACGAGGGAGTCGTTTTTGCGGTAGTCTTTACTTAGGCCTAACGATTGATAAGGTATCGTGTCGATGCATAAAACTTTGCCGCCTGACTCCACAAAATGCAGCAGTTGCTCGGCGGTTTCGGGGTGCAAACTCTCCACATCAATGAGCATGAGTGTGTTGTATTTCCTTTGGTTGAAGTAAAGGTTGCCCTCCTTGACAGTGGACTGGTTGATGATATTTTCGCTCACATAGTCCACACCGCCACCGCATTTGTTGATGGCCTCCCAAATGAGGGTTTTGTAAGGGGCTCGGGTGGTGTTGGGGAAAGGCTCGTTTTGCATCCCGATGGTGCTCCACATGTCGTTTTCGGGATTGAGGATGGCAATGTTGGCATAATAAGTGCCATGCTGCAAGGCGTAGGAGAGCCGTGCCTTGTAGTCGTTGTATTGTTTGAAATAGGGCCACCAGTTGTTGTTGTCGCTGTAGTAGGCGCCATAGCGTACCCAGCCAGGGAAAGGTGCTTCGAGGTTGGGCGAGTAGTTGAAGCCATGAAAGACGCTGTGGGTAATACCCGACATGGCACTTTGGTCACCGCCGATTTTCAGCTGTTCCAATGTCATATTGAAGACGGTGTATGTATTGGTCATCTCCTCGCAGCTTACGGTGCGGTTGCCAGCCAAATGTGCTGCCGACGACACGAACTTGTTGACCATCGTATAGGCGCGACCACGGCGGTAGTCGGTCTCTGACATTTCCTCGCCGGGTTTATGACGCAGCCAGTTCGTGGTCCATGATTCGCCCTCGGGAATATCGTAGCCCATGGCATTTTCCAAAGGATAAAAGCCGCGACCATAGGCCTGAGCGCGAGCCTTCACGCCAAGTTGGTGACACCATGCAAGGTAAGTGTTGGTGAAACGTTCTTGCATCAGCTGGGCCTTGAAGTCCTCAAAATCATAACGTGCCCGCTGCATTTCCTTTTGGAAGTCTTCCGTCACGGGCACCACGAGATTGTAGTTGAGTGCACTGCCCATGGATCCAATCTTGAAGAGGATGAAAGGCAACCATTCGGTGATGTCGTAGCCGTAACGTTTTTGGAACTCCTCGGCCATGCCGTTTGTCCAATTGGCACCTTCCAACTCCATGCTGTCGGTGAACAAGGCGCGGATATTGCCCTTCAGCGGCCCAATTTGTGCCTCAATCTTGTCCGACATATTATAAAGGTATCGGTTGACCGCCTCGGCATTGAAGTGGTCGAGCACAGGTCCCGCTGCGCCAGGTGCACCGTTGATGACCTCCAAGAATCCATTGATTTTCACCAAAGCGGCCAAAGTGTATTCCCCTTCGGGGACTTCGATGGTAAAGGTGCTATCAATCGGCCCTTCGACAGGCTCAGGGACCTTGCTTTGGGCCGACCAAATGGTAATACCATCATCAATAGAAGTAGCTGGATTCGGATAAAGCCGCAGCAGCATCAGCTCTTTGGTGTTGCCTTTATAGGGCGAGCTCACCTTAGGCATAGCTTTGGCGCAAAGACTGTCGCGGATAATTGTCAACGTAGTTGGGCCAGTCACTGTTTCCGCATAATTGACCACGATTTGTGCCCGCTCGTCTTCCTTGAGGAACTCGGCTCCGAAAGGCCAGCCTGAACCTACGAGCAGATCGCAAGTCATGTCTAAAGAGTCAGCCTCGTCGAAGCAGACCTTCAACATGTCAACCCATTCAGGACTAAGCCATTGCAAGGAAGGTTTGTCAAGGCTGTCACAATAAGAAGGGAAGGCAATGGGATTGATTTCCACACCACCAATGCCGGCTTCTTTTAAGAGGCGTAACTCGCGTACTAATTCATCGGCCTCCACTTTATCACCGTTCCACCACCAGCGTACGAAGGGATGATATTTTGAAATGGGTTGCTGAAACTCTTGATAAAGTTCCTCGCAAGTCAATATCTCTTCTTTCGGTTGACATTGGCAGAGGAGAAAGATTATGGTTATAAGGAGAAAAGATGAGAATAGCCGATTCATTATTATTTTTCGTCGTAATACCCGCAAAAATAGAAATATTTTCTCAAAACAGATAAGGGAATAAAGGCTTACATGTCGTCCATTGAGAGACCTCGTGTAGCGATGTGGTATCCATGGAACTGTCGTGTGGAATTCAGAAAGACTTCGGTTTTGGATTGCAATTCGGTTGGATTAATATTGGATGCTTGTCGTTTGATCTCGAAAAATGTGGCAGTGCCCGACAGTTCATCCTCCGCAATCATGTCTATCTCGTTCTCTCCTTTGCGGTCCCACCATCGACCTATGCGAGTCCATTGGCCCGATTCAACGGCAATCCTATGGAAATAGCGTTCCAGCATCAGACCGCTGAAGGTTTCATAATCTCGCCTGACAATCTCACGAACCTTGGCATAGTTTTCAATTTCAAGGATATAGCTGTACTTAAAAATGAAACGGAACCAAAAGCAATAGAAAACGTCGACAATTTCATATCTGACATTTTTTGTTCCGCTTTTCTCAAACAGAGGCTGTCTCTTGCGAATCAATTCATATTCCTTCTCCAGATTGGTTAGATAGCCCCCTACCTCTTTCCCAATCACATCCTCTATTTCCGAACGTGTATTCTTTCCCCGCGCTATGCAAGAGAGGATAGAGAAATAGACACCATAATCCCTTCCGAACTCTTCCACGAGATTATTCTTTCCTTCGGAGATAAAGGTGGAGTTGGGTCCAATGATGTAGTCAATCATGGCATCTTTGGTAATGGCTCCTGCATCCACGAGAAGCTGTACGTATTTGGCCACCCCACCAGTAAAGGTAAACAGGGCAAGGAGACTCTCTTTTGAGTAACCGGGATGGACATCCGACATGATTTCCTTCAGAACGGAGGGGCGGAAAGGCTGTACCCTAAGTTCGCCGGTACTGCGGCCATAGAGTGGCTCTTTCTTGTCTTTGAAGATTTTCTGCATCATCGAGTAAACCGAGCCACATACAAGCAAGTTGATATGGGATTGCTTTTCATAACGGTCCCAAATGTCTTGCATCTCACTGTAGATGGCTTTGTTGACCTTGAAAAACTCTTGAAACTCATCTATGACAAGCGTGAAGCTCTGATTGACGGAGAGTTTCATGAGGTATTCGAATAGGTCGGCAAACTTACGGCTTCTGCCAAGTATGGGAATACCGAGCTTTTGCTCCATCTCATCTTGGAAATTCTCGCAAAGGTCGCTCTCTGCCTTGCGGGCGACAAAAAAATAAACGAAAGGCATATTCTCGTATGCTTTTGCAATGAGGGAGGTTTTTCCGATGCGCCTCCTTCCTGTGACCACTGTGAATCTTGCGTTTTTCTTTGCTTGTTCAGCTGTATTTTGCAGAAAATCAATCTCCTGCTCCCTATCGTAGAATTTCATGATTGTCTGTTGTTTATATAAGAAACCATCATTTCCGAAACGGCTGTTTCGGAACTTTTCCGCTGCAAAGATAGTGTTTCTTGGAAAACGATATGAAGATTTCTGCTTTTTCTCTTGACCAAATCGAAAATTTGACCCACTTCGTATGGTCGAATCAAAAGATTTTCCTATTTTTGCCCCTGCCAATTCGGGAGAAATCGATTTGGCCAGAGAAAGCGCATTCTTCGCTTTGTTCCTCGACTGTGAACTTGCACACTCACAATTGTAAAAAAGAGGATAAAGGGAAAAATGATTGCTTTCACTGTTATGATTGTATTTCCTAATACATTCATATACAGTGGAGCAGTCCCCTATCCAGTGTTTCTTTTTTTACGGGAGTGCAAGCCCAACAGTCGGAAATAAGGATAAGTTTGGGAGGCTCCGCTCTCTTTGCCTATGATGAATCATGCCTTTTTGAGTCTTGAAGGCAAAACAAAAGACAAACAAATCAATGAAGTATTTTGGTAACAGCCCGAAAGGGCAAATCTATGAATCTCCGAAAGCAGAGATCATAGAAATCGAGACACAAGGCATTTTGTGCAGCTCTGCAGATGGCACAAGAGGCGGAACGGAAAGTATGAACATGACCGATATTAATTGGCCTTAAAATCAATGTACTATGAAAAAATTGACATTAACAATGGTCGCGTTAATGAGCCTTTTCATGCTCTTTTCGTGCAACAAAGACAAGAAAGAAGCTGGAAAAGCTGTTTTTACAGCTTCAATTGAACAACAAGGAGGACAAGGCGATGCAAAGACGGCCCTTAATCCAGCAAACGGACAGATTAAATGGCTATCGGGTGACCAGATTGTAATAGCCAATGGTAATGGAGAGACCTCCGTTTTCAATCTTCAATCGGGTGCAGGTACTACAAACGGAATATTCAACACATCAGACGAATTTGATTTGACAGTACCTTTCAAAGCAGCTTATCCTTCAAGTGCTGTATTTAATGGTAATAAGGTGAGTTTTGATTTGCCTTCAACTCAAAACCTAGGCATGAGTGTCGGCACTTTTGCGAATGGTGCTAACCCGATGGTGGCGTGTTCTGACAATGAAAATTTGTCTTTCAAAAACCTTTGTGGTGGTTTGGGCATCAGACTTGAAGGAGACAATGTCCACATCGATGGCATTCGAATCACATCCTGTGATGAAAATGAGAAACTCAATGGAGCCTTTGAAGTGGTTGACTGCACGGTTGACGAGCCTGTGTTAGTTCCAGCGGATGGCAATACAGGAACAAATGTAATCACATTGACTTGTGATGTGATTCTGTCCGCTACTACAGCATCTGAATTCTTCATTGTGTTGCCAGTAGGTACTTTGGCCCAAGGCTTTACGATGGAAGTACTTGACGGTGAAGAAATTCTTGCTACTAAAGAGATGGATAGTGGATTGGCTGAAGTGGTTCGTAATGGCATCAAGTGCTTGAATACCATCGAAATTGAAGGTGAATCGAGTTATTACCAAGTTTATGGTAGCACTAATCCATACGACCAAATTATTGCATTGATTTATACCCAAAACCATGACAGTATTATGGTGTATGGTGACAAAGATGCCAATGCGATACCTATAAATGTACGAGAATTAATCATCCACCAACATGATGCTGAAGGTCGTACAGTCATTAAGTTTGATGAGCAAAATCGTCCAATTGACTATGTTGCGCCAAATGGTGTGAGAATGTTGCTTGAATGGCTTGATGAAAGTTCCGCGGCCTTAACGCTGATTTATCCCGAAACAGGGGAGCAATTGAATACGATAGTCTATTTTGATGAAGGTAGACAGGAAAGGATGTCACATCCTTCAAATACAAGAAACGGTAGTGCTTCAATGACAATAGATAGTAACCCAAAAATAAAGAATGAATCTGATCATTGTAGTACAAAAACAGCACAAGGTTTTCTTTACGGAACTGCATGCGGTGGTATGCAAGCCCATGGAACGTATTGGGTGAATGTTTATAAAGCAGTTGGTGTATATGATATGTATATTGGATCTTTGCCATGTACTCATGTGGTTGATAATAAGTACCGTTATACAATTCCTGATGGTCTTTTTGAGCACCATCATATTAATGTAGCTGACATTTGTAATGAGGTGTTAGGAACAGTAAATAATGTATGTACATTAATAGAAGGTGCAGGTCCTGCAGGAATGCAATACATTTGTATTTCAATATCTGCAGCCATTGCTTCGGCTGGTGTCTCTGCACCAGCAGCAGCAGCTTTTCTTGTAGTTTGTGAAGGTGTTAGTGCTGCTCTTACATTCTATTGTAATACTTTGGGCTATTCTCCTGCTCCTGGAGCACCGAGTTTAAGCGATGGATTTTGTGAGTTTTTTAGAAATCTTGATTATAATTGGACAGATCCAATCAAATTGGTTCCGGTTTTGAACGCATTACCTCATGATGTTTATGGAACGGGGATTTGGTATGAATATGGTAATTTGAATCCAAGTCCTCTTTATGTAGATAGCGGTGGTAATCCAGCTATTAATTCATTTGAATTGATACCTTCAGCGCCAGTGGCTTATCAGGGTTATGAAGCAATTGCTCACCTTTCATGTCTTCCAATTGGTACTCTAATTACGATGAGCATTGTTGGAACGGATGGTTATACTAATTCACAGAGTCAGACCATTCAAACAGATAATCCTTATTTTGATGCTACATTACATGTGCCTGGTTCTTATTCTGGTGTATATGATGTTTGTACGGTAGTTGTCACTCCTCCTGGTGGTCCATCTCTTACTAAAACAGCATCACTTGTGTTTCAATAACCAAACAACGGTATAGTGTTGTAAGCCATCCCAAAGGTTCTGAAATGGATCTGAAGGGGTGGCTTTCTTTGTTTTTCCTGTCGCCCCGCTGGGGTTTTGTTCGGAATTCGTGTTTTGTCGGTAAAGGTTCCATTGCATATCACCGCCTGCCGAAAAATTGCATTACAAATGCTGATATTCAATACGTTCAGATTGCAAATCCGAACGAACCGAATTTTTGGGTGGTATTTTGGTAGAAACAGCCAGTTTTTCGGGTGGAATTTTGGTTTCGGGTAGTATTTTGGATAGAATTTTATGATTTTTGCCCTATATTTTGGATAAAAGTAGCAAAGAGACGATGGAAATGTATTCGGTACAATGATGTTGCAGTAGCGTTGCGGTGAAAACATTTTTCACTATCTTTGCACCCCAAATCTTATTGCGTATGTACGCTCTCTTCAAGAAAGAAATCAGCAACTTCCTCAGCTCGTTGATCGGCATCATGGTGATTGTGGTGTTTCTGCTCATCACTGGCCTGTTTCTGTGGGTGTTCCAAAGCGATTTCAACGTGCTGAACTATGGCTATGCCAACCTCGATAGTTTGTTTATCCTTGCGCCTTGGGTCTTCCTTTTTCTCGTGCCAGCCGTGACGATGCGCAGTTTTGCCGAGGAAAACCGCACAGGCACTATCGAGATGCTGGTCACCAAACCACTTTCGGACTGGCAAATCATTTGGGCCAAGTTCTTGGCGGGTGTGGCGCTCGTCGTGTTGGCACTGATACCGACTTTCATCTATTATTATTCAGTCTATCGTCTGGGACTTCCCCCTGGCAACCTCGATAGCGGCGGTATTTGGGGCTCCTACATCGGACTTTTCCTGCTGAGTTCGAGTTTTGTAAGTATTGGCGTGTTCTGTAGCTCGCTGACCAACAATCAGATACTTGCCTTCATTATCTCAGTGTTTCTCTGTGGATTTCTGTTGATTGGCTTTGAGTTTATCTACTCGCTTTCGCTGTTTGGTCGCATCGACTTGTTCATCCAGCAGTTGGGTATGAACGCCCACTATAGTTCGCTGAGCCGTGGCGTCATCGACACGCGCGATGTGTTGTATTTCCTGAGTGTGATTGCGCTGTTTCTCAGTGCGACGAAACTGGTTTTGTCAAGCCGCAAATGGTAAGGAGGTGAGTGATGGAAAACAAACGCAAGAATCTGAAAAAGAACCAAATCGTCGCTTTTCTTGTTACGGTGGCGATTGTCATTTTAGTCAATGTGATTGGCTCATACGTGTTCACCCGCTTAGACTTGACGAGTGAGAAACGATACACTTTGTCGCCCACGACGAAGGAAATCCTCAACGGCCTTGACGACTATGTGTATTTCAAGGTGTATCTCGAAGGCGATTTTCCGGCAGGGTTCAAGAAGCTGCGCCGCGAGACCAAGGAGATGCTTGACGAGTTTCGCGCCTATTCAAAGTATATTGATTATGAGTTTATTAACCCTACAGAGAGCAACGATGCAGCGGAAATCAGAGAGGTAGGCACTCAATTGTACATGGCGGGCCTGAATCCGACCAATGTAAGCGTTCGCAACAGTGACGGCTCTTCACAAGAGTTGGTCATCTGGCCAGGTGCTTTGGTGAGCTACCGTAACAACACTGAAATCGCCATCGATTTGCTTGAAAATCAGTTGGGACAGTCATCGGAGGATGCTTTGAATGCCTCGATGCAGAACCTTGAATTTCGCTTAATTGATGCAGTGAAGAAGGTGACCCGCCTGATGAAACCTAACATTGCTTTCATCGAAGGTCATGGCGAGTTGGGCGAGCAAGATGTTTACGACATTGCCCAGACTTTGGCGCAAAACTACAACGTAGGCCGTGTGGAAATCAACGGAAAAATCGATGCGCTGATACACCGCACGCAAAACGAAGATCAAGATGTGAAGGCCTTCCCTTCCTTTGATGCCATCATCATTGCCAAACCCACGCAGCCTTTCGATGAGCGCGACAAATTCCTCATCGACCAATACATCATGCACGGCGGCAAGGTGTTGTGGTTAGTGGAGCCGGTGCTTGCCACGATGGACAGCCTTCAAAATCAGGAGTCTACCATCGGATTGGAGCAAGACCTCAATCTTGACGACATGCTTTTCAAATATGGTGTGCGCCTCAACCGCGACCTGTTGCTCGACTTGACCTGTGCTGCCTTGCCCATCCGAACCGGACAAGTGGCGGGTCAGGCACAATTGGAGTTCTTCCGCTGGTTTTATTTCCCGCTGTTGCAGGCTGCATCCAATCATCCTATGGTGCGCAATATGAACGCCATCAGGGCGGATTTCGTTAGCTCGATGGATGCCACGACTTCGGCTATCGGTATTGACCAGATTCCATTGCTCAAGACTTCGGATTATACCAAAGTGTCGGGGGCACCGGTCTTCATCACTTTGTCCATGTTGCGCCAGTCGCCCGATAAACGTATGTTCAGTTCGAAGGGAAAGAATGTGGCTTATTTGCTGAAAGGCAGTTTTCCGTCGTTGTATGCCAACCGCATCCCTCAGGAAATCGTTGACGACCAAGCCACTGACTTCATGGAAGAAAGCAAGCCCACCGCCATGATTGTGGTGGCTGATGGCGACATCATCCGCAATCAGATTGACATCAGAACGCGCAGGCCTTTACCTTTGGGTTTCGACCAATACACGCAAAACACTTACGCCAATAAAGAATTCATCGAAAACGCCATCAATTATTTAGTGGACGGTGAAGGCTTGATTGACATCCGTTCACGTGAGCTGAAGGTGCGTCTTTTGGACATGACGAAAATCAACCAAGAAAGAACCAAGTGGCAGGTTATCAACACGTTGTTGCCTATTGCCGTCATTATTGCTTTGGGGTTTGTCATGGCCTTTATTAGAAAGAAGAAATACAGTAAAAAGTAATCCAATATGAAGAAAAACAATCGAATAACGATAATTATCACCGCCCTGTTGGTGGTCATCGCGGGCATTTTGATATGGAACAACCGTTATATTTCGACCAATCGAGGCGAGGATTCCGATTTTCAGGTTTGGGACACGGCTTCCGTCACCAAAATCTATTTAGCCGACCGAAAGGAGCGTGAGTCTTTGCTTGAACGTGGGCCACAAGGTTGGGTGCTCAACGGTACTTACAAGGCCCATCCCAAGCAGGTGCAGTACCTTCTGACCACGCTTTATAAAATCCGCATCAAGATGCCGGTTTCGAAGGCAAGCCACGACAATATCGTGAAGCAATTGGCCTCGCAGAGCACCAAGGTGGAGATTTATCAGAACGTGCCGCGTATCAATTTGTTCAACAAAATCAAGATGTTCTACCACGAGAAACGGACTAAGGTGTTCTATGTGGGCGATGCCACCATGGATAGCAGCGGTACGTTTATGCTGAAAGAAGGTGCGGACAAGGCTTATATCGTCTACATTCCCAGTTTCCGTGGCTTCATCACGACGCGTTTCACCGCCAATCCTGACGACTGGCGCGACCATACCGTTTTCCATGAGAATATGGCTGACATTCAATCGGTTGAAATTGATTTCAACGAAGACCCTGAAGGCAGTTTCCGCATCGATAACATGGGTAAGCACCAATATAAGCTGACGCGCCTTTGCGACAACAAGGAACTGCCGTACGATACGCTGAAAGTCATCAACTTCATGTCATCGTTCAACGACCTCCGTTTTGAGGCTTTGTTTACCAACACGATGGAACAGGAACGCATTGATTCTATCACAGGTTCGCCATACGTGCATTATGTTGTCGTGACGAACAAGGACGGCAACACACAGGACATGAAGACCTTCAAGAAGTTGGTGCTGAACGGCGTGACCGACTTCGGCGGTGATTATGGCGACGTTGACCATGACCGCATGTATGCCCTCATCGAAGGCGGCAAGGACTTTGTGCTCATTCAGAACTATGTCTTTGACAAGGTGTTGCACGATGTACGCTACTTCGAGGCTGGCAACCCCATTCAGTTTGAAATGGGGACGATTGAGGTCTTGGAGTAAGTACGTAATAGATAGCCTCTCATGTCATTCCAGCGTTGGCATGTGTGTAGGATGGAATCTATGAGAGGCGGTTCAAGAAGCAATAACCTTAAAGAACGGCTCTTGAAGTCATAGATCCCATGCCACCGCACTGTCCGACGTAGGGATGACATGACTTCAAAAGCCTGAATAACCTATTTCTTCTTCAGCAATCCCACCATTTTAAAGCTCACGTCTGTAAAGATGAGCGGCGCATAGCCGTTGCGCTCGATTTGGCGCATGGCCTCCTCGAAAAGCTCGGCAATTTGTGACAGATTGGCAGGATTGACAAAAGGCGCAAACTTCGAGTTAAAGGTCTTTTCATCATTGGGCAACATTACGATTTCCGCGAGGTTGTTGTTGAACAACAGCGAATTGCGGATGATGCACAAGCCATATTCCAGCAATTCCTTTTGTTTTTCTCGTCCTAGCGTTTTGATGTTGTTCGAGAAGTCAATCAGTTCGGAATAGGCGGCACGGAAGCAGAGGCGCATCCACTGCTGGAAGGTGGTGAAGAAAAACTTGTGTTCTTCCGAGTCTTGCACCGAATGGCAGGCTGTAATCCAGTTGCCCTCTGAAATCATGGCCGCGTCGTGGGCCTGGTTGGGTTGGCAATGCAGGCGTTCTACAAGGGCTTTCTCAACCGCATGGGTTTCAATGGCGGGTATCTTGACCAACGCTGTGCGCGACTTGATGGTGGCCAACAATTCCTCTTGATCTTCGGCAATGAGCAGGAAAACGGTCTTCTCAGGTGGCTCCTCAAGGAGTTTCAGCAGCTTGTTGGCTGTGTCGACGCGCATCTTCTCCGCCATCCAGATGATGGCGATTTTGTACTCGCCCTCATAGGATTTCATGCTCAGCTTGCGCAGCAATGAAGCCGCGTCGCGCACCGACATGTAGCCCTGTTTGTTCTCCACATCAAGGAAAGTGTACCAACTTGAAGTGTCCACATAGCCTTGATTCTGAACGACATACTCGCGCCATTCCTCCATAAAGAGGTCGGATTCAGGATTGCTTTTTATCTTTTTTGTGGTGGCTGTCGGCACGACGAAATGCAGGTCGGGGTGCACCAGTTTTTGCATTTTCTGGCAAGTCGGGCAGACACCACAACTATCGGTTTCGGTTCGGTTCGGGCAGAGGATATATTGAGCGTATGCCAAGGCTAAAGGCAATTTTCCGCTTCCCGCAGGGCCTAGAAAGAGCTGGGCGTGAGAGACATGGTTCTCTTTCACGCTCGCGATGAGCCTTTGCTTTACGGCGGATTGTCCTATGATGTCTTTGAACTGCATTTCCTTTGTTTTCGGGGGTCAAAATTACAATAATTTCGCATTGGTTGAAAACCATGATATAATTAAAATGAAAATATTTCGCATATGTGTTAAATATGTCAAGAAAAAGTTTTACCTTTGCTCTTGATGGAATCCGACACAAATATAAAGTATTATTCTCCCATTTTGGAAGAAGTAACGGCAAGCATTACTCCGCAAGAGCGAGCCGCTTTTGACCTGAATTTCAGCATCTCGGAGCGTATCTATGAGATCATCCAAAGTAAAGGGATGACCAAGCGCGATTTGGCTCGACTGACTGGTAAAAAAGAGTCTGAAGTTTCAAGATGGTTTATGTTTGGCCACAACTTCACCTGCAAAACCATTGCAATGATTCAGCAGGCATTAGGGGAGAAGATTGTGGAGGTAACCAAGTGATTGTATAAAATTGAAATATAATGTGTTATCGGATAATAAATCTTTTTATTCAGAAACTAGCGAATTTACAATCCACTGGAACTTGGGTTATCAGCCCGAAAATGACTATCTTTGCAACCATCTAAAACTTATACTTACACTGACGAGCCGACAGAATAAAACGGGCATAGAAATAAGATGAAAAAAACAATGATTACGTTACTTTTTGTTTGCTATTTATTTCCCTTACATGCTCAAAAAATAGTAATGGACAAGGCAGAAAGTGATGGGAAAAGATACATTAGCACCGAACAACAGACTATAATATACGGAAAACAAAATTTTTGGGGTGTCATTACAGAAACTGGCATCGGAATGTCTTTGAGTTGTGTTGTTAGTAATAATGATACAATTTGGGGTATTCAATTATGTGTTCATGAGAAGGTGCAAATTGATGAAGGGAGAAAGCTCCTGATTAAGTTATCTGATAATAGTATAATCACTTTAGAGAATATCGAACAAATAGGACCTCTTGACTATGAAACATACATTGGTGCAAACATAACCGTTTATTCTGTTTATCCATTATACTATGTTTCAAAAAACAATTTACTTACGATGTTGCAAATAGGCGTTGAGAAAATCCGAATAGAAACTAACATCGACTATATTGATAGAATGGTTAAAGGAAAAACAATGGTAGATGTTTTAAGAGCACAATATGACAATATCCAAGAAGCATTAAGCAAAACAAAGGATATTTATACGGATTTTTAATAATACAACAACCATGTCAAAAACGCTAAAGCCTCCTCAATCCCTTTTTGTAATGAAATTCGGAAAAGCTGAACATATACAAAAATTCATAGATGAAGGATTGATATATATGAATTGTACTGACTATTTCAGGCAATCACAGAATGACGAACAAGGCGACAAATACGAGGGTGCCGGTGTAGTTCATAAAGGAAAAATTGTATGCTATCGAAGCACTATGCTGGAAGAGAAACTTTTTTGTCTATGGCACATTAACAATAAAGACACACCAAAAGTCAAGGAAACCAAACAGGTCGGTGAGAACCTGTACGAACTCATTATTGATACAAGAGATTTTACGAGATTGGCCGATACGGATATCCAAGACTTTAAGGTTGCACTCATAAAGAATCATAAAGAGTTTAATACACGATTAATTAATGAACTGAACAAACATTATAAAGGGCGTTTTTGGTGCCAACCTGTAAGTTATTATAGACCGACACTCGCAAATTATAAACCAATCAGCCCATTTATGAAACCGGTAAGATATAGAGGGCAGAACGAGTTACGATACCTTGTGTTAGACGATGTGATAAATTCAGGAAAACCATTAGAAATCCGTATTGGCAACATTTCTGATATTGCACAATCATTTGATTGTTCGCTTGTTAAAATGTATGCTCACAAATACTAACATCCATTCGATTGGAGTTCTCGTTATTATTGTTTGGCAATTAGACTTGTGCAAAATGCAGTAAATTAAAACACTTTGCAATTCAACATATGTCTTGGGTTATCCTATCATAATTTTACTCCACCGAAACAATTGTAATTGTTTTTGAAAGATTTGTTTCCAAGGGTATCAATCGTTTTCGTACTTTTGCACAAAATTTCAACGCATCATGTTAAGCGAACAGGAACAAATCAGAAGAAATTCGTTGGCCGAACTCTACAAGCTCGGCATCAACCCGTATCCGCAGGCCGCGTTCCCCGTGAGCGTGTTCACCACGGACATCCTCAACCAATTTGACGACAACAACCCCGACCAATTCCAAGAGGTCACCCTCGCGGGCCGTATCATGAGCCGCCGCATCATGGGCGCCGCCTCGTTCTGCGAGCTGCAGGACTCGAAAGGCCGCATCCAACTGTATATCAAGCGCGACGAGATCTGCCCCGAGGAGGACAAGACCTTGTATAACACGGTGTTCAAGCGTCTGCTCGACATTGGAGACTTCATCGGCGTGAAAGGCTTCGCCTTCCGCACGCAGATGGGCGAGATCTCGGTACATGTCAAGGAACTGACGGTGCTGAGCAAGTCGCTGAGGCCGCTGCCCATCGTCAAGGAGAAGGACGGCGTGAAGTACGACGAATTCAATGACCCCGAGTTGCGCTACCGTATGCGTTACGTCGACCTCGTGGTGAACGACAAGGTGAAGGACATCTTCATCACTCGCACCCGCATCATCGACAGCATCCGTCGTTTCTTCAACGAGAGCGGCTATCTCGAAGTGGAAACGCCAGTGCTGCAAGCCATCCCGGGCGGTGCCACGGCGCGTCCTTTCATCACGCACCACAACGCCTTGGACATCCCGATGTATCTCCGCATCGCCGATGAGCTTTACCTGAAGCGCCTCATCGTGGGCGGCTTCGAAGGCGTGTATGAGTTTTCGCGCAACTTCCGCAACGAGGGCATGGACCGCACCCACAACCCCGAGTTCACGGCAATGGAAATCTATGTGGCCTATAAGGATTACCTCTGGATGATGGACTTCACTGAGGCCATGATTGAACGCGCTGTCACGGAGGTGTTAGGCACTGATACCGTGAAAGTTGGCGACAACGAAATCTGCTTCAAGCGTCCCTTCAAGCGCATTACGATGATTGACTCCATCAAGGAGAAGACCGGCATCGACATCACGGGTATGGACGAAGCCCAGCTGCGCGACGTGTGCAAGCAACTCGGCATCGAGGTGGACGAAACGATGGGCAAGGGTAAACTGATCGACGAAATCTTCGGCGAGAAGTGCGAAGGCACCTACATCCAGCCCACCTTCATCACCGACTATCCCGTGGAGATGTCGCCGCTCTGCAAGCGTCACCGCAACAACCCCGAACTGACCGAGCGCTTCGAGCTGATGGTCAACGGCAAGGAATTGGCCAACGCCTACACTGAGCTGAACGACCCCATCGACCAGCGTGCACGCTTCGAGGAGCAGATGAAACTCAGCGAGCGCGGCGACGACGAGGCCATGTTCATCGACCAGGACTTCCTGCGCGCATTGGAATATGGTATGCCTCCAACCTCGGGAATGGGCATTGGCATCGACCGCTTCGTGATGCTGCTCACGGGTCAGACCACCATCCAAGAGGTGCTGCTGTTCCCGATGATGCGTCCCGAGAAGGTCGTGAAGAACGCCACCAAGGAAGACTTCATGGCCTTGGGTATGGCCGAGACTTGGGCGACCTTGTTGCTCACCAATGGCTACAACACCATCGAGCAACTGAAGGCAGAGAAGCCCTCCGCATTGCGCGAAAAGCTGAACGGCTTGCGCAAGAAGAACAAACTCGACATCCCAGCTTTGCAGCTGGAGGACGTCGAGGCCTGGATGAAATAAGCTGGATGCGTTGAAAAGAAAAACCCCGGAAGCCGTAGCTTTCGGGGTTTTGTTTTTATTTCACTCTGATTCTTTGTCCGACTTTCAGCACCTTATTGGCTCTAATACCATTCAGTTTGCAAATCTTGTTCACTGAGGTGCCGTATCTCTTGGCAATCTTGCCCAGGGTTTCGCCCTTCTTCACAGTGTGATAGGATTTCTTCGCCTTGCTGACGCTTCCACTTCCTCCGCCTCTTTCTTGCGGGGCTTGTTTCGAAGCTGCCAGCGACTGTGCATCGGTTTGACCATAATGCGAGTTGATGTTAAAATAGTGCTTGTGCAGCACAAACTCCTCGCAACGCAAAGTGCCATTCTCCAAGTCGAAGATGCGCTCTGGGTCGAAGCTCTGGCCCATATAACGTGTTTCCAAATGGAGATGAGGTCCTGTGGAACGTCCCGTAGAGCCACCATAGCCAATGGGCTCGCCAGCCTTCACAATATCACCGCTCTTCACGATATAGCTTGAGAGATGGCCATAATAAGTCTCCAAGCCGTTCAAGTGACGAATCACCAACACATTGCCATAACCGCCCGTCATGGATGTCGGGAGAGCCACACGCACGATGCCGTCGAAGGCAGCATACACCACATCACCCATGTGCAAGCCGATGTCGACACCCCTATGGGGACGGTGCCACCTGAACTTGAATTGGGATGTGACAGGGCCAGGATGCGGGATGCAGAAACGATGCACCGAATCCACCAAGCGGAGCGTAACCGAATCGGGAAGGTCGTTCAAAGCAATGTCGCGATAGGTATGCACCCATTGCGTCTCCCAATGGTCGCTACTGATGGAATCCGGGATCTCGGGACGCTCAATATTGTAGTACAGCCAAGTGCCATTGTCGAAGAGCACCACCTTTTGATATCTGTTTTTGGTATTGAGCGTGTCGACAGGGACCGGGATGCCTTCCGAGAACTCCTCGTCTTCTTCGTCGTCTTCCTCTGCGTTGTCAACCACAATGGTGTCGTTGTCGTGCACATAAATATATACGGTGTCGTGAACAGTATGGTTGTTTCTCCAACGTTTAAAAAAGCCTTCTTTTTCTTGCGAGAAGGCAACGGATGACAATAACAGGCAGATTATGATAGCAGTTAATTTCTTCATGATAAAGGGTGATTTTTTGAAAAATAAGGGTGCAAAGGTACAAAAAAATCCCGAAATGGCAAGAAGAAAGGAGCCAAAAACGGCCAAAAACCCAAAATGTTGACATTTTGTCAGTTTTTTGCTTTGGCACAAAGATTGACAAGTTGAGGCCGTTGCAATTCGTATGCAACCGCGATTAGACAACAAAATAAGTAACAAATAAAAATAGGAGAACAAAGAAATGTCAAAGATCATTGGTATCGATTTAGGTACAACTAACTCATGTGTGGCCGTTATGGAAGGCAACGAGCCGGTTGTCATCGCCAACAGCGAAGGCCACCGCACCACCCCTTCCGTGGTCGCCATCACCGACAGCGGCGAGCGTAAGGTCGGCGAGCCTGCCAAACGTCAGGCCATCACCAACCCGCTGCGTACCGTTTATTCCATCAAGCGTTTCATGGGCGAGACCTACGACAAGGTAGGTGCCGAGATGCGCCGTGTGCCTTACAAAGTCGTGCAAGGCCCCAACAACACGCCTCGTATCGACATCGACGGCAAGCAATACACCCCGCAGGAAATCTCTGCCATGGTGCTGCAAAAGATGAAGAAGACCGCTGAGGATTTCCTCGGACAGACGGTCACCGAAGCCGTTATCACGGTGCCTGCATACTTCAACGACGCCCAGCGTCAGGCCACCAAGGAAGCTGGCGAAATCGCCGGCTTGACCGTGCGCCGTATCATCAATGAGCCTACGGCTGCTGCTTTGGCCTATGGCTTGGACAAGAAAAAGAACGATGTGAAAGTCGCTGTGTACGACCTCGGCGGCGGCACCTTCGATATCTCCATCCTTGAATTGGGCGATGGCGTGTTTGAGGTGAAGTCGACCAACGGTAACACCCACCTCGGCGGCGACGACTTCGACGAAGTCATCATCAACTGGCTGGCCGAAGAGTTCCAGAAGGACAACGGCATCGACCTGCGTAAGGACCCGATGGCTTTGCAACGTCTGAAGGAAGCTGCCGAAAAGGCTAAGATCGAGTTGAGCTCTTCGAGCGAGACGGAGATCAACCTGCCTTACATCATGCCTGTCAACGGCATCCCGCAGCACTTGGTCCGCACCTTGAGCCGTGCCAAGTTCGAGCAGTTGGCCGACAAGCTGATCCACGACACCATCGAGCCTTGCCGTCGCGCCTTGCAAGACGCTGGTCTGACCGTCAACGACATCGATGATGTCATCTTGGTCGGTGGTTCAACCCGTATCCCTGCCATCCAGAACATCGTCCGCGACTTCTTCAAGAAGGAGCCTTCGAAGGGCGTCAACCCCGACGAAGTGGTGGCCATCGGCGCCTCCATCCAGGGTGGCGTTTTGACTGGCGAAGTGAAGGACGTGCTGCTGCTTGACGTGACCCCGTTGAGCCTCGGTATCGAGACCCTCGGCGGCGTGATGACCAAGCTGATCGAGAGCAACACCACCATCCCGACCCGCAAGTCGGAAGTCTTCTCGACCGCTGCCGACAACCAGCCTTCGGTTGAAATCCACGTGCTGCAAGGCGAGCGTCCTATGGCTGCACAGAACAAGACCATCGGTCGTTTCATCCTCGACAGCATTCCGCCAGCGCCGCGTGGCATCCCGCAGATCGAAGTCACCTTCGACATCGACTCCAACGGTATCCTGAACGTGAGCGCTAAGGACAAGGCCACGGGCAAGACCCAGAGCATCCGCATCGAAGCTTCCTCAGGCTTGACCGACGCTGAGATCGAGCGTATGAAGAACGAGGCCCAGGCCAATGCCGAAGCCGACAAGAAGGAACGCGAGCGTATCGACAAGCTGAACCAAGCCGACAGCATCATCTTCCAGACTGAGAAACAGCTGAAGGAATACGGCGACAAGCTGCCTGCCGACAAGAAGGCTGAAATCGAGGCTGCCCTCGGTAAGCTGAAGACAGCTCACCAGGCCCAGGACATCGCCGGCATCGATGCAGCCATGGCCGAGATGAACGCTATGTGGCAGAAGGCCAGCGAGGAGATGTACAAGAACGCCAGTGCTCAAGGCGGCCCGCAAGGCGGCTTCGACCCGAACAACATGGGCGGTGGCTTCCAAGGCGGCAACCCGAACCAAGGTCCGCAGAACAATGGCGGTGACGACACCGTTACTGATGCGGACTTTGAGGAGGTGAAATAAAACACTCAAGGTTTAAATTGAACGAAAGCGTGCGGCGCATTTGCGCCGCACGCTTTTTTTTGTTTAAAAAAAAACACCAAAAACCTGCAAGATTTTTCCGACTTTCGCGTCATGTAAGTGTAAGACACCCCAGAAATGGACAACGAAGCCTTCAAGAAACGCATCATCCAACTGCAACCTGGTTTGCAAAAAGTGGCAGAAAACATCCTCAACGATGCCGATAGGGCTGCCGATGCGGTTCAAGATACGGTCCTCAAAATTTGGGACAACCGTCGCCGGATGAACCGTGTCAGCAACTTGGAAGGCTATTGCGTCACTGCCGTCAAACGCCGTTGCATTGACCTGTTGCGCGAGCAACAACCTTCCGTACCTATTGACGAGGAAGCGTTTATGCTTGCAGATACTACATTTGATGAAAGCTTTGAGGAACGCTATCGACAAGCTCGGGCCTTGATTGACCAACTCCCCGTGAAGCAACGCGAAATCATCTTGATGAAATATGAGCAAGAAATGCCCAACGCTGAAATAGAAAAGGCACTTCAGATAAGCAGCACTAATCTTTACACTATCCTGTCGCGTGCCTACAAGTCCCTTCGTGAGGCGATGGACAGGGAAAAACCACAACAATCATGAAAGAGGATAACAACATAGATCAGGGAGTGAAGGAATTGCTTGACATCCTGACGGAGCATAGCAGGAATGAGCGGCGTCAGCAACAATTGGGTGCAATGATGGATCGCTCGGCCACCTTGACGAGACGTCTCCACTGGCTTTGGGCCGTCGCAACAGCCGTGATGCTTTCCGTCGTGGTCGCCCTAAGCCTGAATTTCGTCAAGGACAAATCGAAAGTTATGGTGGAGATGGATGAGCCCGACACGAAAATGCCAATGGAGGCTAAAGAACCGACGGTTGCTCTCCCAGAAAACAGCGCCATGACGGGCGAAGAACCTATTGCTGAAACAAAAGATGTGGCTCAACCTCTAGTTTTCCACACAAAACCTGTCGTCTTTGCACATCCAGTGACGGAAGAAAAACAACAACCATTATCTGACAATACGCTTTCGGTAGAACCAACTCATCCATTGGAAACAATTGAAAGTGAAAACAAGGTCGTGATTGATGAATCCATTGGAAATAAACCTAATGAAACTATTGAAAACCAGAATATTAAATATGATTCTTTTGAACCAAACCATGCACCCACAAACAAAAAGACTGATAGCGTAGCAACAGCCAACAGAATAGTAGATAATCCCTATCGTCCCAAGGACAGATTCACATTACGGGTGGGAGGCGAGATAGATGCCTACGATTTAGGCAGTTTACCATTCCCACCAATTACATCCCATTTTGCCTTAGGATTCACTCTTGATTATCATTTCACGGAAAACTTTAGCATGGGACTGGGTGCTGAGTGGTTTGGGGTAACTACCTATAGGTCATTTTATTCATCATACCAAGAACGTTTACATGCCATTCCCGTATATGCAGATTTGAAGTTGAACTTCTGGGGCAAAAAGAATTATTCGCCATTCTTGGAGGCCAAATTGGGTTATTCTATTCCACTCAATAAAGTAACAGAGTATTATCCAGAAGGCGAGATGGCCGAAGACGGTATCGGAATAGAGAATGGCAGAGGTTTTTACACTGATTACATTTTGTCTGGGCCTTATCTGAGTCTCGGCTTGGGATGCTCAATGAAGCATTCCAACCTGAGTGCAGGCGTGGTGTATTCTCATGCCAGACCACCTGGCAAACTTAAGGAGTCGCTTAGCAATTATTATTTAAATCTCCTTATTTGGGGAACCAATTTCTACATTCGGTACGATTACACTTTCGCACCCTTTTCCGATGAAGGGAGACACCGCCTAAGGCAGATTAAGAATGGTAAAATGATGAATGAGTTCAATGGAGACGGTTTTCAGATACAGCTGAATGTGGCTGGAGGATTCAGACCTTGGTGTTATTCGGCAGGAGCGGCTTTGGAATACAGGTTCCCTAAACGGATTAGCATAGGAATCGGAGCTGATTTCAGAGGCGTGAACTTCACTTCAAGGGAATGGGGCAGTGTAGGCTACTTTGAAAACATATTGGAAGGCCAATTGCTTTCCGTGCCAGTCTATGGGAGTTTGAAAGCACACTTTTTGGAAAACAAGAGGTTCTCTCCCTTCGTGGAATACCGTTTGGGATATGCATTTGCATTGAACAGTCTTACGGCCACTCATTGGGAACCTGAGTTTCAGGAAACTATTTATTATGAAAAGCGCCATCAGGGCAGGTATGCCTATTTGGGAATAGGCGTAACCCACAAACATTCAAGCCTGAGCCTTGGTATTCTCGGACAAGACGGCCATCAGAAAGAAACTAGAGCGGGCTATACAAGTGACCTCTCTGGCGGCTATATGGGTGGCTTTCCTATTGAGCTGCGCTATTCCTACAGGATTGGTTCGGCGGCGAAGCGGTAGGAATTTCAAAAGCATACCAATAAAATACGACCACAAAAGGCATATTGCAGTTTATTCCAGCATCCTGTTACGCTTATATTGTAGGAGAGAACACCATCAACAAAAGCAAACAAATGTATGGGTTATAGCATTGCCGCCAAATAAGCACGCCAAAACCCGCTTAATTGGAAATCAACGGATATTAGAGTGATTTATAATAATATACAACGGAAAAATAAGAACAACATCAATACATGGTCACCATTTATGTGCTGGATTATTATGGGGTTGAGGGAATGAAATAAACGCTTCAAAGCATTATCAAAAAAGGTGTAATCCGAAAGGGTTACGCCTTTTTTTTGTTGTGTACATATCCTTCCTGCACTGCGGCATAGATTGTTGACTCCAACCAACATAATTTGCCTATATCTGCGTTATATATATTATTGATATATAATAATTTGAAAAGAATTATATATACAATTTGTTATTTATGTTGTAAATAAGTATTCGAAATTTTTTAACAAAGTTTAACAAGTTTTCTTGCAATGCTTCCAATCCAACTCTTTACTTTTGCAGCAAATATTAAACACCAATACTATGGATATTAAAGATGCATTACAGAAACCATTGGAAAGTATGAATGGTGACAATGTTCAAAGTTCGTTTAAAAAGATTGCAGAGAATCTGTTCAACAATTTCTGCATTCAATGTGGTAAAAAGGATTATTATTTCGCTGAAGTCGAATTCTACTATTACGACAAAGAAAATTATCTAAAAGACAAAGAACAAAACAAATGGAACACGGTAACATATCCTCGAACAGGTTATAGTGCAGGAGATTTCTTCTTTCATTTAAGCGGTTTTGATATATGTTTCAATAGCCATTACGATGAAAAAGATGCCAAATTTGGTGGAATACTTGTTAGGAGTATTAAAGATAACACAGGTGTAGTCACGACAGGCCCTTTGACTTGTAAAGATTTAATCCTTAATGCATGTAATAATGAAATGCCGAAATTGAAGCCATACCATCCAGAAATTGAAATAAAACCCGTACCAACAATTCGTTCTCTTGGCAAAGTAGACATGAATAATAGAATTGATGGAATTTTGAATTTATGTTTCTATGATGGAAGTATAAAAGATTGGAAACCAGCTAAACAAAGATTTGATACAAAAACAGGAAAAATAGTAAAAGCCTATAGTTCTTATAAAACTGATAGATTTGTTTAACAATGATCACCGACAACCTTACCACCGCAGTATATTTCTCTGACCTTCTGCCAAAGAAATGCCCAACCTTGAATCAGCACATTGCCGAAGTATTGAAAGCAAACAGGATTCCGTATGCCTACCTTTCGGAAACCAAGGACATTTGGTGCCGTGATTTCATGCCCATCCAGATAGCAGAAGACCGCTTTGTATCCTATAAGTACACACCTAATTATCTGCAAGATAAAACAGG
>JAEEQP010000029.1 GCA_016285355.1 Bacteroidales bacterium
TCACGGCGGTAGTGATTTCCCTCAGGTCGAGGGTGACGATGACCTTGCCTTTCACGGCTTCCATGGACTCGATGGTCGCGGCCACGATTTCTTCCACATTATCGTTTTGATGTCTGATTCTCATATATCTTTTTGACTGCGGGACTGCGGGACGCGAGACGTGGGACATTGTCGCGCAGTCCCATGTCTCGAAGTCTCGTGTCTGGTTTTAAGGGTGCAAATTTAAGCATTTTTGCGTTATCAAGTTGCATTTGTCAAAAATTACGTATTTTTGTCCCACAAAACTACAAAACTATGAACGAACTCGAAACTCTATTCTCCAAAATCACGACTTTTATTTTCGATTACGACGGCGTGATGACCGACGGTACCGTTTACAGCAGCCCCGACGGCAGCCCTTGGCGTGCCACCAACGTAAAAGACGGCTATGCGCTGCAATTAGCCTCAAAACTCGGCTACAAAGTGGCGGTCATCTCAGGCGCGATTTGTCCCTCGATGGAAGTGAGGATGAACAGCCTTGGAGTCACTGATGCATTCACTGGTGTACCGAACAAAGTACTGAAACTCAAAGAGTACATGAAAAGAAAAGACCTTTATGCTGAGGAAATCATCTTCATGGGCGACGACATCCCCGACATCATGGTGATGAAAGAAGTCGGGCTTCCCGCCTGCCCTGCCGATGCCGTTCCTGAAGTAAAGGAAATCAGCAAGTTCATCAGCGACCGCCCAGGCGGCAAAGGCGCCGTGCGCGACATCATTGAGCGCGTGCTGAAAGTGCAGGGTAAATGGATGACGGATGAGGCTTATTCTTGGTAAAAGCTAAAAAAGATTCCCTTCGGGAATGGAAAGTCTATAGTTTAATAAGTGGCGGCATGTAACGTTTGCACTTCGTAAGCATTGTCTGCCGCCGCAGTTTACTTTATTATTCGTACTCCATTCCCGAAGGGAATCTCATTATTGCACCACAATTTTCCGATTCAACTCCACCCCGTCCTCGTCTACACAACGAAGACGATAGACACCTTTCTCTACATCAATAGGCATCTGGTGGTTAAGGCGAGTTTGGCCTAAGAACTGGTCATTGAGCGTCCAATAAATCGTTTTCTGAGGGTTGCGGTGCGCAATTTCAAAAATGACTTGCTGGCGGTCGCCACGGATGCCAATAGGGATGCTCACTTTGGCATCGCTCTTGGGATAGACGAAAGCCATCACCTCATCGGGATGGGCGGTGCCACAGCCCGGATAGAAAGCCGGCAAAGGTCGGAACAACGGCGAGTGCTTTTTGTAGAACCACTCCATCACAGGCGGCAGGACATAAAACACATCGTAGCATTTCTGGTCGACAGGATAGCAGTCGGGACGCACTTGATACTGCCTCGTTTCGTCTAAAAACACCTTTTTATGATAAGGGCACACCCCTGTCTGGTTCTCCACATTGCAGACACGGATTTTCTTGGTGTCTTGGCAATACTCCGATTTGGGATAACCTGACTCAGCACAAATTTCAATCTCAATGCTTTCCGAAGTGTTGGCGGGATAACGGTAGCTGTCGTTCAGTTTGCCGACCACATCGAACAGAATGGGGGCGGCCACGCCCACACCAGTCAAGCCGGGACGACCTTCGCCATCGGAATTACCTGCCCAGACACCCACCACATAACGGTCAGTGAGGCCCACTGCCCAAGCGTCCTTGAAGCCGAAGCTGGTGCCAGTCTTCCATGCCACTTGTGCCGAAGAAGAGAAACCACCCCACCCTATTTGGCTCGTGGGACGTGTCAAGCTGAGCATCACATGGAAAGTCTCAGCGATGGCTTCCGCAGAAAACGGTGATTCCTTTTCGTCTATCTTTGCATCATAGTTTTCGTTCACATAAACAGCCAACTTGCGCCCCATTTTGGCGTAGGCATTGGTGATGTCGTATAGCGAAGCCTCGGCACCGCCCACGATAAGCGACAGACCGTAATGCTCCGCATCGAAGACAATGCCTTTCAGCGGCAACTGTTTCAACAAGGCATGGAACCGCTGTTGGCCATATTCACGTAATAGATGAACGAAAGGCGCATTCAGCGAGTTCTGCAAGGCCTTGTCGGCAGGCACTGCGCCCCAATATTCGCCGCTGTAGTTCTTCGGCGTGAAACCTGAAAGGCTCATCGGAATGTCGGGCAAAACCATATCGGGCAACAAGGTACCTTCGTCAAGCATGGCGGCAAAAAGGAAAGGCTTCAAAATGCTGCCTGTGGAGCGTTGCGCCTTCACCATGTCGACCATGGCGGCATCTTCAGCGTCGCTGTTGTTGCCCACGTAGGCTATGATTTCATCATTCAGATAATCAACTACATAAACCGCAGCATTGTCGATGTTGTTCATCACATTGGTTTCATGGTGGCGGTGCATGATTTCCGTTACCGAACGTTGCAAGTTGTAGTCGAGGTTGGAGGTGATATGTTCGCCGTGGTGCTTTTTGTCCTGGTCGCTGAGGTAATGGTAGGCCAGCATGGGCATGTCAAAAGGCTTGTCGGGGATGTTCTCCATCATGGCCAAATCCGAGTCCTCCTCCGAGAGCTTTGGCACATTGAACCGCTTGGGGATGAAGGTTTTGGAGTGAGGCAGACGTCGCAACAGTTCATCACGTTTCTGCTGCAAACGCTCGCGAGAGCGTCCAGGATGAATCAAAGCGGGTGTATTGGGCAGCACGGCAAGAGTGGCCGCCTCGGCCCATGAAAGCTCATCGGGCGTAGTGTGGAAATAACGCCAAGCCGCCGCGTCAATGCCGACCACATTGCCCCCGAAGGGCGCATTGGCGGCATACATGTTAAGGATAGACCCTTTCGAATAGTGCAATTCCAAACGCATGGCCAAAATGACTTCCCAAAGCTTCTCAGCGTATGTCCGGGGCGGGTTGTTGCGCGACATACGCACCACCTGCATTGAAATGGTGCTCCCTCCTCTGACCACCTCACCAGCCTTCACATTGTCGATAAACGACTTGACAAACGAAACAGGATTAAAACCTGGATGAAAGAAAAACCAACGGTCTTCGTATTCCAACAGACAAGCAATGTATTTCGGGGAATAATTGTCGGTGGCGGGGAAACGCCATTGGCCGTCGTCAGCGATTTTCGCACCAAGCAGTTCGCCGTTTTTAGCCGTCAAAACTGTGGAATACGGCTTGTCGAAACGCGGGACTGGGATGCATAGGATGGCTATAAAGAGGCTGGCGAGGACCAGAAAGGTGATTTTGAGTTTTTTATGTTTTGTAAAGGCATTCATTGAAGATTCTGAAAGTATCAAAACTCCAATTCGTATTGCTGGTTTTCTTGGACTTTGGGAGGATAAAACGCACCAATAATAATAAATGGGTTTTTAGCGTAGTTGTGATGTCGTTGGGTGGTACCTAACAGGAAATACAAATCCCGCTTCTTTGCCATCCAGTCAAAATACTTCTCCCTTACTTTCCGACAAGCATCTTCCTCATCTCCTCCATTTGCTTTCAAGCAATTCCAAAATAATTCGCCTACTTCCCAATCCTCAATCATGAGCGTGCGTTCCTTACCGTCCTCGGTCGTGAAAACGTAACTGAATTTGTACGGCAGTTTTCTGACCACTTTGAAAATCTTTTTAGTTGCTTCTGTTTCTTCGTCAAACAATCCGAGTTGTTGCTGATTAGCATAAACGGCATCCAGTTTTTCCTTGTCCCATTCGCGTTCCTCTTCTTCCCAAACGAAATCCTTTATTTCTTTTGGTTTCAACACGGCCAACGACGTGCCAACCTCAGGGGTTTGTGCTTCCGCAATCAATTCGTCCATGTTGTTACGGACATTCTTCAGAACAATCTTTTTACGCTCTGCCCAATTGTTATCTGTTCCAATCCTATCTCCCAAAACAAATTCGGCATCAATATTGGCAGGTCTGAAACTCTCTTTTCTGAAATCTTTTGTGTTTTTCACCACATCAATCTCGACCCACTGCCATTTTTGATATCGATCTGCATAATCCAGTTTGCGGTAAGGAATGGGATAAACCCGAATCCAAGAACCATCTTCGAGGAAACCAGCAGTACACACCAACTCATCATATTTTCTCGACAAAGTTGGATATGTTTTTACCGAAATGAGGATTTTTTCAACAGCCATATCAATTACAAAAGTTTAAGCGTATAGTCCTTGTCCTTATAATTCATCAATGCCTTAGCCACTCGTGAACGATGACATTGCTTGGGATCTTTTTCAAAGCAAGTCAGAGCCACTCGCTTATCAGTTCTAATCAGGTTTCGAACATATTCCAAAGCCTCAGTGTTGCTCTTCAAGGTCGTCCTTTCGTATTCGTCAAAGAGCAGGTCGTAGTCCCGTTGCGAGCGCAAATCCCTACGTTTGTCGGACTCTATACCCAACTGCGGCACATGCACATACTTGATGCCCACACCTTTACAAGCTGTTTCAAGTTGCGATTTGGAAAAACCATATTTTTGGCTGTAAGCGTTTTTTCGGACATCGCATAGGATATGCACATCATTAAGAATCAACTTATTAATATATGCTTCCAAAGAGAGGCCTTCATAACCGATGGTAAACAACTGCGGCTCGGCATAGGAACGTTTTTGTTTTTCGATTATCGCCAACTCCCCTTCGTTCATTATCTTGGCCGCAATCCTGCTTTTTGTTGCATAATAAGGATAGCCTCGATAGGTGTATTGCACCACCTCACGCACGGTCATGTCGCCAAATTTCTGCTTTACTTCGTCCATGCCGGCTTGGTCAAACAAATCGAGGGTAGCCAAAAAGTTCTCTTCTGTGGCAAGTTCAACCGTTTTGCTATCAGGAAACTTGACAAGACCATATTTTTGCATCGTTGCCAAGTCTTGGTTGGCTTGGAACGAAAAGCACCCATATTGGTAAGGCACAAAGTCAAAAGATTTTACGGTCTGAGTGCGGGTGAAAAGGAACAGCAGTTTTTGCAGATGTACGGCATTCAGACTTCCTCCAAAAGTCTGTAACAGAGCCAACAATATCTTTCGCCTATAATACATCATGCTGCAAAAGTACAAAAAATTCTACTTTTTCTGCAAAAAGCCCCACATTTACGACAATTTGTCACACAACCGACTGACAAATCATCCTGATTTATTTTTGGCATTTAATTTGAAAATCTTATGCTTTGTTATTTAACCAATAACATCAAAATTAAACATTAACCTAAAAACTAAATTTTATGATTATCACAAAAACCAAAAACAGGAATCCCGAACTTTACATTTTGGGAATCAAGCAAGGCGACAGTCTTTTTGTTGCTAAAAAACTTCAAGGAATCGACGATGAAAGACTCAAAAAAATCGGTTTCCCTGAAACAATCTCCGAAGGAATCAAGATTCTTGGTAGTGTCATAGGACCCATTTCAAGATTCAACGCCAATGGAAGATTTATCCCTTTAAAGAATCTCCCTAAAGAAACTGTAATAAAAACAGTTTACATACGTGATTTTCAAGGAGATTTTCAATTCGTCGACATTCCTTACAGACGATATAGTCGCAAATATATCGCTGCCCCAGAAACTGAATTATACATCCAAAGCATCGGAACTGACTTGTATATTATTTCGGAAAAGATACGATATTCAGACGAGAACATGTCTCAAATCCGACATACTATCAACTTGTTCTTAGAGTATTTTAATGAATGTGAAATCCTAAACGAGAACAAAGAAACCGCGTTCTCAAACGTCCCAACACATCGTGTTAATTGGACAATTTTACCTCCTGGTGAATACCCTTGGGATCGCATTTCTTCTATTAACGATACAGGAAAAGGTAGTGGCCTTCAAAAATTACATAAATTTACTCTTAATTTTATCAACCATTATCATCCATCCAGTATTACAATTGGTACTGGTGGCTTCAGAGGTTACATAGCATTCCATTTTCCAGACAAAGGCGTTGTTCTTCTAGAGCACATGTTATATGGAAACGCCACCTATGTACTTGAAAAGGATTGGGAAACGCTTTCTCAACTAACGAAAAAAGAAATCATTGATGAGAACTTGTATCGGCATCGATTCATTCACCAGAAAGGTTGGGAGAACGAAATCCATCAATTACTTAAATAGCTGTTTATGATATCTTTCAGGGCGATAATGACAATTGTCGCCCTGTTTTTCATTCTGGAAAACACAACCTTTTTCCCCAATTCCCAATATTTTCCTACTTTTGTACCCTATTGCAATAATTGATTATTATGCCAACATTGAATTGGATAGGAAAAGAAAAGGTCGTAAACCATCATCTTGAAGTGCCCTTTAAAGTGCTGCAACACCAATACACTTTCAAGGCTGGCCCCAACGATTCCACTAACGGCAATATGATTATCCACGGGGATAACCTTGAAGCCCTCAAAGCCCTTTTGCCCGAATATGAAGGCAAAGTGAAGTGTATCTATATAGATCCGCCCTATAATACAGGTAACGAAGGTTGGGTGTATAACGACAATGTGAACCATCCCAAGATTCAGAAATGGCTTGGTGAGGTGGTGGGAAAACAGGGAGAAGACTTTACACGGCACGATAAGTGGCTGTGCATGATGTACCCTCGTTTGAAACTCCTCCAACGCTTGCTCAAAGAAGACGGTAGTATTGTTATTAGTATTGGTTTTCACGAATTAGCAAATTTGTTATTTTTATGCCGTGATGTTTTTAGTGACAAACAAATAGTTCCTGTTACTGTTCAAACATCAGGTGGAAAGCCTTCAAGTGGTTTTAATTATACTCAAGAATATCTTGTTTTTGTTACCCCAAAAGACATAAAGCCTAATGCTTTAGATTTCTGTGGAGGGAATGAAAGGTCACCATTTGAAGGATTGACTTTAGCAACTTTTGACAAGACACAACGACCAAATCAAACATACCCGATTTTTGTAAATGAAAATACAGGTTATTTTGAAGGAACGGGCAAATCGTTGCAGAATTTGATAGATGAAGGCTTATATTTAGGTGATAAAAAAGACTTTGTTTATGATTATTCAGTTGCTCCAAAAGGTTGTGTTGCAGTTTGGCCAATTACTTCAAAAGGAAAAGAATGTGTGTGGAGACAAATTGCTGAAAGACTAAAGAATGATTGGGAAAAAGGATATATCAAAATATCAAAGAATAAGTCATCATCTAATAATAACAAATTTAGCATCCAATATCTTCCATCGGGTGTAATTAGCAAGATTGAATCGGGTGAATTACAAGTTATTGGCAAAGAAAAAAGTACTCCAACTTTAGTTTTTGGAGATAATCAAACTGTTGGTGGGCAAATACCTACAATTTGGACGGAAAAAGAGTTTTATACATCTAAAGGAACGGAATTATTGAAAAAGGTGTTTCCTGAAGTTGTAAAAGTATTTGATTATCCGAAATCATTGGCTTTAATTCAAAATATAATAAGTACAATTTCAGATAAAAACTCCATTATACTTGATAGTTTCGCAGGTAGTGGCACAACAGCCCACGCTGTGTTGAACCTCAACAAGAAAGATGGTGGCAACCGCCATTTTATCCTCATTGAAATGGAAGATTATGCCGACACCATTACCGCTGAACGGGTGCGAAGGGTTATAAACGGTTATGCCGACATCGAAGGCACGGGCGGCGGTTTTGATTTCTATGAATTGGGCAAAACGCTGTTCAACGCAGATGGAACGCTCAACGAAACCGTTGGTGAAGAACGAATCCGTGAATATGTCTATTACATCGAAACCAAGCAACACTTGAGTCGCAAGCGTGAAAGCCGAAATCGTTACTTGCTTGACACATGGAATGGTGTAGGCTATTATCTGTATTACGAGCCGAATCAAGAAACCGCCTTCACACACAACAATCTGAACATCATAGGTGAAAAGGCTGAGCGATACATCGTGTATGCCGACACTTGCACCATTGACAAAAACTATCTGACCGACAAGAACATCATATTCCGCAAGATACCACGTGACATCCAAAAATTCTGACACCATGGAACTCAAAAAATACCAAAGTGAAGTATTAGCCGACTTGGAAGACTTCTGCCAACGGCTCAATCGGGAAAAAGACTTGAAGACCGCCTTTCAACACCATTGGGAAGACCGTGGCATTGTGCTGAGCGCGTACGATGATTTCTTCAAGCCTTACAACAACGAAATCCGTGGTGTGCCGCGTGTTTTGCTCAAAGTACCAACGGCGGGTGGCAAAACCTTCATTGCCTGTAACGCCCTGAGAACTATCTTCGACAATACCCCGACCGAATTGCCGAAAGTGGTGGCTTGGTTTGTCCCGTCCGATACCATCCTGAAACAGACCTTCAAGAACTTGAAGAACCCGAACCATCCCTATCGGCAACGCATCGACAGCCTTTTCAACGGGCGTGTTCAGGTGGTTGATAAAGAATCGGCGTTGATGGGTCAGGGTATTTCACCCACTCAAATCAAAGAACAACTGACCATTTTCGTGCTGAGCATCCAATCGTTTGCAAGTAACACGAAAGACGGTAGGCGGGTATATAGAGAGAACGAGAACTTGGCTGAATATGCGGGCAAAACCAAACTAAACCGATACGATGACCAAGTGGATGATACCGCCTTCATCAAGGTGTTGGCGAGCCTCAACCCCGTTGTTATCATTGACGAAAGCCACAACTTCAAAGCCGACTTGCGAGTTGAAGCCTTGCGGGACATCAACCCACGCTTCATATTGGACTTGACCGCCACGCCACGAAACAACAGCAACATCATTAGCATTGTAGATTCGATGAAGTTGAAGCGTGAGAATATGGTCAAGTTGCCCGTTATCGTTTACAACCACCATACGACCAATGAAGTGTTGGTGAGTGCGATAAAGATGCAACGAACATTGGAGAGCCTTGCCATAGAGCAGGAAAAGAATGGCGGTCGTTACATCCGTCCAATAGTGCTGTTACAGGCTCAGTCCCGAACTTCAAAGGAAAGCACCGACTATCAGAAAATCAAGGAACAATTGCTTGAAATCGGCGTACCCGATGAGCAAATCAAGATAAAGACAGGCGACAAAGACGAAATCAAGGATATGGACTTGCTCAGCCGTGATTGCAAGGTGCGTTTCATCATTACGGTTAATGCCCTGAAAGAAGGTTGGGACTGCCCGTTTGCCTATGTGCTTGCCTCCATTGCCAACCGTAGTTCAGCCGTGGATGTGGAGCAGATTTTGGGACGAATCCTGAGACAGCCATATACCGAGAAACAACGGAAAGACCTGTTGAACCTGTGTTATGTCTTCACATCATCCAACGACTTCAACGCTACTATCAGCAACATCATTAAGAGCCTCAACCACGAAGGTTTCAGCAACCGTGACTACCGCCTTGCTCAGCCCGAACAACTCTATCAACAAAAGGACAGTCCAACGGGAAGCGAGGTACAAGAACAGTTGAAGATGGATATAGGTGATGAGCCGAAAGAGCCTGAAATCAACGTTGCCGAAATCAAGGAAATGCTTGGAAGCAGCGAAAACGAGGAAACCATCAACACCGTGATAGAAGCCGCTACCGAGCAAAGCCGACAGTTCAACGAAAAGATTGAGGAAGCCCAAAACGATGAATTACAAATGACAGCCCCTGAGATTATGGATAAGAAGAAACACTACCCAATGAAGGAAACCTTCAAAGAATCAGCGAAGGCCGTGTGTTTGCCCGTCTTCAAGAAACGCATCAACATAGGCTCTATCTTTGAAGAAGCGGGAAGCCTTGCCCCATTGACCAAGGGGATGTTGGCTGAAGGTTTCGATTTGCGTAAAGCCGACCGCAACATTGACTTTACACGTGCAAAGACCGAGGCGGTTGCCATCGACATTGCCGAAACGGGAAAGAACGACTATGCACCCGAATATCAGAAACTGAGCGACACCAAACTACAATACATCCAAGAGGCTTTCAAGACCATATCAACCGAAGGTCAGCGTGAGCAGTTGGCGAAAGCCGTGGCGAAAAAGATAAGGATGGATGAAGTGTCAGAACCTGTGATAAGCGACTACGTGAAGGATGTGGTCAAAGACTTTGACAGCGAGCAAGTCATAGAAATGTATGAGAACTTGGAAATGACCGCTCAAACCATCCGTGAAAAAATATCCTCGTTGCTTATGTCTTACGAGCGAAGCAAATTTATTGAGGGCTTAGACACAGGCGACATCATCTGTGATGCTGAGTTTACACTGAAGCCTTACATATCCCCGTTGGTGGCTGTGTCAAGTATGGGAAAGAGCCTGTACCGCAACGAAGGCGATATGGATAGGTTTGAACAGGAGGTTATTACCGAGGTTGCCAAATTGGATAACGTGGTTTGGTGGCATCGTAACCTTGAACGTGGCAAAGGCTTCTATATCAACGCCTATATCAACCATTATCCCGATTTCATTGTCAAGTTGAAGAACGGTATGGTGGTCATCATAGAGACCAAAGGCGACCATTTGGATAATACGGAAAGCAAGCGAAAACTTGAAGTGGGTAAGAAGTGGGCATCCTCAGCGGGAAACAACTACCGCTATTTTATGGTCTTCGACAAGGTGAAGATGGATGAAGCGATAACCGTGAAGGAGTTGCTGAGCAGAATAGAGGCAATGCGGTAAATATATAGTAAGCAAAGTTCCACTATCCCCATCACCCCGGAAAATCCTTCAGCTTCTCCTCAATCTCTTTAATGGTGGGGATTGTGCCTTCCAGCTTTTCGGGATAGAATTTCTCCAACTCGTATTCTGAAATGCCCAAAGGCTGACTGCTCGATTCCAAGGCATATTGGGCTTGAATGCGGTCTTTCTCCTTGCAGATGAGCAAGCCAATGGTGGGATTGTCGCGCCCTTCCTTGCGGAGAATATGATTGCACGAAACGACATAACCGCCCAACTGCCCCACATCAGCAAACTCGAACTTCCCGATTTTCACCTCAACCACCACATAACAGGACAGATTCAGGTTATAGAACAGCAAATCTATGAATTGCTCCCTTTCGCCCACTTGCAAACGATATTCCTTGCCTACGTATGCAAAGCCTGTCCCAAGCTCCACCAAGAATCGGGTAATATTGTCCAACAAAGCATCCTTCAACAAACGCTCGTTGTAACGCCCTGTAATTCCTGTAAAAGCGAAGTCGTATGGGTCTTTGGTCAGTTCCTGCGCCAAGTCGCTGGTTTCGTCAGGCAATGTCCTGTTGAAATTGGTCAGAGCTTTGCCCTGTCGCTCATAGAGGTCGCTGTCGAGAAAGTTAAGCAACACACCTCTACTCCAACCGTTTATCACGGTTTGATGGACGAAGAAAAGTGCTTTCTCCGAATTATCAATATACTTGTCAATTATGAAGCGATGGTGTCCCCATGGAACAGAAAACAAATCCTTCTGTATTTGCTCCACAACTTGTGGAGTAATTGTAAATCCATTTGGTTCAGTAATTTGCTCCACAGGTTGAGGAGCAATTGCTACATAAGGCTGATACAGAAGATAGAAGTTCTTCATATACAGCAGGTTCGTTTGCGAAAAGCATGTAGCATCAGGATTGGCGGTCTTCAAATCATTGCTCAAATTCTTCATAAACCCACTGCCCCATCGACTTTCGGCTTTTTTTTCCACAATATCCCTACCCAATTCCCAATAGAACCGCAACATCTCTTCGTTCACCTTCACCGCCGCCTTAATCTGGCTTCTACGGTAACGGCTGCTCAACTCTTTAATCCACTGAATATAATCCTTATCCAAAATGTTTATCGACTTGTCCATAACATTGCCATTTTAAACTGCAATATTAGCAATTTTTCCCATCACTTTTATTTGTAAGATGCTATTTGATTAAAAAATAGGGGCGGACACACATGCCCGCCCCTACGATGTTCATTTCGTTACCAATCACTTCACCACGCACCCGCGTGCCGGAATGTTGTAGAAGATCTCGTTGTTATACATGTCCTCGCAGCGAATGGCGGGAATCATGTAATTGCCCTCGTATGTGGCGTTGGCCTTGAGGGTGAAGGTCTTCTTCGAACGCGGCATCAGGTCGAAGTAGATGTAGGCGCGGTCGTCACGGAAGTCGATGTGCTTGGCACCTTCGTTGCCAGTCATGTCGCCCGACAAGCGGTCATTGACCAACTCCCAGCCCGAAGGCAGATAGTACGACAAGGCCAGCTCAGTGACTTGATACTCACTCGGGTTGGTCACCGTCATCTGGACTTTGAGGTCGGTGCCAGCGGTCAGGTTGTTCAGGTTGACTGGGTTGCCGTTCTTGTCGGTGTAGCTTACCGTCATGTTGATGAAGTTGCCGCTTTCGTTCATGTCGTATTCGGCGACTGAGGTCTTGGTGAACAGGTTGGCCACCATCTTCTGGTCGGTGTTGTTCTTGATTTCGACCATGTTGTTTCCCAACTTAGGCGTGAAACCGAAGCCCACCGAAGCCATGTTGGCATTCAAAGTGCGCTCCTCGCCGTTCACCTTCACAGTGGCGGAGAGGTTGACCTTGTTCAAGCCCATCTTCTCGGCGTACTTGCCCAAAACGAAGAGCGAGAAGGCCGTAGTTTGGGTGTCCAACCAACGGTCACCACTGATCATGCGGCACACATTATTAATATTGTTCTGCACGGTCTCCTGATCAACATCGCAAAGCATCTGGACGTAGGTGTAGAAAGCCAAGTCTCGGGTGCGTGAGCCGAAGGAGGTGTAATAGTCGGACATCATCTTACCTTCTTCAATGTTGGGCAACAGTTTCTGCGCAATGTTGGTCTTACCCGTTTGGGCAAAGGCGGCAGCGGCCAAAGCCTTGGTCAGATCGTAATTCATGTCGATTTCCTTGAAACGGTTCATGGCACCCATCTCAGCCTTGCCCGCCAAAGCCAACACGAAGAGACGGTAGGCCTGAATGGTCTCACCTTGCTTGTAGTCGGGGTTGTTCTTCCACTGCTTGGCGCGGTTGCTCTGATATTTCAGCAGACCGTCCAAGAAGTACTGCGGCACATTGTAGCCTTGCTTGTCGGCCTCAACCAAGAAATGCAGGGCGTAAATCTCTGTCCATGGGTCGGTGTAGTTGCCACCAATCCAGTTGGTCATCGAATTGTCGGATTTCTGGTACGACTTCAGGTTGGTGATGGCCGACTCGATGTTATTGCGCATTTCTTCCTTGTCTTTATCGTCGAGTTGGATGAAATAGTTTAGATAGAGTTGCGGGAAAGCTTTGGAAGTCAGTTGTTCAAGGCAGCCGTGCGGGTAATCCATCAGGTAGTTGATGCGGCCAAAGAGGTCGACAGGCAGCAACGACGACACGGTGATGTTGCCCTGCTGCGTTCCAGCCATGCCAGCAAGTTCAAACGGCACGCTCACCGTCTGACCCGCCTCAATTTCCTTAGTCACTGTATTGCGACGCTCGGCGTAAGGCATACGAATCGGCATCAACGTTGACGACTCGGCAGTGTAGCCATCGCCAGTCACCGAAACCTTCAGTTCGGCATTGCCCAAGGTCTTCGGGATGTTCGTCCTCACAACAATCAAACCCTCGCCGTTGCCATCAATTTCTACTGTTTTCACTGTGGTAGGCAATGGATCTATAGGTTCAAGGTTCTTGTTGCCGAACTTCACCTGCAAGGTCTTGTTCTTCATCGTTGGGGCTTGCACCTGCACCTTGAGGTTCAATTCATCGCCAGGAGCCACCACACGAGGCACAGACGGATAGAGCGTAATCGGGTCGACAACCTTCATCTGCTTTTCAGCCGAACCAAACGCCTTGCCGTTGCCCTTGGCCACCACCATAAAGCGCAGGGCACCAGAGCATTGCGGCACTTCAAGACTGTGGGTGTTGGTCTCACCAGCCTTCAACTCGAAAGGTCCCAACGTGACCGCGTAAGCCTTAAAGCGATTATCAAGGGTAATTTCCTGGTTAAGGATACCGTCACCGCCGATGGCATAGACGGAACCCAACTCGCCGCTAAAGGCATCGACGATGTTGGCGTAGTTGTCCCAAGTGCGGACGCTCAACGCCTGCTTGCTGTTGAAGTAACCATAAGGATTCGGGGTCGAGAAGTTGGTCAGGCCGAGGATGCCTTCATCGACGATGGCCAAAGTGTAGGTCATGCCTTGTTTGTTGGCCTCGCTCACCTTCACCTCTAACTTTTTCTTCGTGTTAGCCGTTTCGGGGATTTGGATGTTGGGTTGCAGCTGCAACTTCTTGTTTTCCACCTTCACCGACACCACGCCATAGAGACGAATCGGCATGTCGTTGTTGGCATCATGCGGCTGAATCAGAGCGACATAAACGTATACATTCGGAATCATTTCCTCCGTAGCCGTGATTTCCACCTTACCCTCTTGACCGAGATTCTCCACCAACATGGTCTGCAACACACGGTCGTTGGCTTCCACCGTGACGAGGGCCTTGGCCTGTTCGTTGGCGGGGAAGGTCACCACAATCTTATCACCTACTTGATAACTTTCGGCAGTGGTCTTCATTGCCAACTGTGCTGGAGCACCCGAAGCAGATGAGGAATGGCCATAGCCCCAGTCGAAGCTGATGACTTTGGCGAACATGTTCCCGCCCTGCTTGTCGTTAACTACGAAGAGGTAGCTACCCCATTTCTCGTTCGGGATGTTGAAGGTGACCGAAGTCGTGCCGTTACAGGTCAAGGCACCGTTCTGCACAGGAGCCTTGTAAGTGCCTGAGGCATAGCGTTGCAGCGAATACTGATCCTCGCTCGACCACCACCAGTAGGAATCCAATTTATAGAGCGCATACTCCAACGCCACCGCCGATTTGTAGGCCGTGCCGTTCTCGCCGACCATGGCGATATTGAACTTCCAGTCCTTGTTGGTATCGTAGTAACTACCGTATTTTGAGGAAGTTTCGGGCAGCTCCACACCCACATAACGCTCATAAGGTGAAAGTTTCGTCTTGAACGAAGCAATACTGAAATCGCCGCCCTGCTCGAAGACTTTCACCGTAAACGTGCCGTTCATCATTTGCGCGGCATAGACGTTCTTCAAGGGGCCAAAACCGACATTGGCGACGCCTTCCGAGTTGAGGTTGCCGCTGAACAGTGTCAGTTCCTGAGGCTCAAAACTCTGGGTCTCGTTGACGAAAGTATAACTGGGGAAATTCTTGAAAGCCGTCTCGCCGCCACGCACTTTTACATCCACTTCTGCCTTCAAACCATTGGCTTTCATACCATTGAGCCATCTCGAAGTCAGGTTGACGCGCTCGTTCTTAGTGAGGCTGACCACCTCGGGCAACTCAAACTTGATTTCCAAACGGTTGGGTTTCACGGTCTCCACGCGGAGGTTCTTTGTGATGGTGCTTGTGCCCACCTTGAAACGTGCCGTCCAAAGACCTGTTTCGTCGGCCACATTGGTCGGGACAGTGAAGCAATAGATGTCGTTCACAGGCTTGGTATTCACCTGCTTGGCATAGAGACGACCTGTGGCATCCAACACTTCGAGGACAACAGGGTAATCGGCAGGAATAGAGCCTTCCAAATCGTTGAGCATAAGGTTGAGCTGCAAGTCATCGCCCGGACGCCACACGCCGCGGTTGGAATAGGCAAAAGCGGAAACGCCTTTCTCGACGGCCTCGCCCGCGATATTGAAACGACTGTATGACAGAGCATTACCATCATTCAACTTAATGACTGACTTGCTACCCTTCTTATCGGTGGCCACCACGAATGCGGGACGGTTGGCGCATTGCAACTGCACATGACCTTGATTGTCGACATTGCCCTTAGCCAATTCCTGTTTCTGGAAATTGTACGCCTTGACCTGAGCTCCCGAAGCGGGTTTGGCATCTGAAATCTGATAAACATACACATCCACGATGTCGTTGCGGCCCATCTTGGCGGTCACGGCAAGATCACTGACGACGATGTTTTTCCTCTCCTCCACATAGTTATAATAGTAGTAGCCGTTGGGGTCGCCCCACTCGCCGTCGTAATTATATTCCTTATAGTCGTAACTCTGGCCATCCCAGAAATCGGCTTCCTTGGCATCATTGTCAATCACGGCTTTTTTCATCTCGTCAGAGGCGAAGGTGTAGTCGGCGGGACCGAAATTGAGGCTCAACTGGTACATCGCGCCAGGTTCCACTTTAATATAATCGGAAAGCACGATGGGGAAAGTCTTCCACTGGTTGGCATACGGATTGTCGATGGCAAGGCGCACCTTCTTTTCCAAACGACCCGCCTTGCGCACGCCGTAGGTCTCATTGAGTTCATTGTCCTGCAAGAAAGAAAGGATGTTGTCGTCAAAAACACGGACAATCCTAAGTGTCACTGAGTTAAGGCAGATAGCGTCGAAATAGACGGTGGTCTCATCCACATTGGGAATGATGATACCGTCATCCGTCCAACGCACCTTGGGCAGGTTGTCGGTGAGTTCGAAATCAAACGGATAGTCGCTTTGCAGCAACATACCGTTTTCGGCACGAATGCCGCTACCCACCGTCATAATCAAGTCTTCCAACTGATAGCTATACAAGGACGACTTGTCGAAATAAAAATCTATCTTATTCCCTTTAATATCAGCCTTGTAGCCCAACTCTTGATTGAAGTCGACAAAACCGGCAAGGTTCTGGTTCTCCTTCAGCGGTTGCGAGAAGAGCAGCGTACCTTTGCTGGCCGCCTTGTCAACATCAAACATCACCGGCTCAAAGGTATCCTTGGCATAGACGGTCAGGCTGCGTTCCATCTTGGCCTTGCAATCCAACGCCTTGCCGTCGAGGACGACAAGTACCTCATAATTTTCATTCTTACGCTGGAATTTCTGAATCTCAAAGTCATAGACATTGTTACCGACGTAGGTCACCTGCACAGGATGGCTCTTGCGGAAAGACTCATCGAACAGGTTGACGACCTCGTCTTGGTCAGCGGGCACGGCAAAAGCCATGCGCATGAGGTAATTCATTTCCTCGTTCGAAGTGCATAGCGGCTGCATCGTGACGAGGCTGAAGTTCTGGCGACGCACGCCAAAACCAAACTCAAGCGTCTGGTCACCAGCCACATCCACGAAGTCCGACATCTTGAACTTGCAGACATAGTTCTGGTTCTTGTCGATGTTGTCGTACTGGAAGCCGACGGTGTTCTCGTCAATCCACACGGCCTTACCTTTTAAGGCGGGCGTGAAATTGAAAGCCTTGGCGGAAATGTCCTCGCCATACTTCACTTTCATAGTCGCAGGATTGTTGAAACGCACCACGACAGGCTCTCCCGCCGCGATGACACCCGAGGTATAGCTGTCCAAGAAGGGCAGCAAGTCCTGACTAATGGGCTGGATACGTTCGACATAAGTCTTTGAGTCCTTGGTAGTTGTTGTCGTTTCCTTCTTGCCGCACGAAGGCAGAAGGCCCAGCAGCAACACCCCGACAATCAGGCTGATGCCGCAGATTCTTTTCATTGTTTGTTTTGTACTCATATCGTTTAGATTTTAATTGATTTCAAGAGTACAAAAATAGATAAACTTATTGAAACAAAAAAAGCCATTTTTCATAGAAAATGAATTTTTTTTCCACAAAGTGTTGTCTATAACCAACACTTTTTGATGAAAAATGCTGTCTATAACCAACAATTTTTGATGAAAAGTGTTGCCTATAACCAACAGTTTTTGAAAGGCCATTGAGGGACGGCCTTTCCATCGTTAATACTTCGCCTTCAGCGTCAAGCCAAAATAGAATCTGTCCACCGGCTCCGTCACCCAAAGGTCGTTGTCCATGCGGGCGAAGGCGGAAAGCGTGTATTGTCGCGCCAGGCGGTAATCCACTGAAAGCACCGTGCGCAAGTTGTCTAAGCCACCTTTCTTGGGGTCATTAGTGAGCCAAAACAATTCCGTGGAAAGGGCATACTTGAAGCGGCTGTTCATCGGCTGGTAGGTCACCTTCAAACGGTTGCGCCAATACAGCTTAGGATTGACGTGATGCTCTCCGGTGCGTTCGTCGAAAAAGGTACCGATGGCCTTGCTGCGCAACTGGAACTTGAAGCGGCGAAATTCTTCCGAGTAAGTCACTTGCACACCCAAACGGCCACGGTTCTCGTAATAGCCTCGGTCGTTGTGGCGACGGATGTAGTCGGCGGTGAGGCCAATATTCATGCGATTGTGCAGACAGGTATAGTCCACGCCCACCGAGTTGAGCCAACGGTCGAACTGGGTGAAGTTGTGGTCAAAACGCAACTCCTCCTCAGCTGACAAGCCGAAAGACCCACCCAAGCCCGCTTCAACCTCAGCCGAGACAATGCCGCCAAAGTCGGTCGTGCGCTCGCTCTGTGCGAAAGCCGCCACCGTGAACAACAATAGTAATATGGTTATTAACCTTCTCATTTTCCTTTTTGGACTATGGCTTATGACTATGGCCAATAGCTTGCCTTTACATAGGGGCAGCCATAGGCCATAAGCCATGGGCCATAGTCTATGCATCGAAGTCCTTCAACTTAGTTATCGTATCAATCGTATTCACCTCGTCATCAATGGGTTTGTAATACACCTTCACAAAGGCTACATCACGCAGGTAGTCAATGTGTCCCACTTCCACTTTCGAAATGTCCAAGCCGGTGCGCTCGGTGAGGTCAGCTTTCAGGTCTTCCTCCTTGCCGTGCTTTGTGTTCTCGATGCGGTCGTAAAGGATAATCTTCATGGCCGTGTGTTTCAACAACTTCGTGCCATCAAGCAGCCAAATCGCCAACACGGTCAGCAGGTTCACCATGAGCAGCTCCGAATAACTCGTCGAGAGTGCCATGCCGTTGACGATGCTCAAGCCCATCACCACAAAAAGGTAAGTCATCTCACGGATTTTGATGGTCTCCGTTCGGTATCGTATCATGCCGAAGATGGCGAAGAGGCCCAAGGCGTAGGCAATGTTCATCTTCATGTTCTCCATCAGCGAGATGATGAGGAAGATGACCACGGCGAACATGAGGAAGGTGAAATAATAATCCTTGCGGTTGGCCTTCTTGTAATAGAAGCAATGGATGATGACCCAGCAGATAAGGAAGTTGAACACGAAACGGATCAAAGTCGTCCAAAGGCTTTGGGCATCGAAAAGCGGCACGCCAAGGAAATCCATGGTTGAGGCACCGCCGCCAAATTCTCGCGCAATGTCAGGATCAAAGTCCTGTAGGTTGATTTGTAGTAGGTTCATATTGTTGATTGTTGTTTGTTTAATGTTGGCTATCAGCATTCAGCTATCAGCATTCAGCACAGATTTAACTGAGCTGACGGCTGAAAGCTGATTGCTGACAGCTTTAAGTTTCTCAATTCTACGTAACTTCTTCTTAAACCGGTTCTGCTTTACCTCGGGGCGGGTCATGCAGGTGCCGATACAGTATTTGCTGACCTTGAAGGGCCTGATTCTCATATTGAAAAGCACATCTTTCAACAGTGAATGGGCACGACCGTCCTGTTTGAGCTCCATCACTGCCAAAGGTGCCATCGAAGCAGTCTGACCACTCCTTAGGTTCTCGAAACGCAGGTTGCAGTCGATGGTGAGACGTTCGGTCTTGTCGTAATTCACCAAAGTGAAACGGTCGAAGATAGTGATGAGGTGCGGGCTCAATGAACTCACCTCGTAAGGTTGCTTCTTGGCTAAAAACGCCGCCGCCTCAGGGTTGTCTATGATGTTGGCGATAGGTTCCACCTCGATGCGTTTTTTCTTTGTACGCCCTTTGTTGTTCTTGTGTTTCACCTCGCAGAAGGTCAGGTGGGAATCGACATAGGTACGCACGCGCACCTTGTCACGCACCAAATGGCGGTCGTGGTGGATGAGGTACATGGTCAGCTCAGGCGTGTCATAATATACGGTACTGTAGGGCGAAAGTCGGTTGCCTTCCACTTCCTGAGCATAGTAATTGTCTTTGATTCCCAACAGGATGGCATGAAGTTGCGCCTCCGTCACGACATATTTCGTGTCGATGCGGTTCATCAGCTTCACGGCACTCATCTCATCGAGAGTGATGGACTTCATGCCTTGCACTATGTCGAGAATCTCCTCCACGGCTTTATTTGGGAACGTATTCGAAGGTCTTCACCGACTCCAATTTGCCGTTGGGATAATAGTTCTTTTGGCATTTCTTGGAGCCGTCCTCATTGTACTCGTACTTTCTGATTCGGGTCACCTTGTCGCGGTCGTTGTATTCAATCTCGCGCACCACCTTGGCCGTGATGTCGCTGTTGGCTGGATACTCGAACACGATGCGCCATTTCTGTCCATAGCTGGCATATTCGATTTCCTCAATTTTACGGCCAAACTCGTCGTAGGTCGTCACGCGATCGAGGAAAGCTCGTTTGTCGCCCGTGGCGGTGTTCCACTCCTTCAGCACCATGCCCTTGCGGTTCTCACGCTTGACGATGGTGCTTTCTGAGACCGACTGGGCCATCGCGCCAAATCCAATGGTGCAAAAAACCAATACTATCAATAATTTTTTCATATTCAAGATTTAAGATTTAAGATTTAAAATTCATCATTCAGCATTCATCATTCCACATTCAACATTCTCCTACACATTGATTATTATTTCAAATTGTTCAGGAAGTTCATAGACTATCCCGCTATCCTCTACTGTGATGGTCTGGAAAACGAAATCTGGAACCTCATTGAAATCCTGCGTCACCGTAAATACTTCATACTCGCCAGGTTGCAACTTCTGGAAGGCAAAATAGCCATCGGGACCCACGCGAGTGTCATCGAAAGGAATGTCCTCGCCCACCTTGCGGATATAGACACGATGCTCGCAAGCCCAGCCTTCGCCACGATAGCTGCCGTTGTGGTAATAGGCGGCATGAACGCGGCCTTTCAGAACAGAAGTGCCGTATGCCTTGCCATCGTGGATATAGAGCGTAGGCACATTCACGACCGCACCTCGCGCCAATTCAACCGTCTCGCTCACCGCCACCTTCTCGCCCGAAGGCAAAGTGGAATAAGCAAACACAGTGTAATTGCCAGGCAATAGATACTCAAACTGATACAAACCTTCCGCATTGGTCTCCAAATCGTCGCCGAAATAGGCCTCATCGCCATAAATGATGAAGACATCGGTCTTGGCAGCCACCATAGTGTCGGGGGTCAAAGTGTAGTCGTCATCGGGATGATGCACTAACTTCACGAAGCCTTGCACCGTGCCAGTGCCACCTTCACCTGGGCCTTTGTTGCACGAGGTAAACAACAAAGCCATCGCGAAAAGTGCCAGAATAAAATTGATTCTCTTTTTCATATTCATTGAAAATTAAAGTCTGCAAAGATATTAAATCAACGGTTTGAATGGGGAAAAATTATCCAATAATTATACCAGAGACTAAAAAACAGGTGAGAAGGCTCGTTTTGCTGGCCTCGGCAGGTATGTCATCCCCGCGCTGGCCTTGCGGGCAAAGGCAGGGGATCTATACCTGTTGAGGCCGTCATTAGAAATCTAAACTTTGAAGTCCCGACTCCTATAGATTCCCACATCGCACAAGTCTACGCTTGGAATGACATAGAAGTCTGGACTTCAAAGTTCTATTTCCTCCGACGGCTTCCCGAAGTCACTGATGTTGCCACACACCTTTTTCAGCACACTGACAAAAGTCTGAATATCCTCCTCAGGGATGCCCTCAAGTGCCTGGTTCATCGTCTCAATGGCCAACTGTTTTGTAGAGTCCTTAAGTGCCATGCCCTCCTGAGTCACCACGATGTTATTCACGCGGCGGTCTTCCTTGGCCACCAAACGAGTAACGAGCCCTTTTTTCTCTAAATTGTCAATGAATTGCGTTACCGAATTTTTGTCTTTCTGGATGATGAAGGCGATGGCCTGCTGGGTGAGTGTGCCCTCATTCCAAAGCGTGTCCATGACGAGGTATTGCTCCGCCGTCAGATTGACACCGTTCTTTTTGAACACCTCGGACAAATACTTCTTCAGCCTGCAATTCAGGATGTTGACGTAGACGCCAACTTGTTTTACGAGTATCATATTATCCTATTTTTATGATTATCATCTATGATGAAAGTGCAAAGATAGGGATAATTTTGAAAGTGTACCAAACGCAAGCAAAAATATCCCTATGCGCATACTAGGCTAATAATGGGATGGTTAGCGAGAGGCAGGGATACAAATGCAAGAAAACGTCAAATGTCCACAAAGAATTTCTTCATTCTCTTCTAAGTTCTTCCATAGCCCTTTGCAAAATTTCATCCATCGGCGCATAAATCGGATAGAAACCCTCGTCGTCAAAGAGATTGCGGGCGATGTAAGCCTTCAAAAGAATATCGGCCTCGCGGCGCGCTACTTGTTTTTGCTCATCGGTGCCCTTGATGCCTTTTTCTTCGGCACGCTTCACCAATTCGTTGAACATGGCATCACTCACCGTAAACTGCTTGTCAAAAGCGTTAACCGTCTTGTATCGTTGCAACTGCTGACGGTGACGGTCGGTATAGTCAAAGGCATACTGATAAAGCAAGCCTGTGTTGACGATACGGTTGAAGAAATACTCCGTGCTGTCGTCCACCAAAGGCACATAAATGTCGGGCATAATGCCACCGCCGCCGTAAACGGTCTTTCCTTTAGGTGTCCTATATTTCAGCGAATCAGCGAAATGTATGCTGTCGGGATGGAAAAGCTCTCCGTTTTCGTAACGTTCGTATGACTCCAATAAGTATTTTTCGTGGTCTCCATCGTATGGCTTCTGGATGCAACGTCCTGTCGGGGTATAATATTTGGCCACAGTCAGGCGGATGGCGGAACGGTCACTGAGCATGATTTGTTCCTGCACCAAGCCCTTGCCGAACGAGCGGCGACCGATGATGGTGCCACGGTCATTGTCCTGCAAGGCTCCGGACACAATTTCGCTCGCACTCGCCGACTCGCCGTCGATGAGTACCACCACAGGCATATCCTCCAACATCCCACGATGACGCGCTTTCATATACTGGCGCGGACGATTGCGGCCTTCGGTGTAGACTATCATGCTGCCACGAGGCAAAAACTCATCCGCCACATCCACAGCGGCGTTCAAATAGCCACCGCTATTGCCCCTCAAATCGAACACGAGCTGTTTCATGCCTTGCTGTTTCAGTCTTTTGATTCCCTTCCTGAACTCATCTGTTGTGGTGGCCGAGAACTTACTAAGTTTCAGATAGCCAATGGTTTCATCCAACATATAGGCTATATCCACACTATAGGTCGGGATGGCATCACGAGTGATGGTATAATCGAGCAGACCGTCAACACCACGACGCAGCACGCGCACACGGACTTTCGTACCCTTAGGGCCTTTCAACTTGCGCATTACATCCTCGTTGGCCAGTTTTTGGCTCGCCACCAAAGTGTCGTCAACATAAATGATGCGGTCACCGGCCATGATACCCACTTTCTCGGAAGGTCCGCCCTTGATGACATTGACGATTGCGATGGTGTCCTTCTCCAAACGGAACTGAACCCCGATGCCGTCAAAACTGCCCAAAAGCGGGTCGTTCACCTCATTGAACTCCTCTAAGGAAACGTAGGCACTGTGAGGGTCAAGCTTCTCCATCATGGCAGCTATGGCTTCTTCTTCAAGCTCGTGCGTGTCGGGGGTGTCGACATAATCGTTCCCCACATACCACATCACCTCGTCGAACTTGCTGCCGCCTTCGACGTTAACCATGCCTTGGCTAATGCGCTTATTAATCTGAAGCCCCACAAGGATGCCCGCCAACATCAGCACGACAACCACTAACGGCCTGACTCTGCTCTCTTTCATAATTCAAGCTTTCACACGGTTGCGCTCGACAAATCCAAGTTCCTGTCCACCCTCTTGAACAAGCCCTGCAAAACCGTACCCGGTCCCACCTCGACAATCGTGCGAACGCCATTGGCCAGGATGTTGCTCATGGTCTGCGTCCAAAGCACAGGCGAAGTCAATTGGGCAATCAGGTTTTTCTTGATGATTTCTGGGTCGTTGACGGACTGTCCTGTGACATTCTGATAAATCGGGCAAATGCCTTGGCTAAACGTGGTTTCCTTGATGGCCTCAGCCAACTCGACGCGAGCCGACTCCATCAATGGGCTATGGAAAGCACCGCCCACACTCAACGGCAGCACACGCTTGGCCCCAGCTTCCTTCAGTTTCTCAGAAGCAGCGGCCACACCTTCCAATGAGCCGGAAATGACCAACTGACCAGGGCTATTGTAGTTGGCGGGAACCACCACGGCATCCTTCACCGAAGCACAAATGCTTTCGACGGTAGCATCTTCCATGCCTACAACAGCCGCCATCGTGCCAGGCTGGGCTTCACAAGCTTTCTGCATGGCCATAGCGCGCTTGCTCACCAAACGCAGACCGTCTTCAAAAGTCAACACCTTGTTGGCCACCAAAGCCGAAAACTCGCCCAAAGAATGGCCAGCCACCATCGTAGGGTCGAAATCCTCCAACAAGGAAGCCAAAATGACGGAATGCAGGAAAATAGCGGGTTGGGTCACCTTGGTCTGGCGCAGGTCCTCGTCCGTGCCCTCAAACATAATGTCCGTAATCTTGAATTTCAGGATATTGTTGGCTTTCTTGAACATATCCTTGGCTTTCGACGACTTGTCGAACAAATCTTTGCCCATGCCTACAAATTGGGCTCCCTGGCCCGGGAAAACGTATGCTTTAATCATTATTCGATTTGATATTTAAGATTCAAAATTTAAAATTTAAAATTCTATTTTGGTTGGCCCTTCGACAGGCTCAGGGACCTATGTCGAAACGCCGGTTTAATGCAACTTTGTGCCTATCAGTTGGAAAAACTCTTCCCGCGTCGATTCGCGCTCGAAGGCACCGATAAAGTCGCTCGTCGTGGTCACGGCACCCTGTTTTTGAACGCCGCGCATCGACATGCACAAATGCCGAGCCTCGATGACCACGGCCACGCCCAACGGATGCAAAGCATCATTGATGGCGTTCTTGATTTGCGTGGTCAAACGCTCCTGAACTTGCAAACGACGCGAATAAGCCTCCACCACACGCGCTATCTTGCTCAAACCAGTGATATAGCCGTTGGGGATGTAGCCCACATGCGCCTTGCCAATAAACGGAATCATGTGATGCTCGCACAGGGAATACACCTCAATATCCTTGACAATCACCATCTGGCGGTAGTCCTCCTTGAATTTTGCCGACAACAGGATTTCCATCGGGTCCTGCTCATACCCTTGCGTCAGGAACTGCATCGATTTGGCTACGCGCAAAGGCGTCTTTTGAAGACCCTCGCGCTGAGGATCCTCTCCCAAAAGTTCCAGGATAGCCTTGTAATGTTCCTGGAGTTTGGCAAGCCTTTCAGTGTCGTATTTTTCAATGGCCTCGTAGCCGAGATGGTCTTTAAACCGTTCGTTCATCATCAGCCGATTTTTTGCTTAGGCATTGCCACTGTCGATTGCTGTCCCATGACACACTTGCCGGTAAACTGGGCTCCCACTTCGATGAGAAGCTGCTTCGTGTTCAGGTCGACTTCCACCCTCGAGGTCGATTTCAAGGCGGTCAACTCCTCGGTATTGATTGTTCCCTTCACCACGCCTGCAATTTCAGCTTGCTTGCAGTTCAGGTCGCCTTCGATGACTCCAGTCTGTCCGACAGAAATCTTTCCGTTCGATTTCAATGAACCAATCAAACGGCCGTCAACGCGGATGTCGCCGTTCGACTCGATGTCGCCCTTGAAAGTGGTGCCGTTACCGATGAGGTTCCGTGCAGCTGATTCCATTATAGCCATAATACTTCGTTTTAGTTGTTGTTGGATTCTATGAATTGTATGTATTCGTCCAAATCCTTGGACTGATAAAAGACTGGATAGTTCTTGATAGAGATGGGTTTAATCTTGTACTTCGTCGTGTCAATGCCGCCGAAGACATAATCGGTGAGGAACATGGAAGTGATATAGTCAGCAGCCGCGCTCTCATTCTCGAAGTTCCCGATGGTGACAAGGGTGCGGTCGTCGTCAAGGATGACGCTCTTGACGGTGAATGTCTTCGTCCTGTGTTCCTTCTTGTTGAAGTCGCTGATACGCACCTTCAAAGGCTCGACACGAACCATTTTGGAGTCACACACAATCATGACGAAATGCTCTGTGTTGGGCTCATAAGAATAAGGTGATTCCTTCTTCACCTCGGGTTTCTCGCCGCCTTCCTTGTCGATTTCGGTCAGCACCAAGCCCAAATGATACTCTTCGTTGATGTTGGTGAGCACCTGACGCGCGTAGGGCGTAATGCTGCTGTTGGGATAGGTCCTTACTAAATCATAGAGGGCGAAAGCCATGGTGTCAATCGAGACAAGACGTCCCTGGGCTACGGCATGAAGGAACGCGAAACGAGGTATCAGCGCGGTATCGGCTTCATAGAGCTGCATGGCACGTTCGGCGTTCATCTTCACACGGTAATACTGCCCTTGCTCGAAGGCCTCGTAAGTCTTGGAATAAAAGTCGGACGAGGCTCTCTCCTGCTCCTGCAACTTCTTGAAATACTCCGGGTCGTTGATGAACTGGGCATAACTTGAAGTGGGATACTTGTCGAAAATCTTACCCTTGTAAACCAAAGACTGTTCCTCATGGTTGAGGTCCTTATGCATTTTATAAAGGGCATACCAAGTAGGTAATTCCTTCTCGTTATTTGGATAGCGCGTGTCGAGTTGTTCGTATGCTTCGATGGAACGCGGCAGGTCGTTGAGGCGGTCCATGTAGAGGAAACCCAAATGATAGAGACCGTCGGCGATGAGCGAGTCGCACACCTCCTTCTGGTCCATGGTGAAAGGCAGGTCTTGCAGGTAATATCCCCTGTCGTGGTTGGTGTAGTTGACGTTCACCGAATCTTTCTTGGCTTCCTCGCCTTCGAGTTCGTCGTCATCGTCGCCGCCGTTGAAGGCCATCTCGAGGCTGCGTTTGTCGCTGATGTGCCAGTTGTCTTCTAACTTTCGCATACCCCATTTTCGGGTAAACTCAGTAATACCTTTCGAGACCGCCGTCTGGTTGTAGAAATACCATGAGGCAGCCGAATTGTTGTTGGTCGGTTCGGAAGTCTTCTCCTTCTCATCCCCTCCTACCGTTGAGCCCATCAGTGCCAATTGTTCCTCATACTCGCGCTGTTCTCTTTCAAACTCCTCTTGTTCGATGACTTGGGCAATAATCTTGTCGATGAGCTTATTTCTTGAAACCGAATCCATGGCGACCACGCGCAGCAAACTGTCCTGGTCGTGAACGACGCTGGCATACATCACCAACTCGTTCAGGGTCTGGGAGATGTTCATGATGCTGTCGTAGCCTTCATACTCGCGGTTCATGCTGGTGACGGCAGTGTCGTAGTAGGCCTGAGCCAATTCGTACTGGTTGCGTTCAAAGAGCATGGAAGCCACCTTCAGCGACGACTGCATCCTTTGAATCTGGTTGTCCTTATAAGCCTCCACCGACCTGCGCAAATACCTGATGGCCTTGGCCTCATCGCCTTCGCGGAGTGCCAACTCGGCCATGGCGTAATAAATGCGGTCGTTATAATCCTCGTTGTTGGGGTCGCGGAGCATCTTGTTCAACATCTTGTAAAGTGCATCGGCATTGTCGGCAGTGCCCACTTTCGCCATGTTCATCCTCGACTCAAAAACCATTTCGTAAACAGGATTCCTCTTGATGACCTTCTTGAACTGTGCCGTGGCGCGTTGCGAGTCGCCCTGCAACATGTAAATCTGTCCCAGAATGAACATGGCGCGGGTGCGTTGGTCGCGGTCCTTGCTCATCAGGATGCCGTTTTTCAGGTATCTGACCGCGTTGTTGTAATCCTTCACCGCGATATAATAGTCCGCAATAGTGAAATCCATGTTGCGCTGCAATTCCTTGGGCGGTTTGCTCAAGCCCGCAGCCTTGGCCTGCAACTGCTCAATCATAGCCACCGCCTTGGGATATTCTTCGGTCTGGATGTATGTCTTGATCAGCCACATATTGGCCACGTAGGCGATGTCGTTATAGCCGAATTCTGTGGCCACAAAATCGAATGTACGCTTGGCCGGAATATAGTCGTGCTTATAGAAATGCGCCTTACCCATGACGAGATAAGCGTCATCAATCCACTTCACGCGCTCGCGGTTGCCAAACACCATGGAATGCTTCTGCACGCAGATGGAGGTCTTCTCCAAGGCGCGGTCCATCGTTGAATTCATCGACATGCCGTCCTGCTTGGTTCCGTAATTGTAAACTCGCAGCACCTTCGAGTAATCGTCCTTCACCGTGGTCCGCAGCTGCTTGTCGCCGTCGCTCAAACTCTTTTCTCCGTTCCAATAGACGTTGTAATGACTCGTCAGGTTATGAAACATACGACGTGTCACCGTGTTCTTTTTGGTGGAACAGCCGCTCAAAAGCAGCAGTCCAAGAACAAAGCCTACCGTCAGTATTATATGGGTCTTTCTTTGCACTTTGTTTCGTTTTAAACAATAACTCGATTACGCCCCGATTATTTCAATGCCGAAAAGAAAAGTCAATAACGCAATCCGTACCATTTCCTTGCCTCCATGAGCAGCACCGTATCCGAAGGATTCACCAACGCCGATTTCATCTGCAAGGCCAAGCTGTCGTTGGTGTTTTTGAACTCAGTGAGCAAAAGCCTATCGAAATCGGCGACACGGCTATTTTCAATGCCTATCCGTTGGTTTTCAATAGCCTGTGCAGCCTTTGCCTTATACTCTTCCATGCGGAAATATTTCATCAGGTTGTCGACATACCTCAAACTGTCCTCCGACCAATCCACCGCGACCGGCTCAGTGAGCGAGGTCAGCGCATATTTCTCGCAAAGCTCGGGCAGTTCGGCTTGCATGTCTTCGATTTGATGGGCAAAGTCGACAGCCAACCTTTCGGCACGCTCCTTCTCCACATTCGTCTTGATTTTGGGCACATAGATAAAGCATAACAACCCAACGATGACCACCACAGCGGCGAAGAGGACGATTTTCACCACGGAACGCCCTTTGCCCACTGCCGACCTCACCTCGGAAATCGTGTCAAAGCGCTGTTCTTTCGAGAACTGGGTGCAATGCGTGGCCGTGGCGTTATACTGGCGCGTGATGTTGCGTTCGCCGATAAACTCCATGATTTTGCCCAAGGAATAGATGTCGGCACGCGAGTCGAAGTCCTCGCCCTTGATGATTTCGGGGGCCACAAACTCCATCTCCTTGATGAGCAACTCGCGGTCGGCCTCCTGTTTTGTTTCCGGAATGCCGATGTCAATCAGTTTGATGTGATAATCGTTGCTGGTGACCATCACATTTTCGGGCTTCAGGTTGCTGTGTACGATGCGGTTGCGATGCAGATATTGCAGTCCGTCGCACATCTCGACCAAGATACTCTTCACCTGTTTCTCCGAAAGGGTGCCCACGCGTACATGCTCAGCCAAAGTCTTTCCCTCGATAAACTCAAAGACGATGCAATCGCCTAAGCCTTGGATGTTGACAAAATCGAGGGCCTTTCTGACATACTTGCTGTCGAGCATGCTGGTGGTTTCGTACTCCTGACGCAGCGAAGCCCTGCAAGCCGCATCGTGGACGCATTCGGGCTTCAAGGCCTTCAAAACGATCCTCTTACCGCTGCTGCGGGCCGTGAACACGCGGCTGTTGCCGTAGCGCGAAGTATAAAGCGGCTTGATTTCGGTATAGTCCTTGGATTGGATAGTTTCTTCCCTTTTAGGCTGGTTCTCATTCCTGTCGTGGGCAGCCGTCTCGGCTTGATTCTGTCCCAAAACGCCTTCATTTGCAGGCTCGTTATTCGAAAAGTTGTTTTCTGACATCTTCAAATGTATTTAACTCCGTTGAAATGCTCCGCATTCGGCGAAGCCAATCTTTCGATTTGGGTGCAAATATAGTTCATTTTTCCGAACCAATTGCAAAACCGCCTCGGAAAATGATTTTTTGATGAAAAAGTGTACCTTTTACTTTACCTCTTCGAGGCTTTTCGTCATCATGATGTCGTTGTTAATGAGATAGATTTCGACACTTGAATGAAGCGGCCCTTCGACAGGCTCAGGGACCGCCATGCCGAACCGCTTCAAATTTTTGTACACCGTCTTGATTTCCGACCGTGAAATTTTGTGCAGCATGTTCGTCCAAAAGACAAGCACAGTGTAATCTTTTTCTCCTTTGATTTCTGGGAAAACGCCCTGTATGTCTTTAAGGGTGAGGGTATAGCCCTCCAACGGCACTGTCGTCGCTGGTGGAAACTCGTCAAATTGGTGTTTGTAGTTCCAATTCAGGTTGAAACCCAACGTTGGTGGACAATAGCAATTGATATGAAATGAGACTAAGCTACCGCCATGGAAATACATGATTTTCAGCGGCTGGTAGAGGTCTTTCTTTTGCACTGAATCTGCACCGAGTTCACTCACTTGCCAGAACTGTGTTTCATTGCAGACCAAAGGCGTAAATTCAAAATCCTTAGGCAGTTTCTTGTAGAATTTCTCGCATTGCTCCGCGTTGTAGCCATTGATTTCGCGGAAGCCGAAGAGTATGGGAGCTAAGGTGTTGCAACTGGGAAGCGAGAGCAAAAGCCCAAACAGTAATAATATCCTTTGTTTCTTCATAATTCAGTATTTGTCAGGAACTTTTGAAGGCATAGATTCCACCTTACCGCCTCCTATGTCATTCCTCGCAGAGCCATGTGCGAATGGAATCTATAGGAGGCTTGACTTGGAATGACATGCCTTCAAAAGTTCCCATGATAAGTCTTTGTTATTCAACAAGATCATCTACTCGGTATTCCAGAATATCCCCCGGCGTGCATTGCAGCTCGCGGCAGATGGCATCGAGTGTGCTGAGGCGGATGGCCTTGGCCTTGCCTGTCTTGAGGATGGAGAGGTTGGCTTGGGTGAGGCCGATGCGCTCAGCCAACTCGTTAGAGCGCATCTTACGCTTCGCCAGCATTACGTCTAAGTTCAAGATTATCATAAGCGGTCGTTTTTTATCACAAAACCTTCAAAAAAAGGCAAAACTTCAAAAAAACCAAAAGTGGCGGCTGCACAACCGTGCGCCGCCAGAAGCCGCCGGTTGGCAGGCTTCCCTACACCAAGCAAATGGTTTTGCAGGTTTTGTAGGTTTTGTGACATAATCAGATGGTTAGGTTGTTTTCCTCCACCGCGTCGGCGGCCACTTTGTACATGAAGGCGAAGAAGAGCAGGAAGAAGGGCGTGACGAAGTTGGAAGACTGCAATTGGAAAAACACATTATCTTTCCATAGAATCTGGAGATTCCAAAAACCCAAAAGATAAACGAAGTCAGCCAATGCAATCCAAAACATTAGTTTCACATTACTTTTTGGGAAAGGTGTGCATTCTCGAAATCCCTTAAAAGTATTAAGGATAGCTTTAACACATAAAACAATCATTGTAATCGTACCCAATAAATAACTGACGAAGACAATAATTCTCATCGTCGTATTCACCGACCAATCAACAGGATGCTTAAAAGAGCCTTTCCCTAGTATGTCTACAACAAGAAAATTCACCATAGTATAAGCCCAAACAACACAAAAGGCCAAGGCAATATAGCAGCACAGACGGATGTTTTTCAAAGTTTTATCTTTCATTTTATTGACATTTTCTATTTGAATAATACTGCAAAAATACTGATTAACTAATAATAAACTCAAAAGAGATGCTAAAAACTTTTCGGCATCCTCAGTTGAAATATTCAAAACTAGTTGACACTGTAATAATCCACAGCAACGGCAGTATAACACCCGGTTTCTTCATCATAATAGGCAACGTATATACCTGATTGTATGACGATGGAATCATTTTGGATCTCGATGGGTGATCCGACAACCAAATAACCATCAGCGGTGAAACCATTGTTTTCCGTGGTTGGAATGATAACCAATTTGCCATCTTCAAAATAGCCCATAGCATTGGCTTGTATGGAAGAATTTTCTTTTTTTCGAATGACCAAACACGTACCTGGCAGATCAGGATCACAAATACCTTCGCCAACCTTCAAAACCCAAGAGATAACAAAAGGCAGTCCAGCTTCTCTTTCGGCAAACCCACAATCGTTCAATAGCATTTCGCAAGCGTAAGTGTAATCCTTGAAGGGTTGATTCTCAAAGAAAGCCTTGCCGTCCTCCCAACTTATGGCATCGGACATTTCTGATAGAGTAAGGTCGTTGGGGTCTGCCGTTTGCTGAACGGCGGGCGTTTCTTGTTGTGCTGTTTTTTCCTTGCTGCATGCAACGATGGCGACAGCGGCCATTATGAGAGTAACAGATCCCAAAGTGATTTTTAATTTGTTCATGATGTTTGTTTTCTATTTTTATACAGCTACATATTTTTAATCTCATATTCCATAAAATTGGACCAACCAATTTCATGTTGATATGATTATCGTTTTACCTTTGTCTAGAGATTTGGAAATAACCAATTGCTCCAACGACTGGAACTAAAATAATTATTGTCCACCACCAAAACTTGTTTTTCTGCTTTCTTTTGAAAAGAGAAACAATTGCCCAAATATCAATAGCAAATGTCAAGCCAATCAACGTTATTGTCATCCATGTCATAGAATTCTCCATAGCTTTTATGAGTTTGCGGGAGAGGCACCTCCTTTCAAATGATGAATAGAACAAGCTAATATAATAGCAGATAGGCAATATTGAGGATAACCAGAGCAGAATAAAGCACAACCAGGATCGGTAAAACACGAACCTACTGCTATCATAACACATTCGGCTATATTATTTCCTATAGTGGGACCATAGCAAATAGGTCCATCCACGGAATAAAACGTTGAGTCTGATGTATTAAATTCGAAAGAAGCCCCAAAATAGCTATTGTTATCATTCTTAACCTCAACAACATAAATTTCATTTTCATTACGTGAAATTGTCGTAGGCAAGACATATGCCAGCGCTTCGGTTTCCTCATCTATGGTTAATACCAAATAGTCAGATTCCGAACCGATTTGTCTCATACAATACGAGACCAAGTTCAAGGTATCATCAAAAATTGGAATACTTCCGATGATTTCATATCCATTTGCATCATTCTTTGTTGTCAAAGAAGAAAGATGTTTCATAACACCCTCTTTTTCTGAATCTGAAACATCATTATAGGATATTTCACACAAAGAACATGTCTGTTGCGATTTTAGCGCATCAGAATTGGCATTTGTACTATCAGAGGATAGGACAGCGAATTTGCTATTGTTTGAGGTTTGATTGAACTTTTCCTTGTTGCATGCAATAACAGTTATAGCCACCATAACAAAAGCCAAAGTTCCCATTAAAATTCTAATTTTTTTCATTTTTGCAATTCCTTTCGTTAATTGATTGATAATTAGTTGATTGTTACTTTTATTTTTCTGATTATTAATGCCTTAATACTGTAAGCGCATAAGAATTATGTTGAGATGCAATTATTTGTTTGTTGTTTTTTCTATCGATGTTTTTCGATTCCATTGGTTAATTGAACACAATCAAAGGAAACAAGACCCGACTTCAATAACATCGGGTCTTGTTGAAAGAAGTATTAATTATTCCTTGAACATGTCATCTGTAACATAAAGTGCATAGGTCACACAATGAATGTCAAACTCATAATCGGCTCCTAGCTCAAAGTCTGACGATTCGTCGTAGTACGTCCTTGAGAGTTGTTGCATATCAGCACCTACCATCCGATAGATTGTTAGATGGCTTATTTTTTCGGCAAAGTATTCCTCAGGAGGCCATTCGCTGTTTTTGTCACCTTGAAACTCTCCAAGTTCAACATAAACATAATTGTTGGATGGAGAATTCTTTGGTGAAATCACAAACACAAATGTTGTATCTTGTTCAACATCCTCATATTCTACGGTAATATTACTCATTGTATTATTGAGCAAAAACACTGAGTTTGAAAACTTCCCCTCCCAAAAAGGATCGGTGCAGCCAATCATAAAGACGGACAACGCGAGCATAAACATTCCAGATATAAACTTATGTCTCATAACATAATACAGCTTCATTCAAAATATTTTTTTATTGATAAACTAATCATCGACAGACATTCATGGCTTATAGTATATGTATTTATTGCCAGAGGTATTGATTCTTTGCCAAAACGCTGTCCACCAAGATGTTGAAGCATTCCAGTTTTTTTGTGAAGCATTGTCGCTATTGTTTATGTAATTCTTGACATTTGTCATCCAATCTTCCCAATAAGAACCCACTCTGAAATTGTAGTATTTTCTGTGCCTTCCAACATAATTGTTGTGTATATCCATTTGTGTGTCACAAGGATAATCATTTGGGCTCAAGAATTGTTCCCATGCGACATCCATTATCAAATACGATTTGAACTCTGATAGATAATATCTCAACAACATACTTACTGATACATGTCTGTATGCATCTCCTTTTTCACCAGCATCTGAATTGCCATTAAAGTATTCATCAGTTTTGAGTGTAGCTCTATCTCTACATAATAAAGCTCGATTATAAACATAGGAACCGTATTCAACAACCAAAGCACAGATACATCCAAATAAAACCCAGTTGAAATTAGTAGCCTTTATAAATTGGTCTTTTCCACCCACTTTATAAATGTCTTCTAAAGTAGCAAATTTATCCATTCCAGCAATCTTGATGTATTGCAAAAAGCATTCTTTTTCTGTTTCTGTCATTTCCAATACAACTATCTCATTTTCGTCTGAAATGTAAGGAAGTTCCTCAATGTCACCACATGGCACTTCTGTACCCCTTTCATCTACTTGAATATTGTTAAGGTATGTGTCGTACACACCAGAAACAGAATCGTAAAAATTTTGAGAGTCTTCCATTACTCCAACATATGCTAAATCGGGAAATAATTCTATCAGTCTCAATTCTACATAATCGGGTTGAGTGTATGAAAGAATTTCTCTGTTTTGATAAACAGTTTTCTCACTTCTACCTTCCGCCACTAGTTCATACTCCTTGTTGACTACAAACAGCACCTCACATGGAAAAATGGGAAGGTCGGAACTAATCATTGGAGGGATTGTGTCGTAGCTAAACAAGCAGGTATCGACCAAGTCACGGTTGGCGTCCACATCAAAGTTAAAAATCGCTGTACTTTGTTCATTATTAACCATTTCTACCTGTTCCTTTTTGCAGCCGACAATAGCCACTGCCACCATTGCAAGAGCCAAAGCTCCCATTAAAATTCTAAATTTCTTCATTTTGTAATTCTTTTTTTAATTGATTGATAATTAGTTGTTTTTAATTCTTTTTCGGGCTGTTATGCCCGCTTTTTGGGTGTCATGACGCTGCAAAAATACAAATAATTATCGAATTACGATAATTTTTTATTGAAAACTTTGATTTTTCTACAAAGCAACTTTAAAAATGCTGAACAGACCCAAAAATCAGTTTTTCAGGCAGCCGATGGGTACTACAAGGACACCGTCATCTGGACGCTTGTAAGCATATTCGCCGATACCTGTCAGCACCATCAGAAAAGAGGGCTTCTTCATCTTGGTAGTGTCGAGTTTGTTGGCAAGTTCAATCAAAGTCGAAGCACCTTCTCTGACCAACTGCGCCCCGCCAATCTTAATTTCAATAAGACCGTATGATCCATTCTCGAGATGCACCACCGCGTCGCATTCCAGATTGTTCTTGTCGCGATAATGATAAACCGTACCGTCCATGGCATCGGCATAAACACGCAAGTCACGCACGGCAAGCGTTTCGAACATCAGCCCAAAGGTATTAAGGTCATTGATGAGGTCTTTAGGCCCGATGCCCAAAGCAGCCGTGGCAATGGAAGGGTCGGTGAAATATCTTGTATCTGAACTACGGATAGCGGTTTTGCTTCTAAGATTCGGATTCCAAGCCAATGAATCCTCAATGACAAATATCTTTTTCAACGCATTGATATAAGAATAAATGGTGTATTCCGTCAATGTATCGTCCTCATTGTTTTTCAAATCGGCAAGGATAGTGCCCAATGTGGCCTGCGAACCTTGGTTTCGTGCGTAGGAGCGCATCAGCCGCTTTGCCAGTTCCTCATTGCGCTCCACGCCATCTGCCCTTGAAATATCCAACCCGACCACAGTTTTGTAATACTGTTTTGCCTGCATCAAGGCCGCCTTGGGATTCTCTTTCAGCGTGGCCTTTGGCCATCCGCCTCGGCAGACCAAAAAGGCGAGTTGGTCTAAGGTGATATGGCTCGTTCCTTCCACATTTTCAACATCTTCGAAAAGTGACGACAAACTCACATCACCTGTCGATTCGCCCGACTCATAAAGGCTCATGGTCCGAAGTTTCAACCGCGATATTCGTCCCGTTCCCGTATGGAAAATCTTCTCGTCTTCGTTTGTAGGTCGAGGCGGAACGGCAGAACCCGTCAAAATAAACTGTCCGTCCGCGTTTCTTCTGTCGACCTCATTCCTCACGGCATCCCAAAACTGGGGAGCCAACTGCCATTCGTCTATCAAACGAGGCGTTTCACCTTCCAATAATTTCCAGATATTCGTTCGCGCCAATGCAAGATTCTGCTCCTTATTATCGGGATCAGACATGAGCAATACGCTACTTGCCTGCTGGAAAGCCATAGTTGTCTTGCCACAATATTTTGGGCCTTCTATCAACACGGCACCCATTGCTTCTAATTGGTCAGCAAGATTCTGTTCTGCAATACGCTTTTTATAGTCGCTCATAGATTCAAATTTTTCACGCTGCAAAAATAGTAATTTCTTTTTGATTATGAATACTTTTTGAAAATTTCATCGAGGCACTTGGCCGATTTTCATCGAGGCACTTGGCAGGTTTTCATCAAGGCACTTGGCGAATTTTTATCGAGGCACTTGGCGATTGATGAATACAGTTTTTCATGGGAGTTTTTGATAGAGGCAAATGGTTTCCGAAAAAATAATCGTGCCATTTTGTCAGTTTTTTGTATTTTTGCCGTTTCTAAAAAGCAAGATTTGGACGAATTGCGGGACGCAATTCGCGACAATGATGCAACAATGAATTGAAAATTAAATAAATACAAATAAGATGAAGATTTCTTATAACTGGTTGAAACAATACGTCAACTGCGATTATTCGGCTGAGAAAGTCAGCGAGGTGCTCACCTCAACGGGCCTTGAAGTGGAAGACTTGACTCCTTTTGAGTCGGTGAAGGGTGCCTTGAAGGGCGTCGTCGTGGGCAAGGTGCTCACCTGCATCGAGCACCCCAACTCCGACCACCTGCACATCACCACCGTCGATGTGGGCGGTGATGAGCCTCTGCACATCGTGTGCGGCGCGCCCAACGTGGCTGCTGGTCAAAAGGTGCTCGTGGCCACCATCAACACCGAACTCTGGATTGGCGACGAACACATCACCATCAAAAAAGGCAAGATCCGTGGCGAAGTCTCAGAAGGCATGATCTGCGCCGAAGACGAGCTGCAACTCGGCCCCTCACACGAAGGCATCATGATGCTGCCCGATGACTACGAGGTAGGCAAGCCCGCCTCCTTCTATTTCCCTGTGGAAGAAGATTATACGATTGAAATCGGCCTCACCGCCAACCGTAGCGATGCCACCTCACACATCGGCTCAGCCCGCGACTTAGTGGCCGCCCTCAACCAGCGCGAGAACACCACGAAATACCACCTCATCCGTCCCTCGGTGGACGACTTCAAGGTGGAGAACCACAATTACGACATCGACGTGGTCGTTGAAGACACACAGGCCTGCCCGCGCTACTCCGGCGTGACCGTAAGCGGCGTGAAAGTCGGCGAGTCGCCGGCCTGGCTGAAGAACCGCCTTGCCGCCGTCGGCATCCGCAGCATCAACAACATCGTCGACATCACCAACTTCGTACTGATGGAAGTCGGCCAGCCCATGCACGCCTTCGATGCCGACAAAATCACAGGCAAAAAGGTCGTGGTGAAATGTATGCCTGAAGGCACGCCTTTCGTCACCTTGGACGGCGTGGAGCGCAAACTCAACAGCCGTAACCTAATGATTTGCAACGCCGAAGAGCCCATGTGCATCGGTGGTGTGTTTGGCGGACAGAAGTCGGGCGTGACCATGGAGACCACCAACGTCTTCCTCGAAAGCGCCTACTTCAACCCCACCAGCATTCGCAAGACCTCGAAGTTCCACGGCCTACAGACCGACGCCTCGTTCCGCTACGAGCGCGGTGCCGACCCGAACATCACCCTCTACGCCCTGAAACGCGCCGCCTTATTAATAAAGGAGTTGGCCGGCGGAACGATTTCTTCCGAAATCAAGGACGTGAAAAACGGTGACTTCGCCCCCGCCCGCGTGGACCTGAAGTTCGACTACCTGAACAAAATGGCTGGCAAGGTCATCGACCCTGTCCAAGCCGTCAACATACTGAAGAGCCTTGAATGTCAAGTCGTGGAGCAAGACGACAAACACGTGGTTGTCGACGTGCATACCAGCAAGGTCGACGTGACGCGTCCCGCCGACGTGATCGAGGAAATCCTCCGCATCTACGGCTACGACAACATCGAAATTCCGAGCCGCATCCACGCTTCCATCAGCCGTGCCACCAAACCCGACGCCGACAAGATGCAGCAGAAAATTAGCGACATGCTCGTCGCCAACGGCTTCTATGAGATTATGAACAACTCGCTCACCAAGGCCGCCTACAGCGAGGCCTTCCCCGCTTTTGAGCCCGAGAAGAATGTGAAGATTCTGAACCCGCTCAGCAGCGACCTCAACGTGATGCGCCAAACCCTGATGTGGGGCGGACTGGAGAGCATCGCCTTCAACCAGAACCGCAAGGTCAGCGACATGAAATTCTTTGAGTTCGGCAATGTCTATTTCTTCGACGCAAGCAAAGTCGGCGACGAGACCAAGCCGCTCAAGCCCTATAACGAGCACACCTGCCTCGACCTCTTCCTCACCGGCAACAAGCAAGCCGAGCTGTGGAACGCCCCGAGCAAGGCCCTCGACTATTTCGACCTGAAGGAATACGTCATGGGCGTGCTCAACCACTTCAAATTCGACTTCAACGCCTTGGAAGCCAAAGAAGCCAACCTGCCGCATTTCGACTATGCTACCACCTATTGCGTTGATGGCAAGGAGATTGTCACCCTCGGCAAACTCAGCAAGAAGACCTTGAAGCACTTCGACCTGAAGAAGGACGTCTACTATGCCACCTTCAACTGGACCTTGATGATGCAATGCTTAGCCAAGGCCAAGGAAGTGCACTTCGAGCCGCTGTCGAAATTCCCCGCCGTGCGCCGCGACCTCGCCATGATTTTCGACAAAAACGTCACTTTCGACGAAGTGAAGAAAGTCGCTATGAGCGCGGAGAACAAAATCCTGCAATCCATGAGCCTCTTCGACGTCTACGAAGGCGAGAAGATTCCGGCTGGCAAGAAACAATACGCCATGAGCTTCGTGCTGATGTCGCCCACCACTACCCTCACCGACAAGGTGATTGAGAAGACGATGGGGAAGATACAGAGCGCGTTTGAACAACAATTGGGAGGAGTTCTTAGATAATGCTGAATGTAGAATGCTGAATGCAGAATTGGGGCAAAGCCCTGCATCGCATCGCGACATTCAGCATTCTTAATTCAGCATTCTTAATTGAATGAAACCATGGACGTACAAGCAATAAAACGGACCTTCGGCATCATCGGCACTGACCCTGAGCTGGATCGCGCCATCGGCATTGCAGCGCAGGTGGCCGCCACCGACCTCACCGTACTCATCACAGGCGAGAGCGGCACAGGCAAGGATGTGTTCCCGAAGATCATCCACCAAAACAGTGCCCGCAAGCACGGCCAATACTTTGCCGTGAACTGCGGTGCCATCCCCGAGGGAACCATTGATTCTGAGCTCTTTGGCCATGAGAAAGGCTCGTTCACTGGTGCCGTCAACGAACGCAAGGGTTATTTCGAGATTGCTGACAAAGGCACCTTGTTTTTGGATGAGGTCGGCGAGCTGCCCCTTTCCACACAAGCCAGATTGTTACGTGTGTTGGAAAACGGTGAGTTTATCCGCGTCGGTGGCTCCAAGGTGATGAAAACCGACGTGAGAATCGTGGCTGCCACCAATGTCGACCTGCCTTTGGCCATCGAAAAAGGTCGTTTCCGCGAGGATTTATATTATAGGTTGAACACCATCCCAATTCATATTCCCGCCTTGCGCGAAAGGAAGGGCGACATCCCGCTGTTGTTCCGCAAGTTTGCCGCCGACTTCGCCGAGCGCAACCACATTCCACCTATCACGATGACCCCGGAGGCCATGCAGATGATGGAGAACTACCGCTGGGACGGCAATGTACGCCAGTTGAAGAATGTCACCGAACAGATTTCCATCATGGAGACCGACCGCAATATCACAGCGGAAACCTTGGCCAAATATCTGCCTAACAGAGTGCCGAGCGCGTTGCCTGTATTGTTGCCACACGACGACTCGATGGACAGTGTCAGTGAGCGCGACCTGCTTTATCGCGTACTCTTCGACATGAAAAAAGACATTGCCGAACTGCGCGCCCAAGTCAACAATATGACGAACGGTCGCCCGATGGAGCAAAATTATGTGCAAACCAATCCTGTGACCCAAATCGGCGATACCGTGGTGACCCGCGTGAACCAAAGCGAGCCTGAAGTTGCCGAGCCTGAATTCACCGAGTTTATCCCAGCTGAGGAGACGCATTATGGAGCCGTTTCGACAGGCTCAACGACCTCGATACCCGAAACGCTTTCCCTTGAACATCACGAAAAAGAGATGATTATCAAGGCGTTGGAAGCGCATCGGGGCAAGCGCAAGGATGCTGCAAAAGCTTTGGGCATCAGTGAGCGCACTTTGTACCGCAAAATCAACGAATACGGCATTGATTTATGAAGATGAAGGCGAAAATAGCGGTTCTTGTGTTGGCTTTGGCCTTTATTTGCCACGGCTGCGGCTTCTATTCCTTCTCGGGCGCATCGATTCCAGCCGAGGCCAAGACCGTTTCGGTGGATTATTTCCCGAACCACGCCCAGCTCATCAACCCTTTGCTGAGCGACAACCTCACCAACGCCCTTCGCGATGCCATGACCAACCAAACCACTTTGGACATGGTGGAATCAGACGGCGACCTTGCCTTTGAGGGCGAAATCACAGATTACAGAACGTCTCCCGCAGCCATTACAGGACAGACTGCTGCCATGAACCGACTCACTATCACGGTAAAAGTAAGGTTCAGCAACCGTATCGACGAGACGAAAGACTTCGAGCAATCCTTCTCGCGGTATGAGGATTATCCCAGCGACCAGGAGTTGACCTCGGTACAGGAAGCACTCACCTCGACCATCGTCGAACAATTGGTAGAAGATATATTTAATAAAGCCTTGGTAAACTGGTAAAAAGTGTAAAGGCGCACGGCCATGCGTCTCTGAAAAAATGGACAGCAAGCAATTGATAGGATATATGACGCGGCCTGAAAAGCTGAAAGACGATGCCGTGAAAGACATGGAGCAAGTGGTGAAAGACTATCCCTATTTCGCCATCGGGCAAGCCTTATTGTCCGTCGCGTACATGAACGTTGACGACAAGCGGTACGAGCAACAACTCAAACGTGCGTCAAGTTGCGTGCCCAACCGCGACAAGCTACGGCAGTTTACCCTTTTGGCACGCCATCGCCTCATCAGCGAGCCTGTGACACCCACCTTACCCGATGAATTTGTCCCCAATGACAACGTTTCTTCATCCACTGAATCCAACACGCAAGACGAGCTTCAAGGCAACATCATCAGGGAAAAAGTATTCATTATTCCGGAAATCGACCTCAGAAGCAGCCACGAAGAACTTTCCGCTGAGATGGCTCTTTTGGAGGAAAAACGCAAGTCGTTGGATGAGTTGAAGGCCATCATCGCCGCACGCCTGAGAGAGATTGAAGAAGAAAAACTGCAAAAGGAAGCTGGCAAGCCTGTTACCAAGAAACTTTCACGTAAAGAACTGATAGACAAGTTTATCACAGAGAATCCAAGCATATCCAGACCCAAGGCAGAGTTCTACAATCCGCTCACCGTGGCGCAAAACAGCATCATCGACCAAGAGAACATCGTCAGCGAAACTTTGGCCAAAATTTACGAGCAACAGGGCTACGTTGAGAAGGCAATTTCAATTTATGAAAAATTACGCTTGAAATATCCAGAAAAAAGTCGTTACTTTGCAGCCCAAATTGAAAGGCTAAAAGAGAGTCAAAAAAGTCAAACATTAAATAATTAAACATGTACACATTAGTAGTAATTTTAATCCTGATTGTCAGTGTGTTATTGGGATTGATCGTTCTGGTTCAGAACTCAAAAGGTGGCGGTTTGGTCTCTAATTTCGGTGGTGCCAACCAGATGATGGGCGTTCGTCAGACAACCGATTTCCTTGAAAAAGCCACTTGGTCCTTGGCTGCCGTGTTGGTTTCGCTCTGCTTGATTTCAAGCATTACCATTCCCAAGCATGTGAAGCAAGGCAATGCTCTCGACACTGAGATGCGTTCTCAGATTGAAAACGTTATGCCCAGTGCTCCGGCAGCCGAAGCTCCTGCTCCTGCCGCAAGCGAAGCCCCCGCTGAGACTCCTAATTAATAGACACAGTTGAACAAATGATAAAGAGGATGATTGCGGTCATCCTCTTTTTTTGTTCACTGTCGCCGACTGCGTCTCGCAGTCGGAAGAACAATAAAAGACATCCTGAACATTCAATCTGCGAGACGTAGATTGCGACAATGAAATTGTCAACCCTATTCAGCAGGGCAAACGCATCAAATTTGTAATAATTGCATCAAATAGCTCCAATTCCAGGCAGCCTTGAGTCGTTTGTTTACGAGGCTGAGCTTGGAGTTGTCCTTCTTGAGGATGTTTAGTGCGAACTTCCT
>JAEEQP010000030.1 GCA_016285355.1 Bacteroidales bacterium
CTTTGGCTCTTCTGCGGGCCAAAACCTTACGGCCGTTAGCCGTTGACATTCTCTCTCTGAAACCGTGTTTGTTTCTACGTTTTCTGTTCGAAGGTTGATAAGTGCGCTTCATTTCTGTATCTTATTTATTGTTACTTTTCGCTAAAAGTCCCTTTGAATCGGGCTGCAAAAGTACGAAGAATTTCCTTTGCTCCAACATTTTTCTTGAAAAAAATGAAAAAGGCAAAACCAAATCTGATTTCGCCTTTTTCAAGATGTTGATATTTAGTTGCTTATGCAACTGCTTCCTTTTCAGGGATGTTCTTCAAAGTCTCGACGAGGAAGTCCCAGAAAGGCTGCACGCTCTCGATGAGCAGGGCTTCGTCGGGGGAGTGTGGGTGTACCAAGGTCGGGCCAAAGCTCACCATATCCCAATGCGGATACTTGGAGCCAAGGATGCCGCATTCCAAGCCGGCGTGGATGACCATAATCTTGGCTTCCTTGCCGAACTTCTCCTGATAGACTTTCTTCATCAGGTTGAGGATGGTCGAGTTGATGTTGGGCTTCCAGCCGGGATAGTCGCCGGTGGAATAGGCCTCGGCACCGTTTTCAGTGAGGTTCTTGCGGATTTGCTCGGCGAGCTTGTCCTTGGAGGCGTCGACGAGGCTGCGGGTCAACGAAGCGGTTGTGATTTTGCCATTTTCCATCTTCCATGTGGCCAGGTTGCTTGAGGTCTCGGTGGTGCCTTCGAAGTCTTCCGACATGGCGATGACACCGTTGGGATAGCGGGCGATGGCGCAGAACATGTTGTCTTGTGTCTTCACATCGATGACCTCCTTAGGCATCTCGGCGCCTTCGCAGAGGATGGCCAATTCGGGTTCCACTTCAGCGAACTCTTCTTTGCAAATGTCTTCATATTCGGCAGCAAATTGTTTGAATTCCTCTTCCTTGTCGGCGGGTACGACCACAATGGCTTCGGCTTCTCTCGGGATAGCGTTGCGTAGGCTACCACCATCAATCTTGGCGAGACGCAGACCGTATTTCTCAGCTGCCATCAGCAGCATGGTGTTCAAAACCTTGTTGGCGTTGGCGCGACCCAAGTTGATGTCCATTCCCGAGTGACCGCCCTTCAGACCCTTCACAAAGAGACGGAAGGCATTCATGTCGGCAGGAACAGCTTCAAAAGTAGGTGTCCATGTACCGATGTTGTCCACACCGCCGGCGCAACCCACGTAGAGCTCGCCTTCGGTCTCGGAGTCCATGTTCATGAGGATGTCGCCTTTCAACAGGCCAGGTTGCAGCTTGTTGGCACCCGTCATGCCTGTCTCTTCGTCGATGGTGAAGAGGGCTTCGATAGGACCATGTTGTAAATCAGTGGCTTCGAGGACTGCCATGGCAGCGGCAGCGCCCAAACCATCGTCGGCGCCGAGGGTGGTGCCGTTGGCCTTCACCCAACCGTTTTCGATATGGGTCTCAATCGGGTCGTTCTCGAAATCGTGTACCTTGTCGGCGTTCTTTTGCGGAACCATGTCCAAATGGGCTTGCAGGATGACGCCCTTGCGGTTTTCCATGCCAGGGGTGGCTGGCTTGCGCATGATGACGTTGCCGCAGTCTTCAATAATGGTTTCCAAGCCGTGTTCCTCGCCCCATTGTTTCATGAAGGCAATCACCTTGGCTTCTTTCTTCGAAGGGCGCGGAATCTGGGTGAGACTGTAGAAGTTTCTCCACACGCCATTCGGCTCCAAATCTTTGATAGTGCTCATAATGTTGATTGTTTATTGTTGAGTTGTTGAAATGATAATTCGACGTAGTCAATTGTTGTTTGATTGATTGTTGTGAAGGTTTGCAGTTGTCGGCTAAACAATTAAACAGTTCAACCGCCAACAATTCAACATCAAATTGGTCGGCTAAAATACGGTATTTTTTCGACATCTTGACAAAAAGTGCTATTTTTGCCGCAAAATTCTTAAAACAATGAAAAAAGTATTACCTCTTTTATTATGGGTTCTGCTGGCTTTCGTAGGTTGCCAGAGGGGACCTGTCGTGTATGAAATGGCTGAAAAGCCGAGCCAAGTGGTCGACAACGCCGAGAAGTTCGTGAACCAGACCGAAAAAAGGGCAAAGCATTATTCTGAAGAGGATTGGCAAGTTGCAGTGCAGCAGTTTGTTACCATGAGTAAAAACTATTTTGAGAACGCCCAATACCTTTCCAACGAGGAACAAATGCGCTTCAACAATGCCCGCGTCAAGTTTATGGGTGTCATCACCGACAACGGCAATATGGAGGTGGCCAAGCAGGTGAAGGAGGAATACAGCAGGATATTTGAATGAGGGCTCCTCTTTTTCTATGGAATTGTTTTCCACTTTTTTAGACCCGATTTGTTTTTTCTTACTTTTGCAGCTTCAAAAGTGCTAAAAAACGATGCAAAAGTTATGTAATCAATTGATTATAAATAACTTAGATGGCGGCAAGCGATTCTCCAACCTTGGCAATGACTTGCAGGTCGTTTCGGCCACACCTTATTATTATAGTATCATCCCAACAGCATCCCCGACAAAGCCCAACGGTTCTGTCGCGGATGTTTTTTGGTTTTTTGTCGCTTTGCGTCATTGCGAGCAAAGCGTGGCAATCCAGACCATCAACTTGTTCCCTGGATTGCTTCACTGCGTTCGCAAAGACGCGAAGCGCGTGTGGGAGCAAAGCCCCGAATCTTTGAATCTTAAATCTTTAAATATTAAATTTTTAAATTAAGAAATGAAATCAAAAAAATTGAACTTGAAAGCCATCGTGCTTTCACTCGGGCTAGCGGCCATGATGCTGCCGGCTAACGCAATGGCGCAGGAAACTACAGAAAGACCCGGTGGATTGTTCGGCCTTGGCGATTTGTTTAAATCTGATGGAATGTTTCGCGACGCTGGAGTTAACATTGAAGAAGGCGAGGAAGGCATTACCAACGATGACTTCGAAGGGCCTCTTGGCAGTGGCATCGCCATCCTGATTGGTGCTGGCCTCGGTTATGTGGCATTAAAGAAAAAGGAGGACAAGCAATGAAAAGAATGACTTATTTCGTGATGGCCTTGGTCTTGGTGCTGGGCTTCTCGCAGTGCAAGAAAGAGCAACCTCTTAAACCCACAAACGAAAACAATGTCGTGCGCATTACCTTGGATGTGGAAAATAGTGGTAACAATGGTTCAAGAGCGGAAGTCAATCCTCCGCATGTCACTTTCAAAAACGGCGACCGTATTTTAGTGGCCTACGATGGCAAGTATGTGGGATATCTTGACCATAACGGCACAAAATTCATAGGCAACATTACAGTGACACAAAATGGCGACCAGAACCTCTATTTCTATTTCCTCGGCAACAAGGCGGATGTTTCGACCCTCGTAACTGGAACAACCGAAGAATGTACCGTGAATATCAGCGACCAGACATACGAAACAGAATATATGAAACTCCCTGTGATTTCGATGGCACCGTCCAACGAGACCTACCCTTCGGTAGGGAACACCTACACTGCCCATCTGCACAACAAGGCTTCGCTGATGAAGTTCAGCGTTACAACGCCTTCAGATGCTAACATTTGCATCACTGGCATGAACAACACCGTTACCGTGAAGCTCAACGACCGTTCTGAAAACGATGGTTTCAGTTATGACATGGATGCAGAAGACGGTGGCCTTATCAAGATGAAAGGTCAGACAGGTAGCGGCGAGAAGACCTATTGGGCCATTGTGTTGCCGCAGGCTGAATTGGACGAAACAGGCGAGGCTTATTCTGAAGATTTTAGCTACACAGGCACTCGCCCTACCATTCACGCGATTGAGTCCAACAAGTATTACCACGAAGGTGCTGATGTGATTAGCATGACCGTGAACACCCACGTTTGGAACGGCAACCTCGCGGCACTGACGGGGAGTGAACAGGAAGGCTTTGCCACCGCAAGAAATGGCATGACTGTTTATGGTACGCTTTCTGCCAATGTGAAAGTCTCGATTGCTGATGGTGCCACGGTGACGTTCAATGGAGCAAATATCAACAACAACAACTCAAAAAGTGGAAACATAAATTGTGCGGGAATCACCTGTTTAGGCAATGCCACCATTAATTTGTACGGTGGCTCCATAATCCACTGCTCTTCTAATAACTATCCCGGTATTCAAGCAGGCCCCCAAGGCAACACGCTTACCATTCAGGGTACAGGCTCGCTCAATGTCCAAGGCGGAAGCAACGCCGCGGGTATTGGCGGTGGCAGTGGAATTACCTGCGGCAATATCTCCCTTATGGGTGGTGCAATAACTGCTTGTGGAGGTCAATATGGTGCTGGCATAGGAAGTGGCCAAGGCGGCACATGTGGCAACATCGAGATTGTAGGAGGTGAAATAACAGCCACTGGAGGTGAAGGGGCTGCCGGTATCGGTAGTGGTTCGGGTATTAATACTGTCTGCGGCAACATCTACCTTTATGGCGGTACAATAAATGTTTGTGGTGGTGATGGCGCTGCTGGTATCGGTAGTGGTTCGGGCGGCACATGCAGCAGCATCGAGATTGAAGGAGGAACCATAACGGCCGAAGGAGGTTCTCATGCTGCCGGTATCGGTAGTGGTCAAAACGGACATTGTGGCAATGTCGAGATTGAAGGTGGAAGCATAAACGCAACTGGAGGTGAAGGAGCCGGCAATATTGGCGCGGGTGAGGGCGGTGAATGTGGAACTGTAACGCTTCATCCTATCAACGGTCTGTTTAGCGTCAGCAGTACCAAACAAGTGCGTTTCTCGCGGGGCAACTTACTGAGTGATGGTAGTTTTGCTGTCAACCAATACACCTATGGCGACTACTTTTCTGCATCGAATAGCTATAATGGCCCAGCTGGCTGGGATGCATTGACTACTGATGAGTGGAATTATCTTTACCAACATAGTACATTCGGATTTGCAACTGTCAATGGTATTCATGGGTTAATCATCCTTCCCAATAATTATACCGGTTCTTCTATTACTGAATACGATCCGCAGGATGGTAGTCGTATATTGTGGAACGACAACACATATTCAGGTGATGCTTGGACTGCAATGGAGAATAACGGTGTCGTATTTTTGCCTGCTGCTGGATACTACAAGACAAATTTTCCTGGAATGGGCCTCAATAACCAAGGTGATGAAGGCTGCTATTTGTCGAGTTCTGGTTCTGTGTATTTTAGGTTTGTGAATAAAAAGGAAGATATATATGTTGGAGGAACCGATCCTTGGAGTACGAGCATTACTCCTAATGAGTCAGGTAGTACACAGTATCAGTATTCTGTTCGCTTAGTCAGAACAAACTAATTAAAAAGCAACAAACATGCTCGTCTGGAATTTCTGAGACGGGATAATAAGTGATAAGCAAGGCGGCCTTCATTTTTGAGGGTCGCCTTTTGTTGTTTTATGGGTATTGCGCTGTGCGGCTACCACGGTGTTTCGGTGGGCTCAGCAACCATGTGACAGCCCTACAAGGCCCAACGGAAACGATATATGCTATGGTGGGAGCTGTAGGGCTATCGCATTGCGGCAGCCGCAAAAATTAACTTCGTTGAATCTGCGATTTCGTTTCATTCGTCCAATTCGCCGTTGTCTCATAAACGCCGTACTATCATATCACGGCAGCCGTGGTCACACTGTGGCAGCAGGGCAAACGCATGATAATTTAAAAATTCAGTACGATATGAACAGAGGGTAATTCAATCATTATAATTAATCTCCTTCAAATTCTCCTGAATCATCTCCTTGAGATACTGCATGATATGCACATCGTTCATCGGCATCCCGTCAAGGGCTTCCTTGATTTCGTCGGTGTCGAAGACGAACTCGCCGTCGTCGGTGATGTGGGTGTAGATGAAATGGATATCCTCGTGGGCGGAAAACAGCATCACCAACGAGCCCGCCAAATCGCCCATCGGTGGACGGTCTAAATGGTCGTGTTGGAACCAGAAATTGAGTTCAGTACCTTTGCCGACCTCACTCTCGATCTTCATGCCGCCGCCGGCGTTCTCGGTATTCATCTTGATGAGCGGCAAGCCCATGCCAACCTTGCGTGTGGTGCGAGAAGTCGTCCAAGGGTCGGTCACTTTGGCCAAAAATTCAGGGCTCATGCCCTCGTTCTCCCGAATTTGCAATTCGGAAGCCGTGAATATGAGCATTTGCAATGCGGGGATGAAATAAAACCAACCTAAGCAAGTACAGTAAAGGCGGCCTTCAGTTTTTGAGGGTCGCCTTTTTTGTTGGATTTGGTGGGGCATAGAGGCGGACCTATGTGTCCGCCCAATAAAAAGGGTAAATGCAATGTGACATTGTTTGGTGTGCCATCGCGGAGGGAGGAAAAATGCTGCGGTATTGGAGAAAAATTCCAGATCGCGGTCTGTTTTATCTCCTATTGTTTCCCAATCCAACGTAATACAGCAGCGTGACCAACGACGACAAGGCGGCCACAACGTAGGTGCTGGCTGCCCAACCCAAGGCTTCCTTGGCTTGCCCAAGCTCTGCTTGACTGAGTGAATTGGACGACTGCAACCATGCCAAGGCTCGTTTTGAGGCGTTGAACTCGACTGGCAAGGTGATGACACTAAACAGGAACACCATCGCAAACATGGCGATACCGACCCAGAACAGAGCAGGGAAGGTGTTAATAAGAGCCAAACCAATGAGGATGACAATCATGGAGAGTTTAGAGGAGATGCTGACGGCAGGCACCAAGGCTGTGCGCATACGTAAGGGCGCGTAGCCCACCTTGTGCTGCACGGCATGGCCACATTCGTGGGCAGCCACGGCAGCGGCTGAGACGCTGTTTGAATGATAGACATCCTCGCTGAGGTTGACGGTCTTCTTGGTCGGGTCGTAATGGTCGGTGAGCTGCCCCTTGATGCAGGTGACTTGCACGTCGTAGATACCGTTGTCATGTAACATTTTCTGTGCGATTTGCGCTCCAGTGAGGCCGCCAGGCGATAGCACTTTTGAGTATTTGGCGAACACGCTTTTCAGTTTCCATTGTACCAAAAGGCCCACAATGGCGATGACGATGATAAGAATCCAATTTGCATTCATAGTTCCTGATTTTAAAGGCGATTTTGAAGTTAATGGCGCAAAGATAATGGATTTTTTCCGATTGTTTGGTGAAAAAATCGGTGACCAACATGAAATTTCCCTATTTTTGACCCTTATTTCTCAACGAAGATGTCGATACAATCATTTCATTTGTTCTTGATTATCATGGCCGTAGTGGCTGTGGTGGTGTTTGTGAGCCTGTATTTTGTGGATGCGGGTTACGGTAAGTTCTACGATAAGAAATGGGGGCCGGCGGTCAACAACAAGGTCGGTTGGGTGCTGATGGAGTCGCCTGTGTTCATTACCATGTTGCTGTTGTGGCTCCTTTCCGACCGTCGCGACGACTTGGTGCGCATGGCTTTCCTGTTTCTGTTTGAGCTACACTATATCCAGCGTTCCTTCGTGTTTCCGTTCCGAATGCGTGGAAACAGCATGATGCCGCTTTCCATCGTCTTAATGGGCGTGACCTTCAACGTGGCGAATGCTTTGATGCAAGGCGGCTGGATTTTTTACGTTTCCCCCGAGGACTATTATCCCGCCGATTGGCTCACCAACCCGAGATTTATCGTTGGTTTCTTGGTCTTCATCATCGGCATGTACATCAACATTCAGTCCGACGACATCATCCGCAACTTGCGGCAGGATGGCGACACCAACCATTATCTGCCTCAAGGCGGCATGTTCCGCTATGTGACCTCGGCCAACTATTTCGGCGAGTTTGTGGAATGGGTGGGCTTTGCCATACTCACTTGGTCATGGTCGGGAGCAGTGTTTGCCCTGTGGACTTTCGCTAACCTTGGACCTCGCGCCGACCACATCTACAAGAAGTATCAGACGGAATTTGGCAGTCAATTGGACACGAAAAAAGTCAAGAGAATCATACCTTTTATATATTGACCTATGGAAAACTCAATCATATTTACCCCTTGCGAAATTGGCCCTATCACCTTGCGCAACAGGGTGATACGCTCGGCGGCTTTTGAGAATATGGCCTATGGCAACCGCCCTTCCGACGACTTGCTCAACTATCATACGGCAGTGGCACGTGGCGGTGTCGGCATGACCACGGTGGCATACGCTGCTGTCAACCAGTCGGGACTTTCGTTCGACGGCCAACTTTGGATGCGCGAGGAGATTGTGCCTTCGCTGAAGACCCTCACCGATGCCGTCCACAGCTATGGGGCCAAGGCTTCCATCCAGTTGGGGCATTGCGGCAACATGACCCATCGCTCCACCTGCGGCTGTATGCCAGTAGGGGCTTCGCGTGGTTTCAATTTCTATTCTCCGACTTTTCATAGAAAACTGAAAAAATCCGATATTTATGAGTTGGTGCTTGATTTCGGAAAGGCTGTGAGTTTGGCTCGCAAGGCGGGTTTCGATTGTGTGGAAATCCATGCGGGACATGGCTATCTCATCAGCCAGTTCCTGTCGCCCTATACTAATCACCGTCGCGATGAGTTTGGCGGTAACCTTGATAACCGGATGCGTTTCATGAATTTGGTCATTGAAGAAGTGATGCGAGCCGCTGGCAAGGATATGGCCGTGGTGGTCAAAGTGAACATGCACGACGGTTTCAGAAAAGGCATGGATGAGGACGAGTGCCTTGCCGTGGCCAAACAGTTGGAACGGCTTGGTGTTCATGCACTTGTGCTTACGGCAGGTTTCGTCAGCAAGGCCCCGATGGAGGTGATGCGCGGTGCCATGCCCCTAAAGACCTTGCGTTATTATATGGATCCGAAAAAGTTCTGGTGGTTGAAAGCGGGGCTCGCCTTGTTTGGCAGGACACTGATTCCCACGGTGCCGTTTAGCGAAGGCTATTTCTTGGAGGATGCCAAGATATTCCGCAAATACCTGAATCTGCCCTTGATTTATGTGGGCGGCATGGTCTCGAAGGAAAAGATGGAAGAAGTACTCGATTCGGGCTTTGTGGCTTTGCAAATGGCACGCGCTTTGATTAACGACACGGATTTCGTCAACAAACTGCATAGCGGCGAGGTGACACGCAGTGAGTGCAAACACTCCAACTATTGTATCGGGCGCATGTACACTTTGGAAATGAAGTGCCACCATTGCGTAGACGAAGAGTTGCCGAAGTCGATTCGGAAAGAAATCAAAAGAGCGGAAAAGAGAGGATGAATACGGCAAAATGGTTGAATCGGTTTAGGGATGCGCATGGTCATCGGCCTTGGGCTTTGATTACAGGCGGTAGTTCGGGCATGGGCTTGGAGTATGCGCGACAGTTGGCTGAAATGGGATGCAACTTATTGTTGGTCAGCAACCAAAGGGAAGAATTGGAAAAAGCTGCAAGCGATTTGAAAAGGGATGAAATCCAAGTGATTCCGCATTATCAAGACCTCGCAACGGAGACGGCGGCTGAGGAATTGCTGGCTTTCTGCCAATCCGAAAACCTGCAAATCGACATCCTCATCAACAACGCAGGCATGTTTTTCTTTGAAGAGTTGACTACTGAAAATGAATCCAAAGCCTTGACGATGATGCGTTTGCATATCTTCACCCCGACAAAGCTATGCATCTTGTTTGGTGAGGAAATGAAAAAGCGTGGTTACGGATACCTTATTAATATGTCTTCGATGGCGGCCAAATTACCTTGTCCAGGCATCACAATCTATTCCGCCACGAAAGCATATCTGAAAAGCTTTGGCAAATCGCTCTATTTCGAGATGCGTCCCTACGGTGTGGGCGTGACTACAGTTTGCCCAGCTGCCATTGCCACACCGCTTTACAAATTGAAACCCAGCCTTTTGAAACTTGGTGTGAAAATTGGACTTATCGGCACGCCGCAATGGTTAGTGCGCAAGGCCTTGAAAGGCATGATGCGGAAGAAAAGGGTGGTGAAACCGGGGTTTATGAACATATACTTACCGCCTTTGATTGCTGTTTTACCCAAAGGATTAGTCAATAAGCTATGGCAAAAGTTCAAGTGACCATAATGTTTCTGTTGGCCTGTTTGACGGCCTCTGCCCAACGCTACGAGAAGGTGCCTTTCGGTGACTTTGAGCAGTGGGCGGTGCGTTATATCACTGAGTCTAAAGTGATTGGTGGGCAGGAAAGAACTGTGTATATGGTGGGCCCGACGGATACCATTCGGGGCAACGTGGTCTATTCATACCAAAACACCATTTGGTCATCCTCGAATGTCTATGCCAAGGTGATGGGCGTGACCAAAACCAGCACCAACGTCATGCCCGACCGTGGTCCGACCGGTAAATGCGCCAAATTAGTCTCTCAATTGGCCTCATGCAAGGTGGTGGGTCTCATCAATATCAAGGTGTTGGCGACAGGTTCCATTTTCTGGGGAGAGACGCAGGAGCCTGTCTCGGCCATCAGCAATCCTTACGCCGTCATGAGTTGGGGTATCCCTTTCACCAAACGGCCAAAGGCTTTGCTGTTCCATTATAAGGCGGTGATTCCTAACACAGGCAAGTTGATAAAGAGCACCACATTCCGCACCTCCGAGTTTGAAGGTTATGACCCGTTTGAGGTTGTTTTCATCTTGCAACACCGTTGGGAGGATGCTGAGGGTAACATCCACGCCAAGCGCGTGGGGACGGCGATGTGCCAAATTGAGAAATCGTCGCAAGGTTGGGTGATGGATTGCAGGGTGCCGGTCATCTACGGCGATGCCAGAAAAAGCAAGGATTACAAGCCTTACATGGATTTGATTTCAGGGTACAAGAATATGTACGCTTTCAACAGCAAAGGCCAGAAAAAACCCATCATCGAAGAAGCCTGGTCCGATGCGGATTGTCCTGTCACCCACGCGATTATGTGGTTCTCCTCAGGAAGCAGTGGTGCCTTCATCGGAGCCTTGGGCAATGTGTTTTGGGTGGATGAGATACGGCTGGAGTATTGAGAGATTTTTCATGATTTGAATAGAATTTCCAAAATTTTCCTATTTTTGCAGCCGTTTTTGACAAACTAAACTAAACACTTTTGACTATGGATTTGAGTAAAATTGTATCAATATCTGGCAAATCTGGACTGTATGCGATTAAGTCACAGGCTATTGGAAGACTTATTGTTGAATCGGTTGTTGACGGAAAGTGCTCGCCGGCCTTTGCCCGCGACCGCATGAGCTCGCTTGAGGAAATCTCTATTTTCTCCACCGAAGAAGACCGTCCGTTGAAGGAAGTCTTCAAGATGATTCACGAGAAGATGGGCGACAAGGTCGACTTCGACTATAAGAAGGCTTCAAACGACGAATTACGCGAGAAGTTCGCCTTCGTCATGCCCGACTATGACGAGGAGGCCGTGTATCCTTCCGATATGAGGAAAGTCTTTGCCTGGTATCAGATGCTAAACGACAAGGGCCTGCTCGACTTCACAGAGGAGGAAGCCCAGCCCGAGGCAACTGAAACGCCTGAGGAACCTAAAGAGAAAGAGTAAAGTTTTTCATAGATTTATTGGTTGGAAGCCGCTTTATGCGGCTTTTTTTGTACCTTTGTCCCATCAAAAAGTCAGAAAAATGACAAAACAAATTGCAGACTTCAAGGTAGTCGAAAAGCAGGACTACGGACGCTCGGTGCTATTGCGGTTGTGTTCTGAGCGGCCTTTGCCCGACATCAAGCCTGGACAGTTCGTCCAAGTGCGCGTCGACGGCTCGCCAAGCACCTATTTGCGCCGCCCGATTTCCATTCATGACGTGGATTTTGCCAAAAACGAGATTGTGCTTTTGGTGCAACAGGTAGGAGAGGGGACACGACATTTGGCAGGGGCTGAAAAGGGCGATGGTATTAATATGGTATTGCCTTTGGGCAACGGCTTTACTCTTCCCGAAAAAGGGGAGAGGTGCTTGTTTGTTGGCGGCGGCATAGGCATTGCGCCTTTGTATTATTTCGCTAAAATACTGAATGAAAAAGACATTCGCCCGACTTTGCTCTTGGGTGGAAAATCGGAATCGGATTTGCTTCGTTTGGCGGATTACCAGCAACTTGGCGAGACTTTTGTGACCACCGAAGACGGCTCACTCGGCGAGAAAGGCTTCGTGACGCAACATTCCGTTTGGCAAAAGCAAAGTTTTGACAAAATCTATGTTTGTGGACCGAAGCCCATGATGAAGGCTGTGGCGAAACTGGCTGCCGAAAAGGATGTTTGGTGTGAGGTTTCGTTGGAAAACTTGATGGCTTGCGGCCTTGGTGCCTGCCTCTGTTGCGTGGAGGACACCGTCGATGGCCATGTATGTGTCTGCAAGGAAGGACCTGTATTTAACACAAGGAGGTTGAAATGGTGAACATGACAATAGATTTGGGCCGTGGCTTGGTGCTGCGTAACCCTGTGATGACGGCTTCGGGTACTTTTGGCTACGGAGAGGAATACACCGATTTCGTGGACTTGTCGCAACTCGGCGGCATCATCGTGAAAGGCACGACTTTGCATCCCCGAGAAGGCAATCCATATCCGCGTATGGCTGAGACGGCTTCGGGAATGCTGAACTGCGTGGGACTGCAAAACAAAGGCGTCCAATACTTTATCGATACGATTTATCCTCGCATTAAGGATTTTGATACCAACGTGTTGCTTAACCTTTCAGGCTCCACTTTGGAGGATTACGTGAAAGGTGCCGAGATGGTGGATGCTTTGGAAAAGATTCCCGCCATAGAATTGAATGTCTCTTGTCCCAACGTGAAACAAGGTGGCATGGCTTTCGGTGTGACTTGTGCGGGTATCTCACAAGTGGTTTCAGAAGTCCGCAAAGTGTATCGTAAACATCTGATGGTCAAGTTGTCGCCGAATGTGACCAATATCGCCGAAATCGCTTTGGCAGCTGAGGTAGCTGGTGCGGATTCGGTTTCCTTAATCAACACACTGATGGGCATGGCCATTGACGCAGAGAAGCGCAAACCGAAATTGTCCGTGATAACTGGTGGATTGTCAGGTGCCTGTGTGAAGCCAGTGGCTTTGCGTATGGTCTGGCAAGTGTCCAAAGCGGTGAAGATTCCTGTAGTGGGTTTGGGCGGCATCTCCAATGCCACCGATGCCGTAGAGTTCATGCTTGCCGGTGCCTCCGCCATCGAAATCGGCACGGCCAATTTCATTGATCCTGTTGTTTCCGTAAAAGTCGCCGAAGGAATGAAGGAATATTGTGAACGGCATGGATTCCAGAAGGTTATGGATCTGATTGGGGCTTTATTGTAGTATTAAGCACTTCGATTCCTGATTTTTGCCAAAAGGAGTTGCTCTACTAGAGTCTTCTTTCCCTCATCGGACATACGATTGAATCCGGCATCAAGAATGGTCTTGTAGACCGTTTTCTTTGGGGTGATAACAAACTTTTCTTCACGATTATTCACCTTGGCCAAAAGATGGATATTGCCTTTTGTCGTGCGTTCGAAGCGTATGTCAGACACCTTGAAACCGTCCTCTGACACGAAGCTGAAAGAAGCGCCTTCTGGATTCACGCCACGAAGTTCATAAAGCCGTTGCGAAATAAGCTCTATATGGAAACTGTCCACGCCATTAGCAGCAGCCAATGTTTCAAAATTGGCGGTGCCTTTCATCACTGTTTCTATCACTTTTTCCGGATTCCTCACCGAATTGTCACGGCCTAGTTGTAGGAGGTCATCAATGTTAATGTCCTCGAACTTTCCGCCAATTGATATGCAGTGACGTTTTTCCGCCTCAATGCCGTTGGTAGCGATGATGAAAGTCAAATCGTAAGCGGGTGCCAGATGCCATTCTCCGTTCTGTGACATCAGGAACGAGAAGTTCTTTTCGTGGTCGTCGGTGTTGTTGGTTAGGACGTTGAACACGGCCCGACGGAAAAGTTCGTCAATCTCAGGTTTGGGGATTTCCAGTTCGCGACAGGTGTAGAAAAGTTCTTCGTAGCTGTGTGCGTCAGGATTGATGGCGGCCAGGGTCTGTACAAACAATTTCTTGCCGTCTTTTCTGTCGAAACGTCGTGTTAGGAAATGCGGTATGTTTTCCACCTCGATTAGGCGGCTGTCCATAATGGTGATGCCGCATTGGCGGGCCATTTGGAAATAGGTCATCTCTGTCTGTGACAGTGCATGTTCTGGAGTATTGAATTTAATGAGGCAATGCTCGTATTCGGTATCGGCACTGGTTTGTCCGGAATGGATGCTTCCGTCGGGAGCAATGGCGATGATAGCTTTCATCTGGCGGCCACCTGCAGAGGTTCCTATGGCAGTCAATGTACGGCGGGTGAGAGGCTCTCCAGCGGAAATACTCTTTCCGACAAGTTGTTCCTCGATTAGCTTGGCCTGTTCATACAAGCGGTCGATTTTGACTATATCGTTGTCGTAGAAGCCACTGTCCAGCACAGGGTAAAACTCCATAGCACCCATGGCTCGTTTTCCAATGAACGAAAGTTTGGTCAGCGGTGTTTTGTCTTTTTCGTGCAGGCCTTCGTCTTTGAACCATTGGTCAAACACGGCATTGCCCCAGCGGTCTGGTAGTGAATCGGCCAAAAATGGAGGAAGTCCTTGGTAAATCTTTGGTTCTTTAAGTCCGTGAATGGCTATGGTAGGACTTTGCGTGGCCTTTGGATATGTGATGGGCGTGATGTCATATCCTTCTTCAAAATAATCTGGAGAGAACCAGAACAGACTATTGCCTGTGCGTGGGTTCCATTGAAGCGTGCCTATGTTCACGTCCCAGAGGGTGACCAAAAGGGTTTGGATGTCTTTATTGTTTCTTGATGCCATGATGTCTTACTCTTTGTTTGCCGTTGAGGTTGGAATAGGGCGATTCGGGTATGTCTGGAATCAGACCGTCCAGATTCTCAATGAGTCCAGTATAGCGCAAGAGTGAAATCAGTGTTGTTGCCGTAATGTTCTTGGCTGTGCCTGTTTCGAATTTGTGGATGGTCATTACGGATACGCCAGCTTTTGCCGATAGTTCGGCTTGCGTGAGTCCAAGAGCTACCCGATATTGCTTGAATCGCAGTCCAAGCAATTGGAGAATTTCTGTGTCCGAGAATCTTTTTATCATGTCATTTGCAATTTGCCTGCAAATATAGTAAACTTTAGATTAAATAATATAAATCATTATAAAATAAAGTATGTTTTATCTGATTTTTATGTTTTCGTCTAAACAAAATTCACTTCCGGAACAATTCTAATCCCAAATTTAGCTTCCACGGAATTCTGGATTTTCTTGGCCAGTTCTACAATATTCTGACCTTTCCCACCGCCATAATGCACCAAGACGAGTGCCTGTTTTTCATAAACACCCACATGCTCGTCGCGCCAGCCTTTCCAACTAACAGACTCTGAGCTTTGGGGACCCTGAGCCTGTCGAAGGGTCGAAGGGCCGCAATGTTCAATTAACCACCCAGCAGGCACTTTCACTTTGCCATCAGGTTCATCATAATGTGGCATGTTGGGATAGTTCTTTTGCAAAGCTTCAAATTGTTCCTTTTCAATGACTGGGTTTTTGAAGAAACTACCGCAGCTGCCAATCTGCTTCACATCAGGCAATTTGGCGTCGCGGATGGTGCAAATGGCATCATGGAGTTGCTGTAAAGTCGGGCTTTCAATGCCATTTTGCTCCAAATAGGTTTTGATATTGCCATATTCAAGAAGAAGAGGAGCGTTTTTCTTCAGCAAAAAATCCATTGAGGTGATGACATATTGACCTTTCAACTCGCTTTTAAATACACTTTCGCGGTAGCCGAAGCAGCATTCCTCTTTTTTGAAAACTCGTTTGTTACCCGTGGCCAGTTCTATGGCTTCGCATTGTAGGAAACTGTCTTTCAGTTCCATGCCGTATGCTCCGATGTTCTGCACAGGCGCCGCCCCGACTTTGCCAGGGATGTGGGCAAGGTTTTCTATACCATGCCAATCTTTACTTACACAAAAGCGTACGAAGTCAGGCCAGTCTTCGCCAGCTTGGGCACGAATGACGACTTCGCTTTCGTCTTCCCGAAGGATTTCAATGCCTTTTGTGTTGATGTATACTACAAGGCCGTCAAACATCTCATTTTGGAAAAGAATGTTGTTTCCTCCGCTGAGAATCAAGACCTTGTTCTTCTTCAATTCGCCTGATTGTATCAGCATTTGGAGATCATTCACATGGTTGATTTCAACGAAGTATTTGGCCACGGCATCGAAGCCGAAGCTGTTGTAGGGCTTGAGGTTGACGTTGGTTTTCATCGGGCGTTCTTGAATGGGATGGGAATGCTTTGGAGGCTAATATTTTATAAACTGATACGCCCCAATGTCGGGTGCGCCAATGCGGGAAACACCGTCCAAATCGTAGGGTAATTCGTTGCCAAATAAGGGATTGCCAGTGCCGATGACAGGCGAGGCGATACTGTCGATGTGATAGTCGCTTAGCTCGTCAATGAAATAAGGCTCCAAGTTGAACAGACAATGGTTGAAACCCGCCATATTGCCGTTGAATTTCTCCGACTTGATCAGGCAGTGGTCGAGGATGAAAGTGGAATCGGCATCGGGACCGAAAACGGTGGAGAACTCGTCTTTTTGCTTGCCGTAGATAATGCAGTTGTCCATCTCCATGTGGAAAGGATAGTAAAACACTTGCTCGGTCTGGCCGTCAATGGCACGGTTGGCCACACTTACAGCGATATTGTTGTTGTGCTGGTCTTGCCAATAGTCGGCAAGAGTGCCGTGGACAAAGCGATAGTCGCCGCCAAAAGCCCAAAAATTGGCATAGCCGCAATTGGAAATGACAAAGTTTTTGGCCTCAACGCCATAGAGGATAGAATACAGCCCATAGCCGCTTTGGTTTTCGATGATGGTGTTGTCGATGCGAAGGGCGCATTCCGTGACTTTCAAAGAGGATTGGCAATTCAATCCGATGGTGCCGTTGCGGATGATGGCGTGGCTGACGCGATGGTCGGCACCAGCGCGACCGTCCATCATCAGGATTTGTTCCCATTGGCCAGGGGTGTCCCGATAATAAGCCTCCAAGCGGTCGCCTTGGATAATGACAGGTTCGTCAGCGGTTCCGTCGATGATGAGCTGACCGTCGCTCCACGAGAATATGCCGCTGCCTTGGTGACAATAGATGCGTGTGCCTTCCTCAATTTTCAAGGTGCCCCATGAGTTGATGAGCGCATAGCCATAAATGACGTATGGCTTTTCCTTGGTCCAAACGGTGGTTTGCAGGCTGTCTGCAACAATGCGGTAGGGATATTTCACATTCCCTAAAGTGACGACTTTGTCCGCGACAATGTAGTTGGCGTTTTGCCCCCAAGCCAATAGTTTGACAATCTGTGTGTTGCCGTTGGTGATGAATTCCAGTTCGTCTTCCACCACAAAAGGCGTGTTCAAGTCGTTCGGGTTGATAGTGACGCGCAAAAAGGAGAAAAGGCTGTCTCCGGCAGGGATGACTTTATCGTAAAACTCCGTTTCATTTTCACCGTCAAGGTTGATGCGATAGGGGGATGCTTCTCCGCCAAGAAGACGTATAGAACTGATTTTCAAGTCGTCGCTATGAGTATTGTAGATTCTCAATTGATGTGTAGCAGAGCCCAAAGAGGTGAAAACCGTGTCAAACAACACCGTGTCCGCCGAAAAACTGAGTTTCAGGCTTGAGTCGGGATTGATTTGATTGTTTTTTTTGCACGAATAGCCTGCGAGCAGCAAAACAATCAATATGAATAAAATAGGTTGTTTTTTCATGACGATGAAATAAAAGGCAAAAATAGACTTTTATCTGATACGAGCGGAAATGGATTTTATTGTATTTTTGCGCAAAATTCAGAAAAATGAGACGTCTTGGAATTATCGCAGCATTGACTTTGATGCTTTTGGGCTTTGCAGGCAAGGCCTCGGCACAGTTTCTTCCCGATGTGCCTGATTTGAAAGGGAAGGTGGTTTATGGCGGCGGTTTCGGCTTCGGTATGTCGGGAAATTACCTTAGCTTGTCCGTTTCTCCGCAAATTGGGTACCGTGTCTTCAATCCGTGGGAAGTCGGTGTGCGTGCCATTTATGATTTGACCGCTGATTTCAATAGATTATATGGGAATACTTATGGCCATTATTTTGGTGTGGCACCTTATACTAACTTTCAGATTTACAAAGGTTTGTTTGCCCATATTGAGGATGAAGTGATGTATGGCCTCGTCAGATGGAACCATGAAACCGTGTCTCAGAAATGGTACAACAGTGTCTTTGTGGGCGGTGGTTACAGACAATACTCATACACAGGTAGTTGTGTCTATATTTTGGTACTTTACAACCTCAGTTGGGGCACAATCCAGTCGGGTAGTTGGGATACACCTTACGCTTCGCCTATCGCAATCCGTGTGGGCTATTGCTTCTAAAAGTTCTGATTTTTAGGCTTTAATACCTGTCCATCCTTTCCAACTCGCGCTTTGAGTCTTTGGTTTTCAGGCTTTCGCGCTTGTCATAATAGTGTTTGCCTCGAGCTAAAGCGATGTCCAATTTGGCAAGGCCATTCTCATTGATGAACAGCATGACAGGCACGATGGTGAAGCCTTTCTCCTGCACTTTGTTCTTCAGTTTGCGCAGTTCGCGGGCATTGAGAAGCAGCTTGCGGTCGCGTTTGGGGTCGTGGTTGTTGTAGGTGCCTTGGGCATATTCAGCGATGTGCATTCCGATGACAAACAGCTCGTTGCCCTTGAAACTACAATACGAATCCGCCAGACTCGCCTTGCCACCACGAATCGATTTGATTTCCGTTCCCGTAAGCACGATGCCTGCCGTCAGCGTTTCCACGAGGAAGTACTCAAACGTGGCGCGTTTGTTCTTTATCTTGATGTTATTGGTGTTCTTTTTTTCCATTGCGGCTGCAAAAGTACAAAATTCTTGCCGATAATTTGTATTTTTGCCTCCATGAATACTATTGGTCACTTATTTAAGCTCACTACTTTCGGTGAGTCACACGGCGCGGCCATCGGCGGTGTCATAGACGGCTGCCCATCGCAATTGAAGTTGGATTTTGATTTCATTGATACCGAACTAAATAGGCGCAAGACAGCGCAAACCTTTTCGGCTTCCCAACGCAAGGAATCGGACCGAATCGAATGGCTATCGGGTTTGCTTGATGGTGTCACTTTGGGCACGCCGATTGCCTTTATGGTGCGCAATGAAGACTGCAAACCAGAGGATTACGATGCTTTGAAAGACATTTATCGTCCCTCGCATGCTGATTTCACGTATGAGCAGAAATTTGGAATTCGTGATTGGCGTGGCGGAGGAAGAGCCTCGGCAAGAACCACTTTGCCTATCGTCGTGGCGGGTGCCATTGCCAAGCAGATTTTAAAGGGAAAAGGCATCAAGGTCTTTGCGCAAGTGGTTGGTATGGGCGATGCGGAACAGGCTAAAAAAGAGGGTGATACGGTGGGTGGTGTTGTAGAGTGCAGGATTGAAGGTGCTCCAGCAGGTTTGGGCGAACCGATGTTCGGAAAATTTTCAGCCGAGTTGGCGCACGCTATGTTCAGCATTCCTGCCGTGAAAGGTTTTGAAATCGGCGATGGCTTTGCCTTGGCTGGAATGAAAGGCTCTGAGGCTAACGACACCTTTATTAATAAGGAGGGCAAGATCAAGACTTTAACAAATCACTCAGGTGGCATTCAGGGCGGTATCACCAATGGAAATGACATTGTTTTCCGTGTTGCCTTCAAACCCATTCCAAGCATTTCCCAACCTCAGCAGACCGTGAATCGGGCAGGAGAGACCTGCCAAATCGCCATCGAAGGGCGGCATGATGTATGTGCCTTGCCGCGTGCAGTTGTTTTGGTGGAGGCTTTGGCGGCTATGGTGACTTTGGATGCGGTGATGATGGCTAAGGAATGTGGTTAGGATCTCTGAAATGATGTAAGAAAAATGAATTTTAATAACCAACAAAAATAGTTTATGAAAAGATTAAGAATGATTACAATGTGCTTGTTTGCTATGTTGGCGGCAAGTCTGTGTGCCAAGGCACAGGAAATTACGATTACATTGTATCCAGGTTGGAACTGGATTAGCTATCCCAATGCGGAGGCGATGGAAATTGACGAAGCCATGGGTGATTTTTTGCCCATGGAAGGCGACATGATCAAATCACAGTTCATCAATTCCAAGTATTCGAGAGGCCGCTGGGCTGGCGGTGTCACCCACTTTATGCCTGGTTGGGGCTACATGTACTACTCAGCTCGAACTGAGTATGTCGAGTTTGTCTTTGCACAACCTCCTTCCGATGATGTGGTTACGGCCACACCGACCAGCATTACTGATACCAGTGCAGTAGTAGGCGGCATGGTGGTGTTGCCCGAAGGCACCCATGTGTTCCTTCGCGGTGTGTGCTGGGGCACGTTGCCAAGCCCTGACATCGATGGCGACCACACCTCGGATGGCACGGGCATAGGAAGCTTCAGCAGCACGATTGAAGGCCTAACCCCTGCAACCACCTATTATGTGCGTGCCTATGTAGTGAGTGACCACGGTCTGGCTTACGGCAACGAATTGCTTTTCACTACTGGTTCAAGCGGTAGTGGTGGCCATGCATACATCGACCTTGGCCTGCCAAGCGGTGCCCTTTGGGCTACCTGCAACGTGGGTGCCGACAACCCCGAGGACTATGGCGATTACTTCGCTTGGGGCGAGACGCAACCAAAAGACAGTTATTCCTGGGACAACTACCTGTACGGAAGTGGTTATAATCAGTTGACGAAATACTGCTACGATTCCTATTATGGTTACAATGGTTTCGCCGATACTTTGACTGTTTTGTTGCCTGAGGACGATGCCGCCACGGCTAATTGGGGAACAGATTGGCGCATGCCAAACAATGCAGAATGGAATGAACTGTTTATTTACACAACAAAAACGCAGACAACCCAAAACGGTGTTTACGGTACACTGTTTACTGGAGAAAATGGTAACAGTATTTTTCTTCCCGCTGCTGGCTGTTGGTATAACGAATCGCCGAATGATGTTGGCCAATTTGGTTACTATTGGTCAAATAAGCTTTATAGCAGTTATCCTTCTGCATCCTATTACTTCACCTGCAATCCAGATGGCACCTATTATTTGAATTCCATTTACGATCGTTTCGTTGGACGCTCTGTCCGAGCCGTGCGTACCGTCCCGCTTGCAACCTATACAATCAATGCCACTGCTAATCCTGAGGAAAGCGGATGGGTGATTGGTGCCGATTCCTACCGAGAAGGTGCTGAGTGTACACTTGTCGCAGAAGCTTACGAAGAGTATATTTTCATTAATTGGACGGAGGATGGCGAGGTGGTTTCCACGGATGCCACCTATTCATTCATTGTCACTGGGAACAGAAACTTGGTGGCAAACTTTGTTATTAACGATGGAACCTACCATGAATACGTCGACCTTGGCCTGCCAAGCGGCCTGCTGTGGGCCACCTGCAACGTGGGTGCTAGTTTGCCCGAGGACTATGGCGACTACTTCGCATGGGGCGAGACCCAACCCAAGGTCAATTACAACTGGAGCACCTATCAGTACTGCAACGGCAGTTACAACACTCTTACCAAGTACTGCACCGATGCCAGCTATGGTTACAATGGCTTCACTGACAACCTGACCACCCTGTTGCCCGAGGACGACGCGGCCACGGCCAATTGGGACAGCGACTGGCGTATGCCCACTAAGGAGGAATGGCAAGAGCTTTACAACAACACTAACGTTATTTGGACGACCCAAAACGGCGTGAACGGACGACTCTTCATCTCCTCAAACGGCAATAGTCTCTTCCTTCCCGCCTCCGGCTATTTCTGGGGCTCGGAGCTCTACAACGCTGGCTCTAATTGCCTTTACGGTTCGAGTTCGTTCCGCACGGACTTCCCGATCAACGCATGGTATTTCTCCTTCGATTCGGGCAACTATCAGATGGACGGTAGTTATACCCGCAGCGGTGGCTTCACTGTCCGACCAGTGCGTTCTTCAGAGCAGAACACAGCCCCCACTGGAGCCATCAACGGCAAGTTCACCATAAACGCCGATGGTGACCAAGTCTATTTCTCGCAAGGCAACCTGCAATACAAGGCTTCCACCGACACATGGAAGTTTGCCGAGAGCCAACACGACTTCATTGGTGATGCCAATAGTAACATCTCCTCGTTTTATGATGGCTGGATAGACTTGTTCGGTTGGGGCACGAGCGGTTACCATGATACCAACGATTCTTATAACGTAAACTATCAACCATGGTCAAGCTCAGATTCGTTGCTGGACAATGATTATAATATTTATGGTTACGGTCCTTCAACGAACATGCCTGATGTGAACTTAACGGGTACCAGTGCCAATTATGACTGGGGCGTTAACAACCCAATCAGCAATGGCGGCAACACCGCTAATCAATGGCGCACCCTAACTCAACCCGAATGGAACTATGTCTTAAACACAAGAAATACTCCCTCGGGCATCCGTTTCGCAAAAGCTCAGGTGAACGACATCAATGGTGTGATATTGTTGCCTGATGATTGGACAACTGACACATATACCTTAAACAATACCAACAGTATTGGAGCTTCTTACATTAGCAATGTGATAAATGCCACCCAATGGGTTACAATTGAAAATGCTGGAGGCGTATTTCTTCCAGCTGCTGGCGGACGTTTCGGAACCACTGTCGCTGATGTCGGTTCCACTGGATTTTATTGGTTGTCTTCTAGCAATTCCAGTTGCTGTGCGTATTATGTTTATATTTACAATTCAGGTATTTATCTGGTCAACTATAGGCGCTACCTAGGCCGTTCTGTACGCCTTGTCTGCGATGTCGAGTAGTGTTACCAACTTCGTAGAGGTCTCGCGCCGATGGCACATTACGACTGTATATGAGTTTGCGAGCTCCACACGATGCCGTGTGGGGTATATAGGAGGTCGTGTCTTCGACACGGATGGGGGCAGGAGGTGTGCTACAGATGTGTCAGGATGCGGTGGCTATGGTGTGTGGGGCATCCTGTGCCGTGTCGGTACTGCATGACATCAGACAGGTGAGGGACAGGCTGGATGATAGACTCGATGGAGTATGCTATAGACACGCTACATCTACATGTGAGGTGGCGTGCCTTTAGCACGCAGGTCACTATGGCTGGTGTGTTGAGCCCCACACTGTGCCGTGTGGGGTAAATAGGAGGTCGTGTCTCTGACACGGGCTGGGGCAGGAGGTATGCTACAGATGCATCATGATGCGGTGGCTATGGTATGTAGGACATCCTGTGCCGTGTCGGCACTGCATGACAACAGACAGGTGTGGGACAGGCTGGATGATAGACTCGATGGAGTATGCTATAGACACGCTATATCCCCATGTGAGGTGGTGTGCCTCCAGCACGCGGGTCACTATGGCTGGTGTGTCGAGCCCCACACTATGCCGTGTGGGGTATATAGGAGGTCGTGTCTCCGACACGGGCTGGGGCTGCACAATAGAAACGCATTATCCGCGTTTCATAGTCATGAGCTACACTACATCATACTATCACATCGTGTTCCGCACCTACCGCAGCGAACACACCATCCCCTTCGAACACGAGCGGGAACTGTATGCCTATATCTACGGCATCGCCAAGAACCTCCGCTGCCAGACCTATCGTATTGGCGGCATGCCCGACCACATCCACATCTTCGTGTCGCTACCCTCAGACCTGTCTCTAGCCTCGTTTGTGCAGAGGGTGAAGAGCAGTAGCAGCAAGTGGATGAAGGACAACCCGAACTTCCCTGACTTCCGAGGCTGGGGACGCGAGTATGCAGGCTTTAGCTATAGCCTTCGCGATAAGGATATGATTGTGCGTTACATCAAGAGACAAAAGGAACATCATGGTGCTACCACCTTTGCCGATGAGTATCGTTCATTCATTGAGGAAAATGGGGCTCCTATTGACGAGCGTTACTTTCTGAATGACGATTGAATGCATGTCTAGTACCCTGCATCTTGTGTCAGCGTCGTGCCGAAGGCACGGTATCCTATTTACCCCATACAGCTCTGCTGTGTGGGGTGTACCAAGACTGTAGACTAGGCAGGGCGTGCCGGAGGCACGCTACATCTACATGTGAGGTGTCGTGCCTTCAGCACGCAGGTCACTATGGTTGGTGTGTCGAGCCCTACACTATGCCGTGTGGGGTAAATAGGAGGTCGTGTCTCCGACACGGGCGTGTGCTGTGAGTATGTGTGTCTATATCTGTATACTCTACTTATACTCATTCTTCATAAAGAAGCACCCCCGACACCATCCAATGGCTAAATGACTCGCCTTCGTCTTTGCCTTGCGGGATGGCGACACGTAGCGTGTGCTTGCCTGGCTTCAAGCCGTTGAGGTCGAAGTAGACAGGATTGGTAGCCGTGCCTGGACACCAGCCCGAACGTGAGTAATCGGAAGAGGAGAGGCCGTTCCAGAAGTTGCCCGAAACGGGATTTTGGTCGCGGAAGGTAGCGCAATCGCAACGCCAGGGTGTATGGGTGAACATTTTCACACCATCGATGAAAATGGTGTTTTCCTTAGGGTTGAATTCGTCACCGTTGTCCCAGCCGCCGTGGCCTGTGCTGATATAACGGAGCCTTACGTTTTTGGTGCTGTCGGGGATTTCAAACTCCACTTCAAGGCTATCGGTGGCAAAGAGTCGACCGTAATTCTGCCCGCTCATCTCCATGACGTTGCAAGTATTGAACAGCGGCACGGAATGTTCTTTCAATGGCTTGTTGCTCCATTTGTTTTCTCCGGGATAGGCGAGAAGGTCTAAAGAAATCTTGTGCCCGCCCTTATCATAGTTGCCGATGAAGGCTCCAATGAGCACATCGCCGCGCAGACGGTCACGCAACTCACTGACTTCCATCTTGTAATAATTCTCATCTGCCCATTCCAGACCGTCAATCTGCACGCGGTCGTTGAAATGACCCGCACCAAATGAGGTGAAGAAACGCACTAATTCCACAGGCGGCAGATAGTTTTTTTCCGCTTTGATGCCTTGGTATTCCTTGCCGTCTTTGCCCACAAACAAAGGCAAGATCTCCAGGCCTTGCGTCAAACCGTCGTGGAAACTCATGGCCTTCTCGGTCGGGATGACGAAGACAGAAGCCGTGCGGTCGTAAGCATCGCCGTTGCTACGTTGACGGATTTCAGCAAAGATTTGGTAATGGGCCGGAAGTTCAGGTAGTTTCATCCGCTTGACAATCAGGGTACCGTGACTGAAATGGAGGGTCGTGTCGAAAGGAATGGCGCCCGAAACAGGCTCATAATTTGCAAAGTGAATCTGCTCGTCTTCGAAAACAGGGATGCGCAACACAAGTTTATCCTTGCGCAGTTGACTCAGCTCACGAGAGGATTTGTGTTGGCCTTTGTTGTCGGGAATCAGGTCGAGAAGCGCGTATTTCTGGTCTTTCACTTTCTCTAAATCGGTGATGTAGGAGCCGTTTCTCATGCAACGCACCATCACGCCTTTCAGCCGGCCTAAGCCAGGCATGGGTGTGGCCTCGAAGCCAAGGCTTTCCGTCATCCATACTTCGATGGTGTTGGAGTTGATGCTGGTCGTGTATTTTGTGCAGTCGTAGCCCAACAGTTTTTCCTTGCCTTCCTTGTTGAAAACCACCTCGTTATCGGTCAATGAATAGGAACTGTAGAACTTACCGTCGCTATAATCCAAAATGAAGTAGACGGAGTCATGGACATAGTCGACGTAGGTGTTGCTTTGGGCATAGCCAGGGATAGGGTCGGAGAGTTTTTTCTCTTCGGTGCGGATTTTCAGGCATTTCGCGTTTTCAATGACTTGAATGGTGGTTGTGTCTTGTTCCGCGACGCCTTTGGCATAACTTTGATAGGTAAGGATGTGTTGGCTATATGCCGTTCCCGCCCACAGCAAAAAGACTAAGTAAATAAGAGACCGTTTCATATCTTGTTGAATTTTAAATCTTTAAATTTTGAATTTTTAAATCTTAAATCTTAAATCGGCCCTTCGACAAGCTCAGGTACCTTAACTAATATGCGAAGAACCCCACTACACCAGACAGCACTATGAGTAGAATCGGGTTGGCTTTAAAGAAATACGAAGCTACAAAAGCCAATACGCAGATGATGACGCTGATGTTGTATTGTCCGCGACCGAAGTCGGGGAAGTTCTGGAGGTTCATCATGGAGAGACCAGCGGCGAAAATGAGTCCGGCGATGGCAGGCTTTAAGCCTTTTAAGGTGTTATCCATCAGGGCGTTGTTTTTCTTACTCATAAATAGCTTCAGGATGAGATACACCATGACGACGGAAGGCAGACATAGAGCAAACGAGGCTAACAATGATCCGCCGAATCCTGCCGTAGTGTAGCCAACGTAGGTCGCCAAATTGATGGAGATAGGCCCAGGGGTCATTTGTGAGATGGCCACCATGTCGGCAAATTCGGTGGTCGTCATCCAAGCGTAATGCTCCACGACCTCATGCTGGATGAGCGAAAGCATGGCATAGCCACCACCGAAGCCTAAGACACCGATTTTGATGAAAACCCAAATCAGTTGCAGGTAAATCATGGCTTGACCTCCTTCCTTTCCTGACGTGGGACAGGGGACTTAGGACTTATGACCGTCCTCCGTTTTTCGCCCTCCGCCTTTCGTCCTCCGTCTTCCGTCTTTCGTCCTCTGTCTTCCGTCTCCTGTCCTTTAGTCTCGCATCTTTGAATAATAAGTGCGTAGATAAGACTCCCCGCAATGGCGGCAAGGATGACGTAGGCGGGTGAAATCTTGCACCACCAAATCAGAAACACCGTGGTGATGGGGATGATGGCCGTCTTCCAAGTCACCTTGGCCGATTTGATCATGCGCAGGGAAGGGGCGAGGATGAGGGCCACCACGCAGGGACGGATGCCCTTGAAGATGCGTTCCACCACAGGTTGGTCGCGGAACTCGCGGAAGACCGTGGCCAACAGCAAAATGATGGTGATGGAAGGAATGATGGCTCCAAGCATGGCAGCAAAAGCGCCTTTTGTGCCTGCCACGCGATGCCCGACATACAAGGCCGTATTGACCGCAAACACACCCGGAAGCGACTGCACCACAGCAATCATGTCCCAAAACTCGTCATTGGGGATCCACTTCTTCTGGTCGACGACGGCCTTCTCCACCATCGAGAGCATGGCATAGCCGCCACCAAGGGTGAAAGCCCCGATTTTGAAGAAGGTCAGGAACAGTTGCAGTGGTTTTTTCATGGCGCAAAAATACGGGTTTTTCGTTCATTGATTGAAAAATACCTTATCTTTGCGGGCAGTTTAATAAAATATGTGACATTATGATACTAACAACTACACCGACCGTTGAAGGTCACACCATCACAGAATACAAGGGTGTTGTATTCGGAGAAGTGATTTCTGGAGTGAATTTTATTAAGGATATTAAGGCCAGTCTTCGCGATATTGTTGGCGGACGTTCCAGCTCATACGAGGGAGAGCTAATCAATGCTCGTACCCAAGCTTTGAGAGAATTGGAAGAACGAGCTCGACAAATGAATGCCGATGCCGTGGTAGGCATAGATTTGGATTACGAAGTGTTAGGACAAGGCGGCTCGATGTTGATGGTCTCGGCTTCGGGTACTGCTGTAAAATTGGCATAGAAATCATAAAGAAATTTCCAAGGCTATTGCCATAAAAGATGATTCTATAAATCAATAGTTTATGTTATTATTAGATACTACAGTAATGACCTTTGACCAGCCTCAAGCTTGGCAATGGTTGGTGCAATTCTGCATCTTAGCGACGGCCCTGCTTTTGGGTAACGTGCTGAGAACCAAGATTCCGTTTTTGAACAAGAGCCTGTTGCCCTCGGCTTTGTTGGGCGGCTTGCTGCTGCTTATCTTCAAGGCATTCCCTATCTGCGGCCATATTATCAACAAGCCGATGATGGAAATCGTGACCTATCACGCTTTGGGTTTGGGTTTTGTGGCTTTGGCATTGAAGAACAACAAGATAGAATCGAAGTCCACGCCGATGAAGGTGATAGAGACAGGTGCCTTGACGGCCTCCACTTACGTCATCCAAGGCATTGTGGGTTTGATTGTTTCCATTTTGTTTTTCTATTTTGGTAAAAAACTGTTTTATGCAGCGGGTTTGTTATTGCCCATGGGCTACGGCCAGGGACCGGGACAGGCCTTGAACTTCGGCAAGATTTTCACAGGCTGGGCCACACAGCAGGGCATTGACTTCCCTGGTGCAGACTTCGGCCTCTCCATCGCTGCCACAGGCTTCATCGTAGGTAGCGTGGTGGGTGTGATTTATATGAACATCCTGCGCCGGAAAGGCATCCTTTCAAGAAAGAAAATCACTCAGGCTCAGATGAATACCTTGGAGGACTATGAGAGCAAAGGCGAAATCCCCGATGCTGAGTCTATCGACAAGCTTTCGGTGCAGATTTGCATGGTGCTGTTCGTCTATTTCCTCGTCTATCTGTTCACGAACTGGATTCAAAACATGGAATTAGGCAATTTCGGCACCAATACACTGAAACCTATGCTTTGGGGCTTCAACTTTCTGATAGGCACGCTGTTCGGCATCCTCTTCAAGTGGTTGTTGGGTCGTTTCAAGAAGGCCAAATTGATGAGCCGCGAGTACATCAACAACTATATGCTGAACCGTATCAGCGGCTTCTGCTTCGACATTATGATTGTGGCGGGCACGGCGGCCATCAATTTCAATGAGTTCGGCAAGTTTGTGTTGCCCTTCATCATCATTGTCACCTTGGGTGCCATCGTCACCTTTATCTATGTATTGATTATCTCCAAACACCTGTATCCCAATTACAAATATGAAGGCTTCTTCTCCATGTTCGGCATGTTGACAGGCACGGCTTCCAATGGCATGATTCTGCTCCGTGAGATTGACCCGAAGTTTGAGACACCTGCCGCCAACAACCTCGTTTTGCAGACCCTTTCGGCTATCGTGTTAGGCTTCCCTGTGTTGCTCTTGGTGGGTTATGCCCCGCAAAGCTTGAAAGCCACTTGGATTACTTTGGGCATCTTGATTGTCTTCTGGGCTGCCTTGACTGTGTTTATGCTACGGACGAAGATTTTCAAACGAGATAAGAAAGAATGACAATAAAAAAAGCTCCGAGTAATCGGAGCTTTTTTTATTGATTTCCAAAGATTTAGTTCTTTCCTCCAACGTTGATGGTTTTAGTTCCACCATTACCTGTTGAACCATTGTTGTTGTTGTTGGTGACAGGTTTGACGGTCTTAGGTTTGGTCGAAGTCGGTTTTGCCGTGCCTCCTGTCGTTCCGCTCGTGTTCATCTTGTAACCCGCCGCCTCGCATAACTCTTTGATATGGGCAGCACGTTTATAGGTGTCGGGGTGGGTGGAGAGCAGTTCCTGCAACCTGCTTTGTTGGCTGGTCTGGCCACTCAGTTGAATCAACACGTTGAGGGCGTGATACATGGCGTAAGGGTCTACACCGTTTTGGACGCAGAACTGGAAAGCGGTCTCGTCGGCTTGGGTCTCCTGACGGCGCGAGTAGGCATTGCTGGCTAACTCCTGACCAAGGTCACCGAGGAAGCCTGTCGAGAGTGCTCCAGCAGTGGTGTTGACTGCGGCAATGCCATAGCGGGCGGCCACCACGAGATATGCGGCACGGTAGGCGTCGCGCACATCTTTATTAATAAGGTGTCCCAACTCGTGCCCGATGACGGCAAATACCTGGTCGTCGTTCATGGCATCCATTAGGCCGGTGTAAACACGCACACTGCCGTCACCGCTGGCGAAAGCGTTCACTGTGCTGGATTGATAGACCTTGTAATTGAGGTTCAGGTCGCTGATGTTGTGGAACTTGGCCATAATGCGGTCGAGGCGTTGCGTGTACTCGTTACTCGCTGGAAGGATGGTGTTTTGTCCGTCGGTCTCAACCATGTATTGACTGCACAACTGTTTGACTTGCGCGTCGCTAATCGTCAAGGCTTGCAAGGCCGCGGCACCTGCATTGGCGGCTGCATTTTGGTCGACTACTTTTAAAGAGGTGCAGCTCGCCATGGAAATGACCACTGCACAAATTAATGCTAACTTCTTCATATTGATTGAGTTTTGAATGATTCGGTTGAATGTCTCCGCAAAAATAGTGCATTCGAGCAAATTTTTTTCAAAAAAAGTACATTTTTTTCTTGCATGTTTCGGAATTAATGTATTTTTGCAGCATCAAAATAATATCAAAATAATATCATTATGGAAACAAAAGAGTTTGAATTTAAAGGTCTCGCGATGAACGGATTCGTCGCATTATTCATTGAAATCGCCATCGTGGCATTAAGTATTTGGGGCATAGTGTCCTTCGGCAATGGACAGATTGGCTCGCCGATTATCTCCATCATCGGGATTCTGCTGGCCTGCATCCTTCCTATTGGCTTCCGCAAATTAGAGCCCAACGAGGCTATGGTGATGCTGTTCTTCGGCAAGTACAAAGGCACCTTCACCAAGACTGGCTTCTACTGGGTCAACTTCCTGATGACCTCCAAAAAGGTCTCGCTGCGTGCCCGCAATCTCAACCCCGACAACATCAAAGTGAACGACAAGACCGGCAACCCGATTATGATTGGCCAGATTCTGGTGTGGAAACTGAAAGACACCTACAAGGCCATGTTCGAAATCGACTCGCAGACCATGGCGGGTGGCGGCTCGGGCACGGCTCCTGTGACGGTCAGCAACCGCATGAGGGCTTTCGAGAGCTTCATTCAGGTGCAGAGCGATGCCGCCTTGCGCGAAGTGGCTGGAATGTACGCTTACGATGAGAATGAAGCCGAAAAAGACGAGCTAACGCTTCGTGCTGGCGGTAAGGAAATCAACGACGTGCTTTTGGCCAAATTGAATGAGCGCCTTACCATGTCGGGTCTGGAAGTGCTTGAGGCTCGTATCAACTACCTTGCTTATTCGCCTGAGATTGCTGCGGTTATGTTGCGTCGTCAGCAGGCTGCTGCCATCATCTCGGCTCGCGAAAAGATTGTGGAAGGCGCGGTCTCGATGGTCAAGATGGCTTTGGACAAGCTGAAGGACGAAGGCGTGGTCGAACTCGACGAGGAACGCAAGGCCGCCATGGTGAGCAACTTGATGGTGGTGCTCTGCGCCGACGAGTCGGCACAGCCAGTGGTTAATACTGGTAGTTTATACTAAAACGACTGCCGCTTCGCGTCATTGCGAGCGAAGCGAAGCAATCCAGACAATCAGTCTAAATCATAGATTGCTTCGTCGTTCCTCCTCGCAATGACGCAAAGCGAAGCAAAAGAAAAATGAACAAACAACAAAGACAGTAATAAAATGGACACCGAATCAATAGTAATAATCATCGCGGGCATTGCCTCCATTGCTATGGCGATTTTCGGAAAGTTCCGCCCCGACATCGTCTATAAAGGGATGGCGTATAAGATTGGCAACAGGGAACTTACGATTCCTGAAAAACAACGTTGGGGATTTGTTGTGTTTTTACTCTTTGGCATTATGTTGCTCTTGTTGACAGTGGTGTTAAGCATTCCACAATGGCAAGTTTACCAGAAGGAAATCCTCTTTTCGATTATCATGGTGATGACCGTCGTGATGCTGCTGCTGTTTTGGAAAATGGTGCTGAGCCAGAATGAGAGGTACAAGATCAGTTTAGTCATCGTGCTGTTGCTCTCTGTATCTTTGCTGGCTGTTGCGGCCTATTTTTGGTATGTTGCATTGAGTTAATTATGGCTGGTTTAATCGTATATATTATTTTTGGTTTGATTCCCATCTTTAAAGCCTTTCAAGTCAGGCGGGATCCGATGAAGAGTCGGAACTTGCGGAAAATGAAAGCGTTGCAACCTGATGCCGAATTGCCCCCAGGAATACAAAAGTTTTATTTCGTCAACTATTTGATTACTGGAATCTTGTGGATGCTGACAGGCGTAATCGGCTGGCTTTTTGGGATGAACCCCACATACATAATGCTTGCCTTGTCCATTATTGCAGGTTTTGCTCTCTTTATAGCAAAATGGCGGATCATGGGCGCTGTCCCGAAATGGCCTTTGGTTGTGTCGGCCTTGGCGGTCGTATTGTTGGTTGTACTTCTCTATTGGGAGTATAAAGGAAGCGAAGTGATAGCGCTTGACGAAACGCTCTCCATCAGAGGTGACTATGGCACTGAAATGTCCTATCAAGCCATTGATTCGGTGCTGGTTGTCAATTCGCTGCCCAACATCAAGTATTGTGAAAACGGCTATAGCATTTTAGGCTATAAGAAAGGCAGGTTTCGTCTAAAGGACGGAACCGACGCCAGATTCTACCTATTGGGCAAAAAGGCACCCTATCTGAAGATGTACACGAAATTCGGCCTCATCCTCGTTAATCGGAAAACGCCGGAGGAGACTGGGCAACTGATAGAAGAACTGAAAGAAAAAATCGGAAATAAAATGGTCAACTTGTAGAGATGCAATGCTTTGCGTCTCCACGTAAAATCAAAAAAAATGAGTGGTCTAATTAGCATAGTAATAGGTGTTTTTGCGATACTCTATGCGTTCAGCATTAGGTATTTTCCCGAAAAGACACGCATCAGGAAACCTTTCCGGCTCTTTTCGATTTGGAATCGGGAACCGTTTTCCAAGAAAGGATGGAAGTCCAAATATTATGAGGATTTGGTCGAAAACACTGAACTACAGTGGCTTTATTTCATCAACTATCTCGTGACGGGAATTTTGTTCATCCTTTCAGGCGTGTTGGCCTATTTTCTTGGCGTCGATGCCACCACTTTCATGCTAATTGCGGGTGCCGTTTCGGTAGTCTTGTTTATGATTGGCCGCCAAAGGATTACAGGCGAAATCGAAGTTGGGAAGTGGGTGCTTGTGGCTGTGGTGATTGTTTGCGTAATTGTTGCTTATTTCATAGATTTGAAACCATGATTACGGAATTGTAATAAATAAAAAGTAAAACTATGTTTTGGATCGATTTAATAACAGGCGCATCCCTAATGCTTTTGGGTTGGGCAGTATATCGTAATCCGATGTTGATTTCGGGCGTGAACACCATGTCGAAGAAGCGTTTGGCCCAAGTCGATTTGGATGGCCTGAAGCTGGGCTATCGCAATGTGTTCCTCATTTGCGGTGGAGCGACAGTGCTTTTTGGCGGCATTTTCACTCTGGCGCATTTGCCATACGGTTATCATTTGGTGATGGAACTTGTGGCCATTCTTGCCCTCGTCATTGCCTGCTTTGTGCTCAGTAAAAGATACGACCTGGGTATGCAAGGGGAGGAAGGCAAGAAGGAGAGGAGGAAAAACAAGATTACCATCATCATTACCGTTGTGGCTTTTGCCGTAATATTGTTTTTCTTCTTCAAGGGTAGCAAACCCGCAACGATAGAAGTGTCAGAGGATTACATTACAGCTAATGGAGGTGGATTCAGTGTCTCGATTCCTGTGAACGATATTACGACGACCACTGTTTTGACCTGCTGGCCCGATATTTACATTCGCACCAGGGGTGTAAGTACAGACAAGGTCAACATCGGGCATTTCCGCCTGAAAAACGATGAGCATTGCATGATGTTCGTCTGCACCGATGGCGGTCCTGTGCTTGAAGTGCGCACCATTGACGGCAAATTGTATTACCTCAATTGTGTCACCGAAGAGGAAACTCTTGAAATGATAGCGAAAGTGAAATCAAAAGAGAGGTAACTAATGGCAAAGGAAAAAGAAAATAGTGCAAATACCAAGACCTTCCTGCTCCGTGTGGATACGGAGACGATGGAGGCCGTGGAAAAGTGGGCTGCCGACGAATTCCGCTCCGTCAACGGCCAGCTGCAATGGATTATCGCGGAGGCTTTGAAAAAGAGCGGACGTAAAAAGAAATAAATAGCTTTTTGGATGCTGAAATCTTAATTCGTAAAAATCCGCAGCATAAGCTACAAAATTCAATTCGTTTAATTCGTAGTTAAAAAGAAAAACCATAATTATGAAAAAACACATCCTAATCTTATTCGTATTTGCCGCAATGCAAGTGCAAGCCCAAATCGAGGGCTATTGGGAAGGCCAAATCGACCTTGGCGTGCAGAAATTAGAAATGGCTTTCGACATCAAGGTCGCTGAAAACGGCTATTCCGCAACGTTGGATGTACCTGCACAAGGCGCATTTGACATTCCTGTAGATGAAATCACTTTTCAAGATGGCCAGTTGCAAATGAAAATGAACGCCATGGATGCCTCTTATTCTGGCGTTCTGAAAGATTCGGCTATCGAAGGCAATTTCACGCAACGCAGCATGACCTTTCCGCTCAACCTTGCCAGAGCAGAGAAGAAGGAGCAGCAAAAGGCACGCCCCCAAGACCCGCAGCCACCGTTCAACTACCGCATTGAGGAAGTGAGCTTTACCAACGAAAAAGAAGGCAACACCTTAACTGGCACATTGACTATTCCCGAAGGCAAAGGCCCATTTCCGGCCATGGTGCTCGTCTCTGGCAGCGGCCAGCAGAACCGCGACGAGGAGTTGATGAACCACCGTCCGTTCTGGGTTATCGCGGATTATTGTGCCCGACATGGCATCGCCGTGTTGCGTTACGACGACCGTGGCATGGGTGGCTCAACTGGTGAGGTGGAGAATGCTACCTCTTTGGATTTCTCCTACGATGCCGAAGCTGCCTTTGACTTTTTGCGTAAACAAAAGCATATCGATGCTTCGCGTGTTGGCATCTTGGGCCACAGCGAGGGTGGTGTCATCAACTTCATGGTGTCGGCGCGTCGTCCAGAGGTGGCGTTTTTGGTTTCCTTGGCAGGTCCAGCTGTGAATGGCGTGGAGCTTCTCAAAGAGCAACAGAAGGCTATATTAAGGGCTTCGGGCATGACGGAGGAAGCCATTCAATTCAGCAGTAACACTAATGCGCAGTTGTTTGACATCATTGAAGCCTCAAGCAGTAGGGAAGAGGCCGACAGCCTTTTGCGCCAGTTGGTGAAGGGCTGGGGCTACAACGAGGAACTGACCGAGCAAACGGTGAATCAATTGGCCATGCCGTGGATGTACTATTTCCTGAAATACGACCCCACTGAAGCCATTGTGAAGACCACATGCCCCGCATTGCTGCTCAACGGCTCCAAAGATTTGCAAGTGATAGCCTCACAGAATCTTCCTGCCTACGAAAAAATCATCGCCGACTATGGCAAGACCAACCTCACCTTACGTGAACTACCTGACCTTAACCACCTCTTCCAGCATTGCGAAACGGGTTCTCCGAACGAATATTTTGAAATTGAGGAGACCATTTCGCCCGAGGTGTTGGAGATGATTGTGGGGTTTGTGAAAGGGATTGAAAAATAATTCGTTAGAAAAACTGTACAATTACTTACGACAGCTGCAAAAAAGGAATGTCGCATTCCCAACCTTGGGCTGTTGGGCGAGATGGGGTCGGGGGTAAAAATGAACAAATGGGCGCATGTGGCAGAAGTGCTTTGTAGTTCAAGGCAACTTCTGCTAGCGACATTCCGAGACGACGAAGAGGCCGTAGCCTGTGACGGTGGCGTGGATTCCACCCCACGATGAGAACACAAGCATACTGAGCTTCAACGGCGAGAACTCCTTGGTCTGGATGCTGAGCATCGCCTACTATTACGTCAACGACTATATCATCCATCGCTAATTGGCTACTGGGAAGAGCTTCGCCGACTTGGTGCTTATCCCGCGCAAGAGTGTCGATTCACCTGCCATCATCATCGAACTGAAATACGACAATGCTGTTGACATCGCCATCGAGCAGATGAAGCGTAGACAATATCTTGTGAAGGTTGCGTAATATGCTGATAATTTGATGCTTGTGGAGAGATCTGACTTCAATAATGTCAAAGAAAAAATTGATAATGGTGAACTGTTATTATTTAGTTAAACATTTGGTTTTTATCGTCCAATTTTTAGTAGAAACTAGTGAGAAAAAGTATATATGATGAAAAAAAGTGTATTTTTGCATCGATAAATAATAAACGAATGAAAAATTGAAGTAATAGCATAAAGATAATGTTAAGAAATAGGGAAAATACCATTAACAAATTGTGTGAAGTGCTACTGAAATCTGCAGAAACCGAGGGGATTGATTTGTTGAGAAACGCTGTTGATAAACTCCTTGAAACTCTTGAAAGTATTGAATGTTCGTTGTGGTATGTGAACACAAATAAACATAAGCATAGGGGTTTGGCAAGTGATTCAACACCAAAGTCTACTTCACTCATATATCGAAAAATGGCTCAAGGTGTCGACTACATTTTTGATAAGGACACGGATTTTGTACATTCTCTCGATGCTTGTTTGTTCAAACAAGTGATGGATATATGCAAAAAGAGTGATGTGAGGGATCCAGTAGAGTTTGTGCGTTGTAATCGCAAGAAGGTTGAAGGATACAATTATTTGTCTGTCGATTTTTTAAAGTATTTGGATGAGAATGGATTGCCCCCTAATGATTTCATTGTTATTCCAATTATATCGCAAATTAATGATGAGGAAATTATTGCTATTTTAGAATTTTGTTTCACTTCTGCATCCTTTCGTAAGAATCAATGGACAAGGATGGCTAAGATTATTCGGTCATTCTTTTCTTCAGCGTTCAATCGATATGCTATGATAAGTAAACATAAGTTAATGGCGGATTTGGTAAAGGCACATCGGCAAAGCCGCGATTATTCTATGTCTAATATTTTCATGTGCACTATTGATGTTATCTTAAAAAAAGAGCACTATCCATGTGAATCTGTTACATTTTTCATGTGGGATACCTATAACAATAGATATAACTTGGTTTATACTTCATGTGCGATCAACTCTGAAGATAAAAAGAGTATTTGTTATCGCCGGGGCGATGGTATTATTGGACAAGTTGCTGCAAACAATCGTGCAGAAATCATAGATGACATAGAATTACAATTTCATAACAAAACATCACTTTGGCTGTATGGAATAAAAAAGCCAAAGACGGCTATGATTATACCAATATCTCGCATCTCTTCCAAGAACGAGGTTGTTGGGATACTTCAACTTGTCAATAAAAAAAACTCAAATGGTTCTAAAGAACTTATCGACTATTTCAGTGAATTGGATTTGGATATTATTCGATCGACCGCATCATACATGGCACTTACTATTGAGTATTTTATCAAAGAAGAGGAACAAAGGAATTTTGTTGACAAATTGTCGCATGAATTGATGACCCCAGCGAGGAGTATACGGAATGATGCCGAAAGAATTATTCGAAACAAAGACAAAAAAGAGTTTGTTGACACTCAATTGTACTCGTATATTGAGGATATTCGTAATTTAACAGAAACTCAATTGTGGCAAGTCAAATCCAATTTATTCCAAATTAAAAATCCTAATAACCGTAAAAGCAAATATAAAACAGAGAAAGTTTTATTAACTACAATTTTGAAGAAAAGCAAAGAAGCAGTTAAGTCCATCGCAAGAGAATACAATGTAAGATTTGACGCAATCATTTATACTGAAAGTCTTGCTAGAATAAATGTTGATGAAGATGCGTTTATTACGGTGTTTTACAATTTATTTACAAATGCCATCAAATACCATGACAGACTACACCTATCTTCTTTTTCTGTCAAGGCGTTTTATAGATCTACTGGAAATGGAATAGATATCATTGTGGAAGATAATGGCGTAGGCATATACGAGCATGAAAAAGATAATATTTTCCATATTGGTTATCGGGGAACAAATGTTATGAGATTTAGTGCAGATGGATTTGGAGTGGGACTTACCACCGTCAAACAAATTATTGAGGATTTCGGAGGAACAATAGAAGTGACCAATCTCAAACAACCAACAAGATTCACAATTAGATTACCAAAAAATATTATTTGCAATGATTAAGATTATTTGGGTTGACGATGATATCAACCGTTCGGGATTAAGATCCGAAAAAGATGAATTAAGGGAACGAGGCTGCGAAATTATTGCGGTTCAGGGTACAGATAGTTTCTTGGAGATGCTTAGAGACCCCCAAGGTAACTTCGACTGTGATTGTATCATATTGGATTTAAGCATGCCAGTCGGGAGTGAATTTTCATTAAAAGATGCTGAATATGGGAGTCGAACAGGTATTCTTTTGATGAAAAGGATTAGAGATAGTTTCCTTTTTTCAAAAGTAAAAATAATTATTTACTCAATTGTTGACAATGATGATGTTTTTAATGAGTGCAAAAATGCTGGAGCACTATATTTAAAAAAGGCCAACTTGCTATATTATGAATTTGCCGACGAGGTAATGAGATTTGTAAAATCAAAACAATAGAGTTATTGGAGAGAGAACCATTATGTGTAGAATAAAAGAATCTATATCCGATAAGAATAGAAATTGCAATAATTGGTGGATTCCATGGGTATCCATGGGATTGTCAATTGTTGCAATAGTCATCTCAATTTGGAGAATGACATTGTCCCAAGCCTCTATATTCAAAGACGATTTTGAGTTTTCATATGATAAATTGGGCACGATAATTGGGATCATTCTCAGTGCTGTTGCTCTAGTCGTATCTTTATATTTTATCATTCTCGGTATTGGAGCCAATAGTATTCGAAGAGACATCAATAATGATGCTAATGATGCTAAACAAGTTATAAAGGATATTGCCGAAGAGGCAGATAGAGCTGTTGATAGCATCCGTAAAGATGCGGATTGTATCCATAATGAAATTGAGAATGAGTCGAAAGATAACAAAGTAATATTTGTCACAACAGTTTACGAGCTATACTTTGAAATAATTGGAATGACAGAAGCTTTTTTTAACAAAATAGATATCAAAAAGGAAATGATCCCTGTACAAGAATTGAGAGAACGAATAATTGAGTTAAAGTTAGATCAAAGTCGATTTGTTTGTAACCCACGAAATCTTGATATCGAAGATAGAATAAAGGAAGACGTTATACAGGGAATTAACTTCATTAAGGATCTTAGTTCGAATAAAAATGATTTAGATTTAATAGAAGCAGTTATGAACAAGTCAACTAACCAAGACATCATAGATGCTGCTAAAAATGCATACGATAAACTGAAGTAAGAATTATGTTCAGATTCATAATACTTTTCTTCTTTTGATGCTGTAATACTAATAATAATTTCGCACCCGCCCTAACCTCATTTGTTGGTTTATTTTGGTGGCGGAGTCGTTATAGTTAGGGAAAGTAAAGCTGGTTTTTTTTAAATGGTGTTGGCATTTGGATTGGAAAAACTCTTATTTTTGCAGTATGTAAAATACAATAAAAATATAGTCGTTCATGGGGAGTAATGTATTCTGCCTGTTGTTATGACATAAAAATGATTTGGGAACATAGTGAATATGATAAATAGGTTACGAGAAAGACTATTGGTTGCACTGGAAAGCAATGGTGATGAACTTGTCTCTGAAACAACAAAGGCAATTCTAAACATGTTGAATTGTGATATGTGTACATTGTGGATAATTAATCATCACAAAAACTCTATTTCTGAGGAATTAGGAAATTATGATTCCGCTTCTTTGGTAATACGCTTAATGAAAGGGAGTGAAAAATATCCAAATTACAATTCTGAGGATTTTGTACATAGACTTCGAAACTCGTTTATTGAGTATGTAATAAATGAGAATCAACATAATGGCAAATCATATTATATTTGCGGTATAGATGATGAAGATTGTAAAAAACATCTTTCAACTAAGACACTCAAGGAAATTGGTCTGAAATATCTCATTTGTATTCCTCTGTTGGATAAAGAGAAAGAGCCTTACGCTTTTGTAATGTTGGCATATAAAGAGATGCCTTTCGATAAACCTTCCTATAAAAATTTGGATATGAATGAAATGACTGATGTTGTTAACAAAGCTATCTCTTCCGCCTTTTCTCGTTATCAGATGTATCAAAAACAGAAAATATTAGATGATTTAATTGAGAATTATAGTAGAAATAAGTCAACTTTAAAGGACATATTCTACCCTGTCATTCACAGAATTTTTAAACGGTACTTTGACTATGAAGGTGCCTCGGTGTTTATTTGGGATTCGTTTGATAATAGATTTAATCTGTTGTCTACAACGGGTTTAGAACCATATGAAGGTGTTGCAAGTTATGAAATAACTAGTATTCCATCAAACGAAAAGAATGCGAAAATATACGATGATTTAGAATATTTAGGGAGAAGTCGTTGTCCCCAGTATCTGCATAAATATTTGGAAAAAACTCTACATTCAGTAAAAACAATGCTTGTCGTGCCAATACTACGACCTTCTAATCCAGAGAATGTTATAGGCATAATTCGGTTTACTAATAAAACAAATAAACAGAGTGTAAAAGCAGGAACATCGGTAGTTGATCACTTTAATAATGTTGACATTGAATTAATAAAAAATGCATTTCACTATCTTGCCTTGAACGTCGAAAATTATCTTGCAGAAGAAGAACGTAAAGATTTCATATCAAAAATGTCTCATGAGTTTAAAACTCCGGCAACTGCAATTAGGGTCACGGCTGAAAGAGTTCTACGAAGTTATAAATCAAATAATTCTATGTTTATGCAAACACAGTTTGAGCATTACATGGAGTCTATCATTGACTATTCAACTTTGCAGATAATGCAGGTTACAACGAATCTTTTCTTAAACAAGTCTGGTAAGAGTAGTATTTCAAAGTTCTCTATTGGGAATTATCCAATCGTAGATATTATTAAGGAGAGTATTAATATTATTAGACCAATTGCTCGTGCATATTGTGTCCAATTTGATAATATCCGTATCTCGGATGATTTCCCCAACATCACATTAAGAGTTGATAAAGAAGCTTTTATTATGGTGTTTTATAACCTTCTATCAAATGCTATAAAATATAATAGATATGATAGCAATGAGTTCCGCATACTTTTTCATGCCAAAGATACTTCCCAAGGATTGATGATTTATGTTTCTGATAATGGTATTGGCATAATGGAGGAGGATGTTCATAAAATCTTTCTTCTTGGGGTTAGAAGCGAAAACGCTAGGAAGATTGTTGCTGATGGCTATGGTATAGGACTATATGTCGTTAAGTTAATATTAGACACTTTTGGTGGAGAAATAAGTGTCTCAAGTTGTCAAAACCCGACCACTTTTGAGATAAAACTACCACGTAATTTATACATTTAAAATACTAAAAATATGGATAAAAAAAGAATTGTATGGATTGATGATAATATTAACACGTCAATATTCAAGCCATACGTAGATGAATTTGAAGATAATGGGATAGAAATAATTAAAATTAAAAGTGTTACTGGTATAATAGAAAGACTCATAAAAGAAGCAGAGAATACATTGTCAGCTATACTTGTTGATATAATTATGCCATCTGAAGATCTTGATTTTGGTGAAACGAAAGGGGGGCTAAGAACAGGAATGGTCGTTTTGGAAAGAATAATGGAAGAAGATTCTTTAAAAAGCATCCCCAACATTGTTGTCACTAATGCTGATGATGATATAATAAGGGAATTTTGCAACAGTAAAAGAATTAAATATTTAAAAAAATCAGATTATTTCTCGGAAGAATTTGTGAAAGAGGTTAAAGAAGTAATAGAGGATTTTTATAAAAATGATGAATTATGAAAAAGAGTTGGCTTGTTCTGATAACAATAACGAATTTATTATTACTTGTTTTTTTATTGTGGACATTGTGGAAGCATCCCACAGCTCGATTCTCAGGTGATAATATCACAAATTTATTGGGAATTATTGTTTCATGTATTTCTATTGTTATAACCGTTTTCTTTGTGATTTTGGCAATTAATGCATATGGGAAAATCAGAATGATAGACAAGGCAAAGGAAAATGCTGACGAACTGACAAAAAAAGTATCATCAGCAGAAAGTATTATTGAGGAATCAAGAAAAGATGCTAACAACTTAGCGCAGATGGTCTCATCTGCAAAAAGAATTCTAGATGAAACTAAAGATCATTTGCATAGTATTCAAGAAAGGAAAGATGAGGTAAATAATTTGTTAGGCGAAATTAATGACCAATATGAGCTAAATACAACACGTATTTCGAATATCTCGCGTGAAATGTGTGAGTTATTAACCGCGTCTATTGAGTCTGCAATAATACATGCTGAGAAAGATAAAAATAAGAATCTGAAAAATAGTTCTCTATTAAAATTGTATAGGTTATCGTATAAATATCCGGATTCATTAGACGAGAAAACCCGTGTGAGCTATATTTTAAATCTTTCCGTATTTGGAGACAAATCTGATATTGATCCGCTAAAAAGAATCTCTAAATCTGAGAATGAATCTGCCGTAATAAAGAATGCAGCAGAGACTGTGTTGGAGGATCTAAAGGAAAAGTATCCAGAGTAAAAGTGTTGCATTCTGAGTTATTTTTTATGTTTGGAAAATAGATTTGCTTTTTCGGAAAAAGGTTTGGTGATTGTAAACCACATAACAACTGAACCCTGCTGAAACACAATTTTTACTTCCCATTTCACCAGTTTTCAAATTTCAAAAACCAAGAGTTTGAAAAATAATCCTTTAGTAAGTTAAACCTATCAAAAGAATTTCTATCTTTGCAGCCCAATTCCAACCGCCATCCAGATTGATGGCAACATCAGCGGTTTGAGTTGTAAATCAAAAGTTTAACCTCCTCGCGGCGGGGTTCTGGAACGCTTGCGGGTACAACAAAAACAAAAATTAAAAAATGGCAGAAAACGAAAACATCATCAACGAGGCCATGCCAGTAGAAGAAAAGGCCGTTGAAGAAACCCAAGTCATGGAAACTCCCAAAGAGGAAGCTC
>JAEEQP010000074.1 GCA_016285355.1 Bacteroidales bacterium
GCGACGGTGCTGGGGGCGTTCAACATCAACGAAAGCTGTACCCACCACATTAAAAGCAATTTGAGAAACATTGCCCGCATAGTCACTGATTTTGAAGCGAACCTTCACTGTATCGCCCTCTCTCACCATTACCGTACCGTTCTTAACCTCAATCATTTGCAGTTTATTGAATGGATCCGTTTCGGTGCGCACATAACTCGATTTTTTCTGCTTGTAATGGCGATAGTCCAAAAGGCTGTTCACATAACGCGGCTCACTATACGAAAAACTGTCGCATTCCACCTGAAAAGCCAGCACATCATTAAGGAAAAGCTCATAGAGATAAGGGCCGTTTTTGTTGGTCGAAGTGCCCACTTGGTCGTAAGTGCAAATGCCGAAAGCAATTTCACCGTTGGCCTGAACGAAGTTCTTGTCTTTCAATGCATACTGACCATTTTCATCGTCCGTCACCGAGAAATACTTCGGCTTGATGCCACCTTCAAGCGTCGAGCTGTCGCCCAAAGGATACACCGAAACACCTCGAATCAAAGGTTTCACCTTGTCTTCAATCTTATAGCCGAAATACATCGGATTGACTGGTTTTTCGCTCAAAGTATGGCGGATTTCGAAATGCAGATGGGGTCCACCTGAGCCGCCCGAATTACCTGAATAAGCAATCAAATCGCCTTTTTTGATAGGGAATTTGTCCTTGTCAGGATAGATTTGGGAGGCAAATTTCTTGTGCTTGTACTGGTACTGCTTCACGTACTTGGCAATTTCGCCCGAAAAACGCTGCAAGTGAGCATAGACACTCGTGTAACCATCGTAATGCGTGATATACAACACATTACCATAACCATACGGCGACACACCAATGCGGCTGATATAGCCATCGGCCACGGCATACACTTTCTTGCCCTCCACGCCTTGCGTCTTGATGTCAAGGCCGGCATGGATATGGTTAGGGCGGATTTCACCAAACGTGGCGGAAAGATAAATCGGGATGTCGAGTGGGTTCCCATATTGAGAAAAGTGCTCCTGAGCCACAAGAGGCAAAGCAGCAAAACAGAGCAAAACAGATAGAAATGAGCGTATTTTCATGGTGACAGTTCTCCGATGATTGAATAATTGGGCAAAGATACACCTTTTTTATATACTTTTGCAACGGTAAAGAAATAATCCATGCGCCGTAAAACGAGAAAAGAGAGAATTCAGGAATGGCTATCTTCGCCATACATGTTGCTGATATACCGCCTGTTGACCACAATTATGGCACTCAGCATCAGCCGATGGATGCTCTATTTGTTCAACATTCAGTTTTTCCATCAACTGAACATGAAAGAGGCTGTGGCACTTTATTTTTACGGCATGAGGTTCGACCTACCTATCGTTTTTGGAATCAACATTTTAACTATCCTTTTCTATTGTTTTCCATCAAAAATCATTTACAACAAAAGGTTGCAAAGTTTCGTCGACATCGTTTTTGTCACCCTCAACGCCATCGCCATTTTCTTGAATTTCTTAGACATCGTTTGTTTCCATTTCTTCGGGAAGCACCTCACCGTTGATTTCATCCGATTGCTCGGTCGTTCCAATGAAATATCGTTTGGCGTCGTCAGGCAAGTACTTTTCGACTATTGGTACCTCTTGGTCATTTATATCCTTTTTGTGTTGACTATCAGAGTTGTAGCGCAACAAACTCGAATCCGTCCACCCAAAAAAGAGGAGCCTCCCCATTGGCAACTCAGGCAGGCCATTAGCTTGACTTTCATGCTTTTACTGACCATCATTTGCGGACGCGGTGGTATACAAGCCAAGCCCATCACCATGAAAACCGCCATGCGATACGCCGACCCGCAAAATGCACCTATCCTCCTCAATACGCCATTCTGCCTGTTGACAGCCCATGAAACCACCCTGACAAAACGAGAAGGCGTTTATGAAAGCGATTTCTCCCCTGTTCACAAAGGACTGACTGCCAACCGCTTCATCACTAATGACACTTTGACTATGGACAGCATTCCAAGCAATGTGGTCGTCATCATATTGAAAAATGTCGGGCAAGAAATGATCAGTTACTACAGCAATGACCGCCGTTCACAGCTCACCCCATTTCTTGATTCCATCCTCAATAATAGCCTCACGTTCAACGGCATGTCGAACAGCAGAAGGAGCCTTGAGGTATTGCCTTCCATTTTGGCCAGCATTCCCTCACTGATGGAGAACGACTTCGTAAGGTCGCCGTATGCTGACAACGACTTTGACGCTTTCTGCCAGCACTTGCAACAACATGGCTATAACACCATCTTCATGCATGGTGGCAAAAACGGAGTGCAAGGCTTTGACGAGTTCTCGCGCCGTGCTGGATTCAGCAAGTATTTTGGGCGCATCGAATATGGCGACGACAGCGATTATGACGGTCAGTGGGGCATCTATGACGGTCCTTTCCTGCAATATGCCGCTAACACCTTAAACCGTGTGCATCAGCCGTTTGCGACGGCCATTTACACCCTTTCGTCACGTTATCCGTACAAAGTTCCCAAAGACTTTGCGCTACCTGAAGAGAGCTATTTCTGGACCGGATTTGAAAAGACCGTTTTCTATGTCGACTGCGCGTTAAGGGACTTTTTCCAAACCGCTTCGCAAATGGATTGGTTCGACAATACGCTGTTTGTCATCACCTCCGATTACTCCAACAACGAACATTTCCAGCCCGAATACAGCAATGTTTGGGGCATGTATTCCATCCCCTTCGCGTTTTATTATCCAAAGAAAATCAATCCTTTACGTTGCAAAGAGATTGCCCAACAAATCGACCTTGGGCCTTCCATCCTTTCCGCCCTTGAAGTCAACGACACGCTGTTTTCTTTTGGACGCAACCTTTTCGACACGCTCAGCGAGCCGTCATTTGTCAGCTATTTCAACCTCACCTACCAATATTGCGATGGTACTTATTTGGTGCAATCCGATGGCAAAGAACCCTTTGGCATTTTCAAGCCCATCAATGATTCACTGTTGAGCGACAACCTGATTGACCGCTTGCAATGCCCCGATGTGTTCGATAAATTGTACCGTTTCCTGCAAGAGTACAACAACAGAATGATTAACAACAAGTTATATATCATCCCAACCGATACCATTTTTAAAATCGATACCATCTTTAAAACCGACACCATTTATGAAGCACAAAAGTGACAACAACGGAGTCGTTTACTCCACCAATCCCAACTACGCCTTCGACTATGGTGAAGAAGAAGTCATCACCCTCGAACCCTTCAAACAAAACCTCCGCGTGATGCTCGACAAGAAACAACGTGCGGGCAAGAAAGTAACCCTCATCACCGGCTTCCAAGGCTCTGATTTTGACCTTGCCGTGTTGGGAAAGGAACTGAAATCGGCCTGCGGTGTGGGCGGCAGCGTGAAAGACGGTGAAATTTTACTGCAAGGCGACTTTCGCGAAAAGGTGTTGGCCTTGTTGCAAGAAAAAGGATACACAAAAACTAAAATCAGTGGAATATGATTGAAAAATACCTTGAAATTCTGAAAAGGCTCAACCTCCGGATAGGTCTCAACGAAGGTCTCGCAATAGGCATCGCCGAAACAGTGGCCACCTTGTCGCTGCTACTCGTCAGCATCGGTTTGTTTTTCCTCATCAAATTCATCTTGAAGAAAACGGTCTACAAAATCATCTCGCGTTCGACCAACCAATATGACGACCTGCTCATCAAAAACAAGGTCATCGGGCGCATCTGTCTGCTCATTCCGGCTCTCATCACTGTAGCCTGGCTTCCCGATGTCCTTCCCGACTTCCCCGAAACTTGCGCTTTCCTGATAAAAATGGTCAAAATCCTTGAGATTATCATCTTCATCATGATTCTCATCTCCATCGTGACCACATTGGAGGATATCTACAACACGCACGAGATGTCGAAGCTCAAGCCGGTGACTGGCTTGGTTCAGGTCATCAAGATTGTACTTTACACTGTGGGCGGCTTGGCCATCATCGCTTTCCTTTTGGACACCAAACTGAGCACCATTCTTATTGGTTTGGGCACCATGTCAGCCGTCTTGATGCTCGTTTTTCAGGACACAATCAAGGGTTTTGTGGGCAGCATACAATTGTCAGCCAACGACATGCTGCGAATCGGCGACTGGATTTCCATGGGTTCTGCCGACGGCAACGTCTTGGAAATCAACCTCACCACTGTGAAGGTACAGAACTGGGACAACACCATCACCACCATCCCGACCTACACTTTGGTCTCCGCTCCGTTCACCAATTGGCGTGGCATGTCGGAATCGGGTGGACGTCGTATCGCACGCAGCATCAACATTGATGTGAACACCATTCGCTACTGCACACCTGAGATGTTGGAGAAATACAAGCATTACGGCCTTGTGAAAGACTACATTGCACAAAAAGAAGAAGACATCCTTGAATACAACAAAGCCAACCGCATCGATACGAGCGAAATCATGAACGGCCGTCAGCAGACCAACTTGGGCATTTTCCGCGCCTACATCAAAGCCTATCTCAACAACAACCCGAAGCTGAACCACAACCTGACCTTGATGGTGCGGCAGTTGCAGCCTACCGAGTTTGGCGTGCCGTTGCAAATCTATGCCTTCAGCAGTGACAAGAAATGGGTCAATTACGAGGAAATCCAAAGCGACATTTTCGACCATATCATTTCGGCTGCCACGATGTTTGATTTGAAGATTTATCAGAAACGATAAAACACGCTTCGCGTCACTGCGAGGCACGAAGCAGTCCAGGTCAAAAGCTCTTTTCTGGATTGCTTCGTCGTTCCTCCTCGCAATGACGCAAAGCAACGAAAACAAAGCAAAAAAGAATGAATCCTGGAGTCGTTTTTACAGAAAAGTACCTGAAACTGATGTTCAAGCAGTTGCGCGACGCCTCTCCCGAAGAGGTGCAGGAGGAATTGGAGCATTGTCGCCGCGAGAACCGCCGCCCAGTCAGGGTGCCACGCTATTTCAGAGGCTTTTTTTCGGAAGAAAAGTTTACAGCGTCGACTGGTTTTGAGATGCAAGTCTTCAGGCATGAAGCACAACAAACGCCAAGGTCCATGAGCCTGTCGAAGGGCCGACCTATAAGCAAACTTATCCTTTACCTCCACGGTGGTGCCTTCATCTACCCGCCTGTCTTTTTCCATTGGCGTTTTCTGCATGACCTGTGTTTGCGCACCCATTGCGATGCTTTGCTGCCAGTCTATCCCAAATCGCCGGAATACGATTGCGAGTATTCAGTCAAAACATTATTGGATTTTTACAAAAACCTTTCTGAATCAAAACAATACGACGAAATCCACCTCGTTGGCGACTCAGCAGGCGCATGTTTGTGTCTCATTCTCGCACAAGAAGCCCACAAAAACGACTGGCAAAAACCTGCAACTACTACCCTACTCTCCCCATGCGTAGACCTCAGTCACACCAAAGAGAAGGAAATGAGAGCTTTACAAGACAAGGACAGCATGTTACAACTCGACCGTGTTATCCAATTGAACGCTGTCTGGCAAGGCGATTTGCCTGCTACACATCCGTGGGTAAGTCCCATTTTCGGTGATTTCAGCGGTGTCGACAACCTCAGCGTTTACTATGGTTCAGCCGAAATCCTCCAGCCCGATGACCTCTTCCTCAAGGAGACCTACGAAAAAGCAGGCAAAGTCGGACAATTCCATGAGTTCGAAGGCATGTTCCATACTTTTGCGATGTTTCCGATACCTGAGGGATTTAGGGCAATAAAGGGAATCGCCGCGACCATAAAAAAGGGTAGCTCCAATTAAGCCACCCTAATGTCCATATTGCATTACTGATTCTCAGCGAACCAGAATCTTCGTATTGATTTCTTTGGTCCCATCCGTTGCCTTCAAGAAATACATGCCGCTCTGATGTCCACGGAGGTCGATACTACCCATTCCATCATTCTGGCTTTCAACCACTTTACGGCCTGTGATGTCGAACACCTGAACTTGCCATGTGCCTTTACCCAGATTAAGGTTGAACAAGCCTTGCGAAGGATTGGGGTAGACCATCGCCTCCACTTTCTCGGGTTCCTTAACCGAAAGGGTGCCGTCACAAGACAGTTCACTGGACAACTCGTATGTAAACGGAGCAACCTGTCCGCCACCTTTAAAAACCACGTTGTTGTTGGCATCCTTGAACTGGAAGTAACCGCTACCCATGCCCTCGCCATCGATATCACGCACACGAATGCGATAGCAGCCTGCGTTCAACAGCGTAATATCCTGTGAATAGACATGGTTAGCCTGCTCGAAAGTATACGAATTGACCATTTCCCCGCTCTCAGTCTCAGTGATTTCAACCCTGATATTCTGCGGATGTGAACCCGTCTTCAGCTGCATCTTCAAATAACCGTCAATTTCAGGCACATCCTCCATGGCAACATGAATGAAATTGTCAGGCATATACTGGTCGCCCTCACCGTTAGGCATCACGGCATAGAAATGCAAGGCATCGCATGGAGCCGCCACAAACTCGTCCATCGTCACCGTCACCGAAGCTCCTTTGGGCAACGTGCCATGCCACGACTGGCGATGGTCTTCATGACCGTCAAATGCACAAAGGTCAAAGAAAGTAATGGTTTGGTTGCCAAAGTTTTTCACCGTAAGTTTTGGCTTTTGGATGCCGGAACAATTGACAGTGACCACGTCCTCCACCTTTTTCAAGGCAATGTCATAGTCCAAATCCAAAGCCATAGACATCCGAACTGCCTGATACACCTCTTTGGCACCGCCCGAATAGTTCTGCACCCATGCCGTCAGATAGCAGTCTTCCTTGGGATAGGGCATTTCAAAAGTCTCACTGATGGTCATCGTGGAACCAGTGAAAGACGTTCCCAATTGTGACGGAATCATATCGCGGCACACATGGTGCAGGCCTTGCATCCCCTGCCAACCCACGTCAATGTTGCACTGCGTCAAGGCGATGAACACGCGCACATCGGAACCGTTGCAGTCGCCGACTTGATTTACAGTGCAGTTCACCCGACACGAGGTGCCGTCAACAGGCTCATAACTCAAGTCGATGGTAAACGGACTAGCCACATTGATGCGCTGATTGTAGTAGTTCATGTAATAGGAGTACATGTTTTCGTTGGCATTGCCGCCACCCGACATGCCAGTGATGCCATCGGCCTTCAAGGTCGGATAGCTGGTGATGCCGTAATAATTGGCGCGGGCATTGGTCTCGTTGGTGTAATACTCCTCCGTGGAAAAAGCGGTAGTATGATACGCCACAGGCGCAATAGCCAGTCCTTCCTCCAGCATTTGGGCGATACCATTGGCGGCAGCCGGACAATAAGGGCAACGCACACCTGTAAAAATCTCAAACAGAACGCATTCACGCGCTACATTGTCTCTGGTTTGGGCAAACATCGTTGGCATGAGCAACAAGGCCACCATAGAAAGTAAATACTTTTTCATAGAAATCAGTTTTATTTAACGATGCAAAACTACTGTTTTTTCCGAAACGCGGCCTTCGGAAGCACCTGTTTCTTTCAAAAACGAGTCAATTTTTCTTGATATTCCAGCATTTCGTCCCTGAATTTCGCCGCCGCCATGAAGTCCATATCCTTGACGGCATGCTCCATGTTTTTCTTGGCTTGGGAGATGGCTTTCTGCAACTGCTCCTTCGACATATAGGCGGCTTGACCTTCAGCGGCCATAGTCGTTGGAATTTCTGACTGCGAATAGCTCACTGGCTGGTTGCCCTTCATTGTGCCAAGTGAGTTATCAATAGCCTTCACAATGGTCTTCGGGACGATGCTATGCGCCTCATTATAAGCCATTTGTTTCGCCCGACGACGAGCGGTTTCATCAATGGTTTTGCGCATCGAGTCGGTGATGGTGTCGGCGTACATGATGACCTTGCTCTCCGCGTTTCGGGCAGCACGACCTGCGGTTTGTGTCAGAGAACGTTCCGAGCGCAAGAAACCTTCCTTATCGGCATCGAGAATAGCCACAAGGCTCACTTCGGGCAAGTCCAAGCCTTCACGAAGCAAATTTACGCCTACCAGCACATCAAAGTCACCCATGCGAAGACCTTGCAGAATTTCAACACGCTCCATCGTCTCCACATCGGAGTGGATGTAACGCGTCTTGATTTTCAAGCCATTGAGGTAAGTATTCAGCTCCTCAGCCATGCGTTTGGTCAAGGTGGTGACGAGAACGCGCTGGTTCTTTTCCACTACTTTGTGGATTTCGTCGATGAGGTCGTCAACTTGGTTCAAGCTCGGACGCACCTCAATCAATGGGTCAAGTAATCCTGTGGGGCGAATCACTTGCTCCACATACACGCCTTCGCTCTGCTGCAACTCGAAATCAGCAGGCGTGGCACTGACATAAATGGTTTGTCCTGTAAGAGATTCAAACTCATCAAATTGCAAAGGTCGGTTGTCCAAGGCCGAAGGCAGACGGAAACCATACTCCACCAAGGTCTGCTTGCGCGAACGGTCGCCGCCGTGCATCCCTCGAATTTGCGGTATGGTGACATGGCTCTCGTCGATGATGGTGATAAAGTCATCGGGGAAATAATCAAGCAAGCAGAAAGGTCTTGTACCAGGACTGCGCCCATCGAAGTAACGTGAATAGTTCTCAATGCCTGAGCAATAGCCCAATTCCTTCATCATTTCAAGGTCATAGTTCACACGGTCTTCCAAACGCTTGGCTTCCAAGTTTTTCCCTATCTCTCGGAAATATTCAGCTTGCTTAAACATATCATCCTGAATCTCCACCAAGGCGGAGTTCAGCTTGCTTTGCGAAGTGACGAAAATGTTAGCCGGGAAAAGCGTCAGTTCAGAAAGATTCTCTATCCTACGGCCAGTCACTGGATTAAAGCTCTCCAAACTATCGATTTCGTCATCCCAAAACACGATGCGGTAGGCGATGTCGGCGTAAGCGGGAAACACATCCATCGTCTCCCCTTTTATTCTGAATTTGCCTTGCGTGAACTCGATTTCATTGCGCACATACAAAGCCCCAACCAAAGCCTTGGCCACATCGTCACGGCTGGTTTTCATCCCACGTTCCAGATAGATGATATTCTTGCCAAAGTCATCAGGGTTGCCGATGCCGTATAGACACGAAACCGAGGAAACTACGATAATATCACGTCTTCCAGAAAGCAAGGCCGATGTGGTCGCCAGACGCATCTTGTCGATTTCCGCATTGATGGCGAGATCCTTTTCAATATAGGTGTTGGTGGCGGGAATGAAGGCCTCGGGCTGGTAGTAGTCGTAATAGGAGACGAAATAATTCACCGCATTCTCAGGGAAAAACTGCTTGAACTCACCATAAAGCTGTGCCGCCAAAGTCTTGTTGTGACTCAGCACCAAGGCTGGCCGATTCAATTGAGCCAGCACATTCGCAATAGTAAAGGTCTTGCCCGAGCCTGTCACGCCGAGAAGGGTTTGGGCACGGTCGCCACGCTCCAGTCCGTCCACCAACTGTTTGATGGCTTCGGGCTGGTCGCCGGTGGGCTTAAAATCGGAGATTAGTTTGAAGTTCATTGAATTGTTCCTCGACCTTCTTTCTTCTCCAAACCTTTGTCAACCTCTAAAATAATCTGGTCAAGAAATTGGTCAGAGACATTTGACATATCACTTTTGTCGTAAATATATAGAAATGACAAACTTGTATTCTCGATTGCCAATCGGATAATGACCCTTCCACCTCCTCGCTTACCTTTGCTTTTTGATGTAATGGAAAGTCTCACTTTTCTCATATTATCGTGAAGCTCAACTCCTTGTAAAGGATTCTCCTGAAGCGAAAGTAGGAGTTTCTTAAAATCCTCAGGCAATGAACGATAGCGTTTCTTCAAACGTTTAAACGCCTTTTGAAATTCATCAGAAAACCGGATTTCAGAAATCATAACGTATCAATAAAATCCATTGCCTCTGACACACTCATGGCAGGAGCAGACTCACATTCCCTCTTTGCCTTTGCTACAGCCATCGCCATACGATAGGCAGTTTCCAATTCCATCAAACGTTTCCACCTTGCATTGGTGAGGCGAACGGTAATACTTCTCGGAGTTTTTTCAAGAACACACATGTTTTTCCCCTTTTATTGCTGCAAAATTACACATTTTCCGTAATTCCCGAATAAAACCACAAAAAAATCCCGACTAAACAGCCGGGATTCTCCTTGTTATCAAAACAATAACGCGAACTTACTTCACCTGGTCGATGATGGCCTTGAAAGCTTCGAGGTTGTTCAAAGCGAGGTCGGCGAGGACCTTGCGGTTGATTTCGATACCTGACTTGGTGAGCTTGTCCATGAATTGGCTGTAGTTCATGCCATATTCACGCACGGCGGCGTTGATACGAACAATCCACAGGCTGCGGAATTCGCGCTTCTTGTTTCTTCTGTCGCGATAAGCGTAGGTTTGACCCTTTTCGTAAGAGTTCTTCGCCACAGTCCAGACATTCTTTCTCGTGCTGAACTGACCTTTGGTCTTCTTCAGGATTTTCTTTCTTCTGGCTCTTGAAGCCACTGCATTGACTGATCTTGTCATTTTTTAATCATTTTTCGTCCAGCGCCTCGCTCCTTTCG
>JAEEQP010000031.1 GCA_016285355.1 Bacteroidales bacterium
TCTAAGTCAGCTTCAGGGTAAACAAGGTTGTGATTGATGTATTCCTTAGTTTGAGAATGACCCGAAATGGGCTCGGGAGCCGTCACCTGGGCCTTCAGTTGCCATCCTGAAAAGAGGATGAGCATGGCGATGATGAGTTTTGTTTTCATGGCGTTATGATTTTTTTGATGATGCAAAAATAGATATTTTGTCGGAAAAATTTTTATTTTTGCGGAAAATTTGACTTTATGGAAGACAATTACAAGAATAATATGGTTTTCGGCATCCATCCTGTGCTGGAATTGATACGTTCTCAGAAAGAAATCGAAAAGGTCTACATCCAAGGCGGTACGCGTTCGCCCGAGATTTCGGAGATTGCCAATACATGTCGCGCCAATGGTGTGCCTGTGCAATTTGTACCCATCGAGAAAATGAACCGTCTGACCCGCAAGAACCATCAGGGTGTGGTGGCCTTCATCTGCCCGATTGAATACCAGCCTTTGGAAAAGGTGGTGCAGATGGTCTTCGAGGACGGCCGCGACCCTTTCATTCTCATGCTCGATCGCGTGACAGACGTGCGCAACTTCGGTGCCATCGCCCGCACAGCCTACGCTGCTGGTGTGGATGCCATCGTCATCCCCAACCATGGTTCGGCCCTCATTAATGGCGACGCGATGAAGACCTCAGCGGGTGCCCTTTCATTAATTAATGTATGCCGCGTGGAGAACATGAAGGATGCCATCGACTTCTTGAAGGCCAGCGGTTTGCGAGTGGTAGGTTTCACTGAGAAAGTGCACGAAAGCCTCTGGAAAGCCGACCTCACTGGCCCCCTATGCGTAATGATGGGCTCGGAGGAAGACGGCATCAGCCCTGCTTACCTCAAACGCTTAGATGATCACCTCATGATCCCCATGCCAGGCGATATTGATTCGTTGAATGTCTCTGTGGCCACTGGGGTGGTTTGTTTTGAGGTGGTGCGGCAAAGGATGGGGTAAAGATGATGATTGGTTTTGTGGCGTGGAATGAAAATTGTTTTTATTTTTGCACCGAAATCAAGAAAGGATGAATTATGAAACGCGAAGATCCGATAGAAGAAGCCAGACGTTATGTTGACAATGCAAGAGAAACCCTGATGGAAAAGGGGGAGTATAATGCTGAGCTGAACCGTTACGATGACGAGAAGTATGTTAGGGCAGCAGGCAACTATTTGTGGCTCGGCGTATTGATGGCACTTGATGCAGTATTCCATGTCAGGAAGGACCGCCGCACTCGTGCAGACATTCGCGACTACAAAGAGGCCGTAGGCAAGCGCGACCGCAAACTGCTTGCTCTAGTCAATGACGGTTATGATACGATGCACCTGTCCATGACTTACGATGGCAACCAATCGAAAGATGTTAGTGATGGAGGTTTTCGTTTGGCCAATGCCATTATTGACCGATGTGCAGCGATGGTAAACTGATCGAAAAGCTGAATTTATAATAAAGGCGAGGCTCTTGGGAACCTCGCCTTTGTCATGTATTAACTCCACAGGTTATTTCAAATACTTGTCCAGCCAGTTATAGAACCTGCGTTGCCAGAGAACACCGTTCTGCGGTTTCAAAACCCAGTGGTTCTCGTCGGGGAAATAGAGGAATTCCGCATCAAGGCCACGAAGGATGGCGGCGTTGTAGGCCTGCATGCCTTGCGTGAAGCAGATGCGGTAGTCCAAGCCACCATGGATGACGAGGATGGGTGCCGTCCATTTGTCCACGAAGAGGTGGGGCGAGTTGGCATAGGTCTTGCGGACGGTCTTGTTGTTCCAGTCCCAGAAGGGACCGCCAAGGTCCCAATTCACGAACCACATTTCTTCAGTTTCAAGATATTGTGCCTCAAGGTTGAACATGCCGTCATGGGCGATGAGAGCTTTGAAACGACCATCGTGGTGACCAGCCAACCAATACACGCTGAAGCCGCCGAAACTGGCACCCACGGCACCGAGGCGGTTCTCATCGATGTAAGGCTCTTTCTTCAACTCGTCGATGGCACTGAGATAGTCTTTCATGCACTGTCCGCCGTAGTCGCCGCTGATTTCTTCAAGCCATTCCTGACCGAAGCCTGGCAAGCCGCGACGATTGGGAGCTACGATAATATAGTCGTTGGCAGCCATCATCTGGAAGTTCCAGCGATACGACCAGAACTGACTCACAGTGCTTTGCGGTCCGCCCTCGCAGTAGAGCAGGGCGGGGTATTGCTTGTTGGCATCGAAGTGAGGTGGATAGATAACCCACACGAGCATTTTCTTGCCATCAGTCGTCTTCACCCAGCGTTCCTTAACATCGCCCATGGTGAGTTGGGCAAAAATCTTGTCGTTGACGGTGGTGATTTGCTTGGCCTCGCCTGTAGCGGGGTCGACGCTGAAGAGTTCCGTCGGGTGGCTCATCGACTGGCGGCCTGCAATCAGTTTGTCGCCGTTGTATTGTACGGAAATGTAATTGTGTTTGCCTTCTGTCAGCTTCTTGATTTCGCCGTTCTCGATGTTGAGGGCATAGAGCTGGTCGGTGGCGTATGCATCGCTGATGAAGTATAAGGTCTTGCTGTCGTCGGCCCAGCTGAAGCCTGTGCAACATTGGTCAAATTTGGCGGAGTAGTCAGTCTTTTCGCCTGTTTCGAGGTTCATCACGAAGAGGCGTTGCTTGTCGGACTCGTAGCCGTCGCGTTCCATGCTCTCCCAAGCCATAAGTTTGCCGTCAGGCGAGATGACAGGATTGAGGTCGTAGCCCATCATGCCTTCGGTGAGGTTCTTGCACTCGCCGCTTTGGATGGTGTATTGGTAGATGTCGGTGTTAGTGGAGAGGGCGTAGTCCTTACCCACCTTCTTGCGGCAGCAGTAGACGAAACTCTTACCGTCGGGCAGCCACTGCACTTGCTCCATGCCGCCGAAAGGACGCACAGGGGCTTCCCATTGCTCGCCTTTCATGGCATCGAAAGCGTTCTCAATCTTGCCGTTGCTGAAGTTGCCCACGAAGATGTGACCGTAAGTATCTACCCAATGATCCCAGTGGCGGTACATCAGGTCGTTGTTGATGCGGCCCGAGGATTTGTCAAGATCAGGATAGATGTCGGCGACGGTCTCTTTCAGCTTCACTTCCTTAGTGAAAAGAATTTGTTGGCAGTCAGGCGAATAGAGGAAGCCGTTGATGTCGTCGGCCTCGTTGGAGACGCACTGCAAGCCTGTTCCATCAGGATTCACTTCCCAAAGTTGCATGATGTCGTCTTTAGGCGCAAGAAAACCAATCTTCTTTCCATCGGGACGCCATTGCGGACTGTATTGACTGTCGTTGCTCACGACCAGCACCTTGTTGTCGCTGCCGTCAGCGTTCATAATATACAAGGTGGAACCGCTGCGGTTTTCAGGCACGCTGTAGTAAGTGACGTTGTAGACGATTTGCGAATGGTCGGGCGAGAGGCTGTACTCTCCGATGCGGCCCATGCTCCAAAGCACTTCGGGTGTCATAATGTCTGACTTCAAAGTAAGCTCTTTTGGCCCGATTTTCTCTTTGACTTCGGCCTTTGGTTCGGATTTCGTCTCATTCTCAGGCTTTTGTGTGTTGCACGATACGATTAAACAGGTAATCATGGCTAACAATGGTAAATTACATTTTCTCATGATGATAAGGTTTAGAAATTTGGGCGTAAAATTAGGGAAATTTCTGATATGTGGAAAGGGAGGGCAATTTTTTGTTGGTTATAGATTCAACATTGCAAAACTAATGAAATCACTTACTTTTATCAGAAGAAATCAATACGATTATGAGACATACTGCGGATACGCTTTCTTGAGGTCATTATAAAAATACTTCAGGCCAGATGGTTTTCCAACAAAAACTCAGGTCTTATCCGAGCATTTCCTTTATGTCTTCCTCAAAATCAGCGGGTTCCGTAGTAGGAGGGAAGCGTTTTACCGTAGCACCGTCGCGCGAGATGAGAAATTTGGTGAAGTTCCACATAATGTCGCCCTCTTTCTCCACGCTCTTGCTGATGGTTTTGAACAGCGTATGTGAAGCTTTGGCTTTCATGCCTTTGTATTCCTCGGTGGGAGCTGCACTCTTTAGGTACTTATAGATGGGGTGAGCGTTTTCTCCGTTTACATCGATTTTCTTCATCAGTGGGAAGGTCACGCCGTGGTTGAGGCGGCAGAATTCGGCGATTTCTTCATCCGAACCTGGCTCTTGGTGGGCGAACTGGTCGCAAGGGAAGCCGATAATGACCAGACCTTGGTCTTTGTACTTCTGATAAAGGGCTTCCAACCCATCATATTGGGGAGTGAATCCGCATTTCGAGGCGGTGTTGACAATCATCAGGACTTGACCCTCATATTGGCGGAAGTCCACTTCTGTGCCCCTGTTGTTCAGGGCTTTGTAATCAAAAATCTTTTCCATATACTATGTATTTATATCGTTCACGATTTTATTTATGTCTCAACTTTCTGAGTAGGTGTACCCATGATTTTGAGGCTTATTTCAGCATCTCTTGGATGGCTTCCTCCAGCACGTCTGGTGTCACCATAGGCTCAAAACGCAGGATGGTCTTGCCGTCTTTGGAGACCAGGAATTTACCGAAGTTCCAACGGATGGCATCGCCTTGGTCGAAGCCGGTGCCAGTCTTTTGGTGGATTTCATCGAGCATTGAGGCAAAGTCTTCAGCACCTTCAGGATAGCCTTTGAAAGGAGCCTGCTCTTTTAAATAGGTGTAAAGCGGACTTTCATTCTCACCATTGACATCAATCTTGTCGAACAATGGGAAGGTGACATTGTAGTTCAACGAGCAGAAGCTTTGGATTTCTTCGTTGGTGCCAGGTTCTTGGCCGAGGAATTGGTTGCACGGAAACGCCAAAATTTCCAGACCTTGGTCTTTGTACTTCAGATAAAGGGCTTCCAGGCCTTCATACTGCGGGGTCAGTCCGCATTTGCTCGCTACATTGACGATGAGCAGCACTTTGCCTTTGTAATTGGCCAACGACACATCGCTTCCGTCAATGTCCTTGACCGTGATGTCATAAATGCCGCTGGTCTGTTCGGCTACAGGTTCGGGTTCCGCGACTGGGGCGGTCTTCTTGTTTTGGTTGTTGCAGCCCGTGGTCATCATCAAAGCCACTACTGCGAGGAATAATACCTTTTTCATATTTAATCAATTTAGGCTACAAAAATACAAAAGTTATTCTTCAAAACCTTTGTTTATCAAAAAACGGTCTTGCTAATCTGTTTCGATGTTTTTACATCATTTTTTCCACCTCGTCGCGATGCTCGTAGAGGGTGCAGCCTCCAGTATGCTCCCAACCGAGAGCGCGAGCATCGCGTATCTTGCGGAATAGGGGAGATTGCAGAGCCTGACGCAAACCTATCTGCGCCACATTGCTATCGCTGAAAGGGGAGAAGGGGCAAGGCTCGGCAGCCCCGTCGGGACCAATGTGGAAGAAACCACGACCCGCTGCCATGCAGCCGTCGACGGCTTTTTCATCACCTGGGAAACTGAGGAAAATCATCTCCTTGAAACGCTCGCGACGCAGTTCCACGATCTGCTCCATCTCGGCCACATGTTCGTCGCGGAAGGCCAAATGCGAAGTGCTCTCGTCGAAGGGCACGTACTCCACATAAAACACCAATCGGCAACCTAATGAGACAAGATGGCTGAGGAAGGCTTCGGAGGTCACATCGTGATAGTTCTCAGTGGTCACGGTGATGCTGGTGCCGAAGAAAAGTTTCTCCTTCTGTAGCATCTCCATTGAGCGCAATGCCCGCTGAAATACACCGTTGCCGCGTCGGTCATCGGTGGCCGCCAATTCTCCTTCAAGACTGATGACAGGTACCATGTTGAGGTGGTTTTTGAAGAACTCCGTGTAGGCTGCTCCTATGAGTGTGCCATTGGTGAAAACGGGAAAGATGATATCCTCCACTTCGGCAGCACATTCTAATAGGTCGCGGCGCATGAGGGGTTCGCCTCCCGCCAAAAGGCAGAAACTGACACCCAACTCAGCGGCTTCCTTAAAAATGGAACTCCATTGCTCGGGAGTGAGAGAGGGCTTCTCGCTATGATGGCCCGGGTTGCCTGCAATGCCGTTCTTTCGGGCATAACAGCCTTTGCATTGCAGGTTGCAAGTGGTGGCGATGCTAGCGATAAGGAACGGCGGCACGACGACACCCTCTTTTTCGAGGTGCGCCTTACGCCGCCGTTCGGCTTTGTTTACAGTACGCTGCATCCGCGACACAAAGTGGGCCTCGCGTGGATTGCCCAACACGTTAAGGTAGGCTTTCGCCATGATGTTGCGGATGGTTTCCGCCATGTAAGCACCAAGATCCATACAGCTTAAAGGTTTTTTTTGACGAACTGACTGAAGTTTTCAATGTCTTTCTCATCAGGATGACCGGCTTTAATGGGACCCATGGCTCCGGGACAGGTGAACTCGCGCTCGTCGACGGTGATGCCACGCGCCTCGAGCGCTTTGCGCATCTGCGGGATGGGCGACTTGATGATGGCGCACGAGCCAAAACATACTACACGCTTCACGCGGTCGGACGTTAAACTTTCGATAAAGCGCATTACACTGCCATCCGCTTTGCCGAGAAACACGCCGGCACCAAGCAGTAGCAAGTCAACTGGTTCCTGCAAGGGAGCGTCCACAGTCTGTGGCTCACAACCCACAATGTCCTTCACGGCCTCCACCATCTGTTGGGTGTGGCCAAATTTGCTGTAATATCGAATTGCAGTTTTCATAGCTGTGTATAAAAACTACTGGGCTGGTGCCCATTTGCAACGGACGGGCGACACAATGGCGCCCTCCTTCTTCAATTCGGCAAAGGCTTTGTCGACCTCTTTGCGGTCAATACCTGTGATTTCTGCAATTTTGCCTGCGTTGACGGGAGCACCGAACTCACGCATGGCTTGTAATACTTTCTCTTTCATTGTTGTAGATTTGTAGGGTTTTACTTTGGGTGATTAAATCATTCCCATAAGGAAATTATCATAACCGAATTTGTCGATGTAGTTGAGATATTGTCTTTCCCAATCCATGTGCTCTTTCTCGCCATCGATCCATTTGTAAATGAGTTTCTGAGTTACATAGTCATCGGCGAAGGCAGCGGCCAATTTGCTCATTTCCTCAATCGCTGTAGGCTGATAATCCGACTCAATCTGTTGCTTGGGGTCATCATAGAAGGGGAATTCCACGGTCTTCATGGCCTCCTGCAAGTCGGCGGGTTTGCAACCGAGTTCTACAAGGCGGTTGAGCACTTCTTCCGCTTCGTCCCATTCTTCTTCGGCTTCCTCTTTCCATTTGTCGGCGAGTTTGTTCCAGCCGTTGAAACGGTCGTATGCCGAGAAGGCAAAGTGTTGTTTGCTGTTACCAAACCATACTGCGCCCATATAGGCGAATGCTTTTAATGCTTCTTCTTTAGTCATAGCTTTAAATTTTTAAATGTTATTTATTATTTGTTAGTTTGTTTAAGTCCTTCGATAAGTTTGTCGAGCATGGGAATCATGCCCATGTATTCCTCCTCTTCATCCGCTTTTTGGATGATGTCTGCAAGGAGACATTCGGGGATATGCTTCGCTTGTTCTTGCATTTCCATGCCTTTCTTGGTCAACGATACGATGCGCTGGCGTGTGTCCTCTTTACCGCGTGTGCGGGTTACCAAACCTGCTTTCTCCATACGTTGCAAAAGCGGCGTGACGGTATTGGTGTCGAGCATCAGACTTTTGGCGATGTCGCAGACAGGCTGCTTGTCCTGTTCCCAAAGCACGAGCATCACAAGGTATTGCGGATAGGTGATGCCCAATGGGTCGAGATACGGGTGGTAAGCCCCAATCGTAAGCCGTGCCGCTGTGTAAAGGCGGAAACAAAGTTGGTTGTCCAATTTCAGTTGTTCGTATGCCATCTTTCAATTTATGTCGTTCACGATGCAAAAATACAACTTTATTTTTATATCGCAAGCGATATTTTGAAAAAAGTTGAAAAAAAAATCCGCAGCCCGAAAGCCACCTTATTTAAAGCATCTGCCGACAAAACCAACCATTCAGTGGCCAATAAACTCCACACCGAAATCCTTGCAAACGGTTTGGGCTGCGGTGCGTCCGCTTTGGGCCGCAGGGGGAAGGCCTCCTGAATAGGCCGTCCGTTGACCAGTGAAATACAGGCCTTTACGATAGCGTATGGGCGCATGGTACAAAGGGCTGAAAGGTGGCCAATCCGTCATGTAGCTTCCTTCGAAGGTGCCGCAGTAGCGCTCGTATGTAAGAGGTGTGGCCATATCCGTCACCGCTACAGCATCCCTGATTTCTGGAATCACATCTCCGAGCACTTGCAAGAAATTCTCCATCACCTTATTCTTCTTGGCTTCGTAGCTGCCATCTTCTTTAGCCGCTTTCCAATAGGCGTATGTAGGGCCGTGAAGCAGGCAGGTGATGACGCTGCATCCTTCTGGGGCATACCCAGCCTCCATAGCATAGTTGTTCACGACAACCGTTTCGTAGGTGCGTCCAGCTGCATCCAACGGACGGGGCAACATGATTTGCATCGAACGAGGTCGGGAAGACAGGTCGACCTTGACCCCGACACCGAGGAACATGCATTGGGTTGTCTTGAGCCCCAAACGCATCTTCTTTGCCCAGCCATCCTGTAACGGCACGCGGAAGAGTGTGTCGATGGCACTTCGGGCATCGGCAGAAACAACCACAGCATTTGCCGTAATCGCTTCGTCTTTGGTACGAACCACCCAGTCTTTTTCTCCTTTGGAAATCTCTTCAACCAAGGTGTGATATCGAATTTCTCCCCCAAGACTCAGGAAAGTATCTGCCATATTCTGTGCCATACGCAGCGACCCGCCTTTCGGGTAGCCGCTGTCGCCTACGTGGAAAGTGCCGAGGGTATAGATGAGCGAAAGTGCATTGATATCCGGCTCCACGATGGCTGCCAGCAGGGCCCTTATCCGCTTATTCTTGAATCTTTTGGCATAACCACGAGCCGACTGGGCCATCAAAAATGGAGTAATGAGAACTGCCGGCAACATTTTGACGTACTCTCCCATGGAGAACGGTCTGGGATATTTGACTTTAAGCCCTCTCAGGTCACCGATGGGCTGATGAAAATTCTTAAAACAGGCCAAGTGGAAACGGAGACGCCAAAGGGCTATCCGATCCCTGAGGCCTTTGATTTCCAGCCCATGCAGGTCTCTGAACAATGGCATTGTGCCTTCGCGGTCCACCAATGTGTAAATGGGATTCTTGAAATAGACAGGGTTGTTTTCTTGAAGTGCACCTGTTTCTATCCATATCTGATGCAGAGGGATTTCCTCTTTGGCACCTATGAGCCAATGGATACCGCCCTCAAAGGTATAACCCTTCCGTTTCCAACTGGTGGACACACCTCCTGGACCAGCAGTCTTTTCCAATATGAGAGTCTGGAAACCAGAGCGTTGCAGATACACTGCAGCAGTAAGCCCAGAGATGCCCGCACCGACTACAACAACTTTATTGGACGGAAATTGGTCCATATCGAGCGAAACCGTATTGTGGCAAATCGTGTAGGGTCTCATGGTGGAGTATCGGATTAATTTGGTGAAGTACAAGCAAATGACAAAATACTAAGAATCCAAACTGTTAATTTGGTGCTGGACGGCATTTGCTTTGCGCACAAAACAGTACCAAAACATCACCAATGCTCCTATTGTACATAATGTCGTTGGCAACCAATGCAACATCCATGGTTCTTCAAGTTCGGCCAGTGAGGCACCATTCCGGAGAGCCACATAAGTAGAAATTGTAGCCACAGTATTGTTCAAGAAATGAAGCATCACATTAGGCACTACTGAGCGCGAGTACAAGAACACATAGCCCAACACAAGACCCATCACGAAGCGGACGAGGAAACCACTCATATCCAAATGCATAAAACTGAAAACAAGGGCAGTGACCACAATGGCTATATGGTCATTTCTGAACCATTTGCCAAGCAGTTGCTGCAAACCTACACGGAAGAAAAGTTCCTCGCAAATGGCAGGCAATACAGCTAGTACCACTATCATTTTCAGTAGTCCAATAAATCCGGTATCTGCCGTTCCTTTGATGATTTTTAAGAACATTTGGTTATATTCTTCGGACATAAGGGAGAACATTTGGCCAAAATTCCAGTGGTTATTCCACACACCGAGCCAGTCGACGAAGGGCATCAGTAGAGCGTATGTTGCCACACCCGCCAAAGCCAACAGCCATTTGCGACTACTGAGGTCGTAGCTGTAAAACTCACGCTTGTCATCGCGGTAGAAGCATCTTGCTACAATCAAAACAGGCACTAAAAACAACAAAATACTTTGCAAAGTGAGTGTTGCCATTAATAACCTCGGGTTATCACCTAAAAGAGTGGTTTGTACAGGATTAACATCACCCTTATTTATCACCACAGCGAGGACGACAATAAGCAATACCAATGGGATAAACATAACCACATGAGAACCAAACAGCACCAAAAGCTGTTTGAAAGGATGTGCGTTCTTATTCATATTACATCAAATTTAAAGTTACTTAAATACTAAATTATTTCTTCTCGCTGACGGTCAGCACCACCATGTCACGACCAGCAGGCACGAGAGTCATGCCGAAACGAGTCAGCAATTCCTGTTGAATTTCTTCAATACCAAGTTGTTTGGTAGCAAAGTCACTGCTGACATCCAACCATTCCTCAGCGTTCATCGAAGGATCCACCAGTACAGGAAGATGCCAAAAATAACGCAAGGCACTCACCACTGATGCCAACCTTTGTGGGCGCATACCGTTAATTTCATCCTCTAAATCCTCATACATCCAACTGTTTTCAGTAACCCATTTTGTACGGTTGATGTTGGAACCCTTAAATTGAGAAGCATTAATATGAGCCTTTTGGTAAAGCATCGTGTCTGCCACCACTAATCTATAGGCAGGCTTTACAACCGTGTCACACTGCAAGCCGCCATAACGCACCATGTCGCGGAACAACACACGATAGTCAGGTACAACAGCTTCATCATATTTAACCGAGAATGTGTACACATCTTTGCTTTGTATGAAGTCGAAGATGGTGTCATAAAAGGAGATAGCATTGGTACCCATTGCCCCAATAAGCATTTCTTGCGCTAACATAGGGCGAGTGTTTGAGCGGTAAACGAATTCCTTTACTTTTTCGTTGCGGTAAAAGTACTGTTTTGCACTCATGTTTTTGTACTTGAGCAATTTGGCCTCGTAGCTCGTTTGAGGTCTGTCGCCATCACCGCGATAAACGATTTTGTTGTCTGAACATGCGGCCAAAGTCATGACAAAGGCCATAGCAATAAGAATAACATTGTGTTTCATACGCTTTTTTGAATTAAGTTGTTTGTGCCGCAAAACTATGAATTAAATACAATTTAACCAAAGCATTAATAAAAAAAATATCTTTGCAACTTCAAAATAAGCCACGTTCGTTCGGATTTGCAATCCGAACGCATTGAATATCAGCATTTTTAATGCGAAACAAGCACTCGACGCTTCGTCTCAACGAAAGTGCAGTAGTCTTCGTAAACATCCCGCACGACATCGTCCCAGTTGAGGTAGAGGTCGCGGCGGGCGGCGGCGGAGATGCGCTCGTAAGCCTCTGGATCGGCCATGATGTCTAAAATCATCCGCGCATAACTGTCCTCGTCTGGAGGGCAGACATAGCCGTTGACGCCAGGCGTGACGGTGGCAGCCGTGCGGGCACCTTCCAAGAATACGGTGGGCGTACCCTGACAAGCCGCCTCAATCTGCACCAAAGAATTGGCATCGTAGAGCGACGGGAACAGGAAAAGCTTAGCGCGGGAATAGAGTTTTTCCAGCATCTCCTTGCCTGTCAGGCCGCACATGACCACTTCTTCGGTCAGGCCCTGTTCTTGCACGAGGGTGGCGAGTTTTTCTTCATCCTGTCCCTTGCCGGCAAACAGCATCCTGAAGTTCTTCAGGCCCATCGCCTTGGCTTTCGCTAAGGCGCGGACGGTGAAGTCGATGTTTTTGATGAAATTGATTCGTCCCACGAAAAGGAAGACCGTAGCATCGGCGGGGATGCCGTAGGTTTCGTTGACTATCTGCGCGGCAGCAACAGAATCGGGTACAGGATGATGGTCGGTGGCGTTGAGGCGCACCTTACAAGGAGCGGTCAGGCCGTATTCTTGGACATAAAGGTCCTTGATGCCTCCATTCACTGCCCAACATTCGTCGCAAGCGTTGAACACACGCATGATGGTGTCCATCGCTATGTCCATGGTCAGCTTGAGCTTGAGCGATTTCTCAAAATCCTGTTTGTACTGCGAATGTAGTGTTGCGACCACAGGAAGTTTATGTATTTTGGCATACAGGACTCCAGCCATACCAACCGCAAAAGGAGAATGGATATGGACGATGTCGATACCGCTCTTGATAAGCTGTGCCTCGAACCGTGGGTCCAAGGCAGGCGTGGGCAGGTCATAATCGTTTGTGATGAGCGATAGCGATGAGCACCGCACAACCTGATACGGTAGTTTCTCATCCTCTTTGCGGTCAAAGCCTTTGGCCTTCGGGCAGAACACCACCACCTCGCAATATTGCACCAGTCGGCGGGCGTAGTTGTCCACCACTTTGATTACTCCGTCCACCATGGGATACCAAGTGTCGATGAAAAGTCCAACTTTCATGGGTAACTTCTCTTTTTTGGTGTTTTTACCTATAGCTTTGATGGCCGTCATCCCCTTTTGTATGGTATTGTGGAACATTATTTCAGGGCTCTTTATGCTGTCCATCATGCGTCTTTTCTTGGGGAAGCTGATGGTCTCCTTTGGTATAACACGCTGGTAACCATTTTCTTCCAAGGCTTTCACGGTGCTCTCATAGCCACGGAAAAACAGATCTTCAATCTTCGACATGTCGTAAGCCGTGCAACCGTATGTGTCAAGCTCAATGAGGAGGTCCGCTTGGGCTGTGTCAGCTGCCACGTTTGACAATATCGTCATCATAAACGATCGGTAAGCCACTGAGATGAGATTATCCTTGTATTTGTCCACTTCCAAATGGTTGAGGTTGAGTGCAATGACTTTCTCACATTTTTGTCGAATGGCCGACACAGGCAAGTTTTGGAATGCTCCGCCATCGATATAGTGGATTCCGTTGATGCATTTCGGTTGGAAAATGACCGGGATGGAGCATGAGGCCACTACACGAGGAGCGATTTCTCCTTTGGTGAATACTTTGGGTACACCATGTTCGATGTCGGATGCAACGATGAAAGTCGGTATGGGCAACTCTTCCAAACGGTTGTAAGGTAGCATTTTCTGGATGAGATCCGTCAACGGACGCGAATCAAACAATCCTCCTTTTGGCACGCTTGGAGTGACGATATCCTTGAAGAAGTTCAATCCCTGAAAGGTTTCAACCATTTGTTTTGGCGTGAAGCCTGATGCATAGAGCGTTGCCACAAGAGCACCCGCACTGGTGCCCGAAACTACGTCTGGTTGTATGCCGTACTCTTTCAGCGCCTGAAGCGCACCACAGTGGGCTGCAGCCTTGGCACCGCCACCACTGAAAGCGATGCCTAACGAATATTTCTTTGTTGCCATTGTCGTTGGTTTTAGATATTGCAAAAATAAAAAAATAAGGATTACGAAATTTTATCAGTACCCGTTTCTTCTATCAAAATCAAATCTTTTTCAACAACTCTTCCATCAGCTCTTTCATCTTTTGTTGCAACACTCCGGTTTGCTCGTTGATGTAATCAGAGTTCATGCCATTCGTGGGAGGCGCCAGGTGGAACGGAGGCGATACAATGAGGCGCGCACGCGGCCCGAAAATCTTAATCGGTCCGTCGATGTAAACCATCACAAGCGGAGCCTGTGATACGGCTGCAAGCATAGTCGCCCCTGGGTGGAAAGGAAGTTGCTTCCTGTGCTCGCCATGACGACCTTCAGGAAAAATAGCCACGCTCTCCTTGTCTTGTTGTATTGTCTTTATCGACTCGTGAATCCATGACAAGTCGGCGTTCTGTCGGTCGATTGGGATACAGTGGGTGTTACGTAGAAAGAAACCGAATCCCCGCTGCTCAAAACGATCCTTTGCAGCAAGATTATGGATTCTATCCTTGCGGAATACTGTGGTCACCACTGGCCCATCGAGATGGCAGGTGTGATTGATGATAAGTAGGGAAGGGGCGTCAAGCCTGCGAGGGTGCTTCGGAGGTTCCACATAATACACCTTGGGCCTCAGAAGCACCTTCACCAGGAAAGCCGTCTGTCCTTCCACGATGTGAGTCGTTATCTTCATATCATTTACTATTATTAGATTTAACAATTACTTATTAGATTCAACAATACCATAAACCGATGAGCGCAGCATAGCGGCAAAGTCCGCCTCAGAAATACGCATCTGTTCTTTAACGCTAATAACCTGGCCAATTCCTAGCTTGATCGTTTTGTCTTCTTTGTTGAGTATTTCGCGAGGCAACCACAATGTGCGTAGTCTCCAATTGATTAACCCGAGAAAATAAAACCAATTGGAATTCCGGTCGAAAAACCGTACAGGAACCACGGGGACTTTCAGATAACGGATTAATTCAACAGCAGGCTGTTGCCATTCACGGTCGCGCACACAGAAATCCTTGAAGCTAAAGTCCGACACCGCCCCGGAGGGAAAGATTCCCAAGGGGTGTCCTTCGTTGATATGCTTAAGGGTTTTCCTCAAACCTTCAATACTTTCTTGCGATATTCCCTTAGTGGACTTGGTCTTGGGTACTACATAGATGAAGTTGTCATCGAGTGTCTTCGCTTTCGAAAGAAACTTGTTGACCATCAGCTTGTAATCCTCACGAAAATGCCCAAATAGGTCGATGAGAAGTAGCCCGTCAAGCCCACCGTAAGGATGGTTGCTGATGGTGATGAAAGGGCCATTGAGTATCTCCGACGGCAAGTGCTCTAAGCCTTGTACCTCGTAATTCAAGTTCAAGTCTTTTAGGAAAGCACTGACAAACTCTTGGCCAGAAAGGTCTTCGTGTCGTCCATACCGTTCCGACAACTTGTCAACGCCCGTGATTCGCATCATCAAACGAGCCAATCCGTTGCCGAACTTGCCTTTGAATACAGGCGAGATGCCTTCCATATCTTCCATCGTAATCAACGCCATCACTCAACCTTTCTTTTCTTGAAAATCACCAGGTCATCCATCATGAAATTGTAAGTCCCTGAAAAACAGAGAGCCAGCAGGTTGCAAATCACCACATCCCATTTCGTCAGTGCCTGAATCGACAGGAGCGCGCCCATCTTGATGAAGAAACCGCCTGTGCATGAGGCGTTATAGGCTCCGTAATGCCTGATGAACGACTTCCTCGAATGATGCGAGATGCGGTCTTTCCATGTCAGATAATAGGAGACAAGGAAGTTCGTGAATACTGCAAACTCGAATGAGATGATGGGCGAGATGATGACTTTGCCGACATAATTGTGAAACACGAAATGCGAGAACACCCATAGGACGAGCGTGTCCACGAGTGTGCCCAACAAATTGCCTGCGACGAACTTGGGGATGCGGTGCAATATCAACTCTTTGGCCTTAATCATGCTTGTGCTTCGGGTCGATTTTCGCATAATAGCGGGCATCTTGCAATATGGTCACAATGTATATCAGCACCAAAACAAGAAGAATGAAGGCACCTACCAAGTCGAGGGCATGAAGTTCAAGGGTGGAGTAGAGCCATGGCAACTCCAACGCCCATGTCCTCAGCGATTGAACAAACACCAACACAGCATTGAGGATGATGCAAATCAGTCGGAATTCCGTGGGCCCCAACTTGGCGTAAGTCAGTCGGAACTCTCCTTTCAGATGCGCGTTCATCGACACATTAAGCGTCAGCATCAAATAGATGACTAACAGGATGCAAGACAGGTCAAAGCGCATGAAAGGCGATAGCCCTACGCCCATGAACATGAAAGTCTCGTTGATAGCATCCATGGTGTGGTCGAGATAGAAGCCGTAAATCGGACGCTGCTGTTTCCGATAACGGGCCAAGGTGCCGTCGAGCGAGTCGCCGTACCAGTTAATGATGAAACCCAGCGAGGCTAACCACAGGAAATGCACATTGTAGTTCGACAAGATGTAACCTAAAGCTATTATCACGGCACCGATGAATCCAATGAAAGTCAACATGTCGGAATCGGCCCATTTCGGCTGTCGTTCCGCGAGCCATAAAAGTGCTTTTTTCTCCAATCCGTTCAAGACCGAAGTCTGGATTCTCACCGATTGTTTTGTTGAGGTTTGTTTTTCCATTTTTCCCGATTATGTTGCGCAAAAGTAGACCCATTGGGGCGGAAGCACCGTGTCTAAACTACCTTTTTTATGGTTAATATATCCGACGAAAGAAATATGGAAAGTAAAAAAGGAGTTATCAACCATTGTGGGAACCAATAAATGGTTGTTTCTTTGCAGGAAAATTGACCAACTATGCTGAAATCGTTCAACGACCTCATCATTTCCGACAATATGGACGAGGTCAACGTAGCGTCGGAAACCATGTCGAGTTTCTTTATCGCGTTTTATTGCGAGAAGGGTACGTTGCAGTTTTCCATTGAGGGAGAAATGTACCATGCCAAAAAAGGTGACTTGGTGGCCTGTACGCCCCGCAATATCATCGGTTTGTATATGCGTTCTCCCGACTTGCAAGGCAAGGTGATTTGTATGGGCGAGTCGCTGTATGACGAGACCATGCCAGGTATGTTTCACATCGACCCCAATTGGTGGAAGAAATTCCTTTTCCTACGACAAAACCCAGTCATGCACGCCACCGAGTTCCAAAGCAAGCTTTTTCTGGCCTATTTCAACCTTTTGAAGACCTATATGGAAGACAGCGACAACCCTTACCGCCAGCGCATTATCAAAATCACCTCGCAAGCGGCGGCTGTCGAGATCCTTCATGAACTTGACAATCGGAACCTTCTTGAAGAAGACCCCATCGACCAAGCGAAACACGATACTTCACAAAAAGACCGCCTGTTCCAAAGGTTCATCACCCTGCTCAGCCATCCGACGAACACCGAACGTGAAGTCAGAGCCTACGCCGAGCAATTGTTGGTCACCCCAAAGTACCTCAGCGCGGTCTGCAAGGAAAAGAGCGGTCGCACGGCCATGGACTGGATTACAGAAAGCACGGTCGCTCATATCAAATATTACCTGTTGCAGACTGACCTCACCGTTAAGGAGATTGCCTTCAAGCTGGACTTTCCTGATGTCAGCTTCTTCTGCAAATACGTCAAGAAGCATCTGGGGCAGGCACCGTTGGAGTATCGGAATGGGCAATTGCTCTCTAAATCATAGAAAAAGCCGCAGCCCGAAGGCCACGGCTTACATCAGTTCTTATATCGCAAACGAAATTTTACTCTTCTTGCAAAATAATAGGCGGCATCGTCGTGAGGCTGTCGAGGCTGAGTAGTGGCGTATAATATTCGGTCGCCTTGGGCATGCTTCCGACTGATTCCAGTTCTTTCGAGAGATCTTCGATAAAAGCCATCAGTTCCTCCTCTGTGATGTCGACGGTTTGCATATTTTTCTTGTTGAGATAGCGCATGAAATCCGCCACATATTTCATCCAGCAGCGCCAGTCGTGAATACGGTTTATCCTTTGCCTCAATTCAACGTTATGCATGTATTTGCTGGGGATGGTGGTGCCTGGGTGTTGGTCGAAGTGACCTGAAATCTCATTGGTCAATGCCTGTGTTTCGTTCACCCATTCATTCTCTCTCTTCCTGCTTTCTCTTGCCTCTTCCTTTTCTGCAATTTGTTCGGGGGTCAATTCGCGTTTAGGTTTTTCCTCGTTTTCTCCAGAATTTGAGCGGCTTTTGCGTTTGAATAGTGACATAGTTAATCTGTTTTTATATGAAAACGGGTGCAAAAATACAGAAAAACATAGTTGGATTTCAATACATTTTTGTACTTTTGTCCCCATCAATACAAACTACGATGGAAAAACCGAAATTCGTCATCGCCATCAACCGTGAGTTCGGTTCGGGTGGCAGGGAAATCGCCTACAAGCTCGGCGAGCTGCTCGGCGTCAACGTTTACGACAAGGCCATTCTCGACACTTTGACCTCCAAATTCAACCTGACCGTTGAGGAAATGCAGCACATCAAAGCCACCAAACCCAACTGGTGGAAAGACTTCTGCCGTTTTTACCAACAGTTCGGTGCCGCAAGTGGAGGAGGCTACACATCCCAGGAAGACCGTGAAGTAACCTCGCAACAAATCTATCTTGCCGAGGCGCAAATCCTTCGCGAACTGGCCGCGCAGGAATCGTGCGTCATCATAGGGCGCACCGGATTCCATATCTTCAGGAACCACCCTTACGCCATGAGAATCTTCTTGATTGCCGACAGGAAAGCCCGCGTGAAACGTGTCATGGAGAAGTATGCCTTGGACGAGGATGCGGCCAACATGCGCATTGACAAAATCGACGATGCCCGCGACACCTATACGAAGACCATCGCCGGCGTGTCGCGTTACGATGCCCGCAACTATGATTTCGTGTTCAACGTCACCCAGTTCCCCACCGAGCTCGTGGCGCAGTTCCTCGCCGACAACATCCACGTGAAGTTTCCGTTTATAACGAAGTAGACTTCACCACAAATTAGCAACGTTTCCTCTCCGTTGATGACGAGGTTTCCGCTATGCACGCAGAAAAAGTGGAGTATTTGTCCAATGGTTTCGGACAAATACTCTCAGGTTATATCTTCAACTTAGAAAAAGGCTTGACTCGGGCCAACAGAATCGAGGCTATCCGAAATAGAGGACTGCCGCCACAGGGGTCACGATGGCAAAAAGCAGCTTGGAGTGGAATAATATTCCAAATTATTGCCGCAACTCGAAAACCTTTAAAACGCAAACTCATACCCCGCGCCAATCCAGCCACGGAAGCCGGTTTCTTTGGTGTAGGACTTCAGTTGGGTGCCTTCGGCGTTGGCGTCCACTTGCTTTTCCATAAGGTAATCGCACAAAATGTAGAAATTCAGTGTGTTGCGCTTGTCCAATCTGATATCTGCACCCAACGAACCCCGTAAGCGGTTGACATAGCCGCCGTTGAAGCCCGCCAGGAACCAGCCGGCTTCGCCTTCCTCGGAGTAGTCGTCCAAGGTGACGTAAACACTGCCATCGTAGGCCGCCGCAACGACAGGCGCATTCAGGTAGTTGCGCACTTCGAAATAGGCGTAGGGTTGCACCTTGCCGAAGCCTTTGTATTGGGCTTTCAGACGGCTTTTCAACGTCAGGGCGTTTTGGGGATTTTGATACACGTTGTAGTCGTCCGTGCGGCGTGTCACCTGAAAACGTTCCTTCAGCGAGAGGTTCCAGTTACCGAGGTGCAGCGTTCCTGTGGCATCGGCCATGAATCTGTGGCGCGGGTTCTTGAACGATTTCGAGCTGGCCCCATAGCCGTTGATGAGGGCATAGCCCAAGCCCAGTTTGATGTTCGGATGCATCTTGTAATCAATGCCAATCGTGGTTTGCAGGCGGTCGAGACTGCCGAAGTTGTTGTCGAAACGCACCTCTTCCTCAAGGGAGACATGCAGGCCTTTGACGATTTTCTTGTCAAGGCTCAAGGAAACTCTGCCACCGAACTCAGGGTCGAGGGCTACGTCGGTTTGGGCGAATGACATCATGGGAAAAAACAGCCCCAATAATATGATAATCCTAGTTCTCATAACTTTTAATTTTTACTCTTAACTCCTTCCGCTCATAGATCCCAGCTCTCGCACAACCTCCGTGGGGATGACATGAGCGGAACAACTCCTAACTAAAACGGTCCATGTCCACCGCCACCAGGGCCTCCACCTCCACCATTTCCACCTGTGTAAGACGAAAGGCTGACCGAATTCCCGCCACTGACCGAGGCACTTGTATATAACATACTCTCGAAATGACTTGTGCCGCCTGATACTGTCACGCCGGATTGCAAGGTCGGTGCAGAAGCACCGGAAACCACCAGTTGTGTTCCTCCGCTGGTCGGAGTCATGAAAGCGTAAGTTGCTGAGCCGAAGGTCAAAGCATACCATGTGTTTGCCGACCATGAAGAGGCTGAATAACAACTTTGTGTGAGTGAGGAGCCGTTTTCTAATCCACCGATGGCAATCAAAGTGCCGCCCGTGAGGTAGAGCTTGTAACCGCCTTCCGAGTTGGCGTCAACGGCGACTTCCGGTGAACGGGCACCGATGGCATAGACCACGCCACCTTTGGTATAGAAGTTTCCATTGGCGTCGAGGCCGTCGTTGCCTGAGCTGTAGCCGCAAACGTAACCGTCACTGATGGTGAAGTCGCCGCCCGAGTTGATGGCGTCGTCGGCATTGGAATAACTGTATATTTCGCCGCCCGAAACGGTCAATGTGCCTTTGGCTTCAATGCCTTCATGGTTGCTGCAATTCACATAGACCTGACTACCAGAGAAAACCAAGTTGCCGTCAAACTTCATGCCTTTGGCTGACTTGCTATTGGAGGAGTTGCCACCCCAGCCCCCAGACGAACCATAGTTGCTGCCTGAAACCGTCACCGAAACACTGCCGCCGCTGAAGTAGCCGTTGCTGTCGCTACTGATGCCTTTGCTCCCCGTTCCCGAACTGCTGATGATGAGACTGCCGCCTTTCATCGAGAAATAGTCGTTGGTCTTGATGCCCGCAGGGCTTTTGTATTCAGCATCCTCGCTGTCGTAATAGGCACTCGCGGACACCGAAACATTGATGTTGCCCGATTGGATGGTGATATAGTCATCGGAAACAATGCCCGACTTCCCCGATGCGCCTACGGTGAGCGTTCCGTTGCCGCTGAAAATCAACTGGCCCTCGCTGAACAACGTGGCTTTCTCATCCTCGCCAAAGGGCGTTTCGTTGTAGGTTTCGCCGTCAAAAAGAGCATTGTCGCCATTGATGACGACAAAGGTGCGTTTGCCCTTGTTGGGCTCCGACACCGTTCCTTGCACATTGATGGCCGCGCCGTTGGGGTTGGTGATGTTCACTTCATTCAGTGTAATGCCTTGTTTCTTCGTGCTATACAACTTGAAAAAGCCGTCATCGGTGTCACCAGAGAGTTCGTACATCACATACTCTTCACCCGTATAAATGATGGTCACATCGTTGCCGTTGACCGTCACCGTGAAATCGTCGTTCGTGCCTGAAACCGAAGCGTTCTCAGTCAAGGAATACACCACTTCAACCGTTTGCGTAAATTCCGTGTTCGCAATATCATCGTCTTTGCTGCTGATTGGGTCGATGAGGACGATGTTGTCTTTGGCGCATCCCAGCAACAAAGCCAACGAGACCAACAACAAGAAATCCAAAAACCGTTTCATAAAAATGTAATGTAAGGTTAGCAAGAATACAACTGCAACCCCCTGTGCTTTAGTATCTCAAAAGCAAAAAAAATCCGCAGTCCAAGTCTTCGCCTGAATTGCGGATGCGTTGATGTTTCAAAATTAAAGTGCACCAGTTCGTGGCTGCAAAAGTCAATCATTTTCCTCCAACCACTTCTCCAAGATGGCGCAGTACTTGTCGGTCTGTTCGACGAAGCAAGTGTGGCGGGCGCCTTTGAAGACCTCCCAGCGGCTGTTGGGGATGTTCTCGTAGAGCGAGGCGGCCACCACAGGGGTGCAGATGTCGCGGGTGCCACTGCAAATCAGGCAAGGTTGCTTGATTTGGTTGAGGCGGTCGGTGTATTCGAAATCGGCCAAGTCGCCTAAAGGCTGGTATTCGTTGGGTCCCCAGCCATAGAGATAGGCTTCGTTGCCGGCGCGTTTGGGACGGCGGAGACATTCGGGTGAGTTCTCGTCGACGCTGATGACGTAACGCTCAAAATAATGCTCGTTTGCTTGGAGATAGTCGGGGTCGTCCCACTTGCCTGTGGCTTCGGCGTGGCGGATGGCTTCCTGGTCTTCCGCAGACATGTATTTGATGAGGCGGTGCTGCTCACTGGCCCAGAGCGAACTGGAAGCATGGCCCGAAGAGAGAATCACCGACTTGACACCTTTGGGCTGGAAGTCAATGATGTAGGCAATGGCCTGCATGGCACCCCACGACTGGCCAAGGAGGTGGATTTGGTCGAGGTGTAGATGTTCGCGCAGGGCGATGAGTTCGTTGATCCAGGTCTCCTGAGTCCACAACTCAGGATGGCCGTCGAGATAGGAGTTGCCACAGCCGATTTGGTCGTAGGAAATCACCTGACGGCCTGTGTCGGCAATACGGTCCAAAACCTCGAAATAGTTATGCGTGCTGCCCGGTCCGCCGTGCAAAAGCAACAACGCGGGTTTGCTTGATGGTTCACCGACAATGCGGTAGTAGGTCTGATAGCCCAGATAGGGCATGTATCCTTCGTTGATGGGGTGTTGTTTCATAATGTGTTACGTTTTGTGGCTGCAAAAATACAAAAAATGGCGCAACACATAGGCCACGGCTTGTTAAAATGACCTAGCCTCGGAGAGGCGGCACGCACGGAGTGCAATTAACACCGTACAAGCCGTTAGGCGCAGTTTGGTGGATGAGGTGTGTGCGTCTGGCAAGCATCTCGGAGAGATGCGACAAACTATACTATGCGATAGAGATGGAGCGATGTCACATATCTCTGATATGCCGTTGGAGAGGTGTGTACCGTCTGTCATCACACTGTGTATAGTGTTATTTGCACCTGCAGGTGCGTCTCATGCCTCCGGCATGGCGCGTCTCATTACACCCTCCGAGAGAGGCCGCGCATGTAGTGTCACCACACTGCGTATGGTGTTAATTGCACCAATAGGCGCGTCTCATGTCTCCGACATGATGCGTCTGTCAGTCCTTGAGGAAATACTCCTCCTTGATTTCCACGCCGTTCTCAGTCAGAAACTCACGGTATTCCTTGGAAAACGTCTTACTATGATGGTGTTCCTTCTGCTTGGCGATATAGCCCACTATCATGTCTTTGTCGCGCAGACTATAGGAAAAGCCCGCATACTCTTTAGACCATCCGTCGAAAAGAGGGAAATGAGGGTTGGCTTTGAGCCATTTGCTGGTAGAGACTTTGATCTCCTGAACAAACTTGGACATCGCCAAAGTCGCTGGCAGGGACACAAAAAGATGCACATGATCAGGCATACCGCCGACACGGTAGAGACGGCCTCCGACATTGTTGATAAACCCCAGCATGTAGGAATAAAGTTCTCGCTCATGTTCTTCAGCAATGGCGGGGATGCTTCGATGGGTACGGAGGACAATATGATAGAATGTGATAGAATGTTTGCGTGTAACTCATGCAATCCTAACGATGAATAATACAGATTATTGTAATACCTCGCCTCGGAGAGGCGACACGCACAAAGTGCAATTATTATGGAATCTGCCACAATGATTTCAAACAAGTTGCTTCTTTTCAATATACTTCTTCCCTGGCAAAAACTTGTTCACCTTCTTGCAATACTCAGCATATTCGGGGTACTTGTCGCCGCTGATGCCTTCGACGAGGTTGGTGCTGGCCGCGAAGAGGACGATTAAGAGCAAGGCTCCAATCATGCTCCAGTTGATGATACCGACGCCTGCACCGATGGAAAAGAGGTAGAAACTCATCCAAATGGCTTGCTCGGCCATGTAGTTGGGATGACGGCTCACGCTCCACAGTCCGCAGGTGTTGAAACCTTTGTTGTAGGGTGCAGGAAGCTCTTCCAACGTTTTTCCGGACTTGATCATCGCCCATTTCTTGCTTTGGAAAGCCCATTGCTGCTTGTCGGCTATGGTCTCATAAACGATGAAGCCGAACATCAGTACGGCAGCGACGGCATCCACCCAACCGAAAGGCTCGGTGGAACCCATGCACACCAACGCGGGGAAAGTGAACATGAGAATGAGGGCGTTCTGATAGCCAGAGATGAAAAAGAGGTCGAACGCCATCCACACCGCTCTGTTTTGAAGAAATGGAAGAGCGCGGACTTTCTCCCAACGATAGTCTTCTTCGCCTTCCCAAAACCGGAGTTTGTAGGCACCTTTTTTCGCGAAGTTGTAGGTGAGGCGAATGCCCCAAAGGGTGACCAACACCGCCATCACGAGGAGTCGGGGATGCATGCCGCCTTTTGCAGCAATAATCCAGCAATAGGCGATAGGGAGGAGGCTCCATACCTTGTCGACCTGACTGTTGTTGCGGGTAATCTCGCCCACCGTGAAGCAGTACAAGGCGCTGCATCCGGCCACGATGCCGAGGATTTTCAGTGTTTCCAATTGTAAGTCATTGAGCGTCGGACCTACATAGAAGTAAAGAAGGGGGCACACTACAAGCGAGAGCAAGAGCAGTATGCACATTAAGGGGATGTTCAGTTTTTGCATGCTTTTAAACCGTGTTGATAAGTTTTAGTTATTACCTACGAAATTGTAAATAGTTCATCTGCACATTCTTTCAATGAGTGCCTTATGTTGAGGAAAATCGTGTAACAAATCCTCCTTTTTCGCCAACTCGAAGTTTCCAAAGGTGAAGGCGGGGGCCACAGCGCAACCCACGAGCGAGAATCCCTTTTTACCAGGCAAATCCGCTGCAAACCATTGCTCGGGCTCAATGACGACTTGCATTTCAGCATCGGCAGACAGGTGATGTGTCTTCAATTCGCCGTCGGGAGTGATAACGTAGATGTCAAGTGGCTCGCCGGCATGGTAATACCAAATCTCCACCACGTCATGCAGACGATGAAAAGCCGAGAAATCCTCATCGCAGAGCATGTAGTAGATTGTCGAGATTTTCTTCTCTCCGTTTTCGTCGTTGCCGTATACTTGACGATACCAGCCACCTTCAGGATGCGGTGCGAGGCCGTGTTTTTGAATGTATTCTTTAGCGTTCATAATAGTTTTTCATTGGCGCAAAAATACAAAAAAATCCGCAATCCAAGTTTTCGCTCGAATTGCGGAATGTTGTTCTGCCTAAGAAACAGCCTTAAACCCGGCAATGGAAAGAATCACCTGCCCATCCCATCTGTCGTTTCAAGCAAGGGAACATGGATGGTCGTGATGCTGTCGGGGTTGATGTAAGGAGTGTAGAAATTGTCGTCAGGTTCCTCTCTGTCAACCTTGATTTCTTTCTCGCGCATTTCGATGAAATCGTACAGCTCCTGCTCTGTAATGCCGATGGCGACCATATTCAAATAATTATAATAACGTATCTTTTCGATTTGGTTATAAATCCAACATCTCCTGTTGTGGAAATCGCGCAAAAGCTGACGGAATACTTTGTCGTTCAAGTATTTGGAACACCAAGAATTGCCTGGATATTGTTCTGGGTGATAGAGGACTGCATCACGAGCCACATCCATCTCTTCAGAGAAAGCAGTCCATTCTTTCTCGATAGTACGCATGTCTGAAAAACATTTCCCGACATTGTCAATAAACAGGAAATTGCCCATGTTTTTCCATGTCTCAATATCGTCAGAGAAAATGCCCTCTGTTGTCTTGTCATAGATAATCAGGGGAATATACATCAATTCGTCCATCAGGGAAAGCAATGAATCTTGATCCAACGAATCAACCTTGTTCAAAGGAAGGTTCAGCAGCCATGCCGACACGGTGTCGGCGCGTTCCATATACTCATGGGCAGATTCCAGAATCCGTGCGTAGCTCTCGATGTTGCTCATCACCATCAATGCCGAAAGGCGGCGGTCCTTGGCCCGATGGTTCCGTTCGAGAATTTGTGCCGCCACGATGGTGACAATCAACGAGATGGTGGTGCCTAATACAATAGCCCCAATCTGGTTCAAGAAGTTGTTGCGTTTGGCTTTCTTTTCTTCTTTTGAAGTTTTGGTGTTTTTGTTCATGGCTATGACTCAGTTTGATAGTGCAAAATTACATATTTTCATCAATAAGGCCACGAGTGAAGCAAACAAAGTTTTCTAATGCAACATTACTGAAAAACTGTATTTTTGCGCCTTCGAAAAAAAGGCTAAGATGAAAAAACAGCTTTTATTTGTTTTGTCATTGGCTTGTGTTTTACCGATGACAGCACAGAGCTTGCCTGACTCTACCGATGTGTTTTTCAGGCATTTGGAATTGAAAGAAGTGATGGTGACCGGTGCTATGGGCGACATGAAAATGAAGGAAACGCCTATGCCCATTTTAGTACTTCCAGCCAAAGAATTGAACCAATTACCTTCTACCAACTTGATAGATGCCATTGCCAAACGGCCCGGCATGGCCCAGATTACCACGGGCGGCGGCATCTCGAAGCCTGTGATTCGCGGACTGGGTTACAACCGTATCGTGGTGGTCAACGACGGTATTCGACAGGAAGGACAGCAATGGGGCGACGAGCATGGAATAGAAATCGATGCCAACGAAGTGGGGACGGTGGAAATCCTGAAAGGTCCCGCCAGCCTGATGTATGGCTCCGATGCCATGGGCGGCGTGCTGGTGTTCAAAGGGACTCCGACCCCTCCGGAGGGCACCATAAAAGGCGGTGTGAATGCCGAATACCAGACCAACAACGGCTTGTTTGGAGGCTCATTCAACCTTGCCGGAAACCAGAAAGGCTTCACCTGGGATGCACGCTACAGCGAGAAACATGCCCATGCTTACAAAAACCGTTTTGACGGCTATGTGCCCAACTCCCAATTCGGCGAGCGAGCCTTCTCATTGAGAGCGGGACTCATGAAATCATGGGGCTTCACCAACCTGAAATTCGGTTATTACAACCTCATTCCGAGCATCGTGGAAGGCGAACGCGACACGGTAACAGGAGAGTTGCTCTCGGAAGACGAAAATTTGCGGTCGTATCGTCATGGACTGCCTTATCAGAGGGTGCATCATTACAAAGCGGTTTCGGAGAGTTTCATCAACCTGTCTTCGGGACATCTGAAGGTGATTGCGGGTTATCAGCAGAACCGCCGCCAGGAGTTTGAGGAGTCGGTGGATGAATATGGACTTTATATGCAATTGCACACGCTGAACTACGATATCCGTTACGTCTCGGAGGAAAGGGCAGGGTGGAAGTTCTCGACTGGTGTGAACGGCATGGGACAGAAGTCCATCAATTTGGGCGAGGAGTATCTCATCCCCGATTACACTTTGTTTGATGCAGGGGTGTACGCTACGGCTTCAAAGTCGTTGAACCGCTGGAATCTCAGTGGCGGATTGCGTTTCGACTACCGCTATCTGGACGCCAAAGGTTTGATTGAGGACGACGAGGTGCGCTTTGAGGATTTCACCAGACATTTCAAGGGCATTACGGGCAGTTTGGGTGCTACTTGCGAGGTGGCTGAAGGCTTCGACTTGAAATTCAATCTCGCCCGAGGTTACCGCTCGCCAAACATCAGCGAGTTGGCCTCCAACGGCGAACATGAAGGCTCGTTGAGATATGAGATTGGGAATCACAACTTTAAGCCAGAATATAGTTTGCAGGCTGATTTGGGTATCAATTATGCCACACGCTATTTTGAATTGAATGCTTCGGTATTTGCCAACTATATCGACAATTATATCTATCTGCACCGCATCGACAGCATCGTTGACCCCGAACTGATGACTTTTGCCTACGCTCAAGGCGATGCCATGCTGATGGGTTTTGAGGCAGGCGTCGATATCCATCCGTTCCACGCCTTGCATATCGGCTCGTCATTCTCCTACGTCAATGCCCAACTTCTGAATCAGCCCGAAGAGATGAAATGGCTTCCGATGACGCCGACACCGCGACTTTCAGTGGATGTGAAATACGAACTAACGCACGAAGGCAAGATATTTAACAACGCCTATCTTGCCGCCCGCATGGATTGGTGCTTAGAGCAGGACCATTATTATGCCGCCTACGACACGGAGACACCGACACCTTCTTATTTGTTGTTCGGACTATCAGCAGGAACGGACATTTTGGTGAAGGGCAGGAAAGTCGCCGAATTGACAGTGATTGTCGACAACCTCACCGATGTGTGCTATCAGGATCACTTGAGCCGCCTGAAGTATGCTGATTGGAACGTCGTAACAGGCCGACATGGGGTGTTCAATATGGGACGGAATGTGGTTTTCAAGCTGACTGTGCCTATCGGGTAAACTACAAAAAAATCCACAGCCAATGTCGAGTGAGGATGATATGCAACTTGAAGTTTGATTGTTTTAAAATCCTTACAAACTCAGTTCATACATATAGCCGTGATACTGAAGGTTGCCGTCGATAATAGGGAAGAAAAACTCGTTGTCGTGTTCCACGTTCTTTAGCTTCAAGTTTTCCATAGTGATGGTCTTGGTGCCGTCATCGTTGGTGACTACCTTTAAGGTGCCGCTTTTGGCGATATAGCCAGTCTGAGGCTGGAAGGTCCAGAAGTCACCGTCAAGAGCCACATGCACACAAGGGAAGACAGGCAGATAAGGTGTGCCAATGTATCCGAGGTCATACTCGCCATCTACGACTTGTCCGCCTAAATACCCCGTTCGTTCGGATTTGCAATCCGAACGCATTGAATATCAGCATTTGTAATGCGGAACGAACATCTTAGCAGCGGATTATAAATCCTTGTATTCCGTCACGGCTGGATTGCAAATCCAGCCGAACTATGTCTCTAATTCTTTTGTAATTATCAGTTGCCATGGTTTTCTTGGTAACTTTCAACATGACTATTTTCAAAACGGGAATGGCCGTTGTTATGAGTTACTTCCATTTTGGAAATACCACCTGAAACACATTGCAAAATCTACAAAAACTGGATCGGACAGCAATTCTCCTTCTTTTTTCTCTTCAAAACAATAGTCACTCTATGCTTTTTAACAACAAATCCAAGGTTGTATCTGTGTATGTTCGCCAAATTTTTAAATCAATTGATTTGTAATCTTCAAACAATTGTTTCACAAATTCAATCTCAAATACCAATCGTAGATCGTTCGGGTCGTTATCAGGTTGTCCTTCTTTGCGAGTGCCGACACGAGCTACTCTAATCAGATACAAGTCGCGAATACCTTTATTCTTTATATACGGCATAAAATAATACAGCTTGTTGAGAACTAGTGTTGAAGGTATTTTTTTGCCTGTGTAATAAATCTTTGCTGATTGATTAAGGAATTGTTCTATATTATCTGATTTAACATAGCACACAAACACATTTTTTGAATCATTGCTCAATTGTTCATAAGACAATGCAGAACTTTTTTCACAAACCGCACTATTCTCTATGATATAATACGGATACTGTTGTAACACTTCAAAAAGGTTTAGTTGTCTAATCCTGGAAACAGTTTCTTTCTTTGGAACTTGTTTTGTGCTCTTTTCCAATGATTCCCTATTCAATCTGCGTCCCATCAATTTGTGCCAAATAGAGCGGGCCATCTTGCTTTCCGTCTCAGAAAATCCCATTCCCTTTTGTAAAAGCTCCTTGTCTGTGAAGTCGAGTATCTCATCAGCCGTTTTCTTCTCTCGAACCATTTGATCTACCTTCTCAAACAATTTGGCGTTTTCCTCACGATAAGGCAGATAAACTCCTTCCACCTCGCTGGGCATCAGCTCCAGTACTCCACCGCCAAAGTTGCGACCAAGAATCTCTGCAAAAGCAAAGGATAGAGAGTTGTAGTAACTCACTACAAAAGCCTTGCGGTTCACACCATCCTTGATAAAGACACGATGCATAGTGTCCGTAGTGTATGCTTGTGCATCATTCAACACGAATTTGGGATAGAGATTATTACGACGAAGGAAGAGAGCATCAGAAAGTTTGATGGATGGTATCACATACCAGTCATCGCGGATGCTGGTCTTATATCCCTTATTGATGCCCTGTTGTTCGCCATTCTCAATATATGCCTTGGTGCCCTTGTTGCCATTCTCTTTAGCATCAGGGGTAAATACAAGTAGGTTGGCTTTAGCACCATTAGCAAGATTCTGTTGCCAGTCGGCTTTCGTAAAGCACAAGCTATTCACCTGCACGCTACGACCTACCATTGGACGTGCATACTCATGTAGTTGGTACATATCTATCACTCCCTGCGGTACCGTAAAGTATCCGTTGGAGCCCGTTGTGATACCAACCTCGACATCAGCATATGTGCCAATCTTTGGCATATTATCAACCCTGACTTTACTCAGGAAATCAAGTTCCTCTTTGTCAAGGAAGTAATAGGTCCATTTATCTGCATGGAAATCTATCTGCTTGGTGGGTAGTTTCAGACGATGGGGGTCAAGCTGTTGCAATGCATCTGCATCCTTCACCTCGATATGTTCTATCAGATGTTCTTCTGTGCCTGTACGTTCGCATAGTAAAAGCACTACCTCTTGCTGTATTTCCTCAAATACCAGGTTCTCGAACGAGATGATGTTTATCTTATTGAACGATGTGGCCAGATACTTTCGAAGTTGCTGAGCATACGTTACTTGAAGAAGTTCCGATGGAATAACGAAACCCATCTTGCCATGTTCTTTCAGCAGCAAGCTACATCCTACAATAAATGTCACCCACGCATTGGTCAACTTAGAGCGCTTTAACCCTGCTTTCTTAAATATCTCGCCTGCCAGTTCTTGCTGACCTTCATCATAATACTGATAGCGAATGAATGGTGGATTGCCTACAACAAGGTCAAACCTCTGTTCTGTATCTAAACAAAAACGATGGAAATCAGCATTTATTACCTCCGAATCATGTAACCCAATGGCTTGTGCTTTTTCTGCTTCTGCGGCTTCATATTCAACCGCAGTGGCATGATGAAACAGCATGTGTTCTCTTTTCATCTGCTCCAAGAACACTCCATCTCCACAACTGGGCTCCAATATGTCAGCATTAGTGCTACCGTTTATGCCCCAATGGAGTATAAACGAGGCAATTGCAGGCGGTGTGTAATATGCACCACGCAATTTCCGTGCGGAAGCGTCCTCAATCAGCTGCATATTGTTCCTTGATTATTGGGATGATACTATCATATTGTTCCATGCCATAAAGGTGCATGATAAAGTCAGCCTGTTGCTGTTTTGCTATTTCAAATTTACGTTGCAAAATGGTTAGTTTACGTTTGTTACCCTGCGAGGCATTAATCTTATCACCTATTTCGATTAATTGCTTTTGCAATTTTGCTATGTGATTGTGAGCCAAACGCTCATCTTCGTTCTGAAAGTCAATCTTACGTATAGGAAGTAATTTCAAGACCTTTGTACCTCTCGCAATAAATCCACCTCTGAATATCTCGCCATATAATGAACTAATCCATTCCAAATACTTGCTGTTTAGAATGGCCTGTATGTAATAGATAGAATACAAGGAATCCTCTGGCAGAGCAATTACACAATATCCCGCTGTCCCTCCCGAGGATACAAAAGTACTGAAGCTATCAATAGCGTATTTATCACCAGTAGAAAGCACTCCCACAATAATTTTTTGTGGTAAGTTGCAAGCATCAAGGCTTTGACTCCTTCCATATCTGTGCCATTCATCGGGTGAAGTGGGTTCAGGCTTGATGTCTCGCGAAGGTGCATTAAGAATAGCTTTATAAGCTGTAAGATATTTGTATAGATGTGGATACTTCTTCTTAATCTCAAAAAGAGGTATCAAATTCAGTTTTCCTTCGTCATCCTTTGAATATGGGAATATTACGCAAGCATTAGGTTTGAAAGTGCGATATGTATTTAGACTATCATCACCACGAGATGTTTGAAAATAGGGCCTTGTAACCTCTTTTTCAACTTTCCATTCTTGCCCATTGTTCATAAACGTATAAAAGCCATCTTCGTCCGATGTAGGCTGGAAAATATATACTTTGTTTGCACTGGTTTGTATTCCATTGAAAATATTGTCATCACCAGTGATAGTTGAAAGGTTAATGCTGCTTGACCAAATGGTGTTATAGGCTTCCCGCAGGTGCTCTGGGAACAAAGGCCAAACATTTTCTGTAATTTCGTCAAACAATTTAGCATCACTATGAAGATTATGTTTGTCAGCTATTTTCCATTGCTCTAGGTTGTTCACTTCACTATATTTGAATGTATTGTGACTCGCTTTTTTTAGAATAAGCAAACAAGTGTAGTTGGATTTGCCTTCAAACACCTTACATGCTCCAAAGGAAGTAATGGCTTCAAGCGTTTTTTGTGTAGAAATCAATCTGCGTAATTCCTGACCCGCACCAACCTTCATGAATTTCAATGGAACAATATAGCCTAACATGCCATTCTCCTTCAACAAGGATAGGGCACGTTCTACAAATACAAAATACTTATCGAACTGTTTGTATGCAGTAATATATTTGTTCTTATAGATAGGTAACTCTTTGGGCGTAATATTCTTCATGCCCTCTGTTGTTAGGTATGGAGGGTTGCCTATAATGACATCAAAGTGCAGCTTCTTAAAATCAAAAGGATTGATTTCTGTTGCATCTTTCAAGTCAATGTCGCTGCTTGACAAAAGACTGTTGCCAAAATGAATGTTTGGAGTGAGATCGGGTAAAATGGGATGTTCTTTCATCAAACTAGCAGAATCCTCATTCTCTAACAATTTCAATAGCAAACCAAATTTGCACGCTTCTGCAGCATTAAAATCCTTATCGACACCATAGATGCAATTGGTCAGCAATTGCTTCTTTGCAACAAACTTTAATCTGTATGAGTTTTCTCCTATCTGCACCAACCTGGATGTGTCATGTCCGATATAGTAGTCTATTAGAATGTCACTCAACAACTGATAAGCCTCCAATAGGAAAGCTCCTGAACCGCAGGCAATGTCTGCAATCTTCATCTTCAAGATATCTTTGTCGGTTTTTCCATTGCATAGTGGTAAAATGGTCTGGCGCAAAATCTCACGGATGATATATGTCGGCGTTGGCACCACATCACGATCAACATTCTCCGGCTTCCTAACAATTTGCAATTCATTTCCCACCATGGATAGTTTCTCGGCTATAAATATCTCATAAATATGGCCCAAAATATCAGAGGAGAAGACGCTAAACGAATATGGACTTTCAGGAAAGTATAATTGGCGGATGATTGTCCAAAAAGCCGAACTGGCATTGCATACCACTTGTTCTGATAGTGCTTGATCAAAAAGCCCAGAATTAAATCGTGTATCGGCCTTTTTGAACTTGTCAAGCAAAGCTATAAACTGCCCATTGTCTGCAATTGCAAGCAACTCTTTATAAGTCTCGATATTTCTATCTTCACATACACGAAGAAATAGAATTTTGTTGATGTAGCTTTGTACTTCGTCACCCAGTAACTCCATGTCAATAGTAGGATCAGCTGCAAGTATTTCCTTGCCAAGCATCAATCGCCACTCATTAATCTGCTTCAAAAACTGTTTATCGACAGACCATTGTTTCAAACGCACCTCAATGTCTTTCCATTCCTCATCAAACCGACCTGAATAGATGGATTCCTTACCCAATAACCTTTGTAGTTCATCAAACAACCCCTCGTACTCCGTATAATGGTATTTCTTAATCAATGCTCTTTGATTCGTGTCATTCTCCTCGACTTTCACGGAGGTATCATAAATCATCAAATACTCAAAATTTGAGAGAACAGATATTTTCAAATTAGCTGTGTATCCATAACGTCGAACCTGACGTGCCGGTGCATCCACCTCATGTATATGAACACAAGGTTTCTTTGCTTCAAGAAAGAACTTGCGCTCAGCATACAAGCGGAATGTGTAATCTGGTTTTTTTGTGTTCTCAGAAGCACCTGCTTTAAGTGGTTCCTCTAAAATCACCTCTCGTTCATTCGTTGGCCGACCTGCTCTGTTTTTGATGTCCCATCCCAACAACTCAAATAACGGATCAAGAAAATCACTTCGTAGTAGTGTCTCATTATATCTATCAGTTAGATAATAGCTTCTTTCTGATTCATATTTTTCTATTAATTCGTGTAATTCCTTATTCATATTTTGCAAAACAATTATATCATGATTATATTGTTTCCGCCGCAAAATTAGCAAAATTTTCTTCAAAATCCAAGTTATTCGGAAATTCCGAACAAATGCATACGCAAACGAATCCACGACTTCCAAACGCGTTCAACGTGTTCGCTGTTTAATCCTTCAAACACCCAATCGGTACTACCTATATACTGTCGTATTATTGATATACAGATAATTATACAATGCTTTTCCTCTTTTTTGACGCAAATTTGCTATAAATTTTTCTTAAAATTCGTAATTTTTACGATTTGCACACTAAATTCTACGCAAAATGGAAACTTTGACCAAAGCCTATTCAGTGGGTTGATACAACTCACCACATCCAAAACCATCATCACCACAAATGAATCAAGCAAAAAGTACAAAAATTCCGCAACCAAAGCCTTCGCCCAAGTTGCGGATTATATTCATAGTCGGAGAATTAAACGTTTTTCCCCAGCTCGTACGCCTCTTGCAGCTTGCTGTTGCCATCAATAGAATGAGGCATTGGCACTCCGCCGCAGAAAAGCATTCCGGCCAGGCGGCTCTTGGGGTAGCAGTCAATCCAGCCGGTGAGGCCTGTTTCTGCACGTTTGGGAGTTCTTTCCTCGTTTTCAGTGGCAGTGGCCAGCAAATACACATCGCGGAAATTGTAATCCTTGGAATACATGGCGTTCATGCGGTCGATGAGAGTCTTCATCTGGCCGCTCATCTCGTAGTAATAGATGGGTGTTGCCCAGCATACCACATCGGCGTTGAGCACCTGCTCCATGATGGCTGGTACATCGTCCTTAATCACACATGCGCCTAACTTTTGGCAAGCCAAACATCCGACACAGAACTTGATTTCCTTGTCTTTCAGTGAGATAAATTCAACTTGATGGCCAGCAGTTTTTGCACCTTCTGCGAACTGCTCCGCCAATACTTGACTGTTTGAACCGGCCCTTAGGCTGGTTGAAATTACAACTACTTTTTTCATTTTGTGATGTTTTAAACATGTGCAAAAATACTAAAAAAAGCCGCAGCCCGAAGGCCACGACTTGAAGTTTGATTGTTTTAAAATCCTTACAAGCTCAGTTCATACATGTAGCCGTGATACTGCAACGAACCGTCGATAATAGGGAAGAAAAACTCGTTGTCGTGTTCCACGTTCTTTAGCTTCAAGTTTTCCATAGTGACGGTCTTGGTGCCGTCATCGTTGGTGACTACTTTTAAGGTGCCGCTTTTGGCGATATAGCCAGTCTGAGGCTGGAAAGTCCAGAAGTCACCGTCAAGAGCCACATGCACACAAGGGAAGAGAGGCAGATAAGGTGTGCCAATGTAACCGAGGTCATACTCGCCATCTACGACTTGTCCGCCTAAATAGCTGACAATGAAGAAACGTTTATGGTCGGCAGACATGAAGAGCATCGACTTCACATCGAGGCCTAAGGAACTCAAGCCGTTGAGCGAAGTGACACCTGCCAAGCCAATAGGACTTTCGATGTCCTTGATCATGAACTTGTTATTCGGGTCGAAGGTGTATGGTGGCAACGTGCCTTGGAAATTAAGAGCCAATTGGATGGTTTGACCATTGGCGTTGCTACCCATGCTTTGCGATAGGACGACCGTGTAGGTGCCATTATCCTCGGTAACGGAGAGCACACCATTCATCCAATAGTAGGTGTCGCCGAAGGACAGGGTGTCGGCACCCATGATAAAGGGAAGCTCACCGAGGTTGAGTTCGTGGAAACCGACTACCGTGGGAACAGGGTCTTTCGTGTTGTCGCCTATCGTATAGGTGCCAGGGATAATGTCACCGTTGAAGATGATGGCAATGCCTTCATTGTTGGCAGCAGTCATTTCTTTGGAGGCAAGGACAATAGCGTGCCGTTGGCCATAATCGGCATCCTTGGCTGTGACGATGTCCAAAGTATTGCTGCCGATGGCCATAACTCCAGTTTCAACCTCTGGCGTCACGTTGCTATTGTTGTTGTCTTTGTTGCAACTGGTACTCATTAGGGTCAAGCCGCAGAGAAGTACCAAACCAAATAATACTTTCTTCATAGTGATATAGGTTTTAAATCATCTTTACTATAACGAGTGATACCAGGCGAAAATTATGGTAAACCTTAAAGATAATCGCATTTAATTAATCAACCAAGCCACTCCGCCGCTGACGACATAGAACTTCCCAAGGTTCTGGAAGTCCAAGTCGGCAGAAAGGTCGAGCTGCACACGTCGCGACGCCAACCAAGTGAAGCCAAACTGGGTCAGGTACTGGTTGCCTTCAGGATGGATGTAGTTGTAAGTCTCCACAAAGGTGCCAATGTGTTCCGTGATGCCGAAATAAACTCCAAAGCCCAAATAGGTTGTTGGTGAGGCCGTCTCGCCGTCCCATTCCGCTCCGACATTATAGCATATTCCAAACCAGTCGGTAAAGGTATGTTCAAACAAAAGGTGTAAGGATGACGCCAGATGAGCAGGAAGCAATTCTTTTGTTCCAACATGGGGAGACTTTAACTCGGCCAACATCGACACAGAAGGCAGATAGCTTGTGCTTTCATAGAATCTTGTCTTCATTCCGATGGTGAGTGGGGCCAAGCCAAAAGAGGGCTCCATCTCTTGTCCGTCGTTCCACATCAGGAAATCCGTCCCGATGCGAAGCTCGGCGTTTTTAAAGAGGCCGAATCTCAGCAAGGTGGTATTGAGGGTGAGGGTGTGCGGTCCGTCTTTCGTCGATTCATATCCCATTCCTGTTTCCCATTGCAGTTTGTGCAACGGCATCACGTCGGCTCCGGTCAAGGCACCGGGACGGTCGGCGGAGATGGCAGGCAGTTCTTCTTGCGCATGGCAAAGGCCGCAGATGAAAACCAAAGCTGTCAAAAGGAGTCTTCTTGTCGTCATTTTCTTATAGTTTTGAAGGTGCAAAAATACATAGATTTCCTATTACCGAATCGTATTTCCTACGTTGATTAGATGGTCGGCAATGCGTTCCGCGTTTTTCGCCAAGGAAAGGTATTCCGCCCCGACCTGTGGTGTACATTCACCATTGACAAGACGTTGGATGTGATTACGTTCCATCTTTTTGGTCAGGTTGTCGATTTCCTCTTCAATCATGAGGGCTCGCTCCAAAGCATTGTTGTCATTGTCATGATAGGCTCGCTGGATTTCTTCGTACAAGGCTTTAATATATCTTTCCATCTGCCTTATTTCCTTCACCGCCTGCGCCGAAAAAGAAGCGTTTTGTGCCTTCAGACTCTCTGCATACTCCACAATGTTTTCGGCATAGTCGCCAATGCGTTCCAAGTCGCTTACACTACGGATGCTTGTGTTCAAGAATTGGTTGTCAAACTTGCCAAGTGGCTTGTCCGACAAGAGCACCATATAGCGCAACAATTCGCCATTGAGGAAATTGAGCTCTTGCTCGGTCTTGGCAAACTTTTCAGCCTCGCTGAAATCCATGGTGGTAACAATATTGATTGACCGCTTGAAGTTTTCTATTGCCAAAGCCGCCATGTTTTCAATCTCCGCTTTCAGTTGTCTCACAGCCAAAGCGGGGGTCGCCAACATTGAATCGTCAAGGAAATGCAGGTGGAACTTGTCGTCCCTGTGGTCGTAAACATGTTCTGGAATGATGCGGCATACCAAGCGAACCAATGCATCGGTGAGAGGCAGGGCCACCAATGTGGTGCATACGTTGAAAACCGTGTGGAACATGGCCAACTGCACCTGCGGCGTGTGTGGAAACAGGACTTCAAACACTTTCCCGAAGCTCCAATCTCCTTTGGTGAAAAGATGTAGCAGCACAGCGATAAGCAGGAATAATACCACCCCCATCACGTTGAAAAACAGATGGATGAGTGCCGTTCGTTTGGCATTCCGCCCACTGGTCATGCCTGCCATGATGGCCACCACGCACGAACCGATGTTGGAACCCATGGTGAGGTAGATGCCTTGGTTGAGCGAGAGCAACCCTGCCACAACCATTGTGATGGCAATGGAGGTGAGTACCGAAGAGGATTGGATAACGGCGGTGAGCAAGGCACCCAAGAACACAATCAGCAGCGGGTTTTTGATGCTGGCGAGGAATTGTTTCACCGAATCGAGTGCGGCGAAATCGTCCATGGCATTCGACATCATGCCGAGACCCACGAACAGGATGCCGAAGCCTGTCAATATGCCGCCCGTGTGCTTCCACGACTCGTGTTTGGCGAACATCAGGATGAAGGCTCCCACACCGGCGAGGGCGGAGAAAATGATGGTGGTCGAAATGCCATTGCCGCCGAGCATGCCCAAGGCCACCAATTGTGCCGTCACGGTAGTGCCGATGTTGGCACCATAGATGACCGTAGCGGCCTGTGTCAACGACATGATGCCGACATTTACGAAGCCGATGACCATAACCGTCACGGCTCCCGAACTTTGGATGGCCGCTGTGCCGAGGGCACCGATGCCCACGCCAGTCCATTTGCTCCCGCCCACACGGGCAAAGAGCTGCTTCAGCCGCTTGCTGCCAGCGCTTTCAAGATGCGAGCTCATCAAGTGGCAAGCCATCAGAAAAACGCCGATGCCCGCCATCAGGGTTAGGATTGCCGTAAGAATACTGATTGCATTCATAAGATTGTTGTTTGGAAAATGGAACGCGACCCAACTTCAGGCCGCGTTCCGGCGTTATGAAGAATTTGAGTTAAAAATGATGTGTACGGAACAAAAAAAGTGGCATGGAACGATTCCACGCCACTTTTCATGATTGAAAAAATGGTATAGTTATGGCTGTCGGAGAGGTTGTTTCGGGGCGAGTAACGCCTTACCTGTCCGCGCAGCAAATCCGATGGACATTTGTTTCCCTCCAACTTTCTGACATCACTAGCCACAGTCCAAATCCATGTGGAACACTTATTCCCAAAGAAATGATTGCAGATTTCATCTTCATCGTCATCATCTTCATCCAAGTCAAAGTCGTCAGCTAAAACGTTCATGCATGTTGAAGTAGCTGTTTGTGTGACTAATTGTTGGGGGTCACCATATTCATCGACAACAAGGCACACCATCACCATGCCCATCAAAACGAGCATGAAAACGGAGCCATATTTCCTTAATGCTTCAAACATGGAGATAATTGTGCTCTTTTTTTTGTTTTGATTAACGGCGGTTTTGGCTGTTTATTGCTTTGAGGACTAAAAATCCGCAATCCGGAGACTTCCTATAACATCTCGCTGATTCGATCTTCCCTAATGATTTTAGGAGCAGACTTTCCTGCCAAAACCAGCACTTTCTTGCCGTTGCGGTAAATGTGAAGCTGTCGTGAACGAACCACGGCTGTCAATTCCGGGTCATTCTACAAGGCTATCCAAATACGATGATAAGCGCCATTCTCCTCGAATAGCTTTCTCTGCAGGTGTGAGCACATATTGGTCGTGTCAATTGTCATAATACTGTTTTTAGCACAACAACCATGAGTATAGCCCTGCACCGATGAGGCAAGGGATGAGTCCGATGAGCATACCCCAGCAGGATTGAATGAAGTGGTATTTCTTCTGGTGATAGGCCTCGTCCATGTGCTCGGTGCCAGGCAAGCGAACCTTTTTCAGGTTGGCAAACAGAACCAAATCCAAGAAGAAGCAGTCGTACCAGTCGATGAAGAGCCAAATACCATAGCCCACTCCCAAAGCAGACCAGAAATCGTAGGCTCCGGCCAGTTTGACCACTAAAAGCAGCAGGGCGAGGGCGATAAGTAGCGCCATCCCTTTCTTCAATAGCACTGTCGGTGTAAAGAATTTGGAAGGAATGCGTTCGTGCGTTTTGAAGTATTCTTCCTGAATGTCTTCTGGGTAGTCTGCAATCCACCACACGGGATTCTTCATCAGCGGAATCAGGATCATCGCCGTGAAGGCGAGGGTGAGAACGATGGTCTCGATGATTATTATTGTCCAGTTCATGGCTGCAAAAATACAAAAATATCCGCAACACAAGCTTCTGCACGAATTGCGGATTATTGATTGTCGGGGATTTACACGTTTTTCCCCATTTCGTATGCCTCCTGCAATTTATTGTGGCCTTCGATATCGTGAGGCATGGTCACCCCGCCGCAGAAGAGCGTTCCAGCCAGACGGCTCTTGGGATAGCAGTCAATCCAACCGGTGAGGCCTGTTTCTGCGCGTTTGGGTGTTCCTTCCTCGTTTTCAGTGGCCGTGGCCAGCAGATAAACGTCGCGGAACTGGTAATCTTTCGGATACATGGCGTTCATGCGGTCGATGAGGGTCTTCATCTGGCCGCTCATCTCGTAGTAATAGATGGGCGTTGCCCAACACACCACATTGGCGTTGAGGACTTGTTCCATGATGGCAGGCACATCGTCCTTAATCACACATGCCCCTAACTTTTGGCAAGCTAAGCATCCGACACAGAACTTGATTTCCTTGCCTTTCAGTGAGATAAATTCAACTTGGTTTCCAGCGGCTTTTGCGCCTTTAGCAAATTGTTCAGCCAGCATCTGGCTATTCGACCCAGCTCTCATGCTGGTTGATATTACGACTACTTTTTTCATTTTGTGATGTTTTTAAGCATGTGCAAAAGTATGAAAAAAACCTCAACCCAAGCCTTTGCCCGAATTGCGGATTTTTCGATTATAGAAGCCGTTGATAAATATCCCTATCCACATCCTTGAACACATTGAAAACCACCTGCTTGACACTGCAATTGGGATGTGTTGTCAGGTAATCCTTAACCGTTTGCACCGCGATGTCGGCAGCCAATCGGTTCGGGAAACGGAACTCGCCCGTGGAGATGCAGCAGAAAGCGACGCTTTCGAGGTTGTTTTCATCGGCGCAAGTCATGATGTTTCTGTAGCAAGAGGCCAATTGTTCTTTTTGAAATTCTGTTGGAATACCGTTGGGGATAATAGGTCCAACCGTATGGATGACATACTTACACGGCAGATTATAGGCTTTGGTGATTTTAGCTTGGCCAGTCGGCTCTTCGCGACCTTGCTGGAGCATCAGCCGGTGGCATTCTTCTCGTAACTGGACGCCTGCGGCAGAATGGATGGCGTTGTCAATGCACTTGTGCAAAGGATGAAAGCAGCCCAGCATCTGGCTGTTTGCCGCGTTCACGATGGCATCCACTTTCAGGCGTGTGATGTCGCCTTGCCAAATCTGCATCGGCACATCAGGCAATTCCACGACACCCTTCTCTTGTAACTGAGCCTGCAATTCCTCGTCCTGCAAACGCAGGAATTCTTCGCTCACAGGCTTCGGCCAACGCACGTTGCACAAGGCACGGAACAAGTCGCGCTTCCCATGCAAATCTGATGGCACCTGCATCTCGGAATATTGGGAGTCTTCTTTCAGAAGATAGTCGATGAGAAAATCAAGACGGTTCATAGTCAATGTTTTTCAATAGTTCATCCAAAACTTCACCAATGTCACCATTGATGACGATGGAACGGTCTTCAATCTGTTCCACGGTAAACGCCTCTTCGAGATTGATAGTGGCATAAGTTGCCTCGGGGTTCTTGTACGTCATCTGCATAAACGGCAGTTTGATGATGGTCGGGGTGTTGCTCCCGATGCCGAGGTCCCAATACAGGATTTTGCCCTTTTGGTGGTTGTTGATGAAATCGACATAACGTTTTGCGGCGGCATGCCAGCCTTCGTCCTCCACAAAGGTGTCGTCGGCCCGCAGGTTGACCTTCATGGGTCCGCCGCAGACGGGACAATGCGGCACCAATTCCGTTGGGATTACCATATCGTTTTGTGCCGCAATCATTTCCCTAATGGTTTCCTCGTTGTCGTAGGTCTTTTGGTGGCAAGGTTTTGCGCATTGGAACAGACCATAATCACCTTGCGTATAGAACAGCCGTTGTTTGTCGAAGCCCGCATTTTGGAACTGGTGATCGACATTGGTGGTGATGACGAAATAGTCCTTGTCTTTCAGCAGTTTGAGCAGGTTGTCATAGACGGGCTTCGGGGCGGGCACATAGCGGTTGTAGTAGATATGGCGGCTCCAATAGGCCCAATGCTCCTCTTCGGTGGGGAAGGGGTAGAAGCCCGCCGAGTACATATCGGTGAATCCGTATTTCCCGATGAAGTCGGAAAAGTGTTGCTGGAAGCGTTCGCCGGAATAGGTGAAGCCCGCCGAGGTGGAGAGGCCTGCGCCAGCACCGATGATGATGGCGTCGGCTTCGAGTAAGGCTTTATGTAGTTTTTCTGTTTCCATAAAACGAAAGCAAGTTGCTTTCACAAAACGCGGAAGCAACTTGTTTATTGTTGGTTAGTAAATTGATTTCCTTATTTGTACAAGGCTTCCGCCAACG
>JAEEQP010000003.1 GCA_016285355.1 Bacteroidales bacterium
TGTCCCACATCCGTTTGGCGCGTTCGTCTTGAATGGGATGCAAAGGAGGATAGTCGTAGCCGAAATAGCATTTGCCCTCCACTTCGATGGTTCCTGGCAATTCTGCTTTGGCCACCGACTCATAAAGTGCTATTGTTCGTTTGCGCATCTCTATCATCTGTTGCATCATGGCTTCGTTGAAACCCCTGAGCAGTTGCAAATAATAGTCGTCCATCACGAACATTTCGTTTAAGATGGTTTTTCTGATGCTTAAAAGGTTTTGTATGGTTACTCTTCCTGTTTCCATACCCCACAAGCCTTTCTCGCTCTGCCGCTGACAGTCGAGGATCATGTACTCCACCTTCCTGACGGGCTGCGAGTTGTAAATTTCTTGTATGGTCATAAAGCGTTGCGATTTAACGCTGCAAAGAAAAAGAAAGCCTGTGCCGAATTGCAGCATAGGCTTCGTAAATTTCCAAATAAAGATAATCAGAGTATTTCAAATGTCAAGAACAGGATTGTTCATTTATGGATTTGGCTTTATTAACAATATCACAAAACGCCTTATAAACAACATCATAATCGTCTTTATAATCGTCTTCTTCAAAACCTTTAAATATCTGTTTTGGTTGAGCTTTATCGTTTATTTCAAATAATTGTAACTCTTTTTTTAGTTTTTCTAAAACACTCTCGTTTTCATCTGCTGAATTATCATCGATGAAGAAACCACAATAGAAACTGACTGTATTAACTCCTGTATGATCAGCTCCCATATAAACAGTTACTTGTCTTCCATACACATTACTGATTGTCACATCAGTAATATACCATCCGTTTTCGTCGTGTTTTTTGTTTGGCTGCAATCCAGAATACTTCTTTCTTGTTTGTTCTCGCCAACTTTCAAAGATTATTTGTCGATAACTTTCCAACAGAGCCTTCATTTGAGAAGAGAGGTCATCCAATTCTAGTGCTGACTTTTGGATATTCCTTATTTTGTCTTTCGCACTTTCGCACGTCAAGTTAAAATGATGTTCAATAAATCTGTTTAATTCCATGTTCATTGGTTTGTCTGTATTTCTAATTTTGAATAATCCCTCGAGGTAATCAATATATTGAATGATAGCTGTCTGAAGAAACAATTCATTGTATTTGATATTTGGTAAAACTTTGTCTTTCAGCCATGGTAAAATGTCATAGCAAAAGGACAAATTTACATATCTTGAACGAAAACTGTCTTTATATTCGCCCCATGACTGCAACTCTGGCTCTTTGGGGTATTGGGATAGATAGACGACGTAAATGTCCTCTTCTCTATAGTTTCTTAATCCTTCTTTTGTTTTGTTGATATATCTTGAAATCTGTGTTTCCTGGTCTACTGCATTGTATATTTTATTTTCAAAAATAATGGCATAGTCATTATCTCTAACCCATAAATCAATGCGTTCTTTTTCTTGGGTAATCTGCGGAGATTCAATAGTAATTCTACCGAAATCTCCTGATTGCTTTTCTTTAATTAGGTCTATTAAAGAAGTCAAAAAAACATATTTGCCATTATCGTTTTTATAAGACAATAAATGCATCAAAATTCGGCTGTGTGCGTTTTCATTGATGTGCAACTGATCTACCAAATTTAAATGAAAGGGCAGCTTTTTCTGTTCTTCTTCTTTGATTGAGGAAAACTCAGATGCAAAATTCAATAAATCAGATAATTGTTGTTCATTCATGTTTAATTGTTGCTATTTTATTGTTGTTCTGAATATTAATTCAATCTATTCCACTGATGATACCCACCCGAAGGGCAGTCCAATGCATTGGGCGACTTTGAGGCATACAACAGGATGCCACATTTCTTGCATTGATAGACATCGGTGCCTATCGGACATAAATCTTGCCAATTGTGGTAGCCTCCAGCAGTGCATCCCAAAGGAGATGGGGCGTTCTTGCTTTCAACGAGAAGACCGCATTTCTTGCATCGGTAGTTTTCGCAACCGACTTCGCCGAGGTCGTTCCAATCGTGGCAGTTTCCAGCCCGACAATTGAACGCATTGGGCTGTCGCTCTGTTTTAATCAGAATACCACATTTCTTGCATTGGTAGTTTTTCATGGGCGGCCAAATCGGATTTTGCATTAGGCATAAAACCAATATGATATTTGCAGCAAAGGTAAACATTTCTATGAAACAAACAGGGGTTGATAAAAATGTAATTATTTGGCTATCCAGTATTCCCTCAACAGTCTTTCGAACTTCTTTTTCCCGTTTCCGTTTCTGTGATGCCATGAGGCAGGGTGGGCAGGATGATTGACAAAATCAATCGGGATAGTATAAGACAATCCATTCGATTCCAAGTGTTTCCTGAATTCCGAGTGTGCATATTTACTGACGAATATAACCACATCAGGACGGTCAAGGTCGATAATTCCGCATAATGCGCTACCTGCCACATCACGGTCTAATTGGGTGCAATCTTTTTTGAATGATCTATTGTTTTTCCTCACCGTGGCTGGACGCAGAAAATAATTATAGAACATGGCCTCCTCATAGACATGCTCGCAAAGTGTTTCATTCAACACTTCATTCATGGATTTGTATAACCTATCAAAAGTCTTATACCCTTTGAAGTTGCTTACATCTTTCTTCTTTCCTTCTGGTATCAAATGTTCTTTGTCCGCTCCCGAATACCACGCTTTTGGGTCCTTAAACACGCTGTCGACATCATCGTCAAAGTAGTTGCTTTCCCCAACTATCAATAGCTTTTTATGCTTCTTGCTGTTCCAATAATTGTCCAAAGAAGCAGGAACGAGTTCGGGAAATCTTACGAAGATGCCTTCCCCGACAATTGAGCCTTTACCGATGTTTGCATATCTGTTGTTTTCCATTTTTATTGGTTTTATTGTGTTAAGAGTTTGTTGTATTTGTCAATTTGACCGTTTTTCGCTGCAAAGAAAACAAAAGCCTGTGCCAAATTGTTGCGTAGGCAAAAATAAAAAATCAAAAATGATGTAATTCGTATATTATTTCTATTTTTGTTCCCAAACTCATCTAACAGCATAGTATCATGAAAACCCTCAAACACCTCTTCCTGATTATCATCGTCTTGTTCTCCTGCCGCGCAGCCCTGGCGCAGGACTACATCCTCGATTGCTTCCATTCCGATGACAACGTCGACCGGATGCAATTCTTTTACAACGCCAACAACCTATTGGAATCGTGCCATTCCATTTCCAACGCTGGCGGCGAGATTGACGACCTCATCGACTCGCTCTATTACGACGAGCGCGGCAACGTGATCCGCATCGACTTCTTCCAATACTACGAGAACGAATGGATCTTCCCGAGCTACGTCACCTACACCTACGACGACAGCAACCACCGCCTTACCCGCACCAACTACAATGACTGGGGCAGCGGCTTCGAGTTGCAAGGCATCTACACCTATTTTTATGATGGCGACCTGCTCACCAACTACGAGATGACCCTCGGCGGGATGTTGCTCATGCGTGGCACTTACACTTACGATGTCAATGGCAACTGCACGCAATGCCTCGAAGAATACAACGACGCTTGGGGCGGCACTGGCTGGAGCAACTCCGCCCTCGCCACCTATACCTACGATGCGTCCGGCAACTGCACTAACGAGGAGTCTTCCTATTGGGAAAACGGATGGGTGCCTGACTCAAGCATAGAAAGGGTTTTCGACGACAACGGCAACTGTTTGCAACGTGTAAAGCATAGCGACGGCATGATTGTCGACCGTGTGCGCTACAACTATGACGAAGTCTGCACCATCGACAACGTCATCATGCCTTATCACCCGGAGCCCAACTACAAGTGGGAACAATTCGCCCATCGTCCCATCAGTTATGCCTGGGAAACCGTCAATGATGGCAGCCAGCTCGTCTATGTCTGCGACTACATCTTTGAATACAGGACTTTTGAAGGCATACCTCAAAATGACATACCCACTTCGGACATGATGACCATCTACCCCAACCCCACCCAAGACGAGATGACCCTCAGCCTAGAAGGCCTTCGCCGTTATGAGATCATCGACATGAATGGACAAAACGTCAAGCAAGGTCAAGCCAGAGGAAACCGTCACACCATTGATGTGTCCGACTTGGCTTCAGGTCTTTATCTGGTGAAAGCCTACAACGGACAAACGTGGAGCATCTGCAAGATGGAAGTCAAATAAGGTCAGGCTTTCTTTTCCGTCAAAATCATAAACAGGATAGCGAACAGAATCAATGCGACGCCGAAGGCGACATTAAGTGTGAAAGCTTCGTGAAAGACCAACGTGCCGATGACGATGGCAGTCAGCGGCTCAAGGATGCCAAGGATGGAGGTCTTGGTGGCACCAACAGCTTTGCTCGAAGCCGCCAAGGTGATGGTGGCAATAGCCGTAGGCAAGATAGCCAACCCCAAAACATTCAGCCAACTGACCGCATCGGGAACGGCATTGAGATGCACGCCGAATCCCGACAAGGCAAACAACATCACCGAGCCTATCAAGAAGCAATAGAAAGTCAAAGTGAGGTTGGGGATGGCCTTGACTTGTTGGCTCAAGTTGACAATGACAATAAATAAGGTATAGCACAGTCCCGAGGCCACCACTAGAGCAATGCCACGCCAGTCGATGAAACCGCCTCCACCTTTGAGCGAGAGCAAAATGGCGCCCGCCACGCCCGCGAAGATGGAAATCCAAGTCTTCCAACTCGGAAACTGCCCGAAAAACATCATAATCAGTGCGACCATGATAGGATAGACATAGAGAATGCTCGTGGCGATGCCCGATGGGATGCATTTGTAAGCTTCAAACAAGGTGATGCTGCATCCAGTAAACAGAACACCAAGAATGGTCATTAGTCCGAACTGCTTCCAAGTGATGCGAATCTGCCGTTTCGCAACAAGCATATAGGCCAACATCAACAACGTGGCAACTCCATAACGATAAAACAGCAACGAGTTGACATCCAATCCCTTGTTGATGACGGGCACGCCAAAAAGCGGGTTCATGCCGTAGGTGATGCCCGAGACGATGCCCGCTAAATAACCCCAACGAAGTGTATTCTTGTTTTGCATTCTAACTATTCTCAAGCCGGCGTTTCGACAGGCTCAACGGCCTAGGTCCCTGAGCCCGTCGAAGGGCCGACCCATAAAATCGGCGGCAAAATTAGGCATTGTCGGGCGATTTCCGAAACGGGGAAAAAGAAAAATTTGTTCCCACCTGATTGTCAGTCCAATAAAAAGTTGTACTTTTGCAGCCGAAACCTCGGGTAGGTTTTAGTTAATTCATTAAAAATCAACTTAAAACATTAAATTATGCCTGCAAAGATTAGATTGCAAAGACATGGCAAGAAGGGTCAGCCCTTCTATCACATCGTAGTTGCCGACTCTCGCGCACCACGTGATGGTAAATTCATTGAGAAATTAGGCACCTACAACCCGCTCACCAACCCCGCTCAGATCAACATCAAGTTTGACAGAGCCCTGTATTGGTACAGCGTTGGCGCTCAGCCCACCGACACAGCCCGCTCGCTGCTCAGCAAGACCGGCGTCATGATGAAGTATCACCTGATGCGTGGCGTCCAGAAAGGCGCTATGACCGAAGAGCAAGCCGAGATCAAGTTCCAGAACTGGATGAAGGAGAAGGAAGCCAAGTCCGCCAACCTCGTTAAAGCCAACGAAGAGAAGGCCCGTGGCGAGAAGAAGACCCGTCTGGAAGCCGAAAAACAAGTCAACGAGACCCGCGCCGCCGAGCTCGCCAAAAAGAGACTCGCTGAAATGGAAGCCAAGAAGGCCGCTGAAGCCGAAGCCGCTGCTGAGGCTGCTGCCGAGGAAGCCCCAGCCGCCGAAGCTGAAGCTCCTGCCGAAGCCTAATCGGAATATTTCAGAAAAACATGAAAAACCGCTCAGTTTGGGGCGGTTTTTTTATTTTTGCAATCGTTTTCAACGACATGACACTATGAACAAAATACCTTTTTTCTCCGAGAACACAAAACTCTATGAGCTGATTGCCGACAACCCAAAACTGCTACAACTGCTACCTCGTTTCGGTATTCGGTTAGGTTTTGGCGACCGCAGCGTAGCCGAGGTATGCCAGCAGAACCATGTGAGCGCAAGACTTTTCCTGCAAGTTTGCAAGCTGCATCTCGACCCCAACACCTCTGTCCTCATGGCCGATCCAGACGACGATGACCTCACCTGTCTCCTTTTTTACCTCAATGCATCGCACCGTGATTATTTAGACGAGCGTTTCCCGCATATCGAGTGCCACCTCAGCCGCATTACAGAAGCCGCCGGACTGAAATATGGCAACATGCTCGACCATTTCTACAACGAATACAAGCATGAGATGGTGAGGCACTTCAAATATGAGGAAGAAGTAGTGTTCCCTTATATCAATGCGTTGCGCAAGGGCGAAAAAACGGACTACAGCATCGACCAGTTCCGTCACAACCACAGCAACATAGAGGATGCCCTTGAGGACATGACCAACATCCTTATCAAGTACCTGCCAAGCAACATCCTGCCTTCGGAGCGCATCTGCATCGCCACTGACATCATGGAGCTCTCTGCCGATCTCATCAGCCATTCACTCATCGAAGAACACATCCTCGTTCCATACGTCGCATTCCTTGAAAACGCCAAGCCATGAGTAACCGCGTCATCATTTGTGAAGCCTCAGAAATCATCACGGCTGGGCTCTATGAAATCATCCAAAGCATCGTGGGTTTCGATGTCATCATGCGATTGGACTCACCCGAAGACCTTTCGGAAAAGTTGCTGGTCTCAGATACCAACATCCTGATAATAAACCCATTGTTACTCGGTTTCAGCGGTCAAAACCTACTCTTGCAACTGACCAAGGAAAACCCACAGCTAACCTGCATCGCCTTGATAACCACCTATTGGGATGAGTCGATACTGAAAAGGTACGATGGAGTCATCGGAATCAATGACAGCAAGTTGAAAATCATCAACAAGCTGAACCAAGTAGCCCAAAACGACAAAGGCGAGAAATCCGACGACGTGGAGCTCTCGAAACGTGAAATTGACGTGCTGGTGGCCGTAGCCAAAGGCATGATGAACAAGGAAATCGCCGACCTGATGAACATCTCCATCCACACCGTCATCTCGCACCGCAAAAACATCACACGCAAGACCGGTATTAAGTCTGTCTCGGGTTTGACGGTTTATGCCCTCCTCAACAATTTGATTGACGAGAACGAGGTGTACAAATAAGGGTTCCTGGAATAAATGATTTGAGACGCTATCGTTTGTCTTGCACAAAAGGCTTCAACCCTTGTGCGGTTTCGGCTTCGGCGGCGGTGATATGTTGGCCTCCGTTGACGAGGTCGATGAGAACGTAGCGGTCATACCGTCCGCACAGCCAATGCTGATTCTAACTCGGTGACTTTGTTTGTCACTCAGACAAATTTAACACTCTTTGTCATGACGATGGTATCGACCGCCACCAACAAGATGACAGCTTTCAACGGTGAAATGAGGATGGTCGAATAGGCCGCAATATTGTTCATAGTTGCAAAAATAGACTTTTTTGAAAGAAAAAATCTTTTTCCATTTGACCAATCGAATTATTACTTACCTTTGCACATCATTTCAACTAAACTAACAATTATGGCAAAAAACATCGAAGAAATCAAAGCCGCATTGGCATCTTATGGCATCACCGGCGTAAAGGACGTTTATTATAACCCAAGCTACGAACAGCTCTTCAAGGACGAGATGAATCCCGCCCTGACCGGCTACGACAAGGGTGTTTTGACTGAGCTCAACGCCGTCAACGTGATGACTGGTATTTATACTGGCCGTTCGCCCAAGGACAAATATATCGTCATGGACAAGAACTCGAAGGACACCGTGTGGTGGACCACCGAGGGCTACAAGAACGACAACCACCCGATGAGCGAAGAGGTGTGGGCACAGGTGAAAGACCTCGCCAAGAAGCAACTCTCCGGCAAGAACCTATATGTGGTCGATGCCTTCTGCGGCGCCAACAAGGATACCCGCATGGCCGTCCGCTTCATCATGGAAGTGGCTTGGCAGGCCCATTTCGTGCTCAACATGTTCATCAAGCCCACAGCTGAGGAACTGGCCGAATTCAAGCCCAACTTCACCGTTTACACCGCTTCGAAGGCCAAGGTCGACAACTACAAGGAACTCGGCCTGAACAGCGACACCTGCGTGGCCTTCAACGTGAGTAGCCGCGAACAAGTGATTCTGAACACCTGGTACGGTGGCGAAATGAAGAAAGGCATGTTCTCGATGATGAACTACTACCTGCCGCTGCAAGGCATCGCCGCCATGCACTGCTCCGCCAACACCGACATGAAGGGCGAAAACACCGCCATCTTCTTCGGCCTGAGTGGCACCGGCAAGACCACCCTCTCTACCGACCCGAAACGTCTCCTTATCGGTGACGACGAGCACGGCTGGGACGATGAAGGCGTGTTTAACTTCGAAGGCGGCTGCTATGCCAAGGTCATCAACCTCGACAAGGAAAGCGAGCCCGACATCTACAACGCCATCAAACGCGATGCCCTGTTGGAGAACGTCACCGTCGACGCCAACGGCAAGATCGACTTCAAGGACAAGAGCGTGACCGAGAACACCCGCGTCTCCTACCCCATCGAACACATCGAGAAAATTGTGAAGAACGTGCGTCCCATCTCGGCTGGTCCTGCTGCCAAGAACGTCATCTTCCTCAGCGCCGATGCTTTCGGCGTGTTGCCTCCTGTCAGCATCCTGACACCCGAACAGTGCAAGTACTACTTCCTGAGCGGCTTCACCGCCAAGTTGGCTGGCACCGAGCGCGGCATCACCGAGCCCACCCCGACCTTCAGTGCCTGCTTCGGCCAAGCCTTCCTTGAGCTGCACCCGACCAAGTACGCTGAGGAATTAGTGAAACGCATGGAAAAGAGCAACGCCAAGGCTTACCTCGTCAACACAGGCTGGAACGGCACTGGCAAGCGTATCTCCATTAAGGACACACGCGGCATTATCGACGCCATCCTGGATGGCAGCATTGAGAAGGCCCCGACCAAGATGATCCCGTACTTCAACTTCGAGGTGCCGACCGCATTGCCTGGTGTCGACCCGAACATCCTCGACCCACGCGACACCTACACCGACAAGAACGCATGGGAAGAGAAAGCCAAAGACCTTTCTGGTCGTTTCATCAAGAACTTCGAGAAGTTCACGACGAACGCGGCGGGCAAGGCTTTAGTGGCTGCTGGACCGAAACTTTGATGGGTTTCACGCAGAATACGCAGAATTATGAGAATGACGAGCCGCTCCGTTGGGGCGGCTCGTTTGTTTGAATTGCAACTGCAAAGAATGAGATTATTTCCCCAGTAGCCAATCGCAAGCTTCTATGCAATGGATAGTTTTGCCATCCACCACAAGATCTTGCGTCTCGCCATACATCATCACTAAAGTCAAATGGTCACATCGGGTTAAAGTCGATCCTTTCAACAAGCCTCCTATCTCACGGTTGTAAAGTCGTTTGGTGGGATTGCGGAAATCGTATGTAACCTGAACGAGCTCAACGACCCGGTTGCGATCGGTTAAGGCAAAGTCAACTTCAAAGGATTTTGGTTGTTTAATGTAATACAGCTGGTCCGATTCGTACTGCATCCTGCGCATTAGCTCAATGGCGACGATGTTTTCCAAACGCCAACCTAAATTTTCCGTCAGCAAAGCGTCTTCGTGGTCGTCCACAAAAGCCGTATCAATGGCATAACATTTTCGGCTGGTTTGTCGGTCAGTGCTTTTGTAGGAAAATCGTGGAATAATGCGCAGCAGATAGGCTTCTTCAAGATAGGAAACATAGTTCTTTACCGTGTGTATGGATCTGATTTGGTAGTCTTTTTTCAGCGTGGCAAATGAAAGTTCTTGGCAGAATTTGTCAAGCGTGGCGTTGGCCATCTGCCGCAAGGTGGTCTTGTAGCGGATTTTGTAACGTTTGCAGATGTCTTTTGTAAGGATTGCTTCAAGTAGTGACATGATGTAACGCCGTTGGTTCTTCATGCGTATCGTTTCAGGGAAACCACCTTGTTTCATATATTGCTCCAAGGCATGGAGTCTCAATCCAGATGCTTTTGTGGTAAAAGTCGTAATGTCAATGCCTTTCGCAATGCAATACTCATGGAATGAGAAAGGGAACAACTCAATTTGGTTGTATCTTCCTGTGAGGTGGGTTGCCAGGTCGCTGCTCAACAAGTTGGCATTGCTTCCAGTGATGACCAAATGCAGTTTCTGTCGCAGCAAACGGTTGACAAACAAGTGCCATTTTGGTGCGTTCTGTATTTCGTCCATGAACAGACAGTCAAAATTGCCGTATAGGTTGTACAGAGCTTTCAGAATGTCGTTTAAGTGTTCGGCGTTCAGATTGGCGAGGTTTTCATCGTCAAAATTGACGTATGCGAATTTACGTTTGCTTTCCATCAGCACTTTCTGGCACAATGTTGATTTTCCGCAACGTCTCACCCCAATGACAATTTGGACAAGAGGGCTGTCCAAGTCGATTTCCGTTTCTTCTTTGCGTGTGACGAATTGGGAAAAGTCGGTTTCCCGAAGCTCGTTCATTTGGTCTCGCAATATGACCTCAAAATCCTTTATTTCCATCCTAGATTCAAATTTGACGCAAAAATAGTAATAATCTTTTAATTACAAACATCAAACTGCACTTTTTGGAAGGTTTTTTGTATTCTAAACTGCACTTTTTGGAAGGTTTTCTGTATTCTAAACTGCACTTTTTGGAAGGTTTTGAAAATATCTCCGTACGACCAACGAGGCTGGCAAGGCATTGGTGGATGCTGTACCGAAACTTTGATTGGTCTCACGCAGAAATCGCAGATTCAACGGAGTTAATCCGCTGAAATCGCAGAACTATGAGAATGACGAGCCGCTCTGATTGGGGCGGCTCGTTTTCCTTTATTCATAACAATTTCTATATATAAACTAATTCAACCTAAAACTAAATGGCAACACATATGAATCACTTATAGCTTTTCCTTGTTTCTTACCCGGATGCCATTGGGGCATTGCTTTAACGACCCGAACTGCCTCCTCGTCACATCCGCCACCAATTCCTTTTTCAACCTTAACATTTGAAATCGACCCGTCTGTTTCGACAATAAAACTCACGAACACACGACCTTGTATGCCATTTTCACGAGCTTCTTGGGGGTATTTGAGATTTCTGCCGATAAACTCCCACATTTTTTGTTCACCGCCCGAGAAAGAAGGTTTAACATCTAACTCTTCATTATCTTTTTGAACATCATCAATGTTATTTTCGGTTGATTTCATATTCTCTGAATTATCAGCTTTGCTCTGTTTTTTCTTCACTAACTCTATGTTTGTTTTTTGATCCCTCAATGATAATAATTTGGTTAATGCATTTCTCTCCACTCGATCTGATTCCACATCACTCATTGCTTTTATTTTATTGAAATCTCCCAAATAAACAAATTTGCTCAATTTCACCATGTCTTTTTCTGTAGTTTTTATAGGTGTTAGATACTCATTCTCTTCCATTGTGAGTATTAATACATATCCTGACTCGTCTTTTGGCTCATCATTTGATTCCCAAATGTAAACAAGTCCATCTCTCACTCGGTATGAAAACGGAACAGTTTCAGTAGCCTCTGCATTTATAGCATCTCCTAAGCCACCAGTAGAGGTATTTATGGTATATATACAAACCTGAACACCCATACCACCCGTTTTGACATCATCAAAAATAAAAAACATGGTAGAAAACACCCATGCTGGAGTTCCATAGACTGCTACTTGTTTAGGCCTCTCAAAATTACAAATATACACAGATCCTTTTTTGATGTTTTTCCCCTTACTTTGAGAAAACAACAAAGATGCATTAAATAACAAAAGTACTATCATTACTCCAATCGAAAACAGTTTTACTGCATTTTTCATTTTCTTTTCCCTAAATACGTTAATCGGGCGCAACTTTTACTGCCTATAGTTTCCCAAATTCAGCAGATTACACACAATAAGAAGGCTAGGAAACTTGAAATGCACCTATTTCGATTGATAGGCTCTGGAAAACCCTTGAAGTAAAATAGATACGTTTACCTAGCCTATATGCATCATCATAAAACTGAATGAATACAAATCAGGCTAGCAAACTTTGTATCTTATACCCACTTCAAAATTTTCCAGATTTTATCAATCGGATACAAGCACAAATTGCCTTCAACCGTTCGGATTTCTCCCCGAACAATCAGCGGCAAATATACAAAGATTTTGGAATCGCAAGGATTTTTGAAAGATTTTTGAAGAATTTCATTACGAAACAAATCTAATCCATCAATCTGGACTGCTTCGTTCCTCGCAGTGACGCGAAGTGCGTCAAAAAGCCATAAAAACCGCGTTATCCCTGCGCATTGTCAAAGATTTTGGCATTTCTATACCTGCGCATTGTCAAAAATGCTTATTTTTGCGGCATGATTTTCAAGAGAAAGATATACGCCAAATTGCTTGAATGGAAGCAGTCGGCCAAGGGAACCAAAGCCTTGCTCGTGGAAGGAGCGAGACGTATCGGCAAGTCCACCATCGTGGAGCAGTTCGCCAAGACGGAATACAAGTCCTATATCCTCATCGATTTCAATGACGTGAGTGCCACCGTGCTCAATGCTTTTGAGAATTACCTAAACGACTTGGACGCTTTCTTCTTGATTCTCAGCGCAGAATACGGCGTAACGCTCCACCGCCGCGAGTCGGTCATCGTCTTTGACGAGGTGCAGCGTTATCCCAAAGCGCGGCAATCCATCAAGAAGTTGGTAAAGGACGGTCGCTATGATTATATCGAAACAGGTTCACTCATTTCCATCCGCGAGGCTGTGAAGGACATCACCATCCCTTCCGAGGAACGTTCCATCAAGATGTATCCAATGGATTTTGAGGAGTTTGCAATGGCTTTCGGCGACGACAACCTCATTGCCTACATCCGTCAGTGCTTTGCCGAACAGAAGCCTTTGGAGCGCAACCTGCACAACAAGGCCATGTTCCGTTTCAAGCAGTATCTATTGGTGGGCGGGATGCCGCAAAGCGTTTCGGCTTTTGTGGAAAATGACTGCAATTTCGCCTTGGCCGACCAAGAGAAGCGCGACATCTTGGCCTTGTATCGCAACGACATCATGCGCATCGATGCCCAATACCGCTCGAAGGTGTTGGCCATTTTCGACCAAATTCCAGCCTTCCTCTCGCGGCACGAGAAGCGGGTGATACTTTCCGACATCGCCAAAGGCTCTTATTTCGACCAATACACAGACACCTTTTTCTGGTTGGGCGACTCCATGATGGTGAACGAATGTTTCAACACCACCGACCCCAACGTGGGCTTGGGCCTGAACGAAGACCGCACCCTCATCAAGTGCTACATGGGCGACACGGGGTTATTGGTGAGCCATGCCTTCAGCGAAAACGAGATTGCCGACGAGCAATTGTATAAGCAAATCCTCAACAACAAACTTTCGCTCAACCAAGGGATGCTCTATGAAAACGTCATTGCGCAAATGTTGGTGGCCAACGGACACAAACTGTTTTTCTATACGCATTACAACGAGGAAAAGCACCGCAACGACATCGAGATTGACTTCCTGATTTCCAACATGAGCAAAATCAAGTACAAGATTTACCCGATTGAGGTGAAATCTTCCGCAAGATATTCGACTGCCTCGTTGGACACTTTTGTGCCAAAGTTCCACGAGCGCGTAGATTGGGCCTATATCATCCATCCGAGGAACCTCACCGTAAATGAAAAACGGATTTCCATACCACCTTATATGGCAATTTGCCTGTAAAAACTGCATTATCCCTGCGCATTGTCAAAGATTTTGGCATTTCTATACCTGCGCATTGTCAAAAAAACCAACTTTTCTGTACATGATGTGACTTTTTTGGTATTTTTGCACCTTATATAATTAATAAGCAAAATCAAACCAATTAATCATCATTAAAATTCAAGACAATGAAAAAAACTATCAGAAGAATCGCCCCTGCAATGCTCGTCCTCGTAGCATTGACCACCCTTTCGTTCATGGCCAAAGACGGCGTCATCCTTAGGTTGAAACCCCAACAAGGCAAGACCTACACCATGACATCAAAGACAAACATGATGACCATGATGGAAGTACAAGGCCAAACCATGAACATGTCGCAAATCATGGAGTTCAGACAGACTTTTACTCCAAAAGAAGTCACTGACAACCAATGCGTGATTGAGACACAACTGGAAGCCATCAAAATGAGCATCTCGCAGATGGGCATGAAGCTTGAGTACGACTCCGAGCATCCCGAAAAAACCAGTCCCATGCTTGCCGGACAGGTCGCTGAAATGGAGAAATACCTGAACAAACCCGACACAGTCACATACGATTTTATGGGCCATGTCATCGACTCGCTTAAACTTGAAATGAGCGAATTGGGCACCGCCATCGTCGAGCTTCCTGAAGAAGAACTGACCGTGGGCAGCTCATGGACTTTCAACAAGACACAAAATGTCAGTGGTACAGAACTGAATACCAAAATGACTTACACTGTTACCGCCATCTCAAAGAAAAGCGTTGACGTCGACATCGCTGGCACTATTGAATCCACCAAAGCAACTGGCACTTATACTGGCACAGGCAGCATCAATCCTCAAACAGGCCTAATCAGCCAAGGCAACACTAAACTCAACCTTTCAATGACCCTCAACGAGCAAGGTTTGAGTATTCCTATGACCATGGTTGGAACTACAACCGTTGAAGTGAAATGATTTAAAGCAAACATAGTATGAAACAATGGTTTGCATTCCTCGTTTTGATGCTATTGGCTTTCCCCACTGTAGCGCAAAAGCCCAAGCCACAGCCCCTCACCCAAGAGGAATTTGAGGCCTTATGCCCCACTCCGCCCATGGGCTGGAACAGCTGGAACAAGTTCGGTTGCAATGTCAGCGAACAACTGCTGATGGAAGCCGCCGATGCCATGGTGGCTTCGGGCATGAAAGACGCGGGCTATGAGTTCATTGTCGTGGACGACTGCTGGCAAATCGATCGCGATGCCGACGGCAACATCGTCTGCGACCCTGAGCGTTTCCCGCATGGAATGAAATACGTCGCCGACTACATCCACTCCAAAGGGCTGAAATTCGGCCTCTACTCCTGTGTCGGCACACATACTTGCGCTGGTCGTCCTGGCAGTATGGGTCACGAGTACCAAGACGCGCTCTACTATGCCCGCAACGGCGTGGACTACCTGAAATACGACTTCTGCAACAACCGTGAGACCAACTCCAAGACCGCTTACACCATCATGCGCGAGGCCTTGAAGGCGGCGGGGCGTCCCATCGTGTTCAGCATCTGCGAATGGGGCAGCACCCAACCTTGGGAATGGGCGAAAGGTATCGGTCACCTTTGGAGAGCCACGGGCGATATCATCAATATGTGGGACGGACGCGAAGACTGGGGCGGACATGGTATGGTGAACATCATTGACTTGGTGCAAGACCTCTACCCCTACAACGGCCCCGGCCACTGGAACGACCCCGACATGCTTGAGGTGGGCAACGGCGGCATGACGACCATCGAAGACCAAAGCCACTTCTCGATGTGGTGCATGTTGGCGGCTCCGCTGATGGCGGGCAACGACCTCAACAACATGAGTGAAGACACCAAGCGCATCCTCACCAACAAGGATGTCATCGCCATCGACCAAGACCCGCTCGGCATCCAAGCGCATCTCTCCATCGCCATGGGCGACCGTCAGATTTGGGTGAAACAATTGACCAATGACGAATGGGCGGTGTGTTTCTTCAACCGTGGTGACGATGCATGGAACCTCAACTTCAACTGGGGCGACATTCCCGAGCTGCGCAAGGCGGGCGGCAACTACAGCGTTTACGACCTGTGGCAGCATAAGACCATCGCAAAGTCAACGGCGAAGAATGTGGTTTCAAGCATTCCTTCTCATGGCGTGCTGATGGTACGGTTGGCACCTGTCAAGTAAGTGCCCGACTACATCCAAAAGAGAAAGCCCGCTGAATTGTTTCGGCGGGCTTTGTTGTTGAGGGGGATTTCAAATCCCCAATTCGGGCCAGTCGGATTGCAAATCCGACTGAACTACAAGCTGTTAGTTCAGCATGACCGGCATGAGCAGCATCAGCAGGTCTTCGGCCTCGTTCTCGTTTTCGACAGGCATGATGATGCCCGCACGGTTGGGTGCCGACATATCAATCTTAATCGTCTCGGAGTCGAAGTTGCCCAGCATCTCTTGCAGGAAGCGCGAGTTAAAACCAATTTCCATGTCGTCGCCTTCGTAGCTACACGTGAGGCGTTCCTTGGCTTCATTGTAGAAGTCAATGTCCTCGGCGGTCAATGTAAGCTCTTGTCCCACAATGCGGAAACGCACCTGATGCGTGGCCTTGCTGGAGAACACTGCCACACGGCGGATGGCCGAAAGGAAAACCTGACGGTCGATGGTCAGATGGTTGGGATTCTGCTTCGGGATGACGGCATCATAGTTGGGGTAACGGCCTTCGATAAGACGGCAAATCAGCTGATAGTCACCGAACACAAACGAAGCGTTGGTCTTGTTGAACTCAATGCGGACAGGCTCGTCGGACAAAGTACCAAGGATGTTCTTCAACTGGTTGATGGGTTTCTTCGGCACGATGAACGAGGCCACCACATCCGACTTGACATCCATCCTTCTGTAACGCACCAACTTATGCGCATCAGTGGCCACGAAAGTGAGGTAATTCTCGGTCATTTCCATCAGCACACCCGACATGATGGGACGAATCTCATCCATACCTGTGGCGAAAACGGTCTTTTCAAAGCCCTTGGCCAGCACATCGGCGGGAATCTCCCAAATCGAAGTATCCGCCATTGCAGGCAGTTGCGGGAACTCGTCGCTCTTATGACCAGCCAATTTATAACGGCCTTCGCCAGCAATCAGCTCGACAGACAAAGTGTTGTTATCCACAGAGATGGTAATCGGAACATCGGGGAAGTTCTTCATGATTTCGAGCAGCAGACGTGCGGGAATCGTCACCTCGCCTGTGCCGTCCACCATATCCGGCACCATGCTGACCGTCATGGTCACATCGAGGTCGGAGGTCGTGATCTTCAGTTCGTTCTCGGTCAACTGAAACAGGAAGTCGTCCAAGATGGGCAGGGTGTTCTTCGAACCGATGACACCGCCCAACGCTTGGAGATTCTTCAATAACTTAAGGCTTGATACTATGAATTTCATATAGTTAGAGTGTTTGATATTTTTCCGTTTTGAATCGGTAAAAGTACAAATAATTGCGACATGCAGACCTTTTTTGTCGAAAAAAATCTCATTTTTTAATATGTCCCGACGCTCAAGCCAGCATATTTCAGGCGGTTCAGGAAATCGAGCATCGACTCGTAGGGCACCGCGACATATTGGAAACGCTTGTCGTTCTTAGTCCTTGTGCGGTGCTTCTCTTTCGTCTCGCCCAACCTTTGGTTGATGTCGGAATAGGTGCAATGCACTTGGAACTGTCCGTCGCCGCTGTTATAATTAATATAGGTCTGGAACATGTCGTCCTGGAAATAATAGGTGATGTTGCCCAACCGCCGGTCAAAGACCACGCAACCATCCACATACTTGTTGACGATATACTTCCCAAAGTTGCCCAAACCAATCTTGCCCACCGAGACAAAGGCGTGAAGTTGGTCGTTCCAAACCATCTTCAAGTCTGGAATAACGATGGTATTGCAGTAGAAATCAGACGATTCCATCTTTGGATAGCCTTCCAATTCGATGGCCTGTTGCAGCACTTCCGTCTTCACTTCGTTGTTTTCGGAGCGGAAATACGGTACATATTGCGTTTGCGTCAGGTCGATGGAACTGCCGTTGACATTAGCATACACCTCAGCCATCGCTTCCATAGCCTTATCGTCGAAAATCGGGGCCTTGAACACATTGAGGCCTTGCAGCGTCAGGCTGTCGTTGGGATATTGCTTATAGTCGCCGTGCACGACAAACTGGGCCAAAGGCGTTTCAAAGCCCAAGCCGAAGCTCCCATGTCCACGGATGACACCACGCGAATCCAAACCAATATAGGAATCGTATTGCGTCGTGTCGGTCACAATAAAGCGCAGGCTGTCAGCATTATACCACAACATACCGCTGATTGGAGCCGTTTCGTCAAGCTCTTTCCTACCGTCCTTTGGCGTGAGGAACGAACCGAAATAGCCACCGTCGATGGCCAATTCATAATAGAGACCATTCGTCATCCGAGGCTCATCTTCACGAATGCGCTCCATGTCGATGGGAATGCGAATTTCAGAAGGATTGATTGTCGTCGCTGAGGCAAACCAACGGTTCAGGGCGGCAATAGAATCTTGCGTTTTGACAGGCTCAACGACCTCACCAAAATCAAGCAGGGCAAACTGGCCGTCGTAATAGCCGAACTCATCGGTAGCCTTCAAAGTCAAGTGACCTTGAAAGCCAAATTGCTTGCTCAGCTTAAACTCCGAGGCATCAGAAATATGCGCGTAACCATGCGTAATGCCCTCAACAGGAACAATGGTATCCACCCGAACCGGGGTTCTCATTCCTTCGGCATTGGTATAGTTCCAAGTGCCTTGCGCATCGTAGTAATTGCGGCTGTGGATATTCACAACGGCATCTTTATAAAGGTGGAATTGATTCAACGTGTCGGCCAGCAATTCACCACTAATAGGCTCCAACTTCGACTCCGAATTTATATTCACATCATGCGTGTAAGGGAACACCGCCGCATCTGCCACACGGATGATTTTCACGTCGTGCGCATGAATCACATAATTGGTCATGTCGTATTCCGCACTCATGCTGTAAAACTCCAAAGAATCTTGTTCAGGCACAAGCGAAATGAACTTGGCCGCATTGCTGTGAATGGCAAGAAGTTCCTCGTGGGTGGTTGCATTGGCATAATCGCCGAAACTCTCCACCGGGTTATACAAGTGCAGGCTGTTAGTCGCCATATCCCATTCGGCCTCCTTCAACGAACAGACGTATTGGTTCATCGGGAAGTCGAGGTTACTGTCTTGGTTAAGATAGTCATATTGAACCTTTTGCGCATCAAAATCAACATTGGCGCGGTAGTTGGTCGCGGCAAAAGCTATGCTGCTGGTATCGGCGGAATAAAGGAGGAACTTGGCCGAATCGGCCACGAAAGTCCTGGAATCCAAAGCGAAATGGTCAGAATCGAACTCCGTGAGGCCGAAGCGCAACTTTCCGTCAGCCGAATAGCCCTCAGGCGAAAGCGAGGTTTTGCCCGAGAAATAGGTGTCGCCATACATGCAGATGGGGTTGTCGATAGTCTCTGTAGTCAGTTCAGGCTTGCCGACATCCCATTTCATCCTCAACGCAGTGGCATTGGCTTTCGGATATTTTGTGCCATTAGCCAAAGGCTCCAACCTGAACTGGTTGGTGATGGCTGTCACTGAGTCCAAATAGAACATGAAGCGGTCGCCATCAAACGTAGCCGTCTGATAATCAAGCTTTCCAACGCCAAAGAAACCATCCTCGGAAAGATGCACCTTATGATGGAAATGCCCTGAACCGTCAAACATCGGGTAAGTATCTGATTCTCCGTTGCCAATCTGATGCTCAAAGCCTAACGAATAGTCATCCATGACCACTAAAGGCTCCTCAATAGTGGGCAAAACGCCACCCGACACCAAATAGCCCTCAAACTTCACCTTACGCATTGAAAGGTCGTTAAGGCTGTCGACGACAAAAGGATACAAGCTGTAATAGAACTTTCCTTCCAAATCATCGGCGGTCATCACCGAATCGACACTGCCGGGATGAAACACGCCGCCATTGATTTTGCGATAAAACTTGAAGCCCTCTGCCTCGCTGTGGAAAATGGGATAATCCGGCGTTTCGTAACGGCTCGACTTATTGTCGCCATGGTCAATCTCCAACCGTCCCCGCAACTTCTCCAGCGTTCCGTTGACAGGAATAATCTGACGGTCGCGCTTAGCATAAAAACGCAAGGAGTCCACCTTGGTCATATTGATAGTGAAGTCTTTATATGAAAACTCACAATCCTTGGTGAAAAACTCGAACATGCCTGCCAAAATACCGCCCGAAAACTTGAAATTGCGGTCCTTTGTAAAGACCAGACGGCCTCTATCAGGCACGATGACCACGCGCTTGCGGTCGCTCAATGAGATAGCAGAACCCTTCACGCCTTCGATTTGACTGGTGATGCCGAAAACCAGCAAGTCGTTGGTAGCCAAATCGAGACGCGCATTAGGCTGACGATTTGTCGTGTAGGTATGCAGCTTAATCACATCAAAATCAATGGTTTCGCGATACGACTCAATCACATCGAAGAAACGTGGCAGAGCCGTTGCCCATTTGGTTTCGATGTCATACTCCATGAAGCCCTCGGCCTGAAGCTTCAATATCAGCGAAATCACCTGCTCAATAGGATAGCCTAAATACGAGGCCAAATCACCGGTATGGAAACGCACTTGACGTTCCACGTTGTCAAAGCCCTTCAAGAATTTCTCAATGCGAATCATGGGATGCGTGCCGTCGAGGCCTTGCAACTTGTTGAAATCCTCAAAACGGAAATAATTCACCGACACCACATCGCCCTCACTGTTGGGATTAACGCCCTCCATGCGGCGGAAATCCACTATGGGCGAATCAATATTCCAGTACATCGCCTCAATGAACAAGTCAAGCCCATGGAAATAATCGTGGAAAGGTCCGTCGCCGAAATTCTTGCCCTTCTCCTCGCGGAAAAACATCATCTTTCGGGTCTTGTTATCATACCTGAAACTCAGGTTGTTATGATAGATAGAATCCTCTTTTATGCCTGTCACCGAATCCGTCAGATACAGACGCATCGCCACATGGTCGGAAACCAAGACCTCGTCCTCCGACATCACAAAACGCTTCGCCACGGCTTTCATGACCTCCATGCCATTTTGCCGAAAATGGAACATGGCCTTGTTGTCGACACCACCGAACACATCCACCTGATTGCCCATCATGCCGATGCCGCCTTCAAAATCAATGTTTTTCATCAAATCTTTAATCGCATAATCAGAACGATACGATTTGACGCGAGGGTACATCGTCTTTTCGTTGGGCGCATTCACTAATACCTTGTCCTCATAACGGCACAAGATGGCTTGGTTGAAATGTCGCTTTTCGTAAAACGTCACCGAATCAATGGCATACTCCGAACGATTCAGGTCAAGCGTGTAATAATCTGGCAATGAAACATATACTTGGTCTGCATCGATGCCGAAACGCGACCAGTCGGCGCGACCGCCCATGCCTTCCCAAAGGTTGTCGTCCAAATAAAAGACCCCTTTCGTCTGCTTGATGGCTGATTCGTCCTTTTGCGAAGCCAATACCAGCGTACCGTCCACCGTCAACTCAAACTTATCATTTGAAGGAAAGCCCAACAACGCATCTCGGACAAGCCACTTGGAATTGCCCTTGGCCGTCAGCACCTTATCGACAAAAATGTTTCGGCAAGCGGAAAGGTACTTGTCCATTCCATTCATCGACTTTTGCGTCTTCGCATCGGTATAATGCAGCCAATTACCTACATCCTTATGGGTCATGCCCGCTGTCGGAATCCTTTGCAACACATCCACGAAGTTGAAGATGTTGGGGTATGCTCGGGTGCCACTTTTAGAATGATACAACTCACAAAGCTGAATCATCGTATTGATTTCAGCATCAGAGTAGTAGCTATCCAATACCCCACGAAACGCCTTCATCATTTTGGCGGCCTCGTCACGATCCTGTTTAGAAGTGGACGTGTTCAGATAGGCCAACAATTGGTCATAAAAAGCGTCTTTTTCTGTGGGGAAAAAGGCTTGGGCAAAAGTCGAGGCTACACCCAAAAAGAGCGAAAAAACGGCGATAAGGATTCCTTTCTTCATCTATTCAAATTATTAGAAACCAATTATTTAATAAACTCAGCAGCCACCCAATTGTTGCGGCTCAAGTGGCGACAATAGCGCAAACCGAGACGCTCAGCCTCCGCTTTGATGCTGTCCAAATCCTCGCTGTAGAAACCGCTGAAGAAAATGTGTGCATCAGGCTTCATAGCCGCCACATAATAATGCATGTCGCGCAAGAGAATGTTGCGGTTGATGTTAGCCAAAACCACATCGAAACTACCATTTATTGACAATGCATCGCCAAGGACAATTTCAATGTCGGAAATATCGTTCAACTCACAGTTAGTAAAGGCGTTACGATAAGCCCACTCATCATTGTCGATGGCCACGGTACGTGCCGCACCGAGTTTCTTGGCGAGGATGGCCAAAACGGCAGTACCGCTCCCCATATCGAGGACTTCTTTCCCATGAAAATCAGTCTCCAACATCAGGGAAATGATTTGAGCAGTCGTCTCGTGATTGGCCGTGCCGAATGACATCTTGGGCTCAATCACCAAATCGAACTCAAAACTTGGGTAAGGCTCATGGAAAGGTGCTCGCACGCGACAACGTTCGTTGACCACCACCGGCTGATAGGAAGCCTCCCAAAGCTCATTCCAATCATTATCGGGCATCTCCTCCACTTTCAGCAGATGAACGTCAAAGAATGATGGGTTAGACAACAAGTTCTCCACAGCGAGGTCATCACGGTTTTCGGCTGAGCAATAGGCTTTTAGGTATCGGTCCTCATCCATGAAGGAGTCAAAACCGATTTCAGCCAGCATCGTCACCAGCATGTCGCGCTGAATATCAGAACTCGGTGCCGTAAATGAATACTCGAATGTCTTCATTTTCTTTGTCTATAAACACGAATTACCAAAAATTAATCACGAATTATCAATAATAAATTAATGAGAAATTCGTGGCAAATTCATGGTAATTCGTGTCAACTATCATTTATTCTTCCCCAATGTGTGAGGCTTGGTTGCAGATGGAGATAAAGTCATCCGCCTTCAACGAAGCACCGCCAATCAGGCCTCCATCGACATCAGGCTGCGAAAACAGTTCGGTAGCGTTTTTGGCGTTGCAGCTACCTCCATAGAGAATGCGGATGTCGTCTGCCGTGGCCTCGTCATAGTGCTCCTTAATCAGCGAGCGGATATAGGCGTGCATCTCTTGTGCCTGTTCGGGTGTGGCAGTCTTGCCTGTGCCGATGGCCCAAACAGGTTCGTAGGCGATAATGGTGTCATAGATGGCATCACCATCCAAGTGGAACAAACCCTTTTCCAGTTGCTCCTTGACGACCTCAAAATGACGGCCAGCTTCGCGCTCTTCAAGCACTTCACCCACACAATAGATAGGAGACATATTGTTCTCGATCAAGCGGTTAATCTTATCGGCAAGGATTTCATTGGTCTCGCCGAAGTATTTTCTTCTCTCGCTGTGACCCACAATGCAATAGTCCACGTCGATGGATTTCAGCATTTTGGCCGACACCTCGCCTGTGTAGGCACCCTTTTCGTAAGCACTGCAATTCTGTGCACCCACGTTGAAACGCTGCTCATCGAACTCATAGTCCGTCAGCATTTCCAAATATGGCAACGGCGGGCAAATGATGATTTCACAATTCATTTCGTCTTGTTCATCCAAACGATCAAGGATGTCGTCTACCAAAGTTTCGGCCTCATCAAAAGTGAGGTTCATTTTCCAGTTTCCTGCTACGATTTTGCTTCTCATAAAGTTATAATTTAAAGATTTAAGATTCAAAAATTTAAAGATTCAACTGACTTAATATCGATTGATTTTATAAAGGCCAAAATTACAAATAATTCCCATTTCCCAAAAACATACACCTTATTTAACTCTGATTTTCTGACCAGTCCAAAGTTTCTTGTCTTTACTTATATTATTGAGTTTGCACAAGATAGACACTGTAGTATTATTTTCCACAGCAATCGAGCTCAACGTATCACCTTTCTTAACAACATAATACTTCTTTTGACTTTCCTTATATCTCAGCATATCAATAATTTGAATATCAGATCTATACTCAAGATCATCGTAAGCGGACATCAACATTTCCTTAGAAATGGTGTAATCCTTGTTCACCGGACGCATAGGATCTGTCAGAGAATGGGAAAACAGCCAATCGTAAGTCTGTTGCAAATAAAAGACGCGAACAAGACTAGTATGGTTCACTCTTTTCAATTTATTGAAAATCAATCTACTGGTATCACCACAAAGACACATGGAATCCACCACTCTTTCCGAGCGGTTGACTGGCACCGCCTCATCAGCCATGCCATGAATAATCCACAAAGGCACCTCATTCAGACCGCAAAGCGATTTCGCCGTCGCCCCGCCACATAACGCCATGGCCGCAGCCACCTTGTCGGGATAAGTTGCCACAAAGTCCAAAGTCCCAAAACCGCCCATGCTCATACCAATCACATAAAAACGGTTGGTGTCGACGCGATAATTGGCTTTCACCCAATCATATAGTTCCATCAATTTCACAGGTTTCCAGGCTGTTTTTGACTGCGGCGCAATCACTATCGCATCAATCTCGCGTCCTCTCTGCAATGCATTGATGCAACCATAATGACGGACTATACTCAAATCGTCGCCACTAAGACTTCGACCATGAAGGAACAATATCACAGGCTTCTTTTCAGGTGCAGTGGCGTAATCTTCAGGCAAATAGAGCCAAAAATTGTAGTTGTCCTCAATGACATTGCGGAAAGCCACCAACTGTGCCTTTGAAGCCAACGGCAGCAAACACAGCATTAAGAACAATATCTTTTTTGCAATTCCCATCTTCATAAATATCAATTATTTATCCTCAAAAACAAGCCTGCACCGACAAACTTCTGTCTCCTCACAGGTTTGCGGATTGGCTTTCACCAGTCGTACACAGCACTCGTTCTCTGTTATTTGTTCACGATAGAAACTCAGTTTATCCCCTTGGTGCGCCTCCGCAACGTATGCAATCTCAAAACGCTTGAGGTTATGCTCACGATACCATGCAATATCCCACAAATCAAGCACATGCTCGATGTATTTCACCGAGTTGACATGCCCATTGATGTCAATGTCGTTGTAATTGACGTCAATCGTTTTCACCAAGATGGTGTTTTCCGACATCTTCACGCGACCGCCCTTTTCAATCGGGCAAGGCTTTTCGGTTTCAATCCAGTTTTTGATGGCACCATTATCGATGGCATAAATGTCGGTAGGTTGGCGCGTCTCCGTGTCAATCATCGCCCAAATGGAGCGTCCATAACCATAAATGCGGCCATTGCCGTCCGAAACGCAGAAATTACGGCTCGTAAAGAACCGCATCGCGCTTTCCACCCAAGTCTCGATAGTGAAATGGTCATATTGTGAAGGCATCTCCGTCACCTCGATGGCCAAACGCGACAACACCCACGAGCGGTTGATGGTCATCAGGTATTTCATGCCGAAACCACGGTCAGTGGAATGGAAGTCGGCGGCATTGAGCATCTGATTGCCCAAATGCCCCAAAAACATCCGTCCCGAGAAATCGCAGTGGAACGGCTCAGCCATGAATTCGTATGTTCCGATTTTATTCAAGATTCAAAATTTAAAATTCAAAGATTCAAGATTGTGTCGGCATTTCGACAGGCTCAATGGCCTTAGCTTTTGCAGGTCCCTGAGCTTGTCGAAGGGCCGTTTCCTATGTAATTCTCACTCTCGGGTCGATGAACCCATAAATGATGTCAACTACAATATTGACAATAATAAGCATGACTGCAATGAGCAACACCGCACCCATGATGACTGGAAAATCGTACTTGTCCAACGCGTCGACCACCACCACACCGATGCCCTTCCAGTCGAAGACATACTCCACGAAGACCGCACCTGCCAACAGGGAAGCAAACCAGCCCGAGACCGCTGTCACGACAGGATTCAAGGCATTGCGCAAGGCGTGGATGCAGATAACACGGAACGGTTTCAAGCCCTTGGCTCGCGCCGTGCGTACATAGTCCATCGACATGGCCTCAAGCAAAGAGGTACGTGTCAACTCCGTCACCACGGCCAAAGGTCGCATTCCCAAAGTCAATGCAGGCAAGATGAGGTTCCGCAAACTCAAGAACTCTCCCCTACCGTATTCATCAACGCTGTAGAGGCTACCTGTCATGCTCAAGCCTGTGTAATGTTCCAACAAAAAGCCGAAAATCCAAGCCATCAAGATGGCCGCAAAGAACGAGGGCAACGACATGCCTATAGTAGTGATGAAAAGCGTCAACTTGTTGAGGAACTTGGTGTTAATGACCGCCGTCAAGATGCCGATAACCAAGCCCAACACCATCGCGATGGAAATGGACACTGCAGCCAAAAGCAAAGTGTTTGGGAATGCCTCACCGAGAATGTCTGAGACTTTTCGTTTGCTTTGGTACGACATTCTTAAATAAGGTGCTTTCAACACAATTGCCGTAGACCCAATGGCAGCGATTTTAGTGTAATGTCCAATCTTTTCCAACTTCTGTTGACCTTTTGAAACATCGTAAAACGAAATAGGCACCAAGTCATTCAAGTAATCAACATATTGTTTTCCAAGGCTCTGGTTCATGCCCAATTCCTCACGGATGGCATTCACTGAGGCCTCATCGGCACGCTGACCGAGCATCATTTGGGCAGGGTCACCGGGTAGGATGTTGAACAGGAAGAACACTAATGTCGCGACACCCCAAAGCACCGCGATACCGTACAACAACTTCCTGATAATGTAACTGCCCATTGCGTCAGAAAACTTTCAAAGCCTTAGAAAAGTCAACGGAACTCCATTTGTCCTTTACCAAACCATTGTCCAACCAAATCAAACCCGGATTGGAACGCACTATCGGCTTAATTTCCAGTTCGTCAGCATAGTACACTTCGTAAAGGAAATCATATTTTGAGCGGAGTTGTTCCACGTATTCAGGTTCGTCAGCCACCGTCCAAACCACGGTAAAGTCATGCTTTTCAGCAGTTTCCGTAATTTCACGAATCTTTTCCCATTCTTTTTCAGTCACCTTGGCCAAATCGTGTGATGTGAACATCAACAAGTTTTCAGTCGTGAGAATATTCTCAGTGACATCGTTGCCATCCTCATCCAAAGCACTGAATCCTAGGAAATTGCCTCCGCCTTCCACCCTTTGGTCGACAAACTCCCACTGCGACATCCACACTGAGTCGTTCCAAGGATAATTTGGTGAGAGATATTCCTTCATCTCGCCAGTGGCTTTGTTCCTGTACGTCAGGTAAATCTTGCTCTCTTCCGCCGTTTCTGTAGTCAACTGTTTACCCACCTTCCAATTCATGAAATCGACGACAGGCAAATGACGATAATTGTAAATCTCAAAGCCCAAAAACGCCACTGCATAAACACAGCCAATGATAAACTGGATGCTCGGTTTAAGTTTGCTTTCCAACCGTTTATTATTCAGTATCAGCGGAATAAGCACGGCATCAATAACCAAGTTCTTGTAGAAAGTCTGCCAGTTGCTCATCTTGATGGCCGTACCGAAACAGCCGCAATCGGGCACAAGGTCGTACAAAGCATCGAAAAGCGTCGTGGTGGTAAAGAACAACATCAATAAAGTCGCGCCCAACACGGCCAACCGTGGGAAAATCTTTGTTATCAGGCAGATGCCTACGATAAACTCCGCCAAAATCATCAGCATGGCCAGCACCAAGGCAAAGTCGTTCAACCAAGTCATGCCGTAGACCGCGAGATAGTCCAGCATCTTGTATTTCGTCCCCAATGGGTCAACGCCCTTTGTGAAGCTACTGAAAATGAACAAGGCACCCACCAACAGGCGACAAACCGTCAAAGCCGATGGGCTGTACTTTTTACTGAACACCAAGGAACCCAGCAAGTTAAGCAGCAAAATAGCGAGAAACCAAAGATGGTAGTCAGGTAAAAAATAAATCCCCACCGCTGAGGCCAACGCCACGCCAATACTGACCCAAGGAATAATCGTATTCTTTTTCATCACTCTTTTTCGCTCAGCAGTATCAAGGCGAACACTGCATAGTTAATCATATCGTAATAGTTGGCGTCAAGGCCCTCGGAGACAAGGGTTTTGCCGCCGTGGTCTTCGATGCTTTTGGTACGCAACACCTTGCTCATAATCAGGTCGGTGATGGAGCTGACGCGCATGTCGCGCCAAGCTTCAGAATAATCGTGGTTCTTTCGCGTCATCAGCTCGTAAGCCTCGTTGGTAACCTTGTCGTACAAAGCCGTGGCTTCCTCAGCAGTCAAATCAGGCTGGTCAACCACACCCAATTGAAGTTGTATAACACCCATAGCCGCATAGTTGACGATGCCGATAAACTCAGGCTCGATGCCTTCGTCCACTAACTGTTCATTCGTCGTTTGTAACGTCCTAATTCTCTTAACCTTAATAAAAATCTGGTCGGTAATGGACGGCGTTCTCAATATGCGCCAAGCCGGGCCATAATCTTTCATCTTATCGACAAACAACTTGCGGCATTGCGCCAACACCGCATGAAATTGGGATTTTGTATCTTTTGCTGACATATTTTAATTTGTTATTATTCTAATACTTTCCATTCACCTTTGGTTCTTGACCCAACACGCTTGATTTTATTCATCTTTTGCAACGATGACATATCACGTTTAATGGTTTTCAGCGAAACACTAAGTTTTTGTGCAAGACCTTCCATCGTAATGCTACCATCTTCCTTCAACAATGTCAAAATGGCTTCTTGCCGTTTAGTTAAGCCTGTTGAATCAAAGTTTTCCTTATGGACATTCTTTGGGTCATTCTTTAGGTCTTTCTTTGGGTCATTCTTTGGGTCATTTTTGTGGACATTCTTTGGGTCATTAAACGATTCCGAAGCAATGCTATTTACATGAATATCAATATTTTCATACAACACATTCTTTGGGTCATTCTTTGGGTCATTCTTTGGGTCATCAAGCGTCTCAATCTCCAATCTGACCGTGGTTCTTTCAGGATTATAAGTCACTTGATAATGCGGTGTCACTCGCAAAATACTCTGCCAACTGTCAACAGCCTGCGGAATGCCCATACCAGCGCGTTCCACCTTGTCAATCAAAGCGAACATTTTCATAATGACGCTGTTTCGAGAGTCGGACACGCCACCGCTTAACGCCACTTTCAGACCAATACGAATATCGCCAGGATTGGAAAAAGAATAAAAATTCTTCGCTTTGATGATCACAACGCCCTGCCGTCCGTAATGGTCAGCATGTACCAAAGCATTTAGTAACAACTCGCGCAAGGCATCATGCAAAGGTGTCTCATCGATTCGAGAAGAGTTCCTCATGACAAAAGGCCTAGGAAGACTATCCGTCAACTTGGGGAAAACCTTGAAAAAGAAATCAAACAGGTTGCCGCTCCACTCGCCAGAACTGGAAACGATGCGATTGCTCCAGCGGGCATTGTCGTCCAATCGCTCTTGATAATCAAGAAAATAATTCGGAAACTCGCGCAAAATCTCATACTCGTAACCGAACATCAGCAAGCCCGCCACTGTCGGATGCATTTTTTGGTCCTCATCAGATAGGCTCATTGCACCGATTCTGCGCATAAACAATTCATCATCAAGCCCAAGCCAAATATGATTGGGATGGAACGAAGCGAAACGGTTGCGATAAGCGTGGACACTCTCCATATCAAAAACCGTCATATCCATATTCGCCAAAACCCTCATATCGGCACCGACAATGGATGCGTCACGATACATAGCTGCCACCTGATCCTTGTTGCAATGGTAATCGCCTTCACCATTGCGCCGATACGAGCCTCGCATTGGGTCAGTACCAACAAAAACAGGTTTCATCGTTCTGTCAGCCCGAGGCACATCGATTGCAATGACCGTCCTTCCACTTTGTTCAATCACCTGAACACATTGGTTCGTAAGGACATTCACGTTAATTTTCTGAGGATTATTGATGGTATTCCAAAAGTCAGAAACCAACTTTTCAGCATCATCAACCCCAATAATCTCCAAACTACGGTCTTCCTTCTCCTTCACTCCAAGCAAAATCACGCCACCATCCGTATTGGCAAAGGCGGAATACGTCTCCCAAAGGCTGACCGGCAGTCCGTTGTGTGCCTGTTTGGCCTCAAGCCGATTGTCTTCGCGATATTGCTGGATATTTTGCAGGTTGATTCTCATTATTATAGTTTGGCTGCAAAAATAATAAGAAAACGCTTGTCGGCGACAGAAATGACAAGATTTCTGTTCTCATTCGGTGTTTTCGACACGTTTTATTCGGTGTTTTGGCGGTAATTTGTTCGGTGTTTTCGACATTAACCGCGCATTAGAAAAAAGGAATTAGTTTGTTCGGATTTGGAATCCGAACGCATTGAATATCAGCATTTGTAATGCGAAACTATTATCTTGTTTATTGTATTATCGGATTGCAAATCCTTATATACAACATGGCTGGATTTGCAAATCCAGCCGAACGGGGGGCTGCCCTACCCTATTCCGCCATGGCATCTGTAGCTTATGGCCAGTACACAAGGGTATCACTGGGGAAGAACAAGGCGAAAACCGATGCTGAAGTCCCTGATGTCGGGGTCGTCGCTGAACCGGATCGACACTCGGCAGTGCCTCGCGATGTTGCCCCAGCTACCGCCGCGCAGCACGCGGAAGGAGCCATTTGAAGGGCCTATAGGATTGGTTTGTGTACTGTTACTATAGCTATCGTACCAGTCCTGACACCACTCCCAAACATTGCCGCTCATGTCGTACAAGCCAAGCTCGTTAGGGTTTTTGCCCTTTACGGGGTGCGTTTTACTGCCACTGTTGTCGGTGTACCACGCCACACTGCCAATATTGCTACTTCCAGCATATTTGTATCCGTTACTCCTTTTCCCTCCTCGAGCGGCATACTCCCACTCGGCCTCAGTAGGCAGGCGGAATTGCTTGCCAGTAAATCGATTCAGTTTGGTGACAAATTCTTGTATATCATTCCAACTTACTCTATAGGCAGGATAATCGTTCCCTCTTCCATTATCATTTACCCAACCACCATTGTAGGAAGGTTCCGTTCCCATCACCGCCTTCCACAAGGCTTGGGTCACTTCCGTTTCACCCATATAATAATTGCTCAATGTAACGCTATGCACTGGTTTTTCATCACTATATGCATCATTACCCTGCTCGGAGGTCGCACCCATTTGGAACGTGCCGCCTTCAACAAGTTTCATGGTGAAACTCACACCGTTCACAGTAAAGGTTTCCTCGTCCTTTGCCAAAGCCAGCATCTGTATGCTGTGGCTATAGCTACCGCTTTCGCTTACATTAATAGTATAGGTGTAATCGCGGTAATCAGTGGCGGTGGCCTTCAAACTGTGGCTGCCGTAAGTGAGCTGGTAAGTGCCAGTGGCTGAGCCTACCTTTTGTCCATCAATCTCCAATTGAGCATCGGGCACATTGCAAGTGAACTGTATTTCCTTGCCGTTGCTCAGGGTGACTTGTATTTGTTTATGCTCACCTTTGCTTAAGGTAAAGGAATCAGTATAGTCGGCATAGCCGTCTTTGGTCAGCCTTATCTGGTGGCTGCCAATGAGCAAATCAGGCACTGCCTTCGGCGTAACCCCAATATCCTTACCATCGATATAGAGTTTGCAGAAGTTGGGGGTGCTTTCCACGTTCAACGAGCCATAGATGGGTTTGGGCAAGGGTAAAGGGATGGTACGTCCTGCCATGCTGGCGGTAATCTCTTGCGTGGTCATGCTGGTTTCATGGTTAGCTTGCTTGCACTCTATCTTGTAAGTGCCGCTGCCCAAGCGTCCTGTCCAGGTGCGGGTACCTTTTTTCTCGTTGTTCACCCAGATTTCGGCTTCGGCATCCACTTTCAGGGTAACTTCTGCAAAGTCGGCTTCCAAAGTTGGATCAAGGCTGGTGGTCTCGTTGTCTTTAACAGTCACGGTTTCGGTGTAGGTGTCGTACATCTCCTTGGCGATGCGCACGGTGTGTTGCCCGCTCTTCAAAGCTTCGCTCTTGCAGGGCGCACGTCCAATGAGGGCATTGTCGACATAAACGCTCGCACCTTGCAAGGCATCATTACCCGCCACCTCAATCCAGCCGAAGTTGGGACGCAACGTCACCGTCACTATTTCCGTGCCGTTGGGCTCGTCGATAGTCACGTTGCCGGCGTCGGTATGATAATTTGGCGCCTGCACACGCCACGAATAGGTGCCACAATTAGTCCACTTCATTGCACTGCCATCGGCACCCACTGTCCACAATTTGTCGTCCACTTCAAGGGTGGCATTGGCTGGAGAGATTTGGAAGGCAAGATACTGCTGCCGCACTTGGTTTTCAGGGTCGGGTCCTGGCTTCTTTGTGATGTCAAGCACCATCTCGTAAGTGCGTTCTGCTTCTATCTCAATAGGGTAGCGATAATCGCGCAGCACACCAAATTTCTGGTGCTTAATAGTAATCTTTCTTGCTGCCCGAGGCACCCAAACCCACAATTCACCTGTTTCCTGCTTCGCGTCAACGATGCCCAAAGTGCCACCTTCAAAGGTAAAGCCTGTTTCTGTTGTCACTATTTTTATAAGTGCAGCTACATCGCCATTCTGGTCAATGCGTTTGCCTTCGAGACTCGATGCCGTCATGTCCATCGGCAGGGCTTTGAAGGACTTCACGGAGATACTTTGTCCGAGCAATGCACCCGCAGACAACATCAAAAAGGCAATCAAAAAGTATAGTTTTTTCATCTGTCCGATTTTTCAAGTATGGAAGTGCAAAATTAAAGTTTTTAGTCCGAAAAACAGCATTTTTCAAAAAAGTAGTAGTTTTGCGCAACAATTTGCCAATCATGTTTGCCATCAAATCCCGCAACCGAACCCATAATTTCGACCGTCCTGCCATCATGGGCATCCTCAACCTGACCCCCGATTCATTCTCCGATGGAGGCCGTTACAACCAGATGGACAAGGCTTTACAACATTGCGAGCTGATGATTGCCGATGGTGCTGACTTCATCGACATCGGCGGCTGCTCCACGCGACCCAACAACGCCATCGCCACGGAAGACGAAGAGCTGGAACGCGTCATTCCGATTCTGAAAGCTATTAGAAAGGCTTTCCCTGAAGCTTTGATTTCCATCGATACATTCAGGAAAAACGTGGCCGAAGCCAGCATCAATGAAGGTGCCGATCTCATCAACGACATTTCAGGCGGACTTTTCGACGCGGAGATGCTGTCTTACATTGGCCAAAACCATATTCCCTACGTAATGATGCACTGCGTAGGCACGCCTGAGACCATGCACCAATATGCCTTAGATGGCGACATCCACCAGACCGTGATGGACTTCTTCGCCCAACAATGCAAGACCTTGGAAGCCTACGGCGAGCAACAAATCATCCTCGACCCTGGTATTGGTTTCGGTAAGAGCCTTGAATCTAACTATAAGCTACTCAACGACTTGAACCGTTACCGCTACAATAATCTCCCCATTCTCATCGGCATTTCGCGGAAGTCATTAATATTTAAGGTATTGGGCACCACACCTCAGGCTGCCGAAAATGGGACGACCGTTTTGAACACCATTGCACTACTTAACGGAGCCGACATTTTACGTGTCCATGACGTGAAAAATGCCAAAGAAGCCATCAAATTGGTCGGGACTTTTTGTAATTTTGCCGCAAATTTCAAACCATGATTGACCTTTTCATTCAAGTCCGGATTTTCGACATCATCGATATATTTTTGGTGGCGTTGCTTTTCTACTGGTTCTACCGCATCCTGAAAGGTACCTCGGCCATCAGCATCTTTTTGGGCATCGTAGCGATTTTCCTCATCTGGCAGGTAGTCAAGGCCTTACAGATGGAACTGCTGAGTACCATTCTTGGAGCTTTCGTCAGCGTGGGTTTCATCGCACTCATCATCATTTTCCAACCGGAAATCAGGCGGTTCCTGTTCACCATTGGTACTCAAGCGCAAGAGCGGAAATTCCTGCAAGGATTAAAGTTTCTGAGGGTCGGAGGCAATGCCAACCTTAATGTGGAGGCCATCACCAAAGCCTGCCAAAACATGTCGGACATCAAACAAGGTGCGCTCATCCTTCTGGCAAGAAAAAACAATCTGGAGGATATTGTCTCGACAGGTGTAGTGGTCAATGCCGACATCAGCAATCCGTTGATAGAGAACATCTTCTTCAAGAATAGCCCTCTGCACGACGGTGCCATGATTATCCGTAATAACCGCATCATTTCCGCCCGCTGCATCCTTCCAGTGACGCAGAAGACCAACATCCCAGGGCATTACGGTCTGCGTCACCGCGCCGCCATCGGTGTGACCGAAGTCAACGACTGCATCGCACTTGTCGTTTCAGAGGAAACTGGCAACATCAGCATGGTGGTTGAAGGCGAAATCCGCACCATCAAGCCTTTGGAATTGAAGGAAAGGATTGAAAAGGAGCTGAAACTTAATTCTTGATTTCAATAAACCGATCGTCGTCGTCAGCGTAGCGCAACTGCTTCTTGTAAGGGTCGTAACGCAGCAACAATTGATAGGCATATCCCTTCTTTTTCAGCGCATTCCCGACATAGCTGTTCAACATATAATCATAGGTGTAGCCTGCGTAGAGCTTGCCCAAATACACGGCATAGTTGTAGACATCTTTAAGCTCCAGTGTATCAATGGTGTAGTTATAGTCTATTTTCTGCGCCCAAAACGAATAGTCCGTCTTGGAATCGAAGCCGTCCATGAGGTTGTGTTCACAAAACAGTACAGGTTTCCAGTCGCCGTCGTTGACCTCAAACCACGAAGCCACATTGACCGTGTTCAAGGCATGTTTGTAACTGAATTCTTCTGTGTCGCTGAAAAGATAGTCCTCATACTCCGTGATGCGTCCCGAAATCTCCATTCGCGAAAGCATCACTAGCCAATGGGTTGAATCAATTTGCACATTATCAATGTCTTCAGGCACATAAACCTCAACGCCATAATCGCCCATCGCCTTTGCGTAAGCATTATACATGACATCGAGGAACAAGTCCTGACTGAAGCCGTTCAAAACCTCGGTTTTCTTGCCCAACTGCGTGTTGTATTCCGTTTTCACCTCGGCCTGTTCGGGGAAATAGACCGCCGCCTCGATATAGGGTCGCTCAGCCATATACTTTTTGGCCAATTTCAACTCCGTCTGGCAGCTCGTAAGCAGCAATCCTATCATCACAAAACCCACAAAACTTACAAAACTTGTTCTTTTTGAGAAGTGGGAAAGCTTGCCAACCGGCAGCTTTCCGGCATCGCACGGTTGTGCAGATGCCGCACAATTTTCATTAAACTCATTCATGGTTTTGTTCGTTTTGAAAGTTTTGTGATAAAAAGTTTAAATGTTGTCAAACAAATCCATCTGCACGCCATCACCCTTGGGTTCCACAATCTCCAACGGTACATCAGCGGGATTGACCACTACCTTTTCGGTATTTTCTTCAGTTTCAGCAGGTTCTTCGCTTCTTTCCTCACTCGGCTCAGGCTGGAACGGTTCAAGGAACTCCCAACTGTCAATCTCTCGCGTCGACAGACGTTTGCCCTTGGCCTTGTAGCTCTTGATGCCGATAAACTCCTCCACGTTGACCTCATCATCGGGGAAACTGTTGCCCGCATCACTGACCTTATAGCTCAATTTCAGTCGCGGCATATCATCGACACTGCGTCCCAAATACTTTGCGTCAGGATGCTCTCCAATGAAGGAAGCGCGGGCATTCAGTTTGGTCTCGGCTTCAATGCAGAAACGCTTCAGGTACATCTTCTGTGTCTCGCCTTCTATGTAGACGACGGAAAAGATTTCGTCCGGGTCGAACTTGCGGATTTCCACCATGTCGTCGTCAAAGTGGGTGTTGAGGTCGAAACCCGAAATCTTAAACTCGCCATTGCTGAAAATCTGCAAGATACGATCTTCACCCTCGAATGCGCCAAGGTATTGTCCACGTTTGTCAGCATTGAGTCGGCGCACGGTATCATCGTACCAGATTTCGCGTGCATCAAGCGTGGAGACACCTTCCCCACCCTTCTTGATTTCCTTGACCTCGTATTTGGTGAGCAGGTTACCACGTGTGTCACGACCTTTCACGTTAAGGTCAGCGAACTTGTAGTCGACGGTCTTCTGCTTCTTATTGAACAGCACAAGCGTCACCTTGATTACTTCAGCTTCGCCATTCGGGTTGGACGAGAAATAGCGCACCTTTGAGCCGGGTTTGCCCTGAGTGAGGTCGTATTCCTTATCACGAGTGACACCCTTTACGGCGAAACGCTTCACATAGTGCGGTGCACCATTCTTGCCGTCGCGATAGACGACATTGTAAGTCGTGCGGTCGTCGTTTTTATGGAACACATCCACATGGATAACCTTTTGACCCACAAAGAGTTTCGGTTGCAATTTAACCACAGCATATTTGCCATCCTCGTGGAAAACGATAATGTCATCCATGTCGGAGCAGTCGCACACATATTCGTAGGCTTCCTTGTTCTTCTCGCGCTTCAGGCCTTCGCCAGTGCAGACAAAACCTTCCTCCTTATTAACATACAACTTTTCATTATTGGCCGCCACGGCCACAGCGGAAATATTGTCAAAGTTACGGATTTCAGTCTTGCGTTCGCGACCTTCGCCATATTTCTCCTTGATGTGCAGGAAATAGTCGATGGTGTAGTCCACGATATGGTCGAGGTTGTACTTAGCCTCTTCCATACGCTTCTCAATATCAGCCAGTTGTTCGTCAGCTTTCTTAATGTCAAACTTGGAAATCTTGCGGACAGGCTTCTCACAGAGTTTCTCCACATCCTCGCGGGTAATTTCGCGTTTCAGCAGTTTGCGATAGGGGTCGAAGCGGCGTTCAATGCCAGTGAGTTGGTCGTCCCAAGTCTCGTAGTCCTTGTTTTCCAACTCCTTATAGATACCTTTCTCGAAGAAAATCTTCTCCAACGAAATCCAGTGCCAACTGTTCTCCAACTCCTCAATGAGAATGCGCAACTCCCAACTGAGGAGTTCCATCGTACGGTCTGTGCTAAGTCTCAAGATTTCGCTCACACCCATAAACGCTGGATGCTGGTTGACGATGACGCAGGCGTTGGGAGAAATAGAGACCTCACAGTCGGTGAAAGCATAAAGCGCGTCTATAGTCTGGTCAGGCGAAACGCCAGGATTAAGATAAATCACGATTTCGCACTGCTCGGCGGTGTTGTCGTCGATTTTCTTAATCTTGATCTTACCCTTGTCGTTGCACTTCACGATACTATCGATGACACCGCCTGTGGTGGTGCCGTATGGTATCTCACTGATAACAAGAGTTTTCTTATCCTGTTGGCTGATTCTCGCACGGATGCGCACCTTGCCGCCACGCAGACCGTCGTTGTAGTTGGTCACATCCATCAAGCCGCCTGTCGGGAAGTCGGGATAGAGCGTGAAAGGCTCGTCGCGCAGATAGGCCACGGAAGCGTCAATCAGTTCATTGAAATTGTGTGGCAGGAACTTGGAAGCCAAACCCACAGCAATGCCTTCGGTACCTTGCGCCAACAGCAGTGGGAATTTCACTGGTAGAGAAACCGGCTCCGCGTTACGGTTGTCGTAGGAGCGCGTCCAGTCCGTGGTCTTATGGTTGAAGACGACCTCTTTGGCGAACTTGGAGAGTCTCGCCTCAATATAACGCGGGGCAGCGGCATCATCGCCAGTGAGGATGTTGCCAAAGTTACCCTGCGTATCCATCAACAAGTCTTTCTGGGCAAGTTGCACGAGGGCATCACCAATAGAAGCATCGCCATGCGGGTGGTACTTCATCGTGTTGCCCACGATGTTGGCCACCTTGTTGAAACGTCCGTCGTCAAGTTCGTCCATCGAATGCAGAATGCGGCGTTGCACAGGCTTCAGTCCGTCCTCAATGGCAGGCACGGCGCGCTCCAAAATGACATACGAGGCATAGTCGAGAAACCAGTTCTCAAACATGCCTTTCAGCGGTATGACATGATGTTCATCCTCTTGAACCTGAGCGTCTTCAACGCCTTCAAAAGTCTCATCCATCGGCTGCTCGTCCAAAGGTTCGTTTTCGGTCTTGTCTTCGATATCCATTATGCGTTTTCTAATGGTGCAAAGGTACGAAAAAAATCACTTCCAAAACCGCAAAACAGCAATCTCTCCCAACAAAGCCAAAAGCGCAATCAGCGCAAAAATCTTCCATTGCGAGGAGTGGTGCGCCATAGCTTCCACAAGGTCTGCGGTAGCGAAATCAGAGGTGTCCAAGACAGCGGCCACATCGAAACCAGCTTGAGCAAAGGACTTGCTCACTTCATCGCGGTCCACAAAGTCCATTTTTGACTCCACTCGGCTTTCGTTCCAAGCCGTGACACGATTCACCGAGTCGTTAACTAACAATTCATAGAAGCCCGCTGCGGGCAGGTTGTCGTTCAAATAGAGATAGACCTTGCCATTCCTCACCTCCGAGGCAGGCATCTGCTCAAAACTGCGGTCGGCATTGGCAAAGAGGAAACGGTGGTCGCCTTCAAGGCTCATATCTTTCAATACCAGCATCTTATCCTTACCTATTGTGTACGAAAGCTTGTTCAATTGCCCGCCCAGCAGAGCCATCTTAACCATCATCGGGACAAAAATCGAATGGTCGGCAAGGTCGCTCCACTTCGAGTCTAAGGCAGTGGTCATGACGAAAGCCTGCCCCTGCCCTACCGTTTCTGAAAACAGCATCGGGTCGCCGTTCTGCATCATGAGCAAAGTGGTCGGAATGCCGTTGCTCCTCATGCGCAAATGTTTCCTGACCTTAGGCAAGTCAGCATGTTGGGGCATATCAAGGATGACATCACTGAAAAACTCATGCCGCAGTGCCAAATCTTCAACCACCGTGGCGTTGGTGTCAAGTTCCATGGCCGAGAGGCCCAACTTGTTTAACAGAAAAGCGTTGTTCTTCAAATCATCTTTCGAGGGAAACACAAGCAGTGCCGCGCCATCAGCAACGTTATCCAACAAGGTCTGCTGCAATGTCTCATTCAGGTTGGCAGTCTCGTTGACGATGATAAACTGTGCCTTGGCAAGTTGGTCCAAGTCGAAGCGCGAAGGCTCCATCAAGGTATAGCGGAATTGTTCGTCGTCCTCAAAAAGCAAGGCACAACTCGTGGCCTCGCTGCCCAACTCAATCACGGAAAGGCTTGGCTTTACACCCAAAACGAAGTCGTAAGTGTCATCAAAGATGATGGGATGGTCGTTCAGTGACACGCTACAGCGTTGGTCGCCAGTGCCGTCCACCACAAACTGCATAACGATGTCCTGCGTACCGTTTTTCTCCAAATCGACAGTCGTGGAAGCGGCCATCGCTCCGTTCATATTGAAGGTGACAGGCAGGCCTTTGACTTCTTTGTCGCCCTGATTGACGATGCGCACATTGAGGTCGTTGGTCAAACCAGGCTGCACGATAGGCGAAGCCAACCAAACGGAATCAATGTAGAGGTTGATCGTGAACTCAGGCGTCATTGGGACCACCACCACTTGCATGGTGCTGTCGGCTTTGGCTGCGGACAAATCGAAGGTGTTTCTTTGAAAATCAGAATAAACGAAAAGCGTTGAACCGGCAAATCCGTGTTGTTTGCTCAACATTTCGAAACGGTCCATCACCTCGCCCATGGACACAGGCGCACCATCGGGATTCATGCGGTCGAGTTGGTCGAGCATCTCCTCTTGGTTCATCGGGTATTCGTTCTGAATCTCAAAACTGTTCGTCATCAGCAGGTATCGGTTGGAGGGATTGAGTTTGTGCACCAAATCCCGCGCCGACTGCCGCGCATCCTCAATCAAAGTGGTGCGCTGTGACTGTCCCTTCATACTCATCGAATTGTCAATGTAGACTCCGACCAAGCTTTCCGCCGTGTTGACATTCAGTTGTTTCTCAGGTCGATACGGAAAAGCGAAAGCCAATACCAACGCTGCAATGAACAAGCAACGTAATAATAAGGTGACGAGATATTTCAGTTTCCGCGTCTTGGCATTCTCCTGTTGGATGCTTCGCAACACCGCAGTATTGCTGAAATACACCAACTTGTGCCGCCTGAAGTTGAACAGGTGGATGACAATCGGAATCAGCAGGGCAAGCAAGCCCCATAGCATATTGGGATAAAGGAATCGCATCTCTTAAAATGAGGCTGCAAAAGTAAGCAAAATCAGGCGAACATCTTTTCGATAACGTCCTTGTACTTGTTGGTAATCACCTTGCGTTTTGCCTTCAGCGTCGGCGTGAGCAAGCCGTTGGCAATGCTCCATTCGTCGGCAAGCAGCACCTGCTTCTTGACCTTCTCGGTCTCGCCCAAACCTTTGTTCAGCTCGTTCACTTCCTTGGCATAAAGCTTCACCACCTCCGGATTCTGGATCATTTCCTGGTTTGTCGTGTAAGGAATCTTCTCCTCAGCGCACCATGCCTTGAGGTCGGTGAAACTCGGGATGATGAGGGCACCGGCAAACTTCTGGTTCTCGCCCACCACCAAAACCTGTTCAATCAACTTAGACGAAGCGAACTTGGCTTCAATGACATCGGGGTTGATGTACTTGCCGCCCGAAGTCTTGAACAAACTCTTGATACGTCCAGTAATCTTCAGTTGGTTGTATTGGTTGAGCTCACCCATGTCACCAGTATGGAACCAGCCATCCTCGTCGATAACCTCTTTGGTCAGTTCGGGATGTTTGTAGTAGCCCATCATCACGTTGTGGCCACGGCAAAGAATTTCACCACTATCGGCAATCTTCACTTCAGTGCCAGGCAACGGCTGACCCACATAGCCCACTTCGCGGCCATGTGGACTGCGGTTGCTCACGGTGATTACAGGCGAAGTCTCAGTCAAACCATATCCTTCAAACACCGGCATCTTGATGGCCGAGAAGAAGCCCGCTATCTTATGTGAGATGGCAGCGGCACCCGACACAATGATGTCGAAGTTCTCAGCACCGATATTAGCCCTAATCTTGCTGTAGACCAACTTATCGGCAAGAGCCAGCTTCTTATCATAGAACCAATTGCGGTTTTCGGCCTCAATCTTGTAGCGCTCGCCAAGGTGCAAAGCCCAGAAGAAAATGGCTTTAGCAATGCCCTTTTGTTTCTTGCCTGACTGGTAGATGGCATCATAGAAACGTTCCAATACACGTGGCACGGCACACATCATCGTGGGATGGATGTCGCGCATGTCACTGGCGATGGTACCTAAGCTTTCGGCATAATAAATCGACATGCCGCGATATTGGTAGCAATAGTTCAGGGCACGCTCGTAGGCATGGCACACCGGCAAGAAGCTGAAGGCCTTGTTGGACGTGTCGCTGATGGTATAGTGGAAGTTCGGGAATTGATTCATCAGGTTGTGGTGAGAGAGCATCACGCCTTTTGGGGTGCCTGTCGTACCTGAAGTATAGATGATGGTGGCGCACTCCATTTCGTCGACGGCAGCCTTGCGCCGTTCAAGCTCTTCGACATGGGGGTGCTCTTTACCTAACTGGAGCAACTGGTCGAAATAGGGATATTTCTCGCGGTCGACCATGGTATAGACCAACTTCACATTGGGCGCATCGGGCAAGATATTGGTCACCTTGTTCATCACGCTGAGGCCATCGATGATGACCATCTTGGCATCGCAGTCGTGCAGAATATAACGATAGTCTTCCTCGCTGATGGTGGGATAGACCGGCACGTTGATGGCTCCGATTTGGCTGATGGCCATATCGAGCATGTTCCATTCAGGACGGTTGGTCAATATCATGGCGACCTTGTCGCCTTTCTCGATGCCCAACTCGATGAGGGCATAACTCAGTGCGTCGGCATGTTCCTTATAAGATTGTGAGCTATAATTTATCCATTGGCCGTTCTTTTTTCCAGCGAGGGCCACTTGCTGGTTGGGATACTTCTCCACGTAGTTCTGAAGAAGGTCGAAAACTCTTTTTATTTCCATATTCAAATCGTTTTGAATTATGTCGATTCTTTCGAGTCAAGGCATAAAGAAAGTGCAAATATAAGAAAAATATACTTGCACTCACTTTTTTGAACCAGAAACGGGATTTTTTTCAATCTTTCGATTTCTTCCGTTTCCTCAACAGATAGGCTCCGCCAAGGGCGGTCAACAACAAGACTCCGTCACCAAGGGGAGTGTACAAGTATTCATCCCAATCAGTTCCCTGATAAGGAACAGGTACCGTAAATTCAGAATCTTTTATTCTTATATTTCCCCCGGCATCTTCGTCCATAAGAAACACCTGGGCCTTAATTGGATTCGTCAAAACAAGTAACAAACCTATTACAGCTATGAATCTCTTGATCATATTATTTGTTCTATTTTTCATCTTCTGACCTCCTTGTTGTTGACTCATTCTACAATAATCTTTTGAACCTTGGTCTCAGTTGAATTCACTAAGCGGAGCATGTACATACCTTTCGCCACGACCGGGAATGTCAATCGGCTCTGGCCGCCTGTCAACTTACCATGCCACAAGATGCGGCCTTGCAAGTCAATGAAATCAAGCTCGCCTTCGCCTGTCACCACCCACTGCGAACCATCGAAGAAGGCGAATGAGTGTTCTACATGCTCTTCCACGTCGGTCACATTAAAGACGATGTAGAAGCGTGAGTAGTAGTCATCCTTATGGCCTTCGAAGGTGTAAGCGTTATTGGCCAGCATGTCGTATTGCACACCTCTAAGGTTGTCAATCAAGTAGAGCGAAGTAAAGTCGCCGTTGGCCGTGTTCCACTTTATCGTGAAGAAGTCGTCCTCCTTGGCCTCGAACCACAACGGCACACGTTGTGTACCCTCCTTGGCGAAGAGTGCCGAATAGTGCTCTTGATCATGATAGCCATAGAACATACCGTTGCCATTGCGCAACTCGGGCAATTTCATCGCGCCGCCCCATTCGGGACGCTCAAACTCGACGACAGTAATATCGCTGCAACCATGGTCGCTGCTCAGGAAGAGGTTGACCAAAGGATATTCCGGACGCCATTCGTCATCACGGAAATGTCCATCGAAATCTCCTGTAGCACCCAACACTGACCTCGGCGCAATCATTGTCTTGTTGAAATTCAACACTTGATTGGTGGAATCTGCCAACACAAAGAAGGCTTGGTGCGGATGCAAATATTGACCCGCGTATGCGCCATTCTTTGACCCATTTCTCGGATATACAAGGAATGCACTTTCAGGATAGTCCCTGTAACCATCGGCATCATAAATATAATAGAACGCTTCAGCTCCAAGCTCATTCGCCTCTGCAAATTCATCAAAATTCATGTAGCCGTGGAATGGGTTGCCCACCAAATTCCAACCAGTGCAGAATGTTCCCTCTTTCGTAAGTTTGATAGACGCTTCCGAGTTGAGTGTACCGTGACTCTGCAAGAAAGTCGGGATGGAGATGGACGCCATATAGCCTTTACCTATGATTAGCGAGTTCTCGTTCTTGTTCAAATAGTCTTCCTTACCATAATTATTCGGGTCGCCATAATAGTCCAAATGGTGGTGAGGTTCATCACTGTGCCAGTGGTTGGGGCCATTACGCTTGAAGTTGACCCAGTGGTATTGAGGCTCGTACCAAGTGAAGAGGTCCATACCGTAAGGATAACGGTTCTTGAGCTCATTGCCCACCAAATAAGCTTCGTCGCTGTTAGAATTCAAAATGAACAAGTTGTTCAAGTTGGCATCAAACAGGTTACCACGACTGGTCGGGAAATAACCATCGAAATCGGAATACTCCTTCATCCAATACCGATTGTCTCCTTTATCACCATCATTGAGCCAAGTAAACTCAGTGTCCGTATTTTTCCACGGGTTGTTGTAGTGACCATCATTGTAGTAATTAGGATAATTAGTACTATTAGGATCATAGGTATTCTCATTATGACCTTGATAATTAAATCCCAACGGAGCATTACTCAACGGTGTGGAGAACATGTGCCAGTCACGCGGCAAGTCTTGGATGCCTAATCCATTCACGCCAGCGGTAGACTGCGCATGTCTACGAGAGTTGTCGAAGGTGATACCCACGTATGTGTTCTCGTAATTCGCCAAGCCACCCACCGACTTGATGGATGCATGTTCGTAGATACTCACCTTGCTTTGGGTGATTTCATTTGATGCAACGTTGACACTATTCACGTCGCCATAGATGAACAAGTAGTCATTGTTTGTCGCGATTGCCTTGGTGCGAGCCAGTGCAGCATCCACTTCAACGCGATCACGGGCAGGGCCACCATATTGGAAGATGGAATCGCCCAAATAGGTACCCATGCTGCGGAAGTCACCTTGGTGAGCAAGGTCACCGTCGAACTCACTCAGCATCAACACAGGAAGGTCGCCGTTGATTTCCGACAAGCCCGGACGTGCCCAACGGGCATACTTATGACCCGTCTTGTTGTTGACGTCCACCCATTCGTTCAACAGCACGAACATGGTAGTATCAGCTTTGTTGCTTTGTACTTTGTTGTCGGCATACATGTAGCCAAGCTCGTCGGAAGTGATGACAGGGGCATAATAGCCACAATGAGCACCAACAACCCCAGTGCCTTGGTATCTCGTCATTACATAGCAGCTGTCGACTTTGGCATTTGATGTGTTGGCTCCTACGATACTGTCATAGGTCGATTCACCCAAGTTCTCAGGAGTAATCGAAGCCACATAACAGTTCTTCATCGTCGCCGATTCATTTTTACCTAACAGACCTCCTGTGACAACACCGGTAACAGCGCCATCGATGCTCAAGCCCGCATGGACGAACGAGTTGTTGATCTTACCTGATGTGGCTTTACCCACCAGACCACCCATCGTGGAACTAGCACCCACCGTCACGTCAGACGCAGCCATCGACGAGTGGACCTCGCCAGAGGTCATCTGTCCGACCAAACCGCCAGCGACAACGTTCAATCGAGCCTTTTGCGTACCGATGATTTCCATAGCAGCTTCACTGTTAGAGACCATGGCGTTGTTGCCCTCAAGGGTGCCAACCAAACCACCGATGTTGTAGGTCACTGTTTCCTCATTGCCGATGTCGATGGTATGCACAGGGTGAATCTCTCCGCTCACCAAGAAGGTACGATTCACTGTGCCGTTAACACTGCCAAACATACCGTAGTCGTTGAGTTTGTATTGTTTATCACCCTTACCAAGGAATTCGACATAGATATTGGTGAGGAGGTGGCCGTTTCCATCGAAAGTACCGGCAAACGACTGTTTACTCGGATCACCAACCGGCACCCACACATACTGTATCATGTCGTAAACATCCTTGATAGTTCCTGTTTTGGCTGTTTCAAGGCTCACTATCTTACCCGAAAGGTTGTCTGCCGTCTGTCCATTCCTGCCATTCACCACACTGATGAGCCAAGCAAGACCTTTTTCAGAAGAAATCGAGATGTTGCCGTCAGACGCTGAATAGCCTTCTGGCTTTTGTCTCACCACATTGGCCCATGTCCAGCCGAAATACACTGTTCTGCTCGGGTCATGACTAAAGTTCTCGAAATAGGTGGTTCTCTTGGTAGCTTCACTCTGGTCGCTATGTCCGTTGACGAAGAACCAATCCAAGTCATCGTAGAAGTTGTTGTTCGTCCATACAGTCTGAGCCACCTGATTCGAATTAGTCACCGTATTATAGACTTCCGCCACAGCCGAGAAGGTGTTGGTCTCGAAGGTGGGATCAGCATTGCCTCTCGGACTCGTCACTCCGATATTGGTGTTTTCATCCAAACTGTGGGTGATGTAGAGGTGCTTGTGGAAAGTAGGCAGGAACACATTGCTCTTGATAGTATCAGTATGATTGTCGTCGATGCGCAAGAATTGCTTGTTGCCAGTGATGTACACCGTGTCTGTCACGTTCACCGTGGCACCGATGTCATTGCCATCCCTATCCACGCTGCCGTCCACATAGATGGCACCGCCGTGACGGAAACCTGTCTCATGAGCATAGGCAGTGTTATTATTATGCAGATTCAGATAGGCAGTGTCGTAGAACGCATTGGTGTACCAATACGCTGCATCGGTACTGTTGTAACCACGCATCAACACGGTGCTGTCGCCGAGGGTGAGCATCGACCCTGAACGAGTTATGATCAAAGGCTCGGTGACCAAGTCCATTTTAAACCTATGGCAAGCTGTAGGCAAATTTGACGAAGTATCTGTAGGAATCTCGTGCATAATCACATCTTCCCTCGTGTATTTGTACAGACCGTCCAATACCACAGCTTTCATGGTAAGAGTATCTTCAACTTGCACGTCGACCATGGCACCATAGTTTGCACCAGGACCGGCATTTGACACCACAGGATACCAAGGCGATTCAGGCGTTTGAGGTGTTGCAGGCGTTATAGTAGCCTCATCCACCCAATATTCGCCCGTGCCATAGTCAATCTTATGGTTGCTCATCTTGTGGCCGCCCGGGTAACGGAAGAGCTTCAGCGGGAGCTTGTGGTTAATGCCGTTGCCATTAGTGTTGGGTAGAGTATCACCTCTCACGATTTCCTTCTCGTCCGCAGCCGACAGTGCGCCGACCACATAGATGATGTCGGTCTCGTAAGAAAACTTATCCACGGGATACTGCTCATTGACGATACCAGAGTTTGTAGTACCATCATTCACCTTTCCAAAGATGGTCTTCTTGGGTTTGTTGGGATAACGTCCTGCCTCAATGTCCACGGACTTCAAGACGTCTCTACCCCAGCCACGGGTACCATCAACATACCAACGACGTTCGTTCTTGGCAGCCACCCAGTAGCGGTATTCCTGAACATCGTTCCTGCCATGGGCGAGCAGGTATGGATGGAGGTAAGGATGCTGATTCGTTTTGGTGTATTGAGCACCATCATCAGTGAAAAAGTTGTAGGGAGTGTTGTAGCTAAGGAAGCCACCGTCCGACAAGTTGCCTTCGGTCAATTCCGGGATAGCCGTATAATCCGAGTATTTCGGACGAGCATAGGCAAAGCTCTCTTCGAGGTAATACGGCTCGTAGGCATCGCCTCTCATACGGAAGAAGCCTTCCAATTGGCCGTATCTGGTTTTGCCGTCAGTTTCGTCCTTGTAACGCACTCTCAGCTTCGACTTGTCGTTGAAGATAATGACGTTCTCATAGGCTGTCGCCAAGAGTACAGGAGTAGTAGTAGCGCCATTAGTAGTCAAACGGTACAAACTGGCCTCTTCTGGCGAGTCGCCTTGAATGCCAACCACATCCCAAGTATCTTGTGCTCCCATGTGGTTATAAGCCGATTCGGTGCCTGAAGGCAGATACACGCTCTTGACCAACTTGACGGTATCAATCATAACTGAATCATACTGGGCACCTGAACCCAACACAAGGCCGCTGGCATTGGCGACATACAAGCCATCATAAATCTTCTCAATACCAAACTTTCGATTCACATTAGGAACGCTGATGTCGTAGGCACCAGAAAGGTTCATGTTGATATTCTCAAGCACAACGGTGCCGCCACGCTGGATAGTAGTCAATGTACGAGTGGCTTGCGTCAGCTCGTCGCCTGAGTTGCGGGCGCCGTAGTTCCTGACGAGGATGTTGTGGCTTTCCTCACCCGCCTCACAGTTGTTGCCGCTGCCGTAAATGCCGCCGCCATTGCTGCCGATGTACATGTAAGGATTGTTAGTTGATCCAACATTGTGTTCCGAGTCGTAGCCCGTACCGTCGATGTAGATGTTGCTATAGCCTGACACGGCATACTTGCCCCAAGTTGAGTCATGAACCATGTCGGCACCGGCATACACATTGCCAAAGATGTTGAGCGAGTCCATAACGATTGTGGCTGGTTTATGGATGTTGGCTTCGCCTATCTCTGTCAGGTTTGCACTCTCGATGGCGTTCTTGCCAATCAGGATGCCCACAGAGCCACCAACAAGACCGCCACGCTCCGGGTCAGTTATGATGCCTTCGATGTCGCCACCATAACCTGCGCCAAACACATTGCCTCTGACGGTGCCTCCACTCATGTTGATAAAGGAAGCCCATTTATCAGCCTGGCCATCACTAACACTGTCGATGGAGTTGTGGCTACATCCGTACAAGTTGCCACAGATGGTGCCGCCCCACATGTTGACCCAACGCGGTGCCTTGTTCGGACGGGCCGCAGGAATGTCGCGGCTGCCGCCAAACACATGGTCGTGGACTATACCGGCTGACATGTTCACCACCTTATAGTCACTCACCACACTACGGCTTCCGCCGCCATACACGTTATTCCAAACCACGGGCGTGTAATACTTTCCTTGACTGTTTTTTCTTTCAGACTGCATGATGTTGACCGTAGCGTGTCCAAACACCTCGCCTGCTGTCGGGCTGACAGTGCCGTTTGTCTGAATGAGGCCACGACCGCCGCCATACACATTGCCGTGCAAGAAGTCTTCGTTTTCTTGACCTATGACGCCACCCTTCACATCAACGAGGGTGTTCTGTCTCACGTGGCCGTCCTCGCCGCCTCCGAACACCGAGCCATAAATCATTGCGACGCTGTCGATAGTCACATGAGTGTTCTTGACGTAAGCCAATTCCTTATACTCCTCATGTTCATCATCGGCGATAATGCCGTGGCCTGAGCCAAACACATTGCCATAGTCCCTATAATTGTAGTTGTTGCTACTACTGCCTTCGCTGGCGAAGCCGATGATACCGCCAACAATGTTGACAGTGGCCAAGCCAGTATTCTGGACATTGGCATCGCCCACCGACGAGAGGTTGCCGCCACCATACACGCTACGGACGATACGACCGCCATAGATATTGACGTAGGTGTTGATGCCCACCCTACCGGCAGTTTCGCTGTATTTCCATGTAGTGTCAGCTTCTGGTGTACCTGGATTTGTAATGCTTGCAATATACTGATCTACACCACGACCACCGCCATACACATTGCCGTGGTAGTAGTTAGTGCACGGATCTAAATTGGCACCGTCAGCATAGCTCGCACCACCGATTTGTCCACCATACACATTGACGTGTGTGTTTTGTAGTACGTGGCCGTCCTCACCTGAGCCGAACACCGAGCCTTCAATCCAAGTCATGAAGTTTCCTTCTCTTTCCTTGATGTTCACCGTGGTTTCTTTCACCTGTGCCAAGCGGGTATAGATGTGGTCGGACGGACCTGCGATGCCCTTGCCACCACCATACACGTTACCGCCCACGCGCTCGTCAGGATGGGTCGGGTCAAAGGAATGGCCGATGACAATATTGCCTGTCTGCCCGTTTTCATCATCGCCACCGATGTTGACGGTAATGAAGCCGTGGCCGTCGCCGTCTTGCATGTCAAAACCTGAAGGATAATCCAAATCATTGACACCAACCGAACCCAATCGACCGCCGCCAAAGACCGAACCAAGCATGGTGCCTTTCCTGACGTTGATGGTAACGTTGCCACCCACACGGCCGGTGGCTTCGTGTGCTGCTTCGTAGTTGCGGCCTCCACCGAAGATGTTACCGTCCCAAGTGGTAGTACCCCAAGTGCCAAGGGTGCCGCCGTTCATGTCAATCAGTGCATCACCGACCACATGGCCGTCCTCGCCTCCACCGAAGATGGAACCGAACACGAGGGCCTCGTCCTTCACTACAACATGGGTGTTGTTCACCTTGCCGAAGTCCTTGTAAATGTAGGCAGGCTGTCCCATACCGCCGCCATACAAGTAGGCATTGACGCCGCTCATGTCCAAAGGACCAAGTTTGCCGCCGCTCATTTCAACGTAAGTATTGCCCGTGGGCTTGCCATTGGGATCAGTGGTATAATTGCCGTTTTCGTCAACGGTGCCTATGCTGGCCAATGCACCTCCGCCGTAAATCTTGTTGCGGATTAAAGGTTCTTTGCCACTCTTGTTCTTGATATAGACTGTGTCGTTGCCGAACACGCGGCCCACTTCGGGCCAGAGGTGTTGGCCATTGGTAGTCACACTACTCTCGCTGCCCAAACCACCGCCATAGACTGAGCCACTATAGAACAACTCGGCCAATTCGTCGTCATCCATTGTATTACCAGGCTCGCCACGGTAGACACCGATGACACTGGCGCCCTCGATGGTCACTTTGGTGTCTTTATAGACACGGCCCGACCTGCCGCCGCCAAACACATTGCCCCACACAAACGCGGTATCAGCCACGCCACCCACATTGACTTCGGTATTCTTCACCCAAGCCAAGTTACTCCTAATGGAATCGGTATAAGCTCCAAAACTAGGATCGGTTTCACTCGTTGGGATGGTGGTGGGGATTGCCATGTCGGGCTTCAGGTCGTAACCCATAGCACCGCCGAAAACATTGCCGCCGTATTGGCCTACCCATGCCGTGATGGGTTGGTCGTTGGCATCATGGCCATCCGTGGTCTTATGGTCCACGCCGATGGTGCCGCCCGTCACGGTGACGAAGATGTGACCGTGGTCGGTACCCGCAATGGTATCACCGTTTACATCGACACCCGTGGAGGCCAAACGACCGCCACCATAGATGTTGCCGTACATTAAGCCGCCACTCATGTTGACATGGATGTTGCCTTCCACGCGGCCTGCGGTGAGATTAGAGGCCTTGAAGTTACGTCCGCCACCGAAGATGTTGCCGTCCCAAGTGGTGGTGCCCCATGTGCCGAGGGTGCCGCCGTTGAATGTCACATTGGCATCGCCCAACACGTGACCGTCGGAGCCACCGCCAAAGAGCGAACCGTGAACATGAGGCGAGGTTTGCTGACCACTTGAATTGGTTCCATTCTCAACGATGACATGGGTCTCGTTCACGTTGGAGTATTCCTTATAAGCACCAAAATGGTCGGAAGTGATGTCGACATCGACACCTTCGGAGCCGCCGTAGACGTAAGCATTGAGGCCAGTCATGTCCAAAGGACCTACCTCGCCGCCCGTCATGTGGACGGTGGCAACGCCTTTGACCTTGGTGGTGGTGGTGCCGTTGATTTTCACCATACCGACGCTGGCCAACTCGCCGCCGCCGAAGACATTCTCCAACACTTGACCGCCTTCAATGTTGACAAAGGTATTGCCATACACACGACCTGCAATCTCCACTGGGCGCTTGTAGAGGCCGTTTGCAGTGGAGTCGTTGGCGTAATCGCCTTCAAACCTAATGTCGTTGCTGCCGAAGCCTGCGCCATACACGCTGCCGAAGTGGTAGTGATTCTTGTTGGTGGTGCCGTTGTAGTTGGGATGTTTCACATCTGTTCCGATGGTGCCGCCCTTGATGTTGACAGTGGCATTGTCGCGCACGGTGCCGAACTGGCCGCCGCCATACACCGAACTCTTGATGATGGTGGGCACTAAATCATCCTCCTGACTGATAGTCAGTTCGGTTTCCTTCGCCTTGCCCAAGGAAGGCCATCTGGGATTGACGTTGCCGTTGAGCAGGGTGATACGACCCATGCAACCCGTGAACACGTTGCCACCAATGGTAGCCTCAAGTGTCTTTCCCGGATGCTGTATGGGGTCGGGGTAATAAACATATTCGTGGGGGTTGCCGATGGTGCCGCCGCTGACGTTGACGGTGATATAACCGTGGTCGGAGCCATCTTGGAATTGGCCGTAATTAGGATCGTCGGGTTGGGAGAAGTGTGTACCCACCGAAGCCAAACGACCGCCGCCGTAGATGGAGCCGAGCATAGTGCCGCCCTTGATGTGGACATTGATATTGCCGCCCACTACGCCAGCCGTGAGGGCCTCACCCGAGAAGCCACGACCACCGCCGAAGATGTTGCCATCCACGTATGAGACACCGGTGGTGCCGATGACAGGACTCGATATGAGGTTGTTCTCATCGTCGTAAGCGTTTTGGACAGTGACCGTCGCATTGCCCATCACATGGCCTTCCTCGCCACCGCCGAAGACAGAACCATAGACGTAGCCGCCGCTGACTTCCACCGTGGCCGTTTGCACATTAGTCCAGGTGTTGAAGTTGGTGCGCGGGTCGCCCTTGCCAGCGCCGAAGATGTAGCAGGTGACGGGGTGCAAGTCAATCTGGGCCAAGGTGCGCGGCACGCCGAGGGTGCCGCCACTCATGGTGACGGTGGCTTCGCCGCCCGATTTATATTCGATACCATTGGAATAGTCGAAATGGCCCACGTCGGTGGTTTCGCAGCCGCCATAAATGTTGGTGAGGATATGGCCACCCTTGACAATCACCGTGGTGTTGCCATACACTTTGCCCGACTCTCGATTCCAAACGGTGGAATCGGCGGTGTAATTATGATTTCTTACAATGTAAGGATAGTAACCCGAACCACCGCCAAACACGTTGCCGAACCAAGTCTTGCCGTCGGAAGGAACGGTGTCTTGACTCAAAAGCACAGGGTCGAAAGGCTTGTAAAGGGTAACTTCGTCATCTGTTCCGCTGTTATAGGTTTTACCATAGTCCCAGCTGACACATTCGGCCAAAGCGTCATTCGTAGCCACATCGTGGAGATCGGAATGTTGCGTGAAATAGGTATTCGGGTTGAAGAACTGGTTAGTGCCATAGTACAAAGAATCCTTGTCATCATAATGGCCTGCGCCAATCTGTCCGCCTTTGATGGTCACCTTGGTATCGTTCAGCACGTGGCCGTTCATGGCGCCACCATACACAGAGCCTTTCACCCAAGCCGAGCGACTGACGTTGCCCGATTGGAAAAGCGTGTCGGAGATAATCACCTGAGTTTCGCCAACAGTGCCCATGAGGTCAATCAATCGCTTGTTGTTATGGACTCCTGGTGTAGTGCTACTGGGGTTGATGATGGGATAATTTGCAGGATTGCCACGCTCACCCTCGCCGCCGCCAAACACGTGGCCGACGTCGGTGTTGAATCTGAGGTTGTACTTGTCTGCGCCATTGCCTCCCACGAGGGTGTAATCCATCAACATCCTGTCGTAGCCGATTTGTCCGCCGCTGACAGTGACCTTGGTCTTGCCCGTGCCCTCTTTCAGCGTGATATTGCCAATGGTATATGGTGTGGGATGATCCGGATCAACATTAACAGAGTTATAAAGCGGATCCAGAACATTGTCCCATTCAAACTGGCCTACGTTGCCTACTTCGCCGCCGCCGAAGACGGAGCCGAGAATTTTGGGACGACCGATAAGTTCGCCATTCTTAACAGAGTCGGTAACGATAATCTCGGTGTTTTTGACCAAAGAGACGAGCAATGCCGAAGCTTTCGGGTGATTGGCAATGCCCTCCATGCTGCCCTTGCCGCCGCCAAACACATCGCCCATGGGATGCTTGGTAAAGTTCTGGACGAAGGGCATAGTCACTGTAGTTCCACCCGGATACGTTACCTGCACCGGAGTGTCGTTGCCAATCGTGCCGCCGTTCACTTTGACGAACACGTTACCGTATTTCGCGCCGTTTTCGCCCTCTTCGTCGGTGAGTATGTTGCCGTAGAGGTCGACACCCGTCAAGGCAAGACGACCGCCGCCGAAGATGGAGCCGTAGATTTGGCCGCCGCCCATGTGGACGGTGATGTTGCCGCGCACACGGCCGGCGTTGTAGTTGGCTTTACTGTAGTTGCGGCCTCCACCGAAGATGTTGCCGTCATAACTTGTGGTGCCTTCGGTGCCCATAAGTCCGTTATAATAATAGGTATGGACATCGCCCAACACGTGGCCGTCCTCGCCACCACCGAAGGTGCTGCCCCACAAGCGGTTGGTATGGGTGCCGTTGTCCATGGACATATTCACCGTTACGTAGGCGTTGTTCACGTCAGCGAACTCGTAATAGAGGCCGCTATAAGGGCCAAGCTCCGGATGATGCGCATAGTCGATATAGTCCTCTTCGACGCCTTTTCCGCCGCCAAACACATAGCCATCAATACCGTTCAGGCCGCAGGGGACGTTGATGGAGTCGGCTTCAGAGGGTTCGACAATATTACCTGACCTGTTCATGAACATGGGTGCCGGACCCACCTGGCCGCCGAAGATATTCACCATGGCCACGCCGGTGGAGTCAATGTGTGTTTGGCTTTGTTTGGGGATGTAGTCTTTGACTACTGTTTGGGTTTCGTCTGTCCAGATGACATCTCTCAAGCCCACGCTAGCCAACTCGCCACCGCCATACACGCTCCAAAGCACGTGGCCGCCGCTGATGGTGACGTTGGTGCTGTCTTTGACTAAGGCTGCGTTACGGTCGGTATCGAGACCCTGGCCACCGCCAAACACTCTACCGCCGGAAGTATGGACAATGGAGTCTAATAAAGTCGGATTGGGGTCGGGATTGGGACGGACTTGCTTTTTGACGTAACCGATGGTGCCGACCGTGCCGTCGTTCACATTGACATCAGTGCACTGCAGTACACAACCCAACTGGCCGCCGCCATACACATCGCCCAACACATGAGCGACGTTGACCGTCTCAACCGAATGGTCTTGGTTTTCTTTGGTCACCTTGTCGAGGTTGACCTGGGTGTAGATTGTGGTGGAGAATTGATCCCAGTTAAGTTCGGGATGGTTGGCGTCGACGATACCGCGACTGCCGCCGAACACATGGCCGCCATAGCTGAAGGTCTTGGGCACTTGCACTCCTCCCTCCTCAACGGTATAGTGACCATCGACATCCGAAAGCAGACCAATCTTACCGTTGATGTTCACTCGGGCGAGGGTTTGGGTACTGTCGGCATCGTATTTGAGACGGATGCGCGGAGGACCCACGGTGGCCAACGAGCCGCCGCCGTACACGTTGCGGTGAATAAGACCGCCGTTGATGGTGACATTGGTAAATTGAGTCACCGAGCCTGCAGCATTACTGTATTTTTCTACTCCGTTATCTTTGTACATGGTCAAGCCAGAGCCGGCACCGTACACATTGCCACGACCCACCCAATGGAAGTGGTTCAGGTCACTGGTTCCAACCAAGCGGGATGCATAGGCTGGGTTTTTGTATTCATTGCCAATCTCGCCATCGTTGACGACGACATCGGTGCTCCAGCGCACGTGGCCGTCTTCACCACCACCATACACCGAACCATATAAGCGCGGGCTGTTTGCGTTGGGCGTAGCTAACGTGTCTTCACCAATGGTGACATGGGTGTGGTTGACATAGGCCAAGAAGAACTCGGGATAGTAGAAAATGCGGGGTGAGAGGAGCTGCGGCACGTTGGGGGCTGGTTCGCCACGACCGCCGCCGAACACGCTGCCCGTGGGCAGGTCGTCCTTTTCACCATTGATGGTGCCGATTTCACCACCGAAGACATTCACGTAGGTGTGGCCTGAGTTGTCGAGGTAGCCTTTCATTTCTGCTGCGTTCTCTTGGGTCCAATGCTCGCCGTAGCCAGCTTCTTGGTAAACACCCGGACCACTGGCATAGTTGGCCTTGCCCACCGAGGCGCGGTTGCCGCCGCCATACACGTTGCGCACCACATAGCCGCCGTTGATGGTGACAGAAGTATTGTTGTACACCTTGCCAGCCGAGACGCTCGTGATTTCTTTTGTCTCAGAGCCGGTTTGGATGGGTTGGCCTGTCTCTGGATCTACTCCCCATGTGTAAATGGTTTCTTCATAGGTATCGCTGCCTTTGCCACCGCCGTAGATATTGTGTCCGACGAGGCCATTATTGAAGGTGATCTCGGTGTTGTTGTTGACGTGGCCGTTCTCGCCGCCGCCATAAAGGGCACCAGCGATGCAACGCTTAGTTGCATACGTCCAATCACTTATTGTAGGATAGAACTTGTAGACATAGTCTATACCAAGATTATTGGCTTCCGGTTTGTAGTTCTCTGGAGTGGCATTGGGGTCGGTATAGTTGACCACGACCACAGTGCTGTCCACATTGGCGCAGTGGGCGTAGATGTAGCGCGGGCCTGCAATGCCCTTGCCGCCGCCATACACGTCGCCGTTGTCCTTACGGGCTTTCTTGAGGGCATCCTTGGCGTCAAAACTGGTATTGTTGTAAACAACCCATTGATTACCATCCTTGATATAGGGAACCAAAGTGGTTTCTTCTCCAACGGTTTCTTCAACAATGGCAACCCATTGATTACCATCCTTGATATATGGAACCATCTGATTACCTTTTTCAACCCACGGACCTATGAAGTCCTTTCCAGCGATGCCGATACGGCCTCCCTTGACGTTGACGGTGGCGATGCCGGTGCCGTTTTCGTAATCGAACTGGTAAGGCCAGCTGATGTTGAGTGGGTGATAAAATTGGGAGCTTGTCACGGAATCGTGCTTGATGGAGTCGGTGATGTGACCAACAGAGGCCAACTCGCCGCCGCCATAGACGCTCTTCTGGATCCAACCTCCGTCGATGTTGACCTCGGTGTTGCCAAAGACGCGGCCTGCCAAGCCCATAGGCGTGTAGGGGGTGATGGAGGTTGCCGTGGTGTAGTCCGAACTACCCATGCCCGAACCATACACGTCGCGCCAGATGGTGCCGTTCGTAATGGTCACTGTGGCATCTTTGGCCACGGTGCCCAACATGCCACCACCATAGACATTGCCCCTGATTTGGGTGCTGCTGCCGCTCACGTTGACGTTGGTTTTCTTAGCCTTGGCTAACTCGGGCCATACGGGGTTTGGATCACCGTTCAACAGGGTCAAACGACCCATGGAGCCGCCAAAGACGTTACCGCCTATGGTGTTGTCGTAGTAGTGATAGATCGACTCATCGTCGTTGCCGATGATGCCGCCTTTAATGTTCACCATGATGTTGCCATGTTTGTTGTCGGTATTGAGTTGGCCGTATTGCGGGTTGGGAATCGTTTGTTCTGGATGTTCCGGATCGGGGGTAATGGTCGGGCTGACGTTGTAAAGACCTACCGAAGCCAAACGACCTCCGCCGTAGACGGAACCAAGCAAATGGCCGCCAGTCACGTTCACCACGACATTGCTGCCGACGTTACCTGCCGAGAGTGCCAAACCATCGTAGCCACGGCCACCACCAAAAATGTTGCCGTCCCAAGTGGTTTGACCCGTCGTGCCAAGCGAATCGGCACTGAAGTTCACTATGGTGCTGTCGAGCACGTGACCGTCTTGCGAACCACCGAAGATGGAACCGTAGATTCTCGCATCGCCGCTCACGTTGACGATAGCCTTATCGACATTGGCAAAGTTCCAATAGGCATCATTGCCATCCACAACCTTGCCTCGACCGCCGCCATACAAGTAGGCATTCAAGCCAGTACCATCCAAGGGACCAAGTTCGCCGCCCGTCATGGTGACAGTGGCCACACCCGTGGTGTCGGTAGTGAGGTCGCCACTACCCACAGAACCCAACATACCGCCGCCATAGATGCAGTTGTGAATCTTGCCGCCGGAAATGTTGACGCTGGCGTTGCCCGAAACCCATCCCAAGGTATCTGACCTTACATCACCTTGGCCGCCGCCATACACGCTACCGCACAACAAGTTCAAGTCGTAATAAGGTATGTTCAGGCCGGGAATGATGGAATCTATCATCTGTCCTCCTTCACCTTCAACCTTGTGTACACTCATCACGCCAATCTCGCCGCTGACCATGTTCACTTCAGTATGGCCGAGGACGGAAGCCTCTTCGCCGCCGCCAAACACGTTGCCATTGACGGTGACACTTGGCCAATTGGTAAGCGTACTGGGATTAGGATAATCTGAAGGAATAAGGTTGGACATGTTGCTTTCAACGTAGCCAATATTCACCTGTGGGTTAGAGGTAACAGTAGCGGTAGCACCTTTGGCACCGCCATACACATTGTTCCTGATAGGACCATACACAACAGTATTACCATTAACAGTCCTTTCTTTCTTGACGATATGGATCAGATTGATAACAGGAGAGATAGGCGTTTGTTTAATAGTTTGCTCGCCTTGCGTCACAGAGATTGAGTCGGGAGTGTAAGCTGTTATTTGGCCTGCGCCGTAGATGTTGGTGATGTCTAACGGGCATTGTCCTTCATCGTCCATCACATTGACCGTAATGATACCTTCAATGTTGCCATTGACATCGCTGCCTCCAAACACATTGGTGATGGTGCCGCCATAGAGGTTCACGGTGACATTGCCGCCCGTGCCAGCAAGCTGTGGATGCGCCGCCATGAAATCTAATACCTCTTGCGAATAGCCACCAGGGTTGCCTTCTTCATTCCAATCCGTGGGATATTTCTTGATATCGGCAGGATGGCCCTCCGCACCTTCCGATCCACCAAAGAGGTTTCCAACGATGCCGCCATAAACGTTGACGGTGACATTGCCATAATGGGTGGCTTGATGTGAACCGCCATAGAAGTTACCGTAGATGTCAGGGCTTTCGGGATTACATTCAAGCGTGGCGTATATATCTCCAATCTCTGGAGATTCGTTACCACCACCGTAAGTATGACCAATCACGACCGGGCATTCGCCTTCTTTGTTGATCACCAATTCGATGGTGTTGATGTTGCCGTAGCTGTCGCTACCGCCATACAACTCGCAGATGATACCGCCGTTGATGGTTGTAGCAGCTGTGCCGTTGATGTTGGCCGGTGTGGCCTGGTTACCGTAGCCGCCGCCAAACACTTGGTGCATACGACCGCCAAAGATGTTGACGTTGGCATTGGTTTCGTAGCTGTTTTCTGGAGAACCTATTGATGCAGCTTTGCCACCGCCATACACCTTGTAAATGGTGTTTTCGCTGCACAAATACACATTCACTGTGGCCTCCTTGTTGGCATTAGGCAGGTAGTCCACCAAATCGCTGCCACCGTAGACGTTGTAGATGGCATAGTTGATGAATGGATCATCCTGGTTCTGTTGTAACTCGTTCAGCCAAGCAAGGGTATCAGCAGCTGTGCTGCCCTGTGGAAACTCAGGAATGGTCGGACAAGCATCTGCAGTTGTGTGATGCGTCCTAAAAACGTTCACCGTGACATTGCCGTAAGGCGTGCCTTCAAACTTGTTGGCGCCAAACACACTGGCCGTGCCCACGAAAGTGGCATCGCCCTGAACAGTAGAAGCAATGGCATCGCCACCAGGTGAAATCAAAGTGCCCTTACCGATGTTGACCACGGCATTGCCTTTGGTGGTGTTCGTTTCAGAGCCTAAATAGGCACGCTCTCCGCCGCCATAGACGTTACCCTTCAAGGTGCCGCCCATGATGTCGACCCGTGTGTCGCCATACACGCGACCAGCTAATTTACCAGGTGTATAATCCGAAATGAAAGCTGTCGAGTCGTTATGGAAAATGCTTATACTTTCATCGGGGTCATCGCAGCCGTAGCCAGCGCCATACACACCGCCAAATGAGAACGGGTTGTTTGCACCGGTTCCTGCATCCACAATAGAGCCGATGGTACCGCCATAAACTTTGACATAGGTGTCATTAGCCACTGAGCCTTGCTCGGAGCCGCCAACCACCTTATGATATATGGTGCCGCCGTTGATGGTAATGTCGGATGACCATGAACGAGCCATAGAAACCCAGTGGGGACGTTTCAAATCCACCTCACCTTGACCACCGCCATACACGTTGCCGGTGCAGGTTTGTATCAGGTTGCCGTGTTCATCAAATTTGGTCCAAGGGCTTGGGATGGGGGTAGCACCCGCTTGTAAAATAACGACGGGGTCATCATAATCATCGTCAAGTATTGCATTATGTTCTTCCGGCGTTCCGATGATGGGATTGCCACTGATGGTGATGGTAGCCATACCAGTGTTGGGAATAAATGGCGATTTTGCATTAGTACCTGTTCCTGTAGTGGTCCACCAGCCGATGCTGGCCATCTCGCCGCCGCCGAACACGCTGCCTTGATGTCTGGAATTGCCGTCAATGGTAATCGTGCTGTTGGTGACACGACCTGCAAGGATATCCATGTAGTTCTCGATGTCGCCTCGACCGCTGCCGAAGACGTCACCGACACTGTAGAAGGTGTTCAACAGATCTTCCAAAACAGTAGTACCGATTTGGGTTGGGGTGTCGTTGGTGCCAATCACCTTGATGTCGGTGTTGCCATGATCAGCGATAACGAAACCTGTGACCGTGGGATCGAAGACACCGTTCTCGTCCACACCGGTGAGGGCCAAGCTACCGCCGCCATAAATGGAGCCCTTGATGCTACCACCCGTCATGGTGACGTAGGTGTTGCCACCCACACGACCGCAGGTCGGATAGATACGGAATTCATTAACGATTGAATCGGCAGTGTAAGTCACATCCACAAAGTCGCCACTACCCTTTCCGCCGCCATAGATGTTGCCGTCATAACCGGTGTTGCCGATGGTGCCGACGAGGCCACCTTGCATCTTCACTCTGGTGTGGTAATTGACGTGGCCATCTTCGCCACCGCCATACACTTCGCCAAACACCGTACCATTTTGGATGGTGACACTCGTGCTGTCAACGACGCAGTATTTCTTGAAATCGTCAGACTTCATACCCTTACCAGCACCGAACACACTACCGCCGTAGCTAAAATAAATGGTCGTGTCATGTGCGGCATAGCCTACACCAAATGGAGCAAGGGTGTCTCCCGCAGTAATGAAAATACTATTGTTGACATCGCTACCCTTACCGATATTGCCGTTGACGATGGTGACTTTGGCACGGTTCAGGGATTTGCCACCGGTTCCAGTCACGTTGCCTGAGTTATTGCCAGTAAGGGTGTCACCCACCAAAGCCAGATTGCCGCCGCCAAACACGTCGCCGTGAATGGTACCGTTGTTGATGGTGACCTCTGTGGTCTCCATAACGCTACCGGCATACAGGCTGTATTTATCGACATTGCCAACTTTGTATGTACTGATACCAGAACCTCCACCAAACACGTTACCACGTGACATCCAGTATAAAGAGTTGGGATCGTTGCTGCCCACCGAGTTTGCAGCAGCGGAAGGACTCACGAACTCTACGCCAATCTCACCCTTATTCACGGTGACATCGGTGGTGTGGCGCACGTGACCGTCCTGACCTCCACCATACACCGAACCGTGGAGTGTGGGACCATTGCCGGCAGTGCCGCCAATGTTGACTTCTGTGTTGTTGACGAAACTCAACAGCGACTCGATGCTGGCTTGCACGTCGCAGGCAGCTTCAACGAGGCCACGGCAGCCGCCAAACACGGAACCGTATGGAATGTTGTCCTTAATGACATCTTTTGGATCCTTTACATTCTGACTGTTCGCAACGGGCAACATGCCAAGGGTGCCGCCATTGATGTTGATGGTGCATTTTCCACTATTGGCAATGGAGTCGGCCATGGCATTGCCAGTTTCGAGCAGGTTGCCGGCTTGGTCAATAGGATAACCCAAATAGTTACCCTTACCAACCGAAGCGGTATTGCCGCCACCGAAGACGCTACGCACCACATAACCGCTATCGATGGTGATGTTGGTGTTGCCATACACCTTGCCGGAGGTGATGCTATAGACTTTCTGGTTCTGATCATTTGTGTATTTGTCCTTACCCTTGCCGCCGCCGTACACAGCGTGACCAACGAGGCCCATGGTAAGCGTAATGTTCGTATTGTTGTTGACATGGCCGTTCTCACCGCCGCCATACACAGCACCGGTGATGCAACCCAACGCGCTGTAGGCATAACCCTCCTCGTTCATGTAGCAGGCGTACTCAAAGTCTTCCGTGTACGATTTGTAGGTTTCTGGTGTGACATCATTGTTGGGGTATTCGATGCTAATCCAAGTGGTATCAACGTTGGCAAGGTGGGCGTAGGTGTAGGCTTCGCCCGACTTGCCCTTGCCGCCGCCATACACGTCGCCGTTGTCCTCGCGGGCATCCTTGATGGCATCCTTGGGCTTAAAACCGCTTGGGTTGTAGAGCTCCCATTGGCCTTCATTGTTCTGGTAGGCAACCCAATTACCATTATTATCTTTGACGAGGGCAACCGATAAGTTTTCATCGACCTTGACGTATGGAACCAACTGGTTGTTAGTGCCGAATTTAACCCATGGACCCATGAAGTCCTTGCCGGAGATACCGACACGGCCTTTTGTGACGTTGACCTTGGCCTTGCCGGTGTTCGGTTTGTACTTGAACGCGACAGGCCAGCTCAAGTGGTAATTGGTTCCTGACTGGTGTTCAATAGCCGAAAGAGGCAGACCTACCGAAGCCAGCTCGCCACCGCCATACACGCACTTCTTGACCCAGCCGCCATCAATGTTCACCTCGGTGTTGCCTTCCACACGTCCTGCCGCCTTCAACGGGGTCACCTGCATGTTTCCATTAACAGGATGGGTGTAATTGCCTGCACTTGCATTCGAGTGTTCCTCGTCACCACGACCGGCACCATACACATTACCCCAAACAGTGCCGCCGCCAACAGTGACCTTGGCATCAGCAATCACAGTGCCATACTCGCCTCCTCCGTAAACATTGCCACGGATGGTGGTTTTGTTGGTTGTTGCCGTCTGGCTGATGTTAATGGTAGTGCTCCTCACCTGACCCAACTTCGGCCACAGTTTGTTGTACGAGCCGTCCAACAAGGTAAGACGACCCATAGAACCGCCAAAAACGTTGCCGCCGAAGGTATGGTCGGCGTGGGTATAGATGGACTCATGGTCGTTACCGATGCTGCCGCCAGTAATGCTGATGGTGACTTTGCCTCGGTCGCCCGATTGCTGAATCACACCATATTGTGGATTCGGGATCATTTGGCCCTGATTATTCGGGTCTTCAATCTCGGCAGGCTCAAGGTTGATGCCCACCGAGGCCAAACGACCACCGCCATAGATGGAGCCAAGCATGGTGCCTCCAGTGATATGCACATCGACTTTACCGCACACCGCGCCTGCGGTGAGAGCATGACCCGAGAAGCCACGACCGCCGCCAAACACGTTGCCGTCAACGTAGGAATAGCCCCAAGTGCCGATGAGGGTGGTCTTGTTTTCAGCCTGACCCACATTCACCGCCACATCGCCAAGCACGTGGCCGTCTTCGCCACCGCCAAAGATGGAGCCGAAGATGGTGCCGCCGGTGATGTTCACTTCCACCTCGTCCACATTGGTCCAAGTGTTGAACTGGGTACGGGTGTCGCCCATGCCTGCGCCGAAGAGGTAGCATGTGACGGGGTGTCCCTTAATCTGCGCGATGGTGCGCGGCACGCCGAGGGTGCCGCCGCTCATCTCGATGGTGCATTTGCCCTTCACATCGGTGGTCTCGTTGCCGCCATAAACGCTGGTGAGGATGTGGCCTCCCGTGATTTCGACATGGGTGTTGCCGTTCACCTGACCAGCCGAGCGACGCCATACGCCGGGTGCGATGGGATAGTAGCCCGAGCCGCCGCCAAACACGTTGCCGAAGAACGAGTGGCCGTTGGAGCCTTCCATCGAAGCGGTATGATAGTCAGGATTGTCAGGGTCATTGTTCGGGTGAGATGTGCTATCGGCATAATAGTCGTACACATAGTATTTCGTTTCTGTTCCTACCACTTTGCCGTATTCCCAAGCATCACATTCGTGGAACTGGGCGGCAATTTCATTAATATCGGCTTCAACGCCCGATTGCACTGCATTAATGGCTTGTGTCCACTTTTCTTCAGAATAAGGTGCGTCAAACGTACCCGCCAAAACGCCGTTAATCTCTTCCTTGGAAACAAGTCCAGTGCCAATCTGTCCGCCCATAATCTTCACATAGGTGTCGTTCAACACCAAGCCATTCTCGCAGCCACCATACACCGATGCGGTGACTAAGGGTGATGCACCCGATGTTGGGTTGCTGATTTCGAGATAGGTGCTGCCCACCACGCCCATTGCAATGGCTTTAGGATAAGTGATGGAGTCGCCCAAGCCTTGTCCGCCGCAGAAAATCCAGCCACGGTCGTCGTCATCGGGGTTGTGGTCGCCCCAAGGCATCAGCGATCCGAGAAGTCCGACATTGCCGCCGCTCATTTTCACGGTGGTCAAGCCGGTATTGGCTTCGCAAGCCGTGGGAACGGGCACTTTGGTCCCCGTATGTGGTCCAACTGTATAGGTAATCGTATCAGAAGCCGTGAAGATGCCCACCGAGCCCATTTGGCCACCGCCATAGATGCTACGCTCGATGGTGCCGCCCGTCATATCGACGGTGGCGTTGCCCGCCACCAAACCGGCAATCACTTCCGTTTCGAAGCCCATGCCGCCGCCGTAGACGGAGCCTTCGACGTGGCCGGCCTTCATGTTCACATTCGTTTCTTTCTTCACCTGCCCGTAGGAGCCGCCGCCATACACATTGCCTATCACCTTGTCGGTTGCATTGCCTATTTCGACATTCACCTCGGTATTGCTGGCAGAGGCATACTGCGTCAAAGGAGCAAGCTGGTCGATGATGCCACGGCCTGCGCCGTAAACGTTGCCGCCGTAGAGAGACCCTGCTGCCGCACCACTACTCACCACCTCGCCGATGGTGCCGCCATAGATGTTCACCGTGCATTTTGAATTGCCGGGATTATAGTCTGTTGGAGGCGGGCCTACTGTGGCCATTGAACCGCCACCATACACATTGCGGTGGATGGTGCCGCCATTGACCGTCACATTGGTGTTCAAAGTGACCGAACCTGCCGAAGGGCAGTAACTGTCGGGTTGGCCATCGCCGTTGGAGTCGTACATATCGGCACCACGACCGGCGCCATACACATTGCCGCGATAAGCCCATTTAATGATAGAATCTGCTTCAGGATATGTGGCAGGAACAACGTATGCCTCGCCGATTTCGCCCTTGTTGACAGTGACATTGGTGTGCCAACGCACATGGCCGTTGTCGCCTCCGCCGAACACCGCGCCTTTGATGACCGGTGCGGTTGACACATCAGGGTCGCCGATGTTGACTATGGTCTTGTTGGTATAGCCGAGGAAGAAGTCGCGGCTGTAGTCGTAACGCGGGTTCAAGTTGATGGTTTTGAAGACAGTACCCTTCGACGATCCGAAAACAAAACCATTATTGTAGCCATCGCCCGGATAGCCAGTAGTGCCAATGGTGCCGCCGTTGACGGTGACGGTGCAGATGCCGCTGTTCTCGTAAGGCTCTTCGGTAGGCTGAATGCCTTCACCAGTCAACTCGCCATAGCCCATGTAACTGCCCTTGCCCACCGAGGCCAAGTTGCCGCCGCCAAACACATTGTGAAGAACCGTGCCGCCATTGATGAAGACTTCGGTATTGCCATACACCTTGCCTGAAGTGATACTGCGCTGCGGTGACGGTGCCAAATAGGAGCCTGGATGCTCAGGATCCATCAATGCGACCATATAAGTGCCTGTGCCATCGCCGCCGCCGAAGACCGAACCTCTGACGAGGCCGTCGGTCAGCGTAACCTTGGTGTTTTCGTACACCGTGCCGTTCTCGCCCGAACCATACACCGAGCCTACGATGACATTGGGTGTGTTATTGTTGTAAACATTGCCAGTGGGAGGTGCAAAGTTGACATTGACAAACGTTTCTTTCACGATGGCCATTTTTTCCATTGTGCCCAGCGGACCCACGTCACCGCGAGCCGAACCGAACACGTTGCCGCTCAAGGCAACAGGTGCCGCCACGGTGCCGATGTGGCCTCCACGAATGTTGACTTCCGTCTTGCCAGTGGTCACAGGAACATTGTTTGCATCGGTAATCGTAGTGTAGGTCAATTTGTAAGGCCAGCTGAGGGCGGCTGAGGTGTTGGTGTTGGTATGTGCTTCGGCAATCGTGAACGAACCCACCGAGGCCATGGCGCCTGCGCCATACACAGTGCGGCTGATGTAGCCGCCATAGATGTTGACCTTGGTGTTGCCTTGCACCACGCCTGCCAAGGGGTTGTAGGCCCATGTGGTGTCAGCCTGATCCGTGCCAGGATTTGCAATACTTACAATATATTGGTCTGTACCGCAACCTGCGCCGTACACGTTGCCACGGAAGGGGAATTTCTTCTCCTTTTCGTCAGCAGTCATGGCTGCATACTCATTAGCCGTGCAGCCGATGGTGTCTCCAAACACGTTGACGACGGCTTCCAAATAGGTGTGGCCGTTTTCGCCTGAGCCATACACCGAACCGTTGATTTTGGCATTGCCGGAAAGGTTGGAGACTGCGCCAGTTTCAGGATCGACGGTGCCCGTACCGATATTGACCTCGGAATAGGCCACGTAGGTCACATAATCGAGGAAATTGCCCGGTTCGGCAATCTGGCCTCGGCCCGAACCGAACACCATGCCGTTGTTGTCGCCGTTGGTGCCGACTTCGCCGCCCGTGATGGTAATCGTGGCATGACCATGGCCAAGGTAGGGATGTGTGGGATTGACCACTTCGGAAGCATCGTAAGTACCCACCGAAGCGATGGCACCGCCGCCATACACGTTGTGAAGCACATGGCCGCCCGTCATCTCCAAATAGGTGTCGCCAAACACGCGGCCTGCAGTGATACTGAGGTTAAGTGTGTTGTTATCCTTGTATCGAGTCGTGCCGCCGCCGCCTGCAAACACGTTGCCATGCCAGCCGCCAATAGTGGCAAGGCCGATGGTGGTGGGCTTGGACGAGTCGGTCTCTTCGATGGTGACATGGGAATCGCCCTGCACGTGACCGTTGGCCGCGCCCCCATACACGTTGTTCAAAATGGTGCCGCCATCCACAGTGACGTGGGTGTTGCCCACGTAGGCCAAATCAATCGCCTGATGCAGTGGGTCGATGGTTCCACCATTCCCGACCCTACGACCAGGGAGACCACGACTGCCGCCGTACACCTCGCCGTTGTTGAGGCCATCTGAACCGGGAGAACCGATAATGCCGCCACTGATAGTTACGGTTGCGAGACCTGTGCCTTCAACAACTCCAGTAATGGCATGGTTGGCATCTTCCGTAAAGGTGCCCACCGAAGCGATAAGGCCGCCGCCATACACACGGTTGTAGATTCTCGCATTGTCTTGGACGGTGACGTATGTGTTGCCATACACACGGCCAGCGGTGTAACAATACAACGACGAATTGAAATCGGTGCCCTTGCCGCCGCCAAGCACATTGCCTCGGGTAATCTCGCGGCCCACGCCAAACTCGTCTTCAGCCGTTTCGGAATCCTTGTCGGCAAGCTCGTAGGATGCGCCCATGTACTCACCAATATTTGTAGTGATGCCAGAAGCCGGAACTGTATATTCACCTGCGCCATGCAACGGTACGCCGCCTATGAGGGCATTGCCACCTACAATGACGTTGGTGCCTTTCTTCACATGGCCGTTCTCGCCGCTGCCGAACACGTTCAGCACTTGGGCATTGCCATTGATGGTAACCTCGGTGGTATCGACAAAGGAATATGCACTCAAATCATCACCCGAAAAGCCTCGGCTCGAACCGAACACCCAGCCCTCATTGGCGCCAAGGTACTTGAAGGCCGAGTCGACATAATCCTCTTGGGACATATCAGGCTTGTGATAATAAGCCCTTGCGCTGTCCAATTCAGCAGAGGTTGGATTGGTAAGGTCGGTTTGCTTTGGTCCGATAAGGGCTTTGCCCGTGACGGTGACGACGGTATGTCCACCGGAAGTATAGGTGGCCACACCGTTGTTGGCGGTATAGATACCCACCGAAGCCATGTTGCCGCCGCCATACACCGCACGGCGCACCACGGCATCGCCTTGGATGGTGACTTCGGTGTTGCCTTGCACGCGACCTGCAACGACGTCAAAGATAGGTACGCCATTTACGGGGTCGATAGAAAAGCCATTGCCGCCGCCATACACATTGCCATATTCGACACGTGTTGTGAGTTGCACGTCTTTGTCAACCACACGATGCTTCAATCTCAGCGTATCGCCGATCGTGCCGCCATTGACGGTGACGGATGTGTTCTCGGTCACTTCGCCGATGTTGCCACCGCCATAGACGTTGCCTTCGATTTTGACCTGAGCCGATGCGATGCCAGCAGTCATCATCATGGCCATGAGGAGGATTGTTTTCCGACTTGCTTTCATAACTCTTGTTCTCAATATGTGTGTATTGCTTGTCATCTCTTTATGATTGTTTTATCTTCTTGAGTTCCTATTGTTGTTTGCTCTCCTGCCTCTTCCACTTCCACTGTCACTTCCACTGCCACCGTCCCGGCCATAATACGCGGTCACTATAGCATTTCCAGTGCCCATGGTAAATCTGGTGAAAGGCAAATTAGCATTTTCTATCACTGCAGTTGGTTCATTGCATGTCCAATTAACAAACCCTTGGGAAGGGATGGCCTGAATGGTTACAGTAGTACCTTCGGGTATCGAAACAGGATGACCAGGCTGATAGTACACGCCATTCACCTTGAATTGAACTCCTGTTTGTTCAGTAGTCATGGTAAGGGTGTGAACGTGCTTGAAATGCGCCGTCAAAGTGGCACTGGCCGTACCCATGGTAAAGGTGGTGGTGGACGAGTAAATATTGCTCACCGTCGCTCCTGCCGCTGCTCCTGTTTCATCGATGCTCCAATGGTCAAAGACATATTCATTGCTGACGGGTGTGGCCACTACCCTCACAGAAGCGGTCTCCGCCACCCAAATAGGATTAGAATAGGTCACTCCCTCTACCGTGAAAGTGCCCGCTCCGTCAGGAACGGGTTGAACGGTAAGGGTGTGAGCTGGCACCGCCTTGAAACTGCCCGTCACGGTGGCATTGGCCAAACCCATAGTAACGTTGGTGGAAGCCAATGAATCATTGCCCATGTAAGCTCCTGCATTTGCTCCCGCTTCATTGATGGTCCAACGGTCGAAGACAAAGCCTCCATCCTGTGTGGCTGCTTCTGGTATGGCTAAAACCCCCACATCCACGTATTCGCCGAGTTCAAGGTTATAGACGCCGGTGATGGCCTGATTGCGCACTTTGATAGTGCCGCCGCCTTGTTGGTTGTTGTTGTTATTGCTGATTACGGGTAGGTTCACGGTCAAGATGTGCGTGTCAGGTACGACAACCACTTCGGTGCTACCTGTGACGCTGCCTTCATTGCCGCCGCCAAACACGCTGCCCAAGACATCGACAACGCTGTAATCCGTACCATCGCCAATAATCACCTTGGGATTGCTGGTGACATCGCCTTTGTTGCCGCCGCCAAACACGTTGCCTACAAATCTCTCGTCGTCTTGGATGCCATCAAGGTAATTGAATCCATCATGTGCGCCACCGATTTCGGCTTTGATGATATTCACCTTGGGATAGAAACCATCAGGGTTTAAGGGGTTATAGGGGGTGTGGTTGCTGGCGCCATAGACATTGCCGATGAAAAGGCCGCAATCATTTTCCATGTCCTCCACATTGACGGTGATCCTGCCCTCCACATTGCCGTTCTGGTCGCAGCCGCCAAAAAGTTCACCGATGGCGCCACCATACACATTGATGGTGATATTGCCGCCTCTGCCTCGCCAATCTCTACCTAATGCCAACTGTGTAGCCATATATTCTCTTAGTTCTAGCAAAGTATCCTGTTGAATCAGAATCATTGCATCCAGCTCCTCTTGAGTGGGGAAGCGTTTCACGTCGGCTGCATAGTCAATATCACCTTGGCATCCGCCGTAGAGTTTGCCGATGGTGCCTCCCGTGACGTTGACGGTAATGTTGCCATAGACCGTGCCCAAGCGGCAGCCGCCGTATGCGGAATGGTATGACTCTCTTTCTTCGCAGGTGAAGTTGAGCACCAATTCGCCATACTGGTCGGCCATGTTGCCACCTTGGAAGAAGTAGCCGATATCCAATGCGCCGCATTCGCCCTCCGTTTCGAGGTCTTGTTCGATGTTGATGCAGTTGCCCAATCGGTTGGAACCGCCGAAACACCAACCGACAATGCCGCCCTTGATTTGGCTATAGGTATGATGTATATGTTCATTAACACCGACATTTGCCGCCTTCAGAAGGCCATTGCCGCCGCCAAAGATGTAGTCGAAGCGACCGCCGTCCACCACGGTGTTTGTGCTTATCGCGTCAGCAGCGTTGCTACCGCCATACACCCTTTCGATGGTGTTTTCGCAACCCCAAATGTGGACGTATGTCACTTTTTCCGAAGTCACGCTACCGCCTTCAGGAGCATAGTTGGACTGGTTGCCGCCGCCAAACACATATTTGATGGCGTATTCACGATCATCGGCCATATAGTCGACCGAGTCCGTATGGGTGTGGTTCGTCTGATACACATCCACAAAAACTTCGTCTTGAGGCGAGCCATTGAGGTTGTTGCAACCGAAGATGGAACAGTCGTCAAAACTGGCTTTGCCCGTATAGGTTACGCCGTCAGTACCAATACCGCCGACTGCGACGTACACCTTGCCATATACCATAGCTGCCACGGGGTTTGGCCCTTCCTTTACACCCAAGCCGCCGCCATACACATCGCCGTGGATGGTGCCGTTGTCGATATGGATGTCGATGATGTTATCAACAATGGTAGCACCCTGACTGTTGGTATTGACATTGCCCAAGGCCGAGCCGCCATAGAGGTCGCCATACAGATGCGGATAGTCCCTGTGGATTTCAACAGGAGGTGTGCCCGATTCGTCATACGTAACTTTGCCGAAGTTGATGGCAATATCGCCACCTACAGTGGTGGGCTGACCGTAGCCTCCGCCGTGGACATTGGCCTTGTTTTCAGCGTCAACGCCGATGGTGCCACCTGTGATGTCGATGGCCACATTGCCCGAAACATGACCTGTCGAATTGCAGCCGCCGTAAATGCCCCTGCCCTCATCGCCATTCACATTACCGGCTGACATCCCGATAGAGACATTGCCTGTGACAGAGGCTTCGTTGCCGCCGCCAAAGACTCTCTTGGTAATGGTGGGGCCGGCTCCGTTTTGCGTCTGGGCATTCGCCGAAAGGCCCAACAGCAAGAGGCTCGAAACTATAATAAAACATGGAAGATGCTTATTCATGGTTTTCTGTTTCTTGATCATTGTTGTATTCTTGGGTTGCGTCATGTCTTTCAATTAGCTTTGTTATGGTTCAGGTGTCTCGAATTTCACGTTTTCGCCGTAGCTTGTACCGATACTGTTTCTCGCGTAGGCACGAACATAATATTCTTTTCCTCCTTCAAGGCCTGTCATCTGTAGTTCTGTAAATGCACCAAGACCTGGTTCGTCGGCAGCTACATGGTTGTCGCCCACAATCGGGTCGGGGGTTCTACCCCAGCAGATGCCACATTCGAGGAGGTCGGTACTGCCTAAACCTGTCACATTACCGCCACAGGTGGCCGTATTCTCGTTGATACCGCTCACGTTTGAGGTCGCCACCGTAGGCCGCAGGCCTATCAATATGTCGGTACCACCGTTCACCACGCCTAAATCGCCGCCGCCAAAGACATCGCCGTTTACAGTAGTCTTTGTGCCGCAGACGCGGACCATACCCTTGCCCGTGATTGCAGTTCCCGCGCCCAAGCCGCCGCCGTACACATTGCCAGTTGTAACGTCGTAGTCATCACTCGAAACGATGACCTGCGAATCGCCGCCCACGGTGCCAGACACGTTGCAGCCGCCGAAGACCTTTGCCGTATTTAGGCCACCCTCCACAATGACGAGAGTGTTGTTGGTCACACCGGCGCTCCTGCAACCACCAAAAATGTGGTCGGTTACCTTGGGAGTTGTTACAACAGGCTCGCCTATTCCGTTGGGCCGGTACAAGCTGCGCAGGTGTACCATGCTGCTGAGGTTGGTAGAGTCGTTATAGCGAACACTTCCCGTCATCTGGCCCAGGTTGCAACCTCCATAGATGGTGTCGACCTGACCTCTCAGCACAATGATGTCGGACAAAATGTCCAAGGCACCCTTGTTGTTGCCGCCGAAGATGGTACCCACTTGGCTGTAGGCCCCTTCTCCGGTTATCAAATTCTGCACATTGACGAACACGGTGATACGGTCGAGCACGGTGACACCGTTTCCGCCGCCATACACCGTATTAATATATCCGCCCGTATTCGCACCACCTTCAGCATCGACGTGCACATCGACGAAGGTGTTGGATTGCACGGGTTGGTCGGTAACGTCGCAGTATTCTTCAGGAGTATAGGGGTAGTCACCATTGCCGCCGCCGTAGACAGTCCAAATCTTGGGCTTGCCACTAATGCTGACGTATGTCTTCACACCCATAAGCTTCAAGTTAGTTTGCATGTCAGAGGCTACGTCATAGTTGTTCGAACTGGGATAGACACGGTTGGTGATTTGTGCCACCTGTCCCGCGCGGTCGTTGCCGCCATAGAGGGCGCCATCGCTCACATGGCCTTCCTCATCATAGCCAATGCTGCCGCCCGACACCTTCACCTCATTGCTGCCGAAGATGGAGGCGCGGTTGCCGCCGCCATACACGTTGCCCCGCACCGTGCCGCCCGTCATGAGTATCGAGGCGAAACCCCTGAACGTGGGATAAGAGTTTTCGCCGATGGTCTCGTTGATGAAGCCTACACAGGCCAGGTTGCCGCCTGCATAGACGTTGCCTTTGACGAGGACATTATCGCTTACTTTCACATGGGTCTCGTTATGTGTCGGGATTTCCATGCCCACGAAATTGTAACCCGGAGTGAAGTCGAGGCCTTCGATGTAATGCAAACCATCGTTGCAATGGTAATAACCGTTGGAACCGGCGAAAAGGTTGCTCACAATCGTGCCGCCCGAAGCATGAACGTAGGTGGCGCCTTGTGTAGCCTGCTTTTGTTCATTGGTCAGATTGCCTTCGGTGAAAAGTCGGGTGCTACCTACGTCGCCGCTGATGTTGCAGCCGCCATATACGATGCCCACATGTCCGCCCATGATTTCCACCCAAGTGCTGTATTTCACGTTACTCATCTGGCAGCCGCCATAAAGGTAATCGACGAACATATTGTCGCTCTCCAACACCACATGGGTGCCATAATAGATGGGAAGCGGATCGCTTCCAATATAGTTGGAGCCGAAGTTTGTGGCGATTGGACCAGAGCCAGGATTACTATTGGGGGCATCATCGGGTTCATTGGCCAGCATGTCGCCAGCGTTGCCGCCGCCATACACAGTGCCGATGCCACCCTTTGTCAGGGTGAGAGTCGGAAGACCGCTCATAGATGCTTGGTTGTTGCCACCGAAAAGGGTACGCACGTTGTAGAGGCTCGTGCCATTCCATTGATAACCTTCATCGTTGGCATGACTAATGATAGATGCGCAATCGACCAGCACATTGGCCTTGCTAACATCCTCCATGTTGCCACCGCCAAAGACGGTGTCGCACATGCCACCTGAGATGATAACGTCCGAAATCGCACCTCTTACCTTATTGCCGCCACCGAAGACGTAGGCAATGCCGAAAGTGCGGCCAATGCCATCATAGCTATTGCTCGTTTTGGTTCGGACAATCTCGACATGGTGTTTTCCAGCGTTTTGCAAGCCGCCAAAGTTGTTGCCGCCAAACACGGCGTAGGCAATGCCGTTATCGAAAATAATGGAAGTACCGTCGGTATCATCATCATCGTTGGTGATAAAGGCATTCTTGGCACCGCCAAAGATGGAGTCCACCTTGACGGCGTCGTTGGTCACGATGATGGAGGTATTGACGAGGCGAGGAATCGCCAAAGTGTCGGCGTCCGATCCTGTGTTGGTGAATGCGGAGGTGCCTACCGTATTGAAGCGTGTCATGAAACTTACACTGTCACCAGGAACCACAATGACTGTATCGTAATCGTTTGAGGCCTGCACAAACTCCCGTCCATGGTCGCTGTAAGCATAATAGCCATTGCCGCCGCCATACACGTCGCCTACTCTGACCTTGGAGGAAGCATTGCCATTGTTATACAATTGGGAATAGCTACTTAAATTAGCTTCCGCATTAATGCCCAAGATGATGGTCGCGGTGGCTTTGTCTTGCGGGTTCGTGGCAACCGTGTCCAACACCGAACCGGCAATGTCGTTGCCTCCATACACGGCAACAATGCTATCAGTGTTGATGATGACCACCTCAGTCTTGCCGCCCACGTTGGCCATACGGCCTCCGCCAAACACGGCACCGTAAACCAAAGCTGTAGGTTCGGCAAGAGTCGTGAATGATTGCGATTGCCCTGATGATTGGCAGTTGGCAATCACTTGGTAGTCGTATGTCGTACTATACTCCAAACCAATGATGGTGTAGGTTACGTCGCTCGTTGAAGCCGAAGTCCACTCCGACTCGCCCTGCTTTTTCCACTGCACCGTATAGCTGTCGGCAGTGTGCGTCCACGAAACGATGACACCATCGTAGGTGACGTTGGCCGAGAACACTGGATTTTGGCACGGCGTTTTCACCGTCACCTGGCAAGAGGTGGTTTGCGAAGAACTATAGTCGTCTTGGTAGATGACGGTAAGCGTCAAGGTAGCATATTTGTGTCCGTCATTGTTCGGGGTACTGTAAGTGAGCGTCGGAGTGGCGGTATGCTCGCCGCTTAGTGTGAGGTAATCCGCGCCTTCGCCCGAGAGGGACCAATTATAGGTTACATCTGAAGGACTATTGATTGAATTCGTCGGTTGATGTTCATTGTCGCTGCCGTAGGGATAATAGTAAGTATGGTGCAAAACCGTATGAGGTGTTGCCAATGTATCGGTTACCTCATCGAAATCATACTTGTGGTAGGCAGGAATATACGAGAATGGTTCAATTGTAGCAGAGAGGGGTGCACTTTGTCCAGATTCCAATGTAATATCATCCAAACTGGCCAAACCGCCATTGGTTGGGGAAGTAATTTGCATGGCAAACGGTGTGTCCGTCACGCGGTGGAATCGTCCAGAGTTTTCAGTAATCACATAGGTGTATTCCGTTGACAACCTCCATTGACCTCCAACACATTCCACCCAATAGACTTCCCAGCATTGCCCATCACCCCAACTGTAGGTGCAATCATATTCGGTCAAGATACCATTATGCTGGTGTCCACGGGCAATACCTGCGCCATCGGGCCAGTTGTCGTAGTCCCAGTCATAGAAGTAGTAGTTATGGTCGGTATTATTGAGCAGATAGACCGGAGGCTTCGATGCAGAGAGCGTCAACGCGCCGCCATGCTCCAAGGGAGCGGAGAGGAAGCGGTATTCTCCTGCGTCATCGATGAAATAATAGTTGTGGTTAGTGCCGGAGAGATTGATTTCGCGGCCCGAATACCAGAGGCAGTCGGGACTGAATGTGGTGGCATCCTGAAGCACATAATGGTCACCCTGTTTCACATGTTCTAAATAATGGTCTGTGTTATCTAACACAATTTCACCCCCCACCAACCTGTATATGGTCTTCTTGATGACAAAGGGTTTGTCCTTCGTTTGGGCATTGCCCGCGATGGCGAAGAGCAAGAGGCAGGCCACGGCACATCGCCGCGCTACACCTATAATATTAATAATGTTTCTTCTCATATCCGAATGATTATTGTTTGGCAAGTTGTGTTTCTTCATTTCTATTCTCAATTACCTCCGCTGTTCGTGCCCGTGCTTGTTCCCGTATATTTTCCATTAATGATCACATTGGTGTTGCCACCGACAAGGCCCATGTTGCCGCCGCCGTAGATGTTGCCGAAGACCTTGGTTTTGCCAAAGATCTTCACTTCGGTGTTGCCTGTGACGAGGCTCTCGTGACCTCCGCCGAAGACGTTGCCGCTATCCGGTTTCAGCACGCCATTCACATAAGATCCGATGGTGCTTTTGCCTTCGATGGTGAGGGAGACATTGCCACGGACTGTGCCAAGGCTATCGAGGGATATTTCCGTGTAATAACAGGGTTTGCCGTTAATCGTGCCACTCGGGTTGCTCGTGCTCAGTGAAGGATCGTTCGTCCAAGTATATTCGTCGTAGGTACCTTCCTTCTGAGGGGTGATACTTCCCGTGTAAAGGTCAATGACGGGTACTTGTTTGTCCTTTTTATAGATTTGTACTTTAGGGATGCTGGCCGAATAGCCCCCTCCGAATGCCGATCCTCTCACTTCCGTGTCGGTCAACTTGGATGTGACATTCCCGTTGACACCACCAAGATTGCCCGCGCCATAGAAGTTGCCTAACACAATGCAACTGTCAAGAGTATTGTTGACCTCGCCTGTGTTGGTGGCTGCATACTGAGCTGCATAGAAATAGGTTCGATTCACCGCACAATCGTAAAACGTCCCTGTCGAAACATTAATCAGCTCCATATCATAATTCGCCTGATATCCAGTGGCTGCATTTCGATAGGCACCCGGTGAATAACTGTTGATATGGCCGCCAGTTGAGCCATTTCCGTTCCAATCGAAGCCATTGTTATTATAATAAGTGCCGTCGGTGCGAGTGTACTGCACATAGTTGGTGCCACCATTGCCAGCGCCATAGTAAACGCCGAAGGTCGTACCTGTTGCACTCGTCGTTACCGTTTTGCCAGAGGTCATGTCGCCAAACTTGGGACCGCCACAATATTTGTTCACCAAACTATTGTCGATAGTCACGTCAATGCTACCTGTAACCTCATGACCCATCATAACGCCTCCACCATAAAACTCATAGATGACGGAATGGTTGATTTTGAAAGTGACATCGCCATTAATACCTTCCTTGCCTGCAGCAGCCACATGGCTGAACCAACCGCCATCGATATAGCAATGCGGGTTGTCGGCATATGGCGTGACAGATTCATTGAAATTACCACTTAAATAGAGGCTCTCGAACCTGCCACCAATGACATTGACCGCACAGTGACGGGTTGAATAGTTGTGACTGTTGTTGACGTGCGCCCCAGGCGTAAAAGAAAGCATTTTCAAATTGCCACCGAGGATGATATAGGTGATTTTATCAGGTTTATTAGTATTTTCTGCGCCAGTCGTACCCCTGACATACTGGTCGAAGATTCCCCCATTGAGAATGATGGGGCATTCCGTGGTGCGTCTATTGCTAAACTCGAACTGGCCAAAACGAATCAAGGCGGTCTCTGTCACCTCAAAATGTCCCTTGGGATGATAACAGCCAAGCGAGTAGTATTGCGTGGAACCGTCTTTCTTAAGGCCAAGACCTATTTCTACAACAGGCAGAAAATCGAAACGTATGGGACAAATTTCAAATCGTGAAACGCCCTTTCCCAACTGCCACTCCAAGCAGTAGTCGGGTTCGTTGTCTAAGTCGAAGTCGGCACTCATGATGGTGAAACGACGGGAAGGATTCACATTCCAATCACCAGTGCAGTACTGATGGTTACCCACAAGCACAAGGGCATTGTCAAAAACAGTTCCGCTATTTTGGAGATAGGATGTCGCAACATCGTAAATCTTTCCAGTACGAATAGGTTGTCCGTTACCAAGAGTGGATGGACGAGTGCCGGCAGGCTCAAAAGCCGTGCCCGGACGGTTTTCTCGTATTGTAGTTCCACCAGTATTGGAGCCGCTATTCTTTTCAACCAAATAATCAAGATCGACCCTGTCGTAATAGTTGTCGCCATTGCCTAAATAGACCGCCTTGCCCCAATGGGCTTTAATTTCAATGGCAGTGACACCGTTAGGCACATAGTAGTAGCCGCCTTGGGCAAAAGTGCGATGCATGTCCTTCTCGGTGCAATTACGGTCGGCGAAGTTGTAGCCAGATTCCCAATTCTGAACAAACTCGCCTGTTGTACCGCCTGTTACTGAAGTAATATCCCATCCCGTCACCACATAATCCTTGTAGTTGCCTGCATATTTTTCAGTCCAGTCCGTGCTGTTGGGATTGCCGAACACATTATTATAATAGGGTAGCTGAATCTTGCGGTAGCAGAAGTCGCCGCGCAAGGTGTCCATATCCGTGATATTGATTTCCAAAGGCGTTGTAGTGGTCGTGATGCCCGTAGGAGCATGGTTACCTGGATTGACTGTGACAGACACCTTACCCATTTTCTTGCCTTCCCATTCGTTGGCCGATTCGCGCCATGAGGCATCAGCATCGATATTGATTGGAGAATGGTAATAGCCGAAAGGTTTCAAGATGGGGAAAGGCGCCACACTGCGGTCGAGCACCCACTTGGCCATGAGTGTGGCATCTTTGGCCACTGCCTGAACATCTGTGGTGGACATGGTGGAAGGAGCTTGCGGCGCACCCACCCACCAGCCACACAACTCGCGGTTGCTGTTGAGCAAGTAACGATGGAACTCATAGCGGGTGAGGTATTCATACTTGGCAGGCCATGAGCAGTTGTAAATATGAGTGGTTGAAGGTTCCTTACCTTCAGGGAAAGAACAACTGTCACTATAGAAGTTGTAGTTGTTGATGGCGTAGTATCCATCCGAAATATCAGCCCCACGACCACCTCCATTAATGATTTTCTCTCCGCCATATACGGGCCAAACATTGCTTCCAGCCGTAATGTCGCCATAAAACATGCAGTTGACCACCATTGTGCGGAGCTTGGTGTATTTGCCATCGACAACCTCGGCAGTGCTGGCAAAAGTGTTGTTGCCAACAATGCCTGCGGCATAACCCGAGCTACTCACATCGGCATAGCTGAAGCAATTCACCACGCGCGAGTCGTCCTCTAAGCTGCCAACAATTCCACCAGCGCAGCTGCCAGTAGTAGTAACTGTTGGATGAGTACCCGCTGGGAAATCTGGGCTATTGGGCAGAATACCACAGTTATAGATGCGGCTATAGCCCTTGGCTGTGCCAGCAATAGCACCCACGGCATCGGCAGAACTGCTGATATCGACATTCTTAAGTGTAACATTCTTCACCGTGCCGCCATCGACAGTGTTGAAGAGTGCATGCTCCAAGCCAGTGATGACGCAGAAGTTGCCATCAAAATTGCCAGAGAAATCTTGTGTGATTTCAGAGGTAGAACTGAAGTCAAGAGTTGTGGCGGTCACTTTGTAACATGCCGAAGCACCATCATCATTGACTGTCTCAATAAAAGGAACAACATCATCTTGCGATTCAATGAGATATGGATCTCCTAAAGTACCAGAGCCATTAAGACCTTGTTCTATATATGTAGTGGTCGGTGTTGAGTTGCTGTAGTAAGAAGCGGTGGCTATAGCCGTAACAGTGATGGGAAAATCCTCATAATTATAGGGGATGGTCTGACCCGATGGGACAGATGGTGAAGTGCTGGTATTGGGAGTATTTGGGATACCATTGCCTTGCGCAATCTCATAGTAAATAGTCACGCCCGTATTGGGAAATTCGCAGGTAATGACGAATCCCCCACCCGAGCGGCGAATGTTAACACCCTCACATTGAAGGGTAACCGTTCCTGTACCCATTGCAGAATTGATCATATTCTCCTTCACAGCAATGGCGTTGATGGTTTGACCACTAACCTCGTCTCGTAACGGCTCGGAATAAATGGGAGAAGAACCCACGACAGGAGTGCCGTTAATCTCATAGTAAATGGTTGCACCTTCAGTGGCACTGGTGATAGAGACGGCATTGCTGCCGTTGTTCTGAATAGTTGGGGTGGCCACTTGGGTTATGGACAACTCTGCAACATTTGAATTGTTATAGTTTGGTGTATGGACGGCGATGGCTTTCACCGTGCCACCCGTAGTCACACCAAAAGGAGTGCCTGTATACTGAGTTGTTCCAGATTGACCAGGAACGGGGGTATCGCCGTTGGTGGTGTAATACATGGTGGCTTCTGCATCGTCACAAGCGAGCGTAACCTGTTGGGTGCCATTGTCGAAGCTGAAGGTAGGCATGTAGCAGTTCAACATAATGTTCTGCTGTCCCATATCGGAATTAATCCAACCCTCTTTCACTGCAATGGCTTTGAGGGGTTGGTTCGACTGCGCATAAGGGAACTCGAATGGAGCAGTGTACGGATTGTCGCCAATGGAAGGTGTGTTTTCCGCACCAATGGAGTAATAAATGGAGGCACCCGTTGTACTGGTAATGGTGACCTCATTGGTGTTAGTGTTAAGGGAGAAAGTTGGTGTGGCTACCTTTTGGAGATTGTATGTGGTCACATCGGATAAGAAAATGGATTTCACCGCAATTGCATTAATGGTGCAAGGCGATGTGCATGAAACGGGTCCATTATATTGGGTCGAGCCAGAAGTCGGTGTGCTACCGTCCAAAGTGTAATAAATGCTGACACCTTCGGTTCCACAGGTGATGTTAATCTCTTGGTTAACATTGTCGTATGTAATTTCGGGGGCTTCTACTTCGACATCGGCTATTTCAATATACCAGTGAGCATAGTTGTTGTTTTGCCCTCTGTCGTTGTATATACCAATTTTCTTACCGTTACTAAGGGAATTGCTATAATTTTTCTCAGGGCTCAAACTGGCACTTTTGTTATAATAATAGCTTATCTCCAACTTAGGCATAATCGCATAGGCACTATAGGCATCTCCTTTAGCATTCAAAATCATGAATTGGAATCTGTTCTCGGTGTCTCCCGTTTCAGTCCCATCATGTACATAAAGCTGCAATTTGTCAGCTTGCTCATTTCCATTTGCTGTTCCAGTAAACTTCAGGTATTTGCCAGTAATGGCATTCACAATATAATAGTACTTGAGGTTAGGAATGGTATTGTCAGAAGCGGCTTCCATAAAATACCATATCCTTTTGTCGTCATTGACATTAGAAACGGTAGCGTATGGGTCCGAAGCATCGTCTGCGGACATGTAATATGTAGATGAAGAAGCATTGTGAATATAGTAGTAATGCTTTTCGCTGTTGGTAGAGTTAGTAAAAGGATGAGCCCATGTCACAGAGTTCCTTGCCACGATATTCCATTTGGAGTTACCGTCAGGGGAACCACCCCAATTACTACTTTTAAAGTATCTGTCATAGGGAACATTACCGCTTTTTTTGTTTACCCAATAATTACCATTTCCGCTCTTTGGGTAGAAAATCCATTGACCTTCGCTGCCACCGACAGAAAACTTAAAGGCATCTCCTCCTGAACCAAAACTTGCAATCTTAATTGTATTATCATTTCCAATTGTTCCTGTAAGCTTGAGATAATACCCAGTATTATGGTTGACAATATAGTAATATTGGATGCTACTTTCAATTCCAGCATCCATAAAATACCATAATGCTTTCAAGTTGGGCATATTGGTGGTGGATACGCTCGAGTTATCTGTGTGAGGAATAGCATAAAATCCATCCGCACTGACAGATTCCATCCAATAGAGCGTCTCGGAATGATTGGTAACATCATCCGGTGTAGTCAAGGTGAATGGGTGTTGTGCCCATCCTGAAACAGGCAGCATCATCGCAAAGACAGCCATCAGAAGCAAACCAAACAAGCCTCTCCCAAGCTTTTTATAATCGTGTTGAACCAAAACAACTGGAGTTTCGTCCTCCAAATTACCAAGTAGATTTCTATTCATTATCATTCAAATAAGTTATATTCAACATTTTATCTTTCTTCATGCCCACAAGGCACACTACGGTCTTTTGAGCGCGCAAAAATACGGATTTTTTCCCAAAGGTTTTAGGCTTTTGGAGAAAAAATCTTATTATTTAATATTAACAAATGGGGGGGGGTAGAAGTTATTGGTAATCAGTTTATTACAAGAATTTTGTATCTTCTGAGACGCAAAAACTTGTGTTTCTACCTATAACGAACCACGGTTAAATGCACAAGCAAACCAAAGCCGCCAAGACCATCAAAAGCGGGACAATCTTGCTGCGGATGTTCTGCTCTTTGAAGCCGAAAATGCCATAGACGAACGACACGATAAGACGGACTCCATAGAGAATGAGCGGGATGAGCACCACCACGGCGGCATCTTGCTTCAAACCAGTGAGATAGATGACATCCGCCACGGTGACGAAAATGGCCATGGCCACAATGCCCCAACGCCATTCGAAAGGTTGTTTTTCCCGCTTCGGAAACCAAATGAGCCAGAACAGCACCGCCATCATCAGAAAATCGTATATCGTATACCAAGCCTGGATGGTGGAGGGCGAAATGTTCTCCTTGCTGAGCAAAAACTTGTCGTAGACACCGCTCAAGGCAACCAAAACCGCCGAGCCAAGCAACATATACACCCATTTGTCCGACCTGAAATTGATACCCTCCAACTTCCCTGAACGGTTCATGAAATAAAACGAGATGATGGCCAAAACCACACCCGTCCCCTGTAGCCAGGTCAGGCTCTCACGAAAAACAATAAACATCAGGATGACCGTGATGGCGGGCCTCAACTGGTTGACGGGCCCCACTACAGTAATAGGCAGGTGCTTCATGGCCGAGTAGCTGAACATCCACGAGCAGAGGATGAGGGCGGTCTTACCCAAGATGAGCAGATGCTGCCTTGCGGTGAGCGGCTCGATATAGAGTTTCTGCATGAAATCACCTGTAAAAACGTATGGTTTCAATTGCGACAGCAACACCAAAGGCAAAAACAAAAGCCCGCTAATCAACGTGCTATAAAACAACACGGGAATGATGGCGTTACCCACGACGGTCTGTTTCTTGAAGATGTCGTAGAAGCCCAACAGGAAGGCTGAAGTCAAGGAAAGGACTACCCACATAAGTCGCAAATAATATCAAAAAACATCCTCATGAGTTCCGGTATCAAACAAATATAGTTCGCAACGGTTTCTCACGATACGGTAAACCAGCACCCAATCAAATTGAATATGGCATTCGCGAAAATCTTTATAATTGCCAGAAAGTTGATGATCCTTGTGCTTCGGATCCAAAGGTGTGCCCTCAGACAACTGACGCACCACATCGTCAAGTAAAGAGACGTCTAAACCCCGCTTTTTGGCCAACTTGTAAGATTTCTTGTACCTGCTCGAAAATTCAATGCTCATCATAAACATCAAGAATTTATCTTCTCCAAATAATCGTCAAAGTCCTTGCATTTGGTGGTACGTCCATTCTTAAAATCGTCAATGGCTTCATCAAGCCCCGACTTCTTTTTTTTCGTTTTGGCCTTACTAATACCATCAAGCTTCAACAACGCAGCTATCAACCCCTTTATTGCTGGATTAGTTGCATCATATTGCAAAGTGATTGTTTCCATTTTTCTATTCCCATTTGTATTGTGGCTGCAAAAATACAACTATTTTTCGATTCGGGAAGGATTTTGAACCAAATCGATATAAACGGGAAGGTGGTCGCTGAAGCCGCCGAAATAACGCGGGCCGATATAGGTACGGAAAAGTTTCTTGCCATGGTAGGTTTCGTCATCCTCCAGCATGAAATCAGCATGAAAAATGCGCGCACTCCCCTCTTGGTAATGAAGTCCTTCCCTATCGTCCATCAGCGCAGGCGTGACGATGATTTGGTCAAAGATTTGCCAGTCGGCTTGATGCTTTAAGGTACCTTCAAAACCCAATCCGTCAGGTTTTCCGAACAAGTTGATGAAACAACCTTCTTCCATTTCAGAAGGATGCCGCGCCCGCAACACATCGTAGACGCTCGGGTCAGTGGGACAGTCGTTTAGGTCACCCATCATGATGACTTTCGGATAGTAGCCTTCGGGTGCCGCCGCCACGATGGAATCGACCTTGCTCCGCAAAATTGCCGCCGAACAGGAACGCGAGCCCACTGTCTCCAACTCGCCGCTGTATCTTGAGGGCCAATGGTTTACAAAAACATGAATAGTATCAGCAATTTGGGTCGGCCCTTCGACAGGCTCAGGGGCCTTAGCGTCATCAGTCAAGGTCGTTGAGCCTGTCGAAACGCCGACCTTAGAAACAAACTTAGCATACAAAATATCCCTCGAATGATATGCCGTATCTTCAGGATTGTAATATGGAAACACCGCACTCTCCACCAATTGAAAGTGGTCTATGGAATACACGATAGCTGGGTCGATGCCGCGCTTGTCTGGGCCTTCGTAATGCACCCAGCGGTAGTTGTGCTTCTTCAATGGTGTTTGCTCAAAAATGGCACTCAATACATACTCATTCTCTACTTCACACATACCGAGGATGCCCAAAGGACGGTTCTCAGACAAGGCCAAAATAGCCTTGTACATGTTGTTGCGCTTCTTGTAGAAACGGCTTTTCGTCCAATGCTGCATGCCGTCTTCGGTAAAGGCATTGTAGGTTTTGGTGCTGTCCACATAAGGGTCGAAGAAGTTCTCCATGTTCCAGAAAGCCACGCGAATGAGACTTTCTTGAGCATGGGATGGCTTGAGAAAACCTACGGCAAAACAGAGCAGTATGAGGAACTTTTTCATTGGACAAATCGTTTTTCGAGGCAAAAATAGTCTTTTTCAGGAAAAACTCGTAACTTTGCAGCAAAATCAGAAAGGATATCGACATGACAGAAATGCGAACTACGGAATTGGACGAGCGTTTGAACGAGTTATGGGATGCTGGTATCCTTGATCAAAAAAATTTGGATGAAATCAACGAAATGGATCTTCACCAATTAGATTAAGACTTTTTGTTCAAGACCTCGACAATGAAATCGAGACTTTTATTAATACTATATTGCCTATTGTCCTTTGGACATCTACAAGCCCAAAACACCCATTTCTGGGACGGCATAGAAGCCTTCGATGGCCCTACGGACGAAAACCCAGTGTTGGCCGCACAAATCGATTTCTATTTCGACAAATTAGTCTCTCCCCTACCCGATTCCATTACTTTGGAAATCAACCGATTGGTTGAAAGGACAAATTTTAATACCGACCTTCGCGATTTTATTCTTTGGCATCTTTTGGAGAAATACCGCCACCCCGAATACATGAGCCAAGACCAAGTGTTTGTCTTTCTCTATGACCAATACTTTTCCCAACTGGAAATCAAGGATTTGAATGAAACCAATTTGGCATTGATTCAAGAAAAAGCCGAACAGTTGAGAAGATTGGCGTTGTTTAACATCGCACCAAATATCCAATTGAATGATTCCATTGATTTACAAACCATTAATAGTGATTACACCGTATTGTTCTTCTTCGACCATGACTGCGACCTTTGCCAACAAGAAATGCGGGATTTGGATTCGATTTGCACACAGCATCCTGAAATCACAGTACTTGCCATTGACATGAATCCAGAAGGTTCGGGCGAATTTGCAATCCGCCCGCAAGGAAATGGGGATTTCAAATCCCCCCTTCAAGACCGCTGGATTGCAAATCCGTCGGAACTGATTGGGTTGTATGACATTGAAACGACACCGCTAATCTATGTCCTTGACCAAGACAAACGCATCATCGCCAAGAAGATACAGGCCAAACAAATCCCATTAATCCTGTAGAGACGCCGATTTATCGCGTCTCAAAAAAATGTATCCATGTTATCGGAGACGCGATAAATCGCGTCTCTACAAGGCCAATGATTTTTTCATGTCATCTATACAACCCACCGCCTCCTCATACAATTTCCACTGCGCCCGCGTGCGGACCAAATTATGAGTGGCATACTTTATTTTATAATAGGTGTTGCCGTTGATGTAATCCGTGAGGAAACGCACCGCCTGCATGTAAGGGAACAAGGTGGCCGCGTAGGGCAGATTTTCTTTTTCGATGGGCAAAAGGAATGATTTTGTGCCTTCCAAATAGCCCTTCGCAAAGGATTTGAAAATCTCCATGTTGAAATGGATGTTGTCCAAATTCGGATCGTCTTCAGTACCTGTGTTTGCCGCTGAACGCAGAAAGTCGCCGAAATCAGAGAAAACGAAACTCGGCATGATGGTGTCCAAATCAATGATGCAGAGCACATTGCCATCCTTATCAAAAAGCATGTTGTTCACCTTTGTGTCGCAATGACAGATACGTTTCGGCAACTTGCCCTCACGATAGAGCCTTTCGCCCAAACACATCTCGTCGGCCACCGCCCTGATCTTGTCAACGAATTTCTGCACCTCCACTTCGCGCATCTGACCTACACGGTCCTCAGCAACAGCATCCTCCAACTGTTTCAAGCGAAATTCAATATTGTGGAAATCAGGGATGATTTCGCCTATCGGGGCTTTCAAATCGGTTAACAAAGACTCAAAGTCGCCGAAAGAACGACCTGCGTAATATGAATACTCAGGCGTCACTGACTCGTATGTGTAACTATCAGCAATGAAATCCATCACGCGCCAATACTTCTCGTCTTCAACGATGTAGGTCTTCCCTGTGTCGGCCTTCAAGAAATGCAACACACGTCGGTTAATATCTTTAACGCCCTCATTTTCATATTTCTGCCGAATATGGCTCGTCACGGCTTCAATGTTATTCTGCAGCATGTCCACATCGGTAAACACAGCGTTGTTGATGCGTTGAAGGACATATTTCGGCTTGGTCTCACCCTTCACCATTATCTTATAGGTGTCGTTGATGAGACCGTTGCCCAAAGGCTCAATGTTTTCGATGGTTTTCGGGTCGACAAAGTGGCCCGCGATGGAAAAAAGTTCGTTCATGGAATGAAATCGTTAGTTTCTACGAAATAAAATTTTTGGCGAAGATAGGGATTTTGAATGGATTATTGCTATTTTTGCCCACAAATTTAATCCTCATCCTATGAAAAACAAGTTTTTACACCTCATCATCGGCCTGTTCCTTTTGAGCATGGCCATCGGTTGCTGCGACAAAAAAGAAACAGCCGAAGTCCGCAAGGGCAACTACCGCATCGTCGACAACACGATTGTTTTTGACGAGCCGCAACGCATTGAAGGACAGAAGAGCGTCCTGCAATTTACCGTTGACCCCATCGAGAATGTGCGCATCGGCTTCATCGGCCTCGGTATGCGTGGTCCGGATGCCGTCGACCGCATGACTTACATCGATGGCGTGACCGTTAACGCCTTATGCGACATCGAGCCTGACCGCGTGGAAGCCGTGCAAACCAAGATTTTGGAAGCCAAGGGTTTGCCTCGTGCCGCTGCCTACACAGGTCGCGAAGGTTGGAAGGAACTCTGCGAACGCGACGACATCGACCTCGTCTACATCTGCACCGACTGGAAGACCCACGTCCCGATGGCCGTCTATGCCATGCAACACGGCAAGCATGTGGCTGTGGAAGTGCCCGCCGCCACCTCACTTGAAGAGTGCTGGCAACTCGTCGACGTGGCCGAACAAACCCAACGCCACTGCATGATGCTCGAAAACTGCTGCTATGACTTCTTCGAGCTGACCGCCCTCAACATGGCTCAAAAAGGCATGTTCGGCGAGCTCATCCACGGCGAAGGTGCCTACATCCACAACCTGGAGCCTTTCTGGCATGAATACTACGAAAACTGGCGCCTTGAGTTCAACCAAAACCACTCGGGAGATGTCTACCCCACCCACGGCCTCGGACCTCTCTGCCAAGCCTTTAACATCCATCGTGGTGACCGCATGAAGACTTTAGTCTCGATGGGCACGCCCTCATACAACGGTAAGAAAATCGCCAAGGAGATGATGAATGTGGACGACTTTGCCAACGGCGACATGACCACCACGATGATTCAGACTGAGAAAGGCAAGACCCTGCTCATCGAGCATGATGTTTACACTTACAGGCCTTACAACCGTTTGTATCAACTCACTGGTACGGAGGGCTTTGCGAACAAGTATCCCACAGAAGGTTTCACCTTGCTTGAGGACAAACTGCCTGCTGGTTTCCTTGCTGAAGGTCAACACCTTAACCCACATGCTTTTGTGCCTGCCGAGGTGCGCGACAAGCTTTTGAAAGACTACCTCCACCCCATCGCGGTCGAGATTGAGCAAAAAGCCAAGGAAGTGGGCGGTCACGGCGGCATGGACTTCGTCATGGATTACCGCCTCATCTATTGCCTGCACAACGGTCTCCCGCTTGACCAAGACGTCTACGACGCCGCTGAATGGTCATGCCTCGGCGAGTTAACTGCAGCCTCCATCGCCAACGGCGGCATGCCGGTGCAGATGCCCGACTTCACACGCGGCGATTGGAACAAGGTGCAAGGATACAGGCACGCGAAATAATTGTTTACCTTTGTAGCCAAATAATTATCAAGATGAAAACATACGATAACGAGGAAGAAAAATCCTCTTCAATGGCATCGGAACCACAATTGGCTTTTGGGATCCAAACAAATCCCATTCCCTTCAATTGTTCACAAGATGTTCCTAATGGGTATATGTCGTTGGAACAGTTTGGAGAGATTTTCCATCAAAAACTTGATGATTGTTATGCGCATTTACCAAGTGAGAATTAGCTATGAAGTTTTATCGGAATTGGGGGCAATGGCAAAATACATTGCCTCCATTTACCGACCAGAGAGCGGCCACAACTATGTAAACAGAATACTAGGCCAATTAGCTGCATTATCCTATTCGGCTGATGCTTATCAATATAGCCGTTTCAAGCTTGCAAAAGCCATCCACCCAAAAGCGAAACATTGACCATCATTAACCACAAATGGACCGTTGTTTTCCATATTGATGGTGATTTTGTCATCGTGGACAGAATCTTCCCTTCAAAATCAATGTACTAAGCTTTTTTACTTCGCTGCAACCGACCTGAAAAAGATTTCAGCGTCTTTCCAAACGGTGTAATCGCGGGCATAAAGCAGATTCATCTGGTTGAGGACATCGGTTTCCATGTCCTTTTCCATATTGGATGCAGGATTGTAAACACCCTTGCGAATCTTGGGCAGTTTCTGCGTTTCGTCGGCGGGAGAACAATAGCCCACCCAAGTTTTGCGACCAAATAAGACCAAAATGGCATTCTTCAAAAACTTGACAGGCTGCTTCACCACCAAGGCCAATGGCAACCAGAAAACGATACTAAACACACTCATCACCACATCAAAGAGGCGTTTGTTGCGGCGGTTGGCCACCGTGTCAATGGCTTTAATATCAACGGTGTAGAGGTCGCCACGCGTGTTGATACTGTTGCTACCGATGATGGATAGGCTGTCCTCAGGTGCAATCTTGTAGTCTACATTGGTGGCATGCCAATCCACCATCTTGTCAATGATGACTTGATGCGGCACATCCTTCGAACAAAAAATGACCTCCGTAATCTTGTAAATCTCAATGATGTCGGGAACTTGAGAGAGGTTGCCAATGAAACCCTCTGGAGCCTCCCCTTGCGTCTCTGAACTCACCAAACCGATGAAATCTGGCTTGATGGAAGTGCCTTCCAAAATGGAATTAACCCGCCGCGTTTCCTCGGGACTACCTATGACCAAAAAGCGTTTTTTCTCCGTCTTCTTCGACTGGAAATTCTCGTTACCCAACAAAATACCGATAAAGCGTGTGAGGCTCATCTCCAAGGCCAACCAAATCATGCCGAAGAATATCAAAGCCCGTGAAAAACGTAGACTCTCAGGCAGTAAGGCGTACAACACCAAAATCACCGCACTACCGAAAGCGACACCTAAAACGGCCTTGCCGATGTTGTAGGGCTTATCGTATCCTCCCGCAAAATAGGTCGATAAGAGCCAAATCAGGATATATGCAGGAAGCACGGCAGCAAAGAGCAAAGTCGGATAACTGCCCGCACCGCCGTAAATCGTACCATGACCCCAAAAATAACTGATGGCTGCCAAACCGCCGTAACCCAACACGGCATCGAGGAACGGAATGGCCGCCTTGTGGAAAAACTGCGACACCAAAGCAAAGAACGCTTTGAGGTAGATGGCCATATTAATAAGGAAAGAGAACGACTTAGCCCAGGAGTTGCCGAAGTGCTTCTTGGCGAAAATCTCCATGGCGCGATAAAAGACGAAAACATAATTGACGCTGGTTTTCTTCGTGCTCTCGCCTTTGTAGTGGATGATGCGCGTCTCGGGGAAATAGTAGTTTTTGTAGCCGCCCTGCATGATGCGGTACGACAGGTCGATGTCTTCGCCATACATGAAAAAGGTTTCATCCAACAGGCCAACCTTGTCAAGGGTTTCCCTGCGCATCAGCATAAAAGCACCTGCCAAAATCTCTACCTCGTTGGTCTCGTCATTAGAGAGATGGCCCATATAATACCTTGCAAACCGTTTGCTATGCGGGAAAAGTGCAGTCAGGCCAAACATTTTGTAAAACGCCGTCTTAGCCGTAGGCAGACCACGTTTCGACTCGGGCAAAAACTGTCCTTTGCCGTCCACCATCTTCACGCCGAGACCACCCGCATCGGGATGGCTGTCCATGAAGGCGAGGCATTTGCTGAAAGTGTCGTCCTCCACCACCGTGTCGGGATTGAGGAGCAGTACATACTCACCTGTCGAAATCCTAATCGCCTGATTGTTAGCCTTCGCGAAGCCGACATTCTCCTTGTTGGCGATAACCTTCACCTCGGGAAACTTCTGCGCCAACATCTTCAACGAACCGTCGACGGAGTTGTTGTCCACAACAAATACCTCGCCCTCAATGCCTTGCATGGCGCGACGCACCGAATGTAGGCATTGTTCGAGGAAATACTCGACGTTGTAATTGACGATGACGACAGACAGTTTCATCGGAGTCGGAATCAGTTGTTGCTATTGGAGTCGTGATTGACTTTTATAGCCTTGATTTTCACGCCTTCATTTTCCTGAAGGGTGTCGCTGATATTCTCCAAACCGCAGGCATTCAAAATCTTAGCCTTGATAGCCGTGTTTTGCATCCAACCTGTGAACTGCTCGGCACCAGGACCGTATGCATACACCATCACCGGCAGGCAGGTATGACTTTTCGTGGAATAGTTGAAGGTCACATTCGTGTATTTGCCTTGCGGGTCGGGCAAAGTCAAACCGCCAGTTTCATGGTCGGCAGTGACCACGACCAAAGTGTTGCCATGTTCCTCAGCATAGTTCAACGCCACTTGGATGGCATAGCTGAAGTCCACCACCTCGTCCACCATCCAGGCAGAGTCGTTGGCATGGCAGGCAAAGTCGATTTGCGAGCCTTCCACCATCAAAAAGAAGCCGTTTTCAGCACCGTCAAGTGTCTTCAAAGCGGTCTTCACGGCACGAGGTAGAAAATCACCGCGCACATCTGCATGGGGCATGTGATTGTCATCAGCCAACACCGCATATTTCTTACAAGTCACGTCGATGTCGGCGAGGGTGTCGTAAACTTTCCAACCCAGTTCCCTCTCCATACGTTCGATGAGGTTGATGCTGTCCTTGCGTTGGTCGAAATGCTTTCTTCCGCCACCGATGGCAACATTAATATTCTCTGCTTCAGCTAATTGCATAGCAATATCCTCATACATACTGCGCTTCGGCACCTTTGCATAAAAACAGGCAGGCGTGGCATGGGTGATGTAGCTCGTCACTACAATACCCGTCTCCTTACCTTGCTCGGCAAAAACCTCAAGCAACGTCTTGACCGGAATAGTGTCGGGATTCATTCCCACCATACCGTTTTTGGTCTTGTGATCGCTGGCGAGAGCCGTTCCGCCCGCAGCCGAATCGGTGATATCATTGCTGGCCGAATGAGTATCAACAACGCCGATATAGGGAAACTTTGGGAAAACCAACTCATCGCGGGTAGCCAACATGCCCGCATAGACCTGCGGCAAGGCCGTTCCATCTCCGATGAAATAAATGACATTCAAAGCCTTAGGTGGATCTGGAGTTTCTTCTTTCTTGTTGCCGCAAGCGGACAACATGCCCAACATGACGAGGGCGATTAGGGATAGTGTAGTTAGTTTTTTCATATCGGATTGATTTGTTTTGCTTTCAGCAGTCAGCCATCAGCTCTCAGCCTCAATCAAACCGTGCTAATAGCTGATGGCTGATAGCTGACTGCTTTATAATCGTTTATTCTGATGTTTTTATTGCTTTCTCACAACAACTTTTTTCACCGCCTTCACAATGTCGGGCGTGTCGAGGTGATAGAATCTCATCAACTCGTCAGGCGTGCCGCTTTGTCCGAACTCATCATTGACCGCCACCATCTCCATCGGGCAAGGCATGTTCAGAGCCAAAACCTGTGCAATACTATCGCCTAAACCGCCATTCCGCTGATGTTCTTCCGCCGTGACCACACAACGTGTCTTGGCAACCGATTTCAAAACTGCTTCCACATCCAACGGCTTGATGGTGTGAATGTTAATCAATTCCGCATTGATACCCATTTCCTTCAAAATCGGCAGGGCTTGGATAGCTCTCCAAACGAGATGACCGCAAGCGAAGATGGTCACGTCGGTGCCTTCCTGCAACATCTGCGCCTTGCCGATGATAAACTTCTCATCCACAGGGGTAAAGTTCGGCACTTTCGGGCGACCGAAACGCAGGTAAACAGGACCGTCATACTCGGCTACAGCAAGAGTCGCATTTTTGGTCTGGTTGAAGTCGCAAGGCACGATAACTGTCATGTTGGGCAGCATTTTCATCAGGCCGATGTCTTCAAGAATTTGGTGTGTGGCACCGTCTTCGCCGAGGGTAAGCCCAGCATGTGAGGCAGCAATTTTCACGTTTTTGTTGGAATAGGCCACGCTTTGGCGGATTTGGTCGTAGACGCGTCCCGTGGCAAAGGCCGCGAAAGTGCCTGTAAACGGCACAAAACCGCTCAAAGCCATGCCCGCCGCCATGTCAATCATGTTGGCTTCGGCAATGCCTGTTTGGAAGAAACGGTTAGGGAACTCCTTGGCGAAATCTCCCATCTTCAATGAGCCAGTGAGGTCAGCACAGAAGGCCACCACCTTGGGGTTGCGACGACCCGCTTCGAGCAAGCCTTCACCGAACCCTGATCTTGTATCTTTTTGGTTTTGAATTGTAAAGTCCATATTTTTCTTTTTTTGTCACAAAACCCACAAAACTTTCAAAACCATTTCATTGGCATGGCGGCTGCACAACCGTGCGCCGCCCGAAAGCCGCCGGTTGGCAGGCTTTCCCCAATCGTTATTGATGTTTTGTAGGTTTTGCATGTTTTGTGATTAATAATCTCCTAATGTTTCCTTGAGTTGTGACAGTGCGTTGGCGGCTTGTTCGTCGTTGGGCGGCGTGCCGTGCCATTTGTGCATGCCCATCATAAAGTCCACACCCATGCCCATCTCCGTGTGCGCGAGGATGAGTTGTGGCCTATTCTGGTGAGTATTCTCGCGGGCGAGCCTCAGGATGTTCACGATGGCTTGCATGTTGTTACCACTCACCTCCATGACATACCAGCCGAAAGCCTCGTATTTGGCGCGCAGGTCGCCGAGGTTCATCACATCATCGGTGGAGCCGTCGATTTGTTTCTTGTTATAGTCGATGATAGCGATGAGGTTGTCCACACCTTTGGCAGGCGCATACATGGCGGCTTCCCAAATCTGGCCTTCCTCCTGCTCGCCATCGCCCATGAGGACATAGACGATGTGTTGATCGCCATTCAGCTTCTTGGCTTGTGCCGCGCCGACAGCCACCGAAAGGCCTTGCCCGAGCGAACCCGAAGCAATACGGACGCCTGGCAAGCCTTCAGTCGTGGTGGGATGTCCTTGCAGGCGTGTGCCGAGGCGACGGAAAGTAGCCAATTCGCTCACAGGGAAATAGCCGCGCCGTGCCATGATACTGTAAAGCATCGGGCTGATGTGGCCGTTGGAGAGGAAAAACATGTCCTCACCCTCGCCATCCATACGGAACTTGGCGGGGTCGATTTGCATTTGGTCGAAATAAAGGGCTGTGACAATGTCAGTTGCGCCCAAAGAGCCGCCCGGATGCCCCGACTGGCATCCATGCACCATACGGATAATGTCGCGGCGCACTTGGGAGGCTATTCTTTCTAATTCGGTGATGGTCATTATGTTAAGTTTTAATTCTATTATCTATTTTGTCTGCAAAGCTACAAAAAACTATTCCAATTCTCGCTCATCCACTTTGTTTTTCTTTCTATCGTAGTCTTTCTTCGACTTGTGCACCTTTGAAGGCCGCATGCTGACTTGCTTGCCATACTGTTCGATTTCTTTTTCTCTGTCGGCTTTGAGCAAGGCTCTCAAATTGCTATATCTTTGATTCTTTTGCTTTTTGGACTTTTTACGGTTCGTTTTCATGCTTTACCTTTCATTATGCTCTTACAACATTTTGCCCATTGTACAGCATCTGCTGCATACCCAAATAGAAACCTCTTATCTGCTCAGGCTGCATATTGAGTTGGCTTACCGCATCTGTCGCCGAATGGTATTTCATATCAATAAGCATGGGCAGATTTTCTGAACTCAGTTCCTTGAAGCCATTACGCACATATAGTTCCATGACATAGTTCACGAAATCTAATTGCGCGGCAGTGTACTTCTTTTGTGCTTGCTCCCTCAAAATCTCTGCCCTGCGCTGACGGTCAATCGGAGTGGTGTTGTAAGCAAGAAACGCCAATACATCCAGCATGTCGCAATTCTCCATTTCAAGGAATTTGCGAGTCATCTCAAGTTTGTCCTCAGGAAAACCGCTTTGGGCCAACACATCGAGCAACTGCTCTCGTGTATCAGGCTGCGACCAACGTTTCCGCAAGTCGTCTTCACCAGCGAGGAAATGTGGCAACATGCCGAAAAGCTTTTTGATATAATCCTCAATGCTAATAAGTTTGTCACCAAACTGTATGCGCTCATCCCAGTCCGTGTGCAGGGTCAGTTCGCGCAATGAAGATAGTTTCACTTTTACAGTCTTTTTTTGGCGACCACCCGAACAAGTGCAAGGCAGGTGACCGCACACTGGACAAGGCTGTGGCGGTTCCCAACCGTCACCATCTTCGTGAGCTTCACTGCCTCCACTCTCTTCACCTTCTGGATATGGCTTCGGCTTGACACATGAGCAGGGATAATTGCCACACATAGGACAGAACGGGTCGCCATCCCATTCGGCATCCTGGAAGTTTCTGGAGGCACCCACAAAGTCGTAAACCGTAAAATAATATTTGTCGGTGAACAGACGTGTGCCGCGACCCATAATCTGTTTGAACTCCACGATGTTGTTCACAGGGCGCATCAGCACAATGTTGCGCACATTGCGGGCATCGACTCCTGTTGACAGCTTCTGCGAGGTGGTGAGGATGGTCGGGCGCAGATAATCGTTGTTTTGGAACTGCTTCAACTTGGCCTCACCCTCCTTGCCGTCGTCGGAAGTCACGCGCTCGCAATAGTTGGAGTCGGGCACAGACTTGAATTGGTTAATCATGTCGCGAATCACCATCGCATGGAGCTGAGTGCAGCAAAACACCAGTGTTTTCTCATCCTTGTCGATTTGTCCAAGCAATTCTTTGACACGGTGCTCGTCGCGCTGGCGGATTTCGATGTTGCCGTTGTAGAAGTCTTGTTCTGTGTAGGTTTTTTCAGGGTCAATCTCGCCTTCCACATCGTCGTTGGGGTCGAACTGGTAGGTGTCGATGTTGCTGCTCGAAATCTTCACGCGATAAGGTGTCAGGAAGCCGTCTTCGATGCCTTGTTTCAGCGAATAGGAATAGACAGGGTCTCCGAAATACTTGTAAGTGTTGGCATTGACCGTTCTTCTTGGCGTTGCTGTCATGCCCAATTGCACCGCAGGCTCGAAGTAATTCATCAGCTGTCGCCACTCGCTTTCGTCGTTGGCTCCTCCCCTGTGGCACTCGTCGATGATGATGAAGTCGAAAAACTCAGGCGGATATTGTTTGTAGTAAGGTTGGCCTGTGGGGTCATTCGACATAATAGTCTGAAAGATGGTAAAATAGAGATGACGCGCCTTGGGCACACGGTCCTGATGCTTGCTGTCGTGCAGCAAATCCGGGGTAATACGTTCCATGGCGTCCTCGGGGAACTGCTCGAAGTCGTTCTTGGCTTGGTTGGCCAAGATGTTGCGGTCGCTGATGAACAGAATGCGCGGTTTCTGGTCGGTGCCTCGAGTGTTCCAATTGGTTTGATACAGCTTCCAGCAGATTTGGAAAGCGGTATAGGTCTTGCCTGTGCCTGTTGCCATCGTAAGCAAAATGCGTTGTTCACCTTTGGCGATGGCTTCCAATACTTTGTTGATGGCGATTTCCTGATAGTAGCGCGGCTCTCGACCACCGCCACGGTTCATCGGGCAAAGGTTGAACTTGTCGCGCCATGGATTCACTTCAGCAAAGGTCATCGCCCATAGTTCTTGTGGCGAGGGGAACTTGCTGGCAGGGCCTTCCTTTGAGGGAATGACATAATTGCCTTGGGCATCCTTCACGCCCATATCGATGGCCCAAATCTCGTCGCCGTTGGTGGCGTATGTGTAGCGGATGTGCAGCAACTCAGCATAGCGTTTAGCCTGTTCCACTCCTTCGCTCACGTGCTTCTCATCGCTCTTGGCCTCAATGACCGCCAACTTCTGCTTCTTGTATTCCAAGATGTAGTCCACCTTCTTGGGATGGCGGTTTTGCGGCAAGGCACTCACCTGACCGGGGGCGATATAGGCGCGCTGTTCCGTTAGGATTTCGCTCTCGGGCACCTGCTCCCAACCCACCTCATAGAGCTTAGGGTCTATCTTTTTCCGTCTGGTTGCTGATTCGTCCATTTGTATCTTGTTTTATTCAAACACTTCCCTTAACATCGCCTGTTTCAACGCATCGCACTCCGCCAAAGTCTTCCGCTGCATCTCCTCCAACTTTTTGATATTGGCGGAAAGGGCATCGAGGCGGGAGACGATTCGTTGCTGCTCGGATAGAGGAGGAACCCCCAACATTATATACTTAATATCCCCAAACTTAATTGCAGGTAAAGCAGCGCCCCCAACACCTTTTCTAATATTAGATTGGAATAAATCAGACTTCAAGAAATACTGAAGATAATTGCTTTGCAGTTTGGATTTATCTTTAATAGATATCTTAAACAGATTGTTTGCGATTACTCCCTCAAAGCCATAACAAACAAAGCCTACGGTACCATAACGAACCATAGCTATCTCGTCAGCCTTAAGGTAATACTTTTCTCCTGGATCATCTATATATCTTGGAGGCACATTTCCTTGAGTCACATCGATAATGCGCAAAAAACGCACCTTACCTGGAGAACATATTTCTGTTTGGAGATTAACGTCAACTTGGATTCCTTGAGAAAAAACAGAAACTTCTCCCAATGCCTTCTCTTCCCACCCTTCTTTCGGCCTCATGCACTCGGTGAGTTCGGCTTGGAAAAGTTGGCGGGCTTCTGCGAGTTGTTTTTCGGCATTGGCTTTCAGGGCATCAATATTTGCGAAGGCGGCATCGAGGCGGGAGATGATGGAGAGTTGCTCGGAGAGAGGGATACACGGGAATAGAACCTTCTTAATCTTCTCTTGGGAAATATTAGGTTGAGCTCCTCCCTGTGCTTGTGCTGCCAAGTCTTCTTTTATATAGGTAAAATAAGCATATACAAACTCAGGAGAAAAATCTTCGTGTGGTAAAATCCCACAAACTGCTTGATTTGATGTCGCCTCGAATTTCAGAATTCCACATTGTGCCGCTGTTGCCCCATACATGGCAACTAAAACCGTATTGACAGGATAATATTTTGCGGAAGAGTTTCTTAGCCCTTCTTCTGTTATACACAATTCTGATTCTGTTATGTATTTCTGACACACTTCACCACTTCTAATCCATGGAATGGAACCATTTTCATAATTGGTCTTATTCGATTTAGAAGGAGTTCCACCCGCGTATGTTCGAAACACATCCCCCAGCTTCTTATATGTCCACCCTTCTTTCATGCCTTGCTGTGTTTTGGGTTGGTCATATAAGTTTGTCCCGGAGTGTGACTTTTTTTAGTAGGCAAGAGTATCCCATCGGCAACCATTTCAGTGATGAAACGATTACGGATATGCGTTACGGATTTATGTAGCAATTGTGCCAATTCCTCAACAGAATGTTCAACGATGCAGGCTTCAATAATCAATTCACGTATTTGCATATTTGTCATTCTGAGTTTGACTTTTGGCTTCACCAAATCATCAATAATACGTTTGTTTTCCGCTAAATGGTCGGTTGCAACAAGGTGGGGAGTTGCATCATTAGGACGGGGAGTTGCATCATTAGAGAGGGGAGTTGCATCATTAGAGAGGGGAGTTGCATCATTAGGATGGGGAGTTGCATCATTAGAGAGGGGAGTTGCATCATTAGGATGAGGAGTTGCATCATTAGAGAGGGGAGTTGCATCATTAGTGTAGGAAGTTGCAATATTGTTGTCGGAAGTTGCAATATTGTTATTGGAAGTTGCAATATTGTTGTGAGAAGTTCCAATATTAGTTCCAAGGTTAGTTGCAACATTTGGGCTGTCAGTTGCATCATTAGAAGGGGAAGTTGCATCATTATCACGCCAGATGGTAGTAATAAACTCGGCACTCAAATCAATATCCGGTGCAAGAAGATGAGCTTCCTGCATCTTGCGGATGTTCTCCGTAATGCCTGTCCCGTATTTTTCAATATAGCCCGTCTGGTACATCAGCTCCGCCAGATATGGGTTGTGTGGATAGGAACCGTGCTCTTTCATCAGGTCGGCTTTGGTCAGCTCGACAGGCAGTGTTCCAGGATTGCGCACCACGATACGATTGCGGAAGACAGACACTTGCACGCTGCCAGTGCTATTGTAGTCACGGTGGACAACAGCATTCACGATGGTCTCAAAGATAACAGAGCGCGGAATCTCAAATTCAACCTCTGTTTGGACTTCCGTGTTCCTTTGTCCATAACGAACCGACAATTTCGACATCACCCAACTCGTGGCTTGGCTGATTTGCTCAGCCACATTGCCTTCAAAGGTTTTGTAGTCCTCAATAGGTTTTACCGTCTCTGTGCCGAGGAACCACGCGCATTTAACCACGGCCGTGGGGAAAAAGTATTGCGGGTCGTTGGCGAACATAAGCAGTGCCCCGTTGCTGGGCTTGCCTTGTCGCAACAAGCGCAGATGTTGAAGCACCGTCTCCGGCTCCGAGTCTTCATCCAAAGGAAACCCGCGCTTTTGACGAGCCTGATGCAGGAAGTTCCTGATTTTCTTTGCATCAATATCCACCATGGAAGCATCATCGCGAGTCTGTTCGTCAAAACTCAGGGTTTGGATGATACCTTTGTATTTAAGGTAGGCGTACAATGACTGTTTGACCAACGAAATCAACACGGATGGGTTTGAGAAAACACGGTATGAGAGTTCGTTTTGCACTTTACGGAAGAAACGCTCTTCCTGCTCTTCGCGTTGTTGGTTGTCCAAATCCTTAATGAAAGCCACGCGATAGGCATTGCCTTCACCCGCAGCCTGATATTCTTTCTCAGTTGGAGAGAGTTCTCCTGGCAACGCATTGCCGTACCTTTGCCCCACCAGCAAGAGATAGACCTGACACTTGGATGCCTCCTCCAAATAGAGCTGGCGGGGATTGGTGTCTTGAGCGGCAATTTGCTCAAAAATGAACGGCTCAAAGTATTGTCCCATCAACTCGTCATTGCGGATGAAGTCGAAAACACGCCGCCGTTCATTCGCAAATTCTGATTGCACACTGCTTATGAAGACTTTATACTTTGGCATAAGGCATTATACTAATTTTATCAGATTGTCCATGATGTTCTTTGCCTCGTCGTTCAGTGACACAAGACTTTCAAGAATTTCAGCGGCACTGCGCTCGTCCACCTCTTCCACCTTGTTCGGGTTCTTCACGCTAAGGTCGCAATCCTCGCCCAATGTGGAAACATCGATGCTCCATGAGTTTTCGCTGTCAGCCTTGGTTTTTTGCAATTTGAGGAAGTCGGCCAAGTCGTCATCGTTGAGGGCATTGGTCTTACCCAAGTTGCGGCCTGGGTTCAACTGATAGTACCAAATCTTTTCAGTGGGCTTGCCTTTGTCGAAGAAGAGCACCACCGTCTTCACGCCAGCCCCTTGGAACACTCCACTGGGCAAGTCGAGTATGGTGTGGAGGTTGCACTGTTTCAACAGCACCTTTCGCAGTTGGGCAGCGTCGCCGTTACTAAGGAAAGTGTTCTTGATGACGATGCCCGCTCGGCCACCAGCCTTCAGCATCTTGATGAAATGTTGCATGAACATGTAGGCCGTCTCGCTGGTACGCAGATCGAAGTTTTGCAGCACCTCGCCACGTTCCGATCCTCCGAAGGGCGGATTGGCCAAGATGATATCCTTGCGGTCTTTCTCTTGTACTTGTGCCATATTCTCAGCCAACGTATTGCCACGGATGATGTTAGGAGCCTCCAAGCCATGAAAAATCATGTTCATTGTGGCGATGATGTAGGGCAACGGCTTTTTCTCCTTGCCAAAGAAGGTCTGTTCCTGCAAGATTTTATTATCGTTTGTACTTTTGATTTTCTGCGACATATAAACGAAAGCCTCGCAGAGGAAGCCTGCGGAACCACAAGCAGGGTCGTAAACCGTCTCGCCTATCTTTGGGTCAACCACCTTCACGATGGTGCGGATGAGCGGTCGCGGCGTGTAGTACTCGCCACCGTTGCGCCCCGCGTTGCCCATACGCTGGATTTTCGACTCATAGAGTAGCGTCATCTCATGCTTGTCCTGTGCGCTTTGGAAGTGCAGCGAGTCAACGAGGTTGATAATCTCGCGCAGGTTGTAGCCGCTGGTAATCTTGTTGCGCAACTCAGCGAAAATTTCACCTATCTTATACTCCAGCGTATTGGCACTGCTAGCCGTGGTTTGGAACTTCCTGAGTTCGGGGAACAACTTTGCATCAACAAACTGCTGTAAATCAGGACCCGTCATACAGTTGATGTCGTCTGGGGTGCCATCTGGTTTCTTGGGTGCAGCCCACTGACTCCAACGCAAGAAACCCGTAATGATACGTTTATAGGGTTTGCCTGACATCATGCCCTTCATCTCCCGCTCTGCTTCCAAGTCGTCCAAATACTTCAGAAACAGCAGCCAAGAAGTCTGTTCAATATAGTCCAACTCCGTGCTACATCCCGCCTCGTTACGCAGGATATTATCTATTGCATTAAAAGTTGATTCGTATTGCATGGTTTTGGATATGAAAAACTATCCTTTGATTTATCGCTGCAAAGATAGCATATTTATTTGTTTGGCAAATCGAGGCACACGCAAATAAACATTAAAAGGTTCAATTTTTTCCAAATCAAACTTTTTCTATATCTCCTGTCTCTTTAAGAACAAACGAGCTCTTACAATCCAGGCAATACACCGAATGGTCAATCTCTCGCGGACCTTTGTCCTGTAAAGTATGGCCAAACACCTGAATTACCCCTGGGAGCCTCGACTCGCTCCACTCGAATTCTTCCACATCGGCCCAAACCATACTGCCGGCTCGGTTTCTTCCCCAACGCAAAAAAGAGACATCACCCAGAGCCTCGACAAACGCTTCTTTGAACATCAAGCGATTGAAGGTATCGGCGGTCACTTGTTCAGAAGGGCCAAACAAATCAGCATACTTTTCAGCCCATGCCCTGTTGACTCCAGCATGGGTAAAAAGATAACGCTGCCCTCCTATCTCGCACTCTGCCGCCATCTGGAAACAATCCAGATTGTCAACGAAGGTCTTACGAATCTTTTCAGCCTGATACTCGTTATAGCGGCTTCCGCGAAGTGAGGGGTAAAGATAATGCAGGTCGTGGTTCCCCAAAAGTAGCACCACTTTTTCAGGGTTCTCTCGCTTCAAGGCAATGATGTCGAGCAGACCCTTGTAGGCATCGCTCCAATAAATCCACTCATTCTCGTAAGGGTCGAGATAATCGCCCAAGAAGATGAGCGTATCTTCCTCTTTGCGTTGGGATACCGTCCAATGCCAGAAGTCTCTGCCGTGGATGTCGGGAATTATGATGATTGGGGTATTCATAAGAAATTTGTAACCATATATTGCTTCCATGTTACATAACTAATTCATCTCTTCCAAAAACGCTTTATCTTCGTGCCATTCGGCCCCACTTTCTTTCCCGTGGGAAAACACGACATTCAGTTTCAATTCCGAGATTCTCTCGGGAGTAAATTCACTGTTGTACATAGTTTTAAACTTGTTTTTCTATTTATACATCATCAATTGCCTGTTCCTGATGTCAATCATCAGCTGATTTACAAAATCAACATCAATCTTTTCGCGGATGGTAGATTGCTCCATCAACTGGTTCATGCGTTCCTTGTCGCGTTCCAACATCTCAACGATCTCATCATACTCGTATTTGTGGTTGCGTACATCCATAAGGAACTCTCTGTCCCAAGTGCGACGTAAAATCATTCCTTTGCCCTCAGCTATCTCTGCCGCCATGTGCATCAGGCGGAAACAGTGCATCATGTTCTTTGAATCGTAGTTCTTATCAAGGTTCGACTCGTACCGCTGCGGATTACGTTCCTTCACCCATTCCTGATATTCCTTGTATTGACGGCAATGCGTCGAATAGCCATTCTGGTTGTATGAAATGAAGCAAACAGGGCGTGTGTCTTTGTCTTCAACCGACGACAAGCGCAACTCGTTGCCGTCGGCATTAATATCGATAACTCCACGATAACCGATAGGGGCTGTTCTGCTCAGTCGGCTTTCCGTTTCCGCAATGTCATTATCCCCATAATACTCACTCGCATACGAAAGGAACAATACGTCGTTTCTCCAATCCTGACAGGCGGCCGTATGCGCCCCGAAGTCATAATAGACACCATAGATGTCGTGCATGTTGGGCACATTCACCAGCCCACAGTATTCCTGGTGCAGCCCTCGTTCCGACAGCCAGTCCCGAAACTTTGTGCTGCCTTGGTTCTTGAACGTGTAGATGAAATCGTAAGGCGTAAGCCTCTCGGTGATGGGATTGACTATCTTTTTGTTTAGCCCCCGCGCTTTCTCTATCTGCGACTTGGCATAGCCAAAAAACGGATTGAAACACTGCTTGCTGATAAACTGTTCCCTATGGTCGATGACCATCTGCATGAGTGGATGTACCTTACCAATAATCTTATCCTTCGGCACAAAGAGTGCTTCCAGCATTGTCGGGTTCGATTTCAACAACAATCGTATCAGTTCACCTATCTCAAACCATGTGTTATCATGCCGTGAATCTGTAATCTGTGGCTTATAACCAACGCATCCGAAGAGTTCGTCCCTTGTACAGACAAACACACCGCTCGTGTCTATGTCCGAGTTCTCGTTGTTCAAACCATAAAGATGACTACCACGAATATACTCATACAACAGCCGTCCATCATTTCGTATAGTGTCAAATTGTGTCATTGTATTCTATAACCTTTTAGATGTTTAATCACCAAATCTTTGTCTCTCAAAGGGTTGACAAATGCCAATTTCATCAAGTAGTCGAGACATTCCTTCACCTCTGGCTCAGACCCGATGCCTTTCAGTTCCATCACTTCCTCTTCTGTGATGGGAAGTTTATAGCCAAACATGGCAGTGCCTTCCGCTTTCATCTCTTCCGTGCGCTGTAGAATCAAGTCCACCTGATGAGGCATACAATATTCTGGGGCATGGGCTTTATTATCGGCATCAATCAGAAGCATGAGGTCACGAAACCGCTCTTCCGTACCGCAAAGATACTGCAATTTGCGCAATGTCTTGTCCTTCATGCGTTCACATTCTTTACCCCACGACTTGCTCATCATGTGGTTTTCCACCAAGAAAGTCACTTCATGGATAAAGTCGTTGCTGTATTGCAAAGGCCGCAGCAACTCATCCACCATTTCGGCACTAGCCAACTCATGTTTCAGAAAGTGCACTTTGCCCTCTGTCTCAGTCCGAGTGCGAATCTTGCCGATGTCATGCAGCAGGGCAGCCATACGCAGTCCCAACTTGTCACTCTTCAGGTGCTCCAATACGGCCATCGTATGCTCCCAAACCGTACCGAAATGATATTTATTCTGCGTCATATCGTAGGTCTCTTCCAACTCAGGGAGAATATCGTGTATGGCCCCCGTCTTTCGCAGCTGTTCCATCGCCATCACAGGGTCCTGACTGGTCAGCATCTTGTCAAGTATATCTTTCTTCATCGAGAGTATGCTCTATTATAGTACTTTATCTATTCATTTTCGTAATTCAACGGAATGCTCTGATGCAGGGCATTAAGCAGTCCGTTAGCTGTGATCACTGCTTTGCGTTCCTTGAACACCTCTATGGACATCGGGGGACTCCCATCCATTTCAGATTTACACTGATAGAAGGCATTGAGCACACGCATGATTTTGTTGGTATTATGCCCATCTTCCTGTCGATAGCCCCTGATGGCTGGTGGAGCAATACCCTTATCAGAAGCATAGAACACCCAATAGGTACAGAGCGCAATATCAGTACGATGAAGACCCATAGCACAGGCAATATAAAAGTCGCCTTGGTCAATCAGTTCGCAAAACTCAGGAAAGCGATTCACCATTTCAATGATGGTTTTATGGGTGCTGTCAATAGGATAGTGAAAGTAGTCCAAGCCATATTCGGCACAAAGCTTGGGTAGTCTATCCGACTTATCTGCATCACGAAGATCGATAACCCTTTTCACCCCAGCCTCAACAATTGCTGGCCATGCGTATAATTGATGCTTTGACGACATCGTACGCCCTCTCACGCCACCATATATTGGGGCAACGTCAGGGATTTTTGTTTGTTTGATTCGTTCTATGTCAATCAAGCCAATTATCAACCAAAAAACCAAACTATGTATACTAAACGATGTATCTTTACTCCGACCTCACTTCCCCGAAGGATAGGTGAAAATCCTGCTTCCCGGCGCTTTCGACTTATAGATATAGCCCTGTCCTGGCTCAAGCGTGTTGAGCGACCCTCTCCATCTGGTGCCGTTGAACTTGGCGGCACCGTTGCCATTCGACTTGACCACATCACCCTCGACAGGAAATCTCCCAAAGGCTCTTCTGAGGGTCTTGCTCTCATTGAATGGGAATCCTATCCAATTGTCACCGTAACTGATAGTGATAGGGTGCTCGGCTGGATTGACAGGCTCGCCTTCCAATGTAAACTCACAGCCTGACATGACCCCGATTCTGTACATCTGGGTCACATCCAACGCGCTCAACTGTCCTTTCCATCTTCTTCCGTTGTAGGTAGCGGTGCCATTGCCTTTTGACTTGATGACGATTTTCGTGCCTGGCAAAGCGGACACAAGAGCGGCTTTAAGGTCGTCCATAGTGATGTCAAGATAGGTCGAGAACCAATTCCAACCTTGAGTAAAACTGACGGTCTGGGATGACGGCCCCCCTATCTTGACATGGACCGTGTTGGAAGGATCGGACTCTCCACCAAAGTAGTTGGTGGTGACATGATAGTCGTATATGCCGTCGGGAAGGTTGCTATCAGTGTATGTATTGCCGCTCAAGTTGGTGGCTATAGCATCGCCATTGCGGTAAAGGTTATAGGTATAGGTGCCGTCGGTGAGGTAAGTCTTCATCAGCCATGAGCAATTAGTTCCGTTGTTCACGAATTCTTTCCAAATCGTAGCTTGTTGCACAGAAGAATATAGAGATGCATTAATAACATTGTCACCAGAATAAGTACAAAATGTAGCTGGATGAGATATGCTGCTGTCAGCATAAAACACGATCCACAAATCTTTAGTAAAATCTATATACACTGGATTTGAAAAAACGATGTCCTGCCAGCCTATGGTTGACGAGGCATGATAATCTTGTTCGTAAACCAATTCTATCGGATTAGCCTCATCGCCCTTATATATAGAAATTGAATATGTGCCGGAACGCCTAAAATAAAATGATACTTTTTGTATGGCCATACCCGCATAGTCGCTAATAGTTGTTGTTGGAAAACGTTGTGCCCAATAAATGCCATTTTCACTGCCGCCCAATCCCGCAACTGGATTTTCCGTCCCATATTGAAGAATTGCACTTTCCATCTGTGGAGTATCCCACAAAAGGTTGACATTATTCCCGGTTGATGTGTTTTGTAAATCTGACGGAATAGGCCCTGGATAACGCACATCGGCAATGGACGTATTCGATTTCAACGACATTGTGCCATCAGATTTCACACTCTTCACATAATAATTATGCTCTCCGTATGGTGCATTGTTATCAGTAAAATACGCATGGGTGATATTGTTTGCAATCAAATCGCCATCGCGGTAAAGCTTGTAGGTGATAGCATTGCTGACAGAACTCCACGTGACACTTACATCGCGCCCATTAACAAATGTAGCGACATTGGCTGGTGGATTGATTGAAGTAGGATTGGGGAAAATCCCGAATATGGCTCTATTAACATAACTATAATCAGCACCACCGAAAAGCGACCCCATGGCATAAAAACCATCCCATCGTCCCAAATAGCCCCAATTGAAATGGAAATAATCATTTTCATCATAACCATCGCACAAGAAGATATGTCCACCACTACTACCTTCGCTTTGTCCGCGATAAATGATTGGCCTTTCGCTATCAAGGTCATTTTTAAGCATCGCAATCCATTCACTATCTGAATGATTCGCTTTTTCTTGATAACTCATGCTGTTGTTGTAATTGAAATAATTGATCAACGCGTCATCGATTTGGGATGTGTTCGTTCCACTTGCACTAGGCCCATAATTCATATGGATCGCTACTCCGCAATGATAAATCAAAGTGGCAACTGCCAATGCTTCAACATCCGAATATGTCTTTTGATAAACATTCCTCATGTTATCCCAGTCATAAACGGTTTCTCCAAAATTTGCAAACAAGACACCATATTCTGGGTGATTGGCAATGGAATATGAATAGGACCCCTCACCCCTAACAGGATGTTCCCAATAGTTCATAAGTTGAGCCATTGCGACAGCCCCGCATCCTGATGTAGCATGACCACCAGGACCCTGCGAGTCAACAGGACAAAGATTGTTAAATGGAGTTCCATATTGCCACCTTGTCCTGACCAATGGTTCAACATGGCTCCTTGATTTCGGTTCCAAGCCTCTGCCGCCCAACAGGTTTTCCCATTCCGAACGAATTTCTGAAGAGGTTTCAAGACGGTTTTCTTTTATAGCGGCAATCCCTTTGTCGCAAGCTTCCAACCAATCATATACAGCTTCGGGCATCGGTTCAGTATTGATGCCGCACTCTGTTGAATATCCTAATACAGGATGAACACAATCATCGGCAGCAATGATGACAAAACAATGCTCGTTGCCGAAAATATAGAAGTTAGAGAAAGACGACTTTTCGGCAAAGTCTATCAGGTGAATCTTCGGGGTGCCTTCCATCTTAGAATTGAGGAAGGATTGGGCGGCAGTTTGTGCGGTTTGCATGATAACCTGTTCTGAAAACGCGGGCAACACTGCCATTAAAAATGCTACTAAAGTTAAGGTTACTTTTTTCATAATTCACTGCTTTGTAATTATTTTATTATTTCAGAGAGAATGGCCAACTAGTAATGGTCGGCCATACTTGTATAGTCCATAATTATTTTGAGGATGGACAACCTATTTTCTTAATTGCGTCAGTTTAATCCTTAGAAATATGAATCTCAGTTGTTGTGTTAGGAGTTGACCATTTAAAAACTCCATTTTTGTCTTGCTCAAAAAACACATTTACTAAAGTATCCATTGTTCCAAGTGTATAACATAAAACCTGATGCTTGCCATGAGGAACATTTTTGGTAACCCAGTCACTGTCACAACCATAAAATGATTTGATTTTAGTGCCATCAAGTTCCAGACAAGACATACCGTCATCAAAAATGTAATCCAATTCTACACGCATTTTATGGTCAAAGCCATTACCAGCTTTTTTGTATTCATCAGTAAACTTTGCCCCATTGGTCATATTAGAATATTGACCCTTTTTACAACTTCCCATCAAAGAAGCTACACCAAACAGCAACACTACCATTACAATTGTTTTTAATTTACTTTTTCTGTTCATAATAATTTAATTTTGTAATTATTGTTATTAGTTTAATCCTTAGTTCAATTTCTGATTGCAAAAATAAAACAATTCAAGAAAACTAAAAAGAAATTTCTATATATTTAGTAGCTGTTTAGATTTCTCAATTGCATCAGCAACATGACACCAATTGTTCATCTTCACAGAGTTTCCCTGCCAACATTCGCACCACGTCGTCCTTCAACCCCTCGTAGTTCATCTGGATATAATGCGCCACCGCATCATACGATCCCATGGCTGCCCAGAAACTGCGACAGCGACCTGAATCAATGGCTTGCATCACTGAATTGGGGTTGAAAATGGATTGTTCGTCGCCAATTTGATAACCGTCATACCACTTCTCCTATTCGTCAAAATCCATGCAATGCATTTCGGATTACTGCTCCTTTGTTTCTGCTACAAACCATGTAACGATGAGTAAAAGTACACATTTTATCGGACAGCCGCAAAGACTATTATTTAATTTCTTGCCATCACCACATACCAAGCCTCAGTAGCCGACGGACGATACATGCCTTCCCAAAGTTGGTATCCTGCTTTCGTGACTTGCACTTTCTGGGTCTTGTCTTGCTTGGCAAATGGAATCTCTATCTTGAACTGCCCGAAAGCATCGGTTTGCACGGTCATGTCTTGAAGCGTTACTGTGGCATTTTCAATGGGTTGTTCGGTCTCGAAATCGACGACACGGCCAAACACCACGCCCAAATCGTTGTTACGTTTCAGGCATAAATTGAGGGACTTCTGTACCTTCACCATGGTATCAATAGCTTGATAACCATCGGCTTCAAAAACGATATGCACGACGGAATTTCTATATTTGTATGGTATCTCGTTCAGGAAGACCGTCGCGTTGTCGGTCCCTATCTTGATGGTTTGCACGGCATTGTCGGCATATTCGCATTGCAATGTGCCTTGCGTGAAAGGCAGCGCAGGAATGCAGTAATCCTTGTTTTCCGTGACATTGATTTTCATCTGCAAAGGCGTCGACACGCGCCAGAGATAATACCCGACGCCACCCAACAACAACAAAGCTAAAACGCCGATGACATAAAAACGTACTTTCTTTGCTGTTCCTGAACCCTGAGCCTGTCGAAGGGTCGAAGGACTGCTGATATAGCCATCTTCAGCCAGCCGTTTGATGATTTCCTCGTAGGCCACATCGGCGAACTTGCGCACATAGCCCAACTCGTAATCGAAATTCCGCATTTCAGGATTAGCTGACAAAGGAGCAGCTTGTTTGGTCGACACCATGAAACAGCCTGTGTGCTTCCAGCGTTCCATGAACTCGTTGGCCGAATATGTCATGTCCTGCTCGGGGTGCGAAGGGTCGCGGACCACCACTTTCAGATGATCAGGGTCAGTGGTATCAATGCCTGCCACCAGGATCACATGTTGGGCTTGACAGTCATTGGCAGCGGCATCGGAATCGACACCCACGATAATCTTGTGTCCTTGACTCAGTTCGTGCATGATGTGATAAACACCTGCATTGCGCATTTGGACGGATTCCACACCATAACTGTTGAGCAGTTCGCCCACAAAGTCAAAGGCACTACCCTTCCCTTCTTCAAACCAACCTTGTTTCTTGGCCAATTCCGTCAACTCCTCCACGCTTACCTCAATGCCATAGTTTTGAAGCACCATCTGTTGTGCCTTGATGGCACAATCCATCTTTTCGGATGCGGCAGCGAGGGCGTATTCGTCATACTCAATCATGGAACGAGCAAACACCGACTGTCGTGCAATATCGTCCTGATAAGCCATCTCAGCGCGAGCTTCGAAAAGGATGTCCATTTCCTCCTCATTCTCGGACAGATAGGCTTCTACCGCCTTCCTTTCCTCCTCGGTAACCTTGCCTTCAAGATAGCAGGCTATCAATTCATCGGTGATTTGCATTGTTTCGTTTTTCATGGTCAAGCTTCCTTCTTTTCTTGCATTTTTGACTTCAATTCCATTCTCGCTTTTTTTGTGAGGTTATACACTGCCGCTACCGTACATCCCATCTCAGCTGCTATGTCTTCGGCACGTTTGCCTGTCAGGTCTGCCAACAGTGCATAACGTTCGCGAGGCTTCGACAGCTGGTCGATGGCTTTGTAGAGTTCAAGACGGCTCATCTCGTTGATGATGTCGTAATCGTCCGTCTCGTTCTTTCTGGTTTCGACAATCAATTGAGGGTCTATCGCAACTAATTTAGTCTGCGAAATGCGCATTTTTTTGAAAAATCTTATCGCTATCACCGTAAGCCAGGTGTTCAAGCTGGCCTTAAACTCAAATTTCCTCAGTCTATTCCAGTCATTTTCACTGAGATAGAAATAAAAATCGGTAATCAGTTCCTCCTTGGTTACTAACGATTGGAATACGCTATAGACGATATGGGCAAACATGCCGTTGCAACGGTGAAAAAAAACATACTCTATGGCCTCCTGATCGTTAGCCAAGAGCAATTCAACCAATTCCTTGTCACTCAGACTATCAAAATAGGCTATATTCCTTTCGCGCATGACAATTACTCAAATCGCTTCAGCATTTCCTTCAATTCCGCAATCTTGTCATTATAGTTCCCAACTTCCATCTCAGTGAGCAACTCATACATTTTTAATGCTTTGCGGAAACAAAAAGCAGCCATGACATCATTGTCGGCCTCATCGAAAATAACGCCAAGATAATAACAACTCTCCGCATACCTTGGCCCATTGGCGGAAAAGTCGGTTTCATAATGTTGGGTATAGTTGTCCAACACCATGACATCGGAATAAAGCGAGTCTGGAATGTTGAGCAGGTCGTATGAGCCGTCAGCCACATGATTTTCCGGATTCATCATCGGATAGGTGCCGGAAAAAACAAGATAATCGTTAATTACATTGGAATCGGATTCTTCGCCAATAAGAGCCAGCGCATTCGTCACATCGCCCGACAGTAGCTGGTCATACAAAGGCAAATCCTCGTCATTCAGGTCATCCCTATTGATGCGTGCCAGTCTGTCAGCTTGGTCATCCATGTTTTGATAGGCAGTTTTCAGCTCTAGTTCGGCCTGAGATTTCCAATACTCAAGTTCGGGTTCCGTGATATGCTTTTGAGCAAATTGTTGATTGAGAAAAGACATCGTCGAATCATAACGGCTGACAGATACGGCTTCAAGGAGGGCATAATAATGCATTCGGGCTTCTGTAATCTTTCCTACAGGAGCCATCACCACCCTTAGAGAATCCTTATCAGTCAAGGTATAGCCATCGCGCAAGAGATGATGATTGACCACTTCGTAACCATATTTCCTTGCATTCAGTCCTAACACCACATCGCCCACCTTATGTTCACCAAAACTAAGGCGGAACATGCCATTAATGTCGCTTGAAGTAGGCTGGCAATCGTGTGCCGACGGAATCGTTATGGACACCCCTGACAAGGCCTTGCCTCCCGAATTCATCTCCACCACACGACCATATTGCACCATCTGCGCCGACAAAACACCACAATGCATGGCCAAAGCCAGCATACTCCATTTCAATGTCTTTAACAATACACTCATATAATAATTTGCGTAACTATCACTCAGAACTTCATAATTTTAGGCTTCTTGTCCCTATACTTCGATCCGCCACGGCCTACAGGGGCACCACTGAGGAATGTAGGTTCACAGACTACGTATTTGACACCGTCCACCATCACGTAATCACCTTTCACATCCTTATTGAAATGCACGGCGGTGCTCAAGTGAGCAGAATAGGCCAGCAATACCACATCCAAGCCAACGAGTTCGCGCACCAAACAGGAGAACAGAATGGAACGGTCTTCACAATCACAGTAGGGATAGAACAAAGATTCGTCAGGATAAAGCGGACGCTCGTAACCGAACTGCACTTGATCGGTCTTGTAATCGAAACTTGTCTGGACGAAATTCAACAGGAACTCAACGGCTTCAACTTCGTCTTTGCCTTCTATTTCTTTCCGCAACGCAGGATACAAGGACTTTTTCACCTCGTTGCTGAACGATGCCTTGGAATAATAGTCCCACTGGCTGCTGACAGGACAGTCGGTGTAGAAATCCAGCAAGTTTTGGTTGAACTCAACATTGATTTTCAAGTCTGGCTTGTTGTTGGCCGTTATGGTTCTTCTCTCCTTTTTGTTCACATTAAATTTAGGCTGGACCATCGCCATCGACAGCAACTTCTCGTTCGGGAACGCACGGTCGTATACATTCATCGACTTGTCTTTCATGGATTTGTCAATAATGTAATATTGAACTTTATCCATGATGAAATATTTGTATTGATACAGTTTTTCCTTGGAGCCCATCAACAGGGTCAGTTTCTTGCCAGCCCTTGCCATGCGCATCTGATACCCCGATTGGGTGAGGATATACATCTGTAACACCACGGCTTCGTTGGAACCTTGTTCAAAATATTTATTGGCCATTTGTTCCGTAAACTTCACGTATGCCCAATCGCAAAGGCTGCGTTCTTTTCTCTGTTGAAGGCATTCGGCGACAATGTTGTCATAATAAGGGCTCGAAAGCTTCCTCCACATCTTGGCCACGTTCTTTTCCGATGGATCCTTCAACTTGATTGTCTCTTTTGCGGGCTCGACGCGCACCGGAAAGGACGAACCATACAAGAACAAGTTTTGGACATTGTAGTCCGACTCATACACTGGAAGAATCGGTTCCATGGGCTCGGGCTGTCCTTGCAGTTCTGACAATGCACCCTCGGGCAGATTGGCATCAGGAGCCCGCTCGGAGGGCGACTCAATCACGATATCATACTCAATCATGTCATTCGTCTCAGGAGCATCATCCTCAAGCGGCATGACAGGTTTGGGCTGCGTCCAGGGCGCCGGTTCCGCATCCTTCGCATCGTATAATTTCCATGCCTCTTCCATAAATTTGGCGTAGCTCTCGTTGGCCTGACGACGGAAATCCTCAAATTCCTGATTGGCCTGCTTGACAAAGTCGTCAAAGTCTTTTGTCGCGTTTTCTTTCGATTCTTTCATCAGCTTATCCCATTCGTCTTCCACCTGGGCAACCATTGCGGAGGCAAAGGAGAGTGCCAATAAAGTAATAAACAATCTTTTCATACTTTCGATATTTTAATGTTATTATTCACAATACGATTCTCCGGGGAACCAACTATATCTTGACCACAGCAGGCGCGGTCTGCTTGTATTTGGGCGCACAACTTCCCACCGGTGCATTAATATAGGTAGGGTCACAGATGATATAGGTTTTGCCTTCGAATTGCAGGTAATCACCTTTCACGTCCTCGTTGAAATGAACTGCCGTGGCCAAATGTTCAGGATAATTCAGCAGCACCACATCCAACCCTAACAATTCGCGGACAAGGCACGAAAACAGGATGGAACGGTCCTCGCAGTCGCATTGAGGATAATAGAAGGTCTCGTCGGGGAAAAGCGGACGTTCGTATCCGAATTGCACTTGGTCGGTGGCGTATTCAAAACCTGTCTGGACAAAATTCAACAAAATGTTAGCGGCCTCAAGCTCCGTTTTCCCTTCGATGGCTTTGCGCAATGCCGGATACAAGGTTTCCTTCAACACGTTACTCATGGATGCCAAAGAATAATAGTTCCACAATGAACTCTGGGGATAGTCATTGTAAAACGCAATCAGGTTACTATTGGTTTGCACCGTGACCGAAACGTTAGGATAACGCCTTGAGGTGATGGTTCTCTCTTTGGTTTTATCCACCTTCAAATCAGGTTGCGTCATGGCCAACGAAAGCGAAGTCTCCTTGGGGAAAGCGTGGTCATAAATATACAATCCCTTATTCTTCAACGACTTGTCAATGACATAGAACTTGATTCCATCGATTTCATAGTACATGTAACGGTAAATCTGTTCCTTTGAACCGACCAATAAAGTGAGGCGGTTATCGTCGTCGCGGCCAATGCGTACCTGATAACCAGATTGGGTGAGCAAGTACATCTGCATCACGATGGCCTCGTTGGTACCCTTTCCGAACTGTTTTTCAGCTACTTGCTGGGTCAGTTTCAGATAAGCCCAGTCGCAGAGGTTTCGTTGGTCTCGTTGTTGCAAGCACTCGGCAATGATGGGGTCGTATGCAGGGCTGGAGAGCTCTTTCCACATGTTCGCCACGCTTTTTTCAGAAGCATCCTTCAGTTGTAAAGTCTGTTCTTTTTCAAAATGGAACGCAAACGGTGAGCCATAGAGTAACACAGTTTGGGCAGCCGACATGGGGACAGCATTCGGAACGATAGGTTCAATGGGTTTTGGGCGTTCTGGTTTCGGGTCTGAAACTGGTCTTGTCAGCTCAGGAACCTGAATCGGGTCAGGAATCCTGACAGGTGCTACGTAAGGTCTTGTGGGTTGGTTGGGTTCCGGGGTCAGAACTGGCTCTGGATCCTTGTCGTCAATGATAGGGACTGGTGGCTTGGGCTTCGTCGGCAGTTCTACCGCCTTGTGAGGCTCAAACATTTTCCATGCTTTCTCCATGAATTCCGCATATTCCTGGTTGGCCTTGCGACGGAAATCCTCATACTGTTGAAAAGCCTGCTGTTTGAATTCTTCAAACTCTTTGGTCGCATCTTTCTGTGAATCCCTAACTGTCTTTGTCCAGTCGTCTTCCACTTGGGCTTGTACTGCGATGGCGAGCAATAATGCTAACCCTGTCAATGTCAATCGTTTCATTTTTTCAATCATTTTAAAACAACTACATAGAGACTTACAGTTTGCAAAATTAGTCCATTTTTTCAAATAAAAAATAGTTTTTGCATAAACATGACCTTTTTTTCTGTTTTGTAAAAATTTGGAGAAAGTTTTTTATTTTTGCACTCTGTTTCGGACTAAAAAAGCTGAAAGGTCTCCTCTATAAGGAAAAATGTAAAACACGGCAACATGAGAACAAAAGCACTCATTATATTAATGGTCGGTCTTTTCCTTTGTCCGTTTGGGTCAAAGGCGCAAAACGACAGCTCCGCTTTTCAAAACTATTTGGATTTCAAGGAGCAGATTCTTCAGGAATACAATGATTTCGTCACGTCAGCTTTCAGCGAATTTGAACAGTTTCTGGCCGAAGCATGGACGGAATACCAAAGTTTTGCTGGAGAGGCAGGCGTCTATTCAGTGCAAAAGCCCGAGACCGTTCCCTCCATTTCGGCGCAATCGGGCATCATCGAGGTGAACGCGCCTTTCATCGAAAGTAACAGAGCGACACCTATGATGGAAGACGAACCCGAACCGACAAACGACCTTATTGATTCCAATACCAACAATCCTGACCTTATCATTATCAACTTTTACGGTCGCCGAATGGAGTTCAATGTCCCGCAAAGCCTGAGAATCACCGCTGAAGGCACCAAGGAAAAGCATGTGGCCAGATACCATGAGACCATGCGAAACACCAACGCCACCCAGATGCTTGAAAGACAACTCGATGCAGCCGTCAACCAGATGGGATTGAACGATTGGGGCTATTTCGTCCTCCTCCGCGCCATTTCGGAAAAGCTGTTTGCCAAGACCAACGACCGTGTGTTGTTCTCTTTCTACATGCTACACAGCCACGGATTCAAAGCTCGGGTGGGGCGCGGACAAAAAAGCGGCCAGCTCTTGCTCATGTTGGCCTTGGACAACAGCAAAGAGGTGTATACGGAGACCTTTTTCCGCATCAACGGCACCAAATTCTATGTGATGTACGGCAACGGACAGAAGGGAGAATGTGCCTATTCCTACAACGAAAAAGCCGACGACAGCGGCATGAAGGAAATCGGGCTCGACTTCCCGAAGCCGCTCCACATTGCCGCCTGCGACAAGCAACGCAAGCTGCATCTCGGCAAGCTGAACCAGGACATCGAAATCCCCTACTCCACCTCGCATCTGCGCTATTACGACGAGATACCCACGACGGTCTTCCCCATCTATTTCAAGACACCAGTCGCCAAGGAAGCCGAGCAGGTGCTGACACAGACTTTTAACACTATGGCAAAACAATATAATAAGGTGCAGTTAGTCGACATTATGCTCAACTTTGTGCAGACCGCCTTCGCCTACAAAATCGACGAGCAGCAATTCGGGCGTGAGAAGTATTTCTTCCCCGAGGAAGTCATCGGCTATCCCTTCAGCGACTGTGAAGACCGTTCCGCTTTGTTTGCTTGGTTGGTGCGTCGTTTCGTCGGATATGATGTAATCGGTGTGCTTTATGACGACCATTTGGCCACCGCCGTATGCTTCGGCGATGAAGTGCAGCTTCCGGGAAAGAGCATCAATTTCAACGGAAAACGCTACTTCGTCTGTGACCCCACCTATAGCAACGCGGCTATCGGCACCGTCATGCCCAAATTCGTCAACGCAAAATACGAAATCGTGAAAATCAACTGAGAACCATGAAAAAGAAATATTGGATTATCCTTGTCATCGTGGCAGCGGCCCTTGCTTTGGGCTTGGCTTTGTATTTCATGCTGCGCCCCAAGGCATATTACCCTGAATCCATCAACCCGCGCACCCTTCATGCCAGCTCGGCCAATGCGGAGATGCTCGTGGGCCTTTGGCAAAAAGACGAGCATGTCTTTTACCGTTTCAACCCTGACGGAACAGGCCACACCTGGGACGTCGCCGACGACCTCACGGAAGAAGAAGCCTCCGATTTCAATTGGGAAGCCTTCGAAGAAGCCATAATGATGACGCACAAACTAAGGATAAGGGGCATTGTGCCGCGCTATTACGAGCTGGACTGCATCAATGCCTTCGACCTACGTTTCCATGACAACTATTCCAGCTATGCCCTTGAACGCATTGAGGAAAATGGTGAGCGCAATTTGCAAACGGATTGACGAATACGTCAAACATAACAAACACGAATCACCATAAATTCCCCACGAAATCGAAGATTAGCTACGCTGAATGCAAAGCATTTCGACGCAGTCAATTTCCCATTAATCCTGCGGCTGCCACGGTGTGACAGCCCTACATGATAGGTTGTAGGGCTGTCGTATGGTTGCTGAGCTTGTCGAAGTACCACGGCAGCCGCATATCATTGTTTTCCCGCATTGCAAATGCTGATATTCTCGCCTCCCAAATTGCAAATTCGGGAGAACGAGGGTATTTTTCAAACGTCAAGCCTTTCTTTCAGTTGGGCTGGCGTAACTGCAAACGAACAATCTGGATAATGTCTCATGTTGCCCGTCACCAAACAAACGCCTATGTCTTCATATATTACTGCCGCTTCGTAAAAACAAACATCCTTGGGATCTGGCAGCACCTTCTTTGTTCTATTGGGAGTGACCCAAACGCCTTGCACTTTCAATTCCTCCAAGATCGTTTTCACCAACTCCTTGTTGAATCCAAATTTTTCTCTATTCAGCACCGAAACATACTCTGCCATTATTTCCTTGGAAAGCACTGGGGTAATCTTTCCCAAAAAGACCGATTCGAGTATGGCAAAAGGCACAGAACGTTGACGGTCTTGCGCCAACAAAGCAGAAACGATGACGTTGGTGTCTATGACTACATAACGCATGACACTCAATTGTTAGCGTGAACTGCGGCAATTTCCGCTTCTATTTCCTCTTCTGTCATGCCCGATTTGCCATTCTTCACGGCATCTTCATTAAGCGCATACAAGGCATCCAATCCTCTTGCAGAAACACGGGGTTTCTCTTTGATCTCGAAAGGGACACCATTCTCCGCAACGGACTTCTTCAGAAAAATACGGACGGCCGTCGGAAGGTCGAGGCCAAGACGCTCAAACAAGGCCATGGCTTGCTCCTTGAGGCTATCTTCTACACGGATTTGTAATGTTGCTGTAGACATATTCTATAGGTTTGTGTATGATTTAGACTGCAAAAATAATACAAATTTTATTATTGTAATACATATATCCCCAAAAATACAAACACAAACCACCATAAATCCCCCACGAAATCGAAGATTGATTTCATCGAAATCGAAGATTCAACGTAGTTAATGCTGAGCATTTCGACGCAGTCAATTTCCCAATATTCCTGCGGCTGCCACGGTGCGACAGCTCTACAACCTACCCTGTAGGGCTGTCATATTATGGCAGCCGCATATCGTTGTTTTTCCCGCATTGCAAATGCGTATATTCACGGCTTCCGCATTGCAAATGCGGAAGAACAGGCTTCTTCAGAAAAATACGTACGGCCGTCGGATATTCTCGCCTCCCGAATTGCAAAGCCCTGAGGGGCACCCCACCCGCCGCAGATGACAAGCCAGTTTTGCGTTGCTTGTACAAGGAATAGCTATTGAGCAGAGCGAACCAAGCGCACAGATAGACCGCTGCAACGGTCGTAGCTGACCTGCGGATACAGACCCGAACCGCCGAAGCTCACGACGTACGCGTAGTAGCTACCGCCGTACGAAGCCGACCAGTAGTAGCCGTTGCTGCCCACAACGTAGACCGAAGTCCCATTGCGGCCGCCAGCGGCAGGCAGGAAGACGGCACCGTTCTGTTCCATCTGTTCCCACTGTTCCGTCGTGTAGTCGTTTGCCCAACTGCTGTTTCCTGGGGTGAAACTCAAACCTGAGGGAAGCGTCCACTCGTCAGGCAGTAGTATCATGCCATTCTGCCCGTTCACCTTGCCGTGCCCGTATTTCGATGAGGCTCCGCTGCGGTCTTGGAATACGTATACCCATTCGTCCTTAGTCAATGTCCGCCACTGGCCTGCCTGGCCGCCACCGTTGCTTATCTGATTGTACACACCCCAATCGGCATTGGCGTATGTGCCTGTCAAGTCGTATGTATATGAGGTTCCGTCAGTAGGGCCGTATCCATAACCTTGGCTACTGTTTCCGTTGTTCTGCGTATCGTATGGTTGGTAGTACACATTGCCATTATCCCATCCGCTCGTGCCCCAGCCGAAAAGGTCGCGGTCAACGGTTTGGCTAGTGCTGTTCTGACCAGTTGTGGTGCCAAGAACATCCCACTGATGGTCGGCAAACTTCCATGTTTGAGAACTGCCTATGTATTGCAGGTTGCCCTGCGAGAAGTACACCTTGCCCCCGCTGCCGTCTATGGTGAACTTGCCGTTTATGGCACCTTGGGGGGCACTGCCGCCACCATTGTATGTGAAGTTCGCCACCAAAGTGCGGTTGCTGTTCACGGTAAAGGTATAATTGGCTTGGGTAAAAACCACAGTACCGCCTTCCGTCCAGTTGGTAAATTGGTAATTCGTTACGGCCTGGGCATGAACCGTGCATGATGCACCTTGGTTGAAGGTACCACCACCGCTTACCGTGCCGCCGTTGCTCGGGTTGGCGGAAACGGTTATAGTGTAGATTGGAGGAACGTATGTGAAGTTCGCCACCAAGGTGCGGTTGCTGTTCACGGTAAAGGTATAATTGGTTTGGGTCGAAACCACAGTACCGCCTTCAGTCCAGTTGGTAAACTGGTAATTCGTTGCGGCCTGGGCATGAACCGTGCATGATGCACCTTGGTTGTACGTGCCGCCGCCGCTCACCGTACCGCCGTTGCTCGGGTTGGCGGAAACAGCAATAGTGTACTGCCGTATAAAGTTCGCCACCAAAGCGCGGTTGCTGTTCACGGTAAATTGGTAATTGGCTTGTGTCGAAACCACAGTACCATTCTCCGTCCAGTTGGCGAAGGTATAATTGCTGTTGGCCACGGCATATACCGTACACTGCTGGCCGTTGGTATAGGTGCCTGTGGTTGGACCTGTGGGGCTGCCTACGTGCGCCGAGCCGCCATTGCTTGGGTTGGCGGAAACGGTTATCGTGTAAGTCGGAGGAGTGTAGGTGAAATTCGCCACCAAATTGCGGTTTGCTGTCACTGGGAAGGTATAGGTGGCACCTGCACCTTGTACAACTTGGCCGCCTTCAGTCCAGTTGGTGAAGGTATAGTTGCTGTTGGCCACGGCATATACCGTACACTGCTGGCCTTGGGTAAAGGTGCCTGTGGTCGGGCCTGTTGGGCTGCCCACGTGCGCCGAGCCGCCTGTCGAAGCTGATACTGTGATGGTGTATTGCTGCGCACCTGTGCTAAAACTCACCTCATTTTCGGCATAGCTGAGCCCTGCGCTATTCCTTGCATAGGCACGCACATAGTAGAGGGTGCCAGGGGTCAAGCCAGTCATACTCACTTGGTAGGTGCCTGTACCGTTGGTGGGGCAACTGGCATGGCTACCGCTCAAACTCGGGTTATGGCTTGTGCCCCAACACACACCACGTTCGGTTATGGGAGAGCCTCCATCATTAGTCACATTGCCGTTACCAGTGGCAGTGGTTTGTGTTGGGCTGGTTACTGCCAAAGTGGTCACCGTCGGAGCGCTTATGCTCTGTGCTGTGGTGAAATCAGTTTGGCCGCCATAGCCTATTTTTCCTTCACTGTTCTTGGCGTATGCTCTAACGTAATAATGCGTGTTGGCTGTCAGACCTGTCATGGGTACGGTAAAGTTGCCCAAGCCCCCGGCTTCATCATGGGCATTGCTGTTGGCTATGGTCGGGTTAGGGTTCGTGCTCCAGCACACACCGCGTTCAGTCACATCGGCTCCACCGTCATCGGTCACGTTGCCGCCGCCTAAGGCTGTGGTCTGTTGTATGTTGCTCACCTCGCCAGTGTTCACCGTGGGCGGGTTGGCTTCCACTACCAAAGGCGGTCCTTCAAGGCCGTATGCCGTACCCATTTCGTTGGTGGCATAGGCGCGGTAATAGTAGGTCTTGCCAGGTTGGAGGTCGGTCAACGGTACGGCGTAACTGCCTAAACCAGTGCCATTGCTATCATGTAGGTCGGCAGTAGTCGGGTTGTGGTTCAGTCCCCAGCAGATGCCGCGTTCTGTCACCGGCTTACCACCGTCAGCAGTCACGGTGCCGTGGGCAGTTGTGCCTTCTATGCCATCGGTGGTCACTGTAGGCAATGTGGCTTCCGTGGTGAAATCCTTCGCAGTGCCGTAGGCCTCACCACCTTGCTCGTTCTTGGCGTAAGCACGTACATAGTACTTGGTGCCCGGGTTGAGTCCGCTCAGGTCTACGGAGAACGTTCCTGTGCCATTACCACCGCTCACATAGTGGTCATTAATGGTCGGTATGGTATTGGATTCGCTCCAGCAGATGCCGTGCTCATCCACTTCAAGACCGCCTTCAATGGTTACCTTATAGTTAACTTTTGCGCCCGAAGTGGTAACATTGGTCACATCGACGGTCTCCACTGAGGGCAGGCCTTCCATGGCAATGAAATCCACTTCATCGCCATACGCCGTTCCTTTACTGTTGGTGGCGTAGGCACGCACATAGTAGGTTTGGTTAGGTATAAGGTTGGTCATATCGCAAATGAAGCTGCCGGTTCCCGCGCCGCTAGTCGCATGATTGCCTGTAGCCATAGGCTCATGGCTTGTGCTCCAGCAGATACCACGTTCGGTCACCGCGCTTGCGCCCTGGTCAGTCACCTCGCCCCCACCCTTGGCGCTCGTCGAGGTGATGTCCGTAATGCCCGAGGTGGTCACCGTGGGCTTTCCATCGGTAGTCCTGAAGGGCAAATCCTCACCGTATGAGATACCTTTTTCATTGATGGCGTAGGCGCGCACATGATAGTCCGTGTTGGGGTCCAACCCTTCGATGGTCACGGTGTAATTGCCTATCTCCGTACCTTCGGCTGGAACTTTCAGGATCGGATTAAGTTCAAGCCCCCAACATACGCCACGCTCATATAATTCAAGACCACCGTCGCTACTCACGTTGCATAGGCAGGTAGCTGCGTTGTAGGTCACATTGCTCACCTCAACGGTCGACACTTGAGGCTTCGTGGTTTCACCACCAGTACGGAAACTCTCTTTCTCGCTAAAACCAGTGCCTGCTGAACTTTTCGCGTAAGCCTTCACATGGTAGACTGTTCTTGTAGGCAGGTTCTCCATCCTTATGTCGTATGAGTCGTTTGGATTGTTCTGGCCCGTATAAGGCTCCTTCTCATCATCCAATGTCGGATTGCCATTGGGATAGTTGTTCCAGCAGATGCCGCACTCAGTCACTTCTGCGCCACCGTTGGCATCCACCTTACAAGTGATGCGGAAGGAGGTGCTGTCGTTATTCAATGGATCAATTGCCAAGATTTTCACAGTAGGTGCTTCCGAAAGCGTAGTGAAATCGTATATTTCAGTCAGATAGTCCTCCTTGGCACCATAGTCCACCTCGTAGCGGTAATAGTATTTGGTGCCCGAGCGCAATCCCGTGATATTCACCGAATAGGACTTCCCACTCATTTCGGCCACATACACGTCGGAGCCAAACAGTTGCTCATTAGTCCCTACCCTCACCTTGATGCTATTAATCTTGCCAGAATATTGATATGTGCCAGAAATGGTGGCAGAGTTAGTCTCTACCGTGATTTTTTCCATTTCCTTCACGATTTTGAAGGTTTCCATGTTAGGGTCGGTGTCTTTCTTGCAAGAA
>JAEEQP010000075.1 GCA_016285355.1 Bacteroidales bacterium
GCCTTGTCGAAAAGATCTTGTGCAAATACGCCGCCACTTACTATTAGTAAGAGCATAAGCGCTAATAATTTACGATACTGTTTCATATAAATTCATATAAATAAACGGGACTCCTTTTTGACATTTTTGCGACGTTTCATCCGATTCCGCCGAAGTCCATTGAACAGAACCAGAAGATAACGACACTGCAAAATTACAAAAAAGTTTGTTTTATAGTTATAGTTGTAAAGAAGATAATCCGCAACTCGGGCGAAAGCCTTGGGTTGCGGATTTTTTTGTAGTTTTGCGCCCATGAATTGGCTTATCCTCATCATCGCCGGCCTCTGTGAAACAGGTTTCGCATTCTGCCTCGGCAAAACCAAACTTACAGTCGGAACGGAATATTGGCTGTGGATTTCAGGCTTTGCCGTGCTCTATGTGCTGAGTGCCGTGCTTTTGGCAAAAGCCACACAAACCATCCCCATCGGCATTGCATACCCAGTTTGGACGGGCATCGGAGCCGTTGGAGCGGTGCTGCTGGGTATCTTCGTCTTTCACGAGCCAGCCACCTTCTGGCGGGTGTTTTTTCTCAGCACGTTGATTCTTTCTATTGTCGGACTAAAATATGTGGGATAACTATGATTACAATCGACACTACCAACATGTGCTCACATTTGCAGAAGAAGCTGTTTGATGAGGAGGGCGTTTATCATCATATTTGGAAGGCTATGCAAAATGACCCGGAACTGACTGCTGTTGTTAGGTCCCGACAGCTTCATATCTATCGAAATGGCAAGAAAATATTGGTTTTAGCAGGGAAATCAGCTCCTAAAATTGTAAGACAAGATAAGATTTGTGAGATTTTGGTGATGTAATTAAATATAAAAACGAACTTTATGTTGAGAAATATCCTTTTAGTCGGTGCGGGCAGCTTCATCGGAGGAGCTCTTCGCTATATTGTTTCAATACTGTTTAAATACACAGACGGATTTCCTTGGGCTACATTTGCGGTTAATCTCATTGGTTGCTTAATTATCGGTTTGCTTTGGGGTTTATTCACTAGATGAGCCAACATATCTCAACAACTGGTTCTTTTTCTCAGCGTTGGGTTTTGTGGTGGGTTTACAACATTCTCGACCTTTTCCAAAGAGAGTTTTCAATTGATTCAATCAGGCAACTGGTTATATTTCTCACTATACGTTGCTGGCTGTGTTCTCTTAGGAATACTGCTTGTGGCTGTAGGGTATCAGATTGCAAAATAAAACCAATATTATTACTAAATACGACCGTTAGTTTCACTCGTGGTGATGCCCCTCGCAATGATGGTGGCAGCTGGGATCGCCGTAAACGATGGTGCCGTTAAGGAACATCGCCAGCACCTGCTCCACGGGAAGCTCGGGTGCGCCAGCGTGGATGCGGATGCCTAACTGGTTCAGCATATTGACCGCTCCTTGGCCCAATCCGCCGCAAAGCACATCGGTGCAACCCTGCTCGGCCAGGAACCTCGGCATGGCGCCGTGCTCATGCTCTGGTGCCTGCAGCACCTTTGAATCGACGATCTTTCCTTCTTCGACATTGAAAATGGTGACTTGTGGAGCCTTTCCGAAGTGCTGCCACAGTATGCCCTCATTGGAAGGGATGGCTATTCTTTGATTCATGATGATCGGTTTTTAAATTTGCGGCAAAGATACGTCATTTCTCGTCTGTTGTGGATTTTTACTTGTTTTCATCCTTTATAAAACATTTTTTCCTTGATTTTTCGTACATTTGCAACCAAAAGCACTCAAACCGTGATATATGATGACAAAGAAGATTATGATTATTGACGGAGGCCCGCGAAAGAATTTCAATACGGCCTCTATGTTGCAGAAGTTTGCCGAGGGTGCAATGTCTGTCGGCAATGATATTGAGGTGAAGACGGTGCGTTTGTACGGAATCGACTATAAGGGCTGCATGTCGTGCATGGCTTGCAAAATCAAGGGCAAGGCATCGAATGTATGTAAGTTCAAGGATGCGTTGACTCCTATCTTGGAAGAGATTGCTCAAGCTGACGGCTTGGTGTTAGGTTCACCTAACTATTTCGGTGAGATTACTGGCCAGATGCGGGCTTTTTTGGAGCGTTTGGCCTTCCCTTGGCTATCCTACAACGACTACAGCATCACCGCCCCGAAGCGGATGCCCGTGGTGTTGGTGGAGACACAAAACGGTGGCGTTGGTGGCAGTAACTGCAACGGCTATGGCACTATGGAGCCTTGCATCGCCAAAGCCCTCGGACAACCGGAGAAACTGTTTGCCAACAACACCTACCAAGTGAAGAACTACGCCAATTTCGAGTTGGGAGGATTCTCGGAGGAAGCCAAGCGCAAGTATCGCGAGGAGCACTGGGAAGAGGGCTTGCAAAAGGCTTTCGATGCTGGAAAACGAATGGCGGAAACAATTATAAACAAGTAATTAAAAATATAAAAACCTATGAAACAACCCATTAAAGTTACCGAAGCCATTTTCCCGATGCCCGTTTTGCTCGTGGCTACCTACAACGAAGACGGGACCATAGATGTGATGAACGCCGCTTGGGGCACCATGCTCGACCGCGACCGCGTGGCCCTCAACCTGACCGAAACCCACAAGACCGTTGAAAACATCAAGCAACACAAAGGCTTTGTCGTCCATATCGCCGATGCAGCCCATGTGGTGGAAGCCGACTATTTCGGCGTCGTGTCGGGCAAGACCGAAAAGGACAAGTTTGCCAAGAGTGGTCTCACCGCGACCAAATCCTCATTAGTGGATGCTCCCATCATCAACGAGCTGCCCATCGCCATGGAATGTGAGTTCATTGAATACCAAAGCGATGACACTGGCCTTGGCGTCATCGGCAAGGTGTTGCAGACCTCTGTCGAGACCAGTAAGATGAAAGACGGCAAAGTGGACGTGGAAGCCCTGCAAGCCATCACTTTCGACCCCTACACGCACGGCTATTATCAAGTCTCAAAGCGTGTCGGCGAGGCCTTCAAGGATGGGTTGAAGCTGAAGAAATGAATAAGTAAAGCCTATGAAACATATTTGCTCGGCGGCATTCCAAAGTGTTTTTTGAACATCTGCGTGAAATGCGCCGAATACTTAAAGCCCAGCTCATCGGCGGTCTCGGTGACGGTCTTTCCGCTGATGAGCATGTCGCGGGCACGCTGCATGATGAAATTACGAATGGCTGTCGTGGCAGTCTCACCAGTCAGCTCGTGGATGAGGTCTCCGAAGTAGTTTGGCGAAAGGAACAATTCCTGCGCACAATACTTCACCGACGGGATTCCCAGTTGGTGTTGTTTGCCTTCGTCGTAGTAACGCACAAGGAGGTTCTCGAAGCGATTCAGCAAATCGGAATAGGTCGGCAAAGAGGTGGACAATTGCTGTGAATAAAATCGTGCGATATGCTCCAAAACCAACCCGATGTAATGCACCAGAATATGTTGCGTATGTTCATCTTTCGTGCCGTTTTGCAGTTCCTGACGGATTAGTTCCAAAAAGCCTACAATGATTTGCCGTTGCGCTTCGTTGGTCAGCAAGGCCTCGTTGGTGTTATATGAAAAATAGGTGTATTGCGACATCCTTCGTCCGAGTTCGGTGCCTCGGATCAGTTCGGGGTCGAACAGCAAAGCCCAGCCTTTGGTCTGGATTTCCTCGCCTGTGTCGCTCTTGCCTCCGATTTGTCCGGGCGAGACGCACATGATGGCATGTTGGTGTAGGTCGTAGCGCAACAGGCCGTATGTTAGGTTTTCCAAAAACTCATCGGCGATGAAAATGCCATAGACGTCATAGTTGTTCAGGCTATGGCGGCAATGCTCCAACTCGTCGTAGTGGATGACGCTGACCAAAGGATGCAACTCGGGCGCACCGATATAACGCGCATAATCATTGACGCAGTGAACTTTCAACATTTGCTGTTTCATGGCTGCAAAAATAAGAAAAATCACTTTCCGAAAAATCAGTTGTTTTATCCGTAAATCATATAACCCATTTTCGTGTTGGTTGTTCTACTTTTGCTGCGTAAATCATAATCAACCAATAAAGATGAAAGAAACGAAAATCGCATTGGGCACTTGGGCTTGGGGCGCAATCTTATTTTTATTATCTTTGCAAAAGACACAACCGAGCTTCAAACCATGAGAAAAACCTTGATAATCATCATCATGACAGCAATCGCATTAAACGCTTCGGCCCAAATCGACCTCCACAGCCACGCCATCACGAAAGGTTATCTCGATTACATCAAAGCCAACGGCGCCGAGATGGACGAAGGTTTTCCCATCCCTGCTTGGGATGCGGAACAACATGTCGCATTTATGGACAAGGCTGGCATACAGACCGCTGTGCTGACTATGCCCGCGCCACAACCTTGGTTTGGCGATGCGGAGGCTTCGGCAGAGGTTTGCCGTAGCTACAATGAAGAGTGTGCTGCACTCAAAGCACGCTATCCTGGACGTTTTATGTTTTGTGCTGCTCTACCCCTACCCAATGTTGATGCTGCCATTCGTGAAGCCGTCTACGCCCTCGACACGCTGAAGGCCGATGGCATAAAACTGGCGACCAATGTCAATGGTCAGTATCTCGGTGTGCCCGAGCTTGACACGCTCTTTTCCGTGCTCAACGAGCGCGGAGCTGTTGTTATCCTACATCCGCATCGTCCTGAACCAGTCAACCGGCAGGTGATGCAGCAGACACCATTGGCCATGCAGGAATACCTGTCGGAAACCACACGGGCCGTGGCCAATATGATCAGTCGCAATGTGTTGGCGCGTTATCCTCAAGTGAAGGTGGTCGTGCCCCATTGTGGAGCATACCTGCCTTTGGCTGTCCCTCGCATGAAGTCGCTGACCGCCGTGATGCAAGCCAACAAGATGGTGGGCGAAATCGACTGGCAAGCCAATCTGAATTCGCTTTATTACGACTTGGCCGGTGCCCACAGCCCCGAGGTCATCCGGATGATGCTCACCATCACCACGCCCGACCATTTGCTCTATGGCTCCGACTATCCCTACGTCGCCCCTCAAGTGCTCGTAAATAGCCTTCAACGGATGCAGCAATACCTGACGGAAGAGCCCGATTTGGAGCCTTACAAAGAGATGATCCTTTACAAAAACGCATTAAAACTATTCAATAAATGAAGAAATTAGCCTTTTTTCTCGGTGTTTTCCTTATATCCTTGACTACTATGGCACAACAAACCATTTTTCCAGCACAAAATCTTGCTCCTGAGGAGTTTAATACGGGTACGGTCCACATCTCTGTTGTCAGTCACAGCGACCACCAGATGACCACCAATTTCCTTTTCGAAAAAGGCAGCCGCAACTCGTGGCATTACCACCCCAACGCTACCCAAGTGCTGATGGTGCTTGATGGCGAAGGCTATTACCAAGAGGAAGGAAAAGACAAGCAACTCATCCGCAAAGGCGATGTGATCGTCACGGCACCCAACACCCGCCACTGGAACGGTGCCACCCCTGATAGCAGCATCGAGTGCCTCACCGTGACGGACATCGTGCCAGGCGAGGAACACGCCGTTCAGCTCCAAAAAGTGACTGACGAAGAGTTTGCCTCACCAGTGAAAGTTGGCGAAAAGCTTGTCCGCCTCGCCGAAATCGAAGTGGTGCCCGAGTATTTGGAGGAATATATGGCCTTCGCCAAGGAAGTCGGCGAGACTTCTGTGAAAGTGGAGCCTGGCGTGCTGACCCTCTTCTCGATGCAAACCAAGGAAGATCCCTGCAAAATCTACATCTTGGAAATCTATGCGGACCAAGAGGCCTATCAAAGCCACATCCAGACCGCCCATTTCAAGAAATATAAGGAAGGCACGGCCAAGATGGTGAAGAGCCTGAAACTGATTGACGTTAACCCGCTGGCGGGGATGATACGTTGACTGATTTGAAAAAATCCCTGAAATCTTTGAACTATGGTTTTCAGGGATTTTTTCGGCGTAGTGAAAAAAAACAATTATCTTTGCAGACGCATTTGTTGGGAAAAAATGTCGCAGTAAATGTCGCAGTAAATACCAAATATCTATCTGAACGTTTGGGAGTGAACAGAAAAACCATCCAACGGGAATTGGCAGGATTGGTGGAGAAAAACCTTATCAAATGGGTTGGATCCGATAAGACTGGCCATTGGGAACTAATTGAAAAAGAACGAAATACAAAAACAATAAACAAATAAACAAAATGAAGAAATTAGCAACAACCCTTTTGTGCGCCCTGGCCTTCGCCGCCTGCACAAACAACCAACCTGAAGACAATCAAAACAATCAAACTAATACGAATATGGAAAACACAGCAAAAGTCTATCTGACGCGCAACATTAGCCCCGAGGCTTTGGTGGACATCTACAAGGCTTTGGGCGTGGAAGCCAAAGGCCGCGTGGCCGTGAAAATCTCGACCGGCGAAGGCAGCAACCCCAACTACCTGAAGCCCGAACTCATCAAAGACCTCGTTCACGAGGTGGACGGCACCATCGTGGAGTGCAACACCGCTTACGGTAACGGCCCTGGCGACGAAAAAGACGAGCGTAACAACTCAGCCGTACACTGGGAAGTCATCCGCAGGCACGGTTTCACCGACTACTTCCCTGTGGACATTATGGATGAATACGATGAAATCCGCATCCCCGTGAAGGACCAGTCGCACATCAAGTATGACATCGTGGGCGGCCATATCGCCAACTACGACTTCATGATTGCCCTCAACCACTTCAAGGGTCACCCGATGGGCGGCTATGGCGGTGCGTTAAAGAACCTCAGCATCGGTTGCGCCAGCAGCAACGGCAAGGCTTATATCCACTCGTCGGGAAAGATGGAGAAACTCGATATGGCCAAGCTTTGGACGCCAGAATTCATCGGCGACCAGGACGGCTTCCTTGAGAGTATGGCAGCGGCAGCCCAAGCGGTGACGAACTATTTCCAAAAGAGGCAGGGCATCATCTACATCAATGTGATGAACAATATGAGCATCGACTGCGACTGTGTCGATCATCCTGCCCCCGTGAAACTTGAGGACTACGGCATCCTCGCCAGCACCGACCCCGTAGCCCTTGACCAAGCCTGCGTGGACATCATCAACAACCAAGAGGTGACCGCCACCAACGACCCCACCGACCTGCTCAGCCGCATCAACAAGCAACACGGCACCCACACCATCGAGCACGCCGAAGCCATTGGGTTGGGAACAAGGAAATACACTATTGTCAGCATTGACAAATAGGCCATTTTCGCAAAGATGGCTAAACAATTCCCCGAAAACTTTGGTTTAGAGTTTTCGGGGATTTTCCTATTTTTGCAGCCGAAACACAAAACATCAAAACCATGAAGAAAATAGTAGCAACTATCTTGTGCGGACTGGCCCTTGCCGCCTGCACAAACAACCAACAAACTGAAAACGTTCAAAGCAACACGAACCCTGATAACCAACAGAAACAACAAAAAGTCGAAGAGGTTTCGGGGCGTGTGAACTTCGGCGCACAGCACGCCTTGGTGACCACGCCACAACCTTGCGTGATGATTGCCACATGGGACAAGAACCACACGCCCGACGTGATGATGGCGGCATGGGCCGGCCAACTCGACTACAACCAAATCGTCATCAGCCTTTCGGAACACAAAACGACCGACAACCTGCGTGAAACGGGTGCCTTCACCGTGAGTTTCGCCGACGAGCGCACAGTGGCCGAGTCGGACTATTTCGGCACGGTGAGCGGACATGATGTCGCGAACAAGGTAGCCAAAGTAGGCTTCACAGTAACCCCCAGCCCCAATGTTGACGCGCCCATCGTCAACGAGTACCCGCTGACATTGGAGTGTCGCGTGGTGAGTTTCGAGAATGGCATGTTGATTGGCGAAGTGGTCAACCAAAGTGCCGATGAGAGCATCCTCACCGACGGCAAGATTGACTTGGCCAAACTGAAGCCCATCGTTTTCGATGCCTCGGGCGTGAGTTACCACGCCATCGGCGAAGAAGTCGGCAAAGCATGGGGCGACGGAAAGAAATTCATTGAAGAATAAAACAGATATTCACTATGGAAAACCAAAAGATTATCATTACTATCAACCGCGAGTGCGGCAGCGGAGGTGGCGAGATTGCCCGTCTGCTGGGAGAAAAATTGGGGCTCAAGGTTTACGGTCGCGCCATATTGCAAAGCGTTGCCGATCATTTTAAAATGACCCTTGAAAACATGGACCGTGTTAAGGCGCAAAAAACCAGTTGGTGGAGTGACTTCTGTTACTTTTATCGCCAGTTTGATACGACCAGCCATCCGGATGTCTACTATCCAGAGGCCACGCCGTTGACCCTTTATTATGCCGAGGCTCGTTTGTTGCGTGAATTGGCCGAACAAGAGAGCTGCATCATCGTGGGCCGTGCCGGTTTCCACATCTTCCGCGACAATCCCAATGCGTTGCATCTGTTCATCATGGCCGACCGTGACGCACGTATCGCCCGCATCGCCGCCAAGCAAAATCTCAGCCCCGAAGAGGCTGCCAAGGTCATTGATGCAACCGACAAGGCTCGCGACACATTCGTCAAAACTGTCGCCGAAACCTCGCGCTACGATGCCCGCAACTATGACTTCGTCCTTAACGTCACCAACATGCCCACCGACGCGGTGGCACAGTTCCTCGCCGACAATATTAGGAAGAAGTATCCTTTCTTGGCGAAATAGCTTGTCTTCATTAATAGGCTGTCGATGAACCACTGCCAACTGCTAAACACTACCACTGACGCGCATTTGCCGTCGGACTTCACCGCCACGCACCATATTCATATCCTGGTGCGAAAGGGTGAAATGCGTTTTTCCGATGGGCGAAGGTCTTTCGTCTCGAAGAAAGACGACTTGGTGATTTGGCAGATGTCGAACACCATCCAAGAAATCACTTATTCCGCTGATTTCGAGGCAGATTTCTTGATTGTTACTGGCGAGTTCCTGTCGCAATACAACCCAGAAATGGTGTGGGCTTCAAAAGGCTTTGTGTTCATCCGCACCTGTCCATCGTTCCATTTGGACGACGAGAGTCTGCATCTCATCAAAGGCGATTTCGACCTTTTCCGCTGTCGGCAAGAGGCGGAGTCGCCTTTCCGTCGTGATGTGTTGGGGCGCGTGCTGCAAATCTTCCTCTACGACCTTTGGACGGTGTATCAACACGGCTTGGCGAAGATGGAAACCTCTGACCGCACGGCGCAATTGTTCCTGAAGTTCCTCGGTCTGGTGCAGACGAATGTCCGCGCCGAGCGCGAGGTGGCTTTCTATGCCGATGCCCTTTGTATCACCTCAAAATACCTCTCCGAAATCAGCCGCTCCGTCACGGGACTGCCCGCCTCGCAATGGATTGGCTTCTATGCCACCTACGAATTGGTCGCCTTGTTGGACGACAATTCAAAAACCCTATCCGAAATCGCTGAATTGATGGCGTTTAGCTCGCCTGCCGCCTTCTCGACCTATACGAAGAAACTGCTGGGGAAAACACCGAGCGAGTATAGGCAGAGGTAATTTCCCGCAAAATTTGAAAGTTTTCCGGAAATCTGCGTAACGGCTCCCTCGGGAAGTCGCTGTATTTTTGCACCGTAATTCAAAACCTAAAACGATGCAAGAACAAAGAGTTGACCCAAGGCTGACCACAGCCGAAGAACACGCGGAAGGCGTGCGCCAAGCGCAAGTGCTTTTCAAACTGAACCACACGATGCCCTACACCGACGAGTACAACGCCCTCGTGCGTGAACTCTTCGGCGACAACCTCGGCGAAGGCGGCTGGGTGATGCCAGGCCTCACCGGTGTCTGCTTCGACCGTGTACACATCGGGAAGAACGTGATGATTATGAACAACTGCCTGATGATGGCCCGTGGCGGTATCACCATCGACGACGGCGCGATGATTGCCGCCAATGCGCAACTCATCTCCAATAACCATGACCTTTACGATCGCCAAATCCTCCTTTGCAAGCCCGTCCACATCTGTGAGAACGCTTGGATTGGTGCAGGAGCCACCATCCTGCCCAGCGTGACCATCGGCAAGAACGCTGTCGTGGCCGCTGGTGCTGTTGTAACCAAAAATGTGGCCCCGAATACCATCGTGGGCGGCAATCCTGCAAAATTCATTAAATACATAGGAGGATAACACCATGAAAAAAGTAATCTTAATCGTAGCAACAATCATCTTAAACATTATGACCATGAACGCACAAAACCAACCTTATTTGACGCTGAACAACGGCGTGAAGATGCCCCAATTCGGACTTGGCGTTTACAGCATTCCCGCCGGGGAAACCACCTATAACTCGGTACTGACTGCCTTGAAGGCGGGATACAGACACATCGACACGGCACATGCTTACGGCAACGAGCGCAGCGTAGGAGAAGCCG
>JAEEQP010000032.1 GCA_016285355.1 Bacteroidales bacterium
GAGCTACTTCCGCTTGTCCGCTTGACTGTGGGGGAGGGTGGACTCGAACCACCGAACGGATTCCCGGACAGATTTACAGTCTGTTGCAATTGCCACTATGCGACTCCCCCGATATTTCAAATAACTGAGCCGGTAGACGGACTCGAACCGCCGACAGGCTGATTACAAATCAGCTACTCTACCAACTGAGTTATACCGGCATGATGTGAAAGAACGATTTGCTTCTTTTTAGCCACCTCCTCATCGCTGAAAAGGTGTGCAAAAATAGACCTTTTTCCTGAATTGACAATGCGTTTTCTGCTTTTTTTCGAAAAAAATTCGTTTTTATTTTATATTTAATTGACAATCAGTTTATTATATAACAATGATTTTGGGCCAAAAAGAAGCCAGTCCTTGATTTTCGGGCTGGCTTCATGGGTCAAATGTTAGTTTTTGGGATTTTCCGGCAGGGATTATTTGCTAGTTTTACCCTTGTATTTCTCCAATTGTTTCTTCAATGCATCGATGCAGGCGTCAGCAGACTCCTCAAAAGTCTTGCTTTGCTTGCTGGCGTAAAGGTCGTCGCCAGGCAAAACCAAACGAATGTCCGCAATCTTGTTTTCGGGTGTATCGGTGTTGTCGAGTTTCAACGTAACCTCGGCACTAATCACATCGCTGTACTTGGCGCAAAGCTTTTCCACTTTCTCTGTGATGAAGTCTTCAAGTTTTTGGTCAGCCTTGAAGTGAACTGAATTGATCAAAACTTTCATAATAAACTCCTTTCTTTTAATCACCCTTTCGGGTGGGCTTGTTTATGAATTTTCTTAAGTTGCTCTATCGTGTTGTGGGCATAAATCTGGGTCGTGGCCAAGTTTTCATGCCCAAGAAGTTTCTGGATGGCCACGAGACTGGCACCTTCGTCAAGAAGATGGGTGGCGAAAGTATGACGAAGCACGTGCGGACTCTTCTGCTTCAGCGTGGTCACGCCTGCCAGCATGTGATGCACCTTATTATATACAAAGGACGGCGTCATCGTCTCCCCCTTGTCGTTCAGGAGCAGACGGTCAGCCTTCACTGCAAAAGTCGCATCACGGAATGATTGGTATTCGCTTATCATCTGAATCATCTCCCTTGATAACGGAACGATGCGGTCTTTATTGCGTTTGCCGTGAATTTTCAACTGCATACCCATCTTGTCAACATCGCCATCCTGCAATCCGCGCAACTCGGCCTGACGCATCCCGGTTTGATACAGCAATTCAAAGAGCAGACGGTCGCGGCAGGTGGGGAAATCGGCCTCATCGCCAAACGACACCTTATTAATATCAGTCTCCGTGACGAACTTGACTAACGTTTTGGGCAACTTCAAGGCCTTTATACCTGTCATCGGTGACTTCTCCAACAGGTTTTCGCGGAGGCAGTATTTATAAAAGGTGCGCAACGTGGAGATCTTCCTATTAATGCTACGGTTGGCTAACCCCTCCCCTTTCAACTTGACGATGTACGACTTCACCATCGTAGTTTCCACCTTGGTAAGGTCATCGATTTCGTATGTATCTCGTAAGTAATCAGCAAATTGGCTCATATCGCGGCTGTAGGCTTCAACCGTTAAAGTCGAGAAACGTTTCTCTGCTTCGATGAACGATATGAACTGATCGATGAGCATAACAAAAACTTCGCTGTAAAATTAGTAATAAATTACCAATTCACAGCGAAGTTTGCCTAAAAAAATTATTTTCCTAAGCGGGCGAATTACATATTCTCTTCAGCCTGACGGAGTTTCTGCACGTAGATAGCCTTCATCAGCTGTGCACGCTTGATGACTGAGGGCTTGGTGAACTGTTGACGGGCACGCAATTCTCTCACGACACCGGTCTTTTCATACTTTCTCTTGTAGCGCTTCAAAGCTCTGTCGATGCTTTCGCCTTCTTTTACAGGAATAATAATCATTTTAAAACACTTCCTTCTTTTAAATTGTTAATACTATGGTTTTATTTTGAGGCTGCAAAAGTACAATTTTTTCCGTTTCCAAAATAAGAAAATGAAAAAAAACTTGCTTTTTCCAGGATTTTTGTACCTTTGCCACAAATTATATCCAACAATAATGACCATTTCTTTATTCAAAACCCATCTATAATGAAAAAAGTATTGCTTATCTTGTTCGTAGTCATTGGTTTTGGCTTCGCTGCGAGTGCACAAAACAACGCTATTGGTGTTCGCCTTAGCGGTGGTAACCAATGGTACTGTGGGGAAATCTCCTACCAGCGAAGTTTAGGTGCCCCCCACCGTATTGAGGCTGATCTTGGTTACAGGATTCATGATTATTATGACATGGGGTATTTGTTTTTGGTAGGTATTTATCAACTGCATTTTGACATTCCAGCCGTTAAAAATCTTGGGTGGTATTTTGGTTTTGGTGCCAAATTTGAATTTCTCAACTATGCAGAGCATTCATTTGGGTTTTCTGATGCAGTTGGAGGTGTGGTGGGTCAAGTTGGTGTAGACTATCATTTCGACGCCATCCCTCTCCAACTTTCATTGGACTTTCGGCCATGCCTCTACCTTATCCCTTACAATGCATTCCGATGGGGTGACTTTGCCTTGAGCATCCGCTATTTGTTCTGATTTTTGGCGTATTTTACCGAAATAATCCAAAAACCGCACCGTTGCGGTTTTTTTGTTGCCATTTTTCCTATCTTTGCAAAATCATTAACGAAAACTTTCAATATCATGCATTTACTTACAATTGGAACGACCGAAATCATCATCATCCTGATTCTTGTCCTGCTGCTTTTTGGCGGTCGCAAGATTCCAGAGCTGATGAAGGGCCTTGGCAAAGGCGTGAAGAACTTCAAGGACGGCATGAATGGTGTCGACGACGTGGACGAACTAAACGAGAAAAAGAACTCTGAAAAGGCAAACAAGGAATGAGCGAGCGGGAGGTCAGCAGTTTCTGGGACCATTTGGATGTGCTTCGGAAAGTGCTGTTCCGCTGCTTGATTGCCTGGGCCATCGGGGCGGTGGCGGCATTTTGTTTCAAGGACATTTTGTTTTGCCTGCTGTTTGCCCCTTCAACGGACAGCTTTGTCTCATACCGAGGTTTGGCTTGGCTGTGTGCCCAAACAGGTTGGCAGTCGCTCTGTCCAGGCAGTTTTCAGGCTTCGTTCATCAACACGGAATTGGCGGCGCAGTTCATGACACACATCAAAGTGGCGCTTTGGGCGGGACTCGTGGTGGTTTCGCCTTACCTCATCGTGCAACTTTATGGTTTCGTCGCGCCTGCGCTTTACGACAAGGAGAAACGCCATGCCGCACCTATTATAATATGGGGCACGATATTGTTCGCCCTCGGTGTGCTGATGAACTATTTCATCATCTTCCCTTTTGCCTTCCGTTTTCTCAACAACTATCAGGTGTATACCGAGGTACACAACCAAATCTCGTTGTCGTCCTACATCTCCAACCTGCTTATGCTCAGCCTGCTGATTGGCATCCTCTTCGAGATTCCCATCGTCAACTACCTCTTGGCCAAGGCTGGACTGTTGCAGGCCGACACGCTCAAGAAATACCGCCGACACGCCATCGTGGGCATTGCCATCGTGGCGGCAGTCATCACTCCAACAGGCGATGCCGTGACCTTGATGTTGGTCACCGTTCCCATTTATCTGCTGTACGAGGTGAGCATCCACATCGTCAGCCGAACTACAAAGAAACAAACCGGCCCTTCGACGAGCTCAGGGACCTAGGTCGTTGAGCCTGTCGAAACGCCGACCCTATAAAAGAATCAATTCATTCAATTAATAACCAACTTTAAACTATTATGTTACGAAAAATCAGAATCTGCTTACAAGTGGTCATGATGACCCTAATTACCTTGTTGCTGCTTGGCATCGGGTTCCGCGTACATCTCTGGGTTGGATGGGTGGCCAAAATCCAGCTCCTGCCTGCCTTACTATCCGCTGGTGGCATGGCGGCCCTCCTCATTCTACTGGCAATCATCTTCGGAAGAATCTATTGCAGCGTGATTTGTCCCTTGGGCATCATGCAGGACTTCTTCTCTTGGCTTGGCGGCAAAGCCAAGAAAAACCGTTTCAGCTATGCCAAGGAAAAAGTTTGGCTGCGTTACGGTTTCTTGGCCGTCTTCATTATTGCGTTTATCATAGGCTTTGCGCCCCTCACCACCTTGTTTGAGCCTTACAGTGCCTACGGTCGCATCGTCAACAGCCTATTCAAGCCGCTCTACGACCTGCTGAACAACTGGTTAGCGGGCATCGATGCCGCCAACGACCGTTACAACTTCACCGAAGTCCAAATCTGGACCCGCAGCGTGACGACCTTCGTGGTGGCTATCCTTACCTTATTAATATTGGCGTTCCTCGCCTGGCGCAAAGGCCGCCTCTATTGCAACACCATCTGCCCTGTCGGTACCACCCTCAGCCTATGCTCCCGCAACTCGCTGTTCCGCATCCGTTTTGACAAGGACAAATGCAAAAGCTGTGGTATGTGCGAAAAGAACTGCAAGGCACAGGCCATTGACTTCAAAGAGGGCAAAGTGGACTATTCACTTTGTGTAGTTTGCGGCGACTGCTTAGACAAATGCAAATTCGATGCTTTGCATTATACGGCAAAGAAAACCGCTACTGCACCCAAAACCGTTGACACAGAACGTCGTGCCTTCCTCGTCGGTGCAGCAGTGGCTGGCACAACAGCAGCCATGGCACAAACCCAAATGAAAGTGGACGGTGGTTTGGCAGTGATTGAGGACAAGAAAGCCCCGAAACGCCAAACGCCCATCACGCCCCCAGGTTCAGTTTCAGCGCGCCACATGCAAAAGCATTGCACGGCTTGTCAGCTCTGCGTGTCGAGTTGCCCGAACAACGTGTTGCGGCCTTCAACTGAATTCCAGCACTTCATGCAGCCTGTCATGTCGTTTGAGCGCGGCTACTGCCGTCCCGAATGCACGCGTTGCAGCGAGGTCTGCCCTACTGGTGCCATTAAGCCCATCACGAGAGAAGAGAAGACCATGCAACATGTCGGTCATGCAGTTTGGATTAAGGAGAACTGCGTTGTGCTGACCGACGGAGTATCATGCGGCAACTGCGCCCGCCACTGCCCCACAGGAGCCATCCTGATGGTGAATTACGAAGGTCCGAACGGCACGGTGAAAGTGCCCGCCGTGGATGAAAACAAATGTATCGGCTGCGGTGCCTGCGAGAACCTCTGCCCTGCCCGACCGTTTAGCGCGATTTATGTGGAAGGCAATGACATGCATATCACTAATTAAAATACAGACACGCTTTGCGTCACTGCGAGGCACGAAGCAGTCCAGATAGAAAACTGAATCCTTAGATTGCTTCGTCGTTCCTCCTCGCAATGACGACAAGACAACAACATACAAATCATCAACAACCATGGACAGAAGAGATTTCCTAAAACATATAGGCGGCGCGGCTGTGGCAACCTCAGTGGTGCTCTCCGCCTGCAAATCCGATGACAACGAAACGCCCATTGCCAAAAACGTCATAGACGGTCAGGGCGAGATGACCTACCGCATCAATCCCAACTCAGGTGACAAGGTCTCCATTTTGGGCTACGGCATGATGCGTCTTCCTGTTGAAGAAGGCGGCACTTTGCGCGACCATCCCAACTCCCCTCTCGACCAAGAGCTCATCAACCAAGAGATTGACTATGCCCTTGAACACGGCGTGAACTATATCGACACCTCACCGGTGTACTGCAAAGGCATGTCGGAGCACGTCACAGGTATCGCCTTGGCACGGCATCCCCGCAACTCATACTACATCGCCACGAAGCTCTCCAATTTCAGCCCATCAACTTGGAGCACAGAGGCTTCGAAGGCCATGTTCGAGAACTCGCTCAAGGAGTTGCAAACCGACACTATAGACTACTTGCTGCTACATAGCATCGGCGGTGAGTCAAAAGAGATGAGCAGTATGGAACTGTTCAACGCCCGCTTCATGGACAACGGCATCCTCGACTGGCTCGTAGAGCAGAAAGAGGCGGGACGCATCCGCAATCTCGGTTTTTCCTTCCACGGCGACCCGAAACTGTTCGACACCATGCTGCAATGGCACGACGAAGGCCGCTACCATTGGGATTTCGTCCAAATCCAGATGAACTATGTGGATTGGAACTATGCCCATCGCATTGAGCCTGAGAACGTCAATGCCTCCTATCTTTACAACGAGTTGCACAAGCGCGGTATCCCTGGAGTCATTATGGAACCTTTGTTAGGCGGACAATTGGCAACCCTTCCAGATTACATCGTGAAGCAGATGAAGGAACGTGAGCCTGAGACCCCTGTTGCCCGCTGGGCGTTCCGTTACGCCGGCACACCTGAAGGCATCCTCACCGTGCTGAGCGGCATGACCTACATGGAACACTTGGAACAAAATGTGGCGACCTACTCACCTTTGCGCCCCATCACGTCCGAAGAAGACGAGTTCCTGATGAAAGTGGCAGAAGAATTTGTGGAACTGAAAATCGTGCCTTGTACCACTTGCAACTACTGTATGCCCTGCCCTTACGGCCTCAACATTCCTGTCATCTTCGATTTCTACAACAAGTGCGTCACCGAAGGCAAGATGCCCGCAGGCAATACCGAAGCGCGTGAGTATCAAGAGGCCCGGAAACGATTCCTCATCGGCTACGACAGGAAAATCCCGTCATTGCGTCAGGCTAACCACTGCATCGGCTGCAACCAATGTGTAGAACACTGCCCGCAGAAAATCAACATTCCAGAGGAGTTGCACCGCATCGATGACTATGTGGAACAGTTGAAGCAGTTGTAACATGGGTAGAGACGTAGCGTGCTACGTCTCTACTGTTATACCTTCAACGCCCGCATGGCATTCAGCACGGCTATCACCGTGACACCCACATCGGCGAAGACCGCCATCCACATGGTAGCAATGCCGAAAGCAGCCAAAAGCAGCACCAAAACCTTCACGCCGATGGCGAACCAGACGTTTTGTTTTGCGATACGGAGTGTACGCCGTGCAATACGGATGGCAAGGGCGATTTTTGAAGGTTTGTCGTCCATCAGAACCACATCGGCGGCTTCGATGGCGGCATCGCTGCCGAGACCGCCCATGGCAATGCCCACATCGGCACGAGCCAACACAGGCGCGTCGTTGATACCGTCCCCCACAAAAGCCAATTGATCGTAGGGGCTGACCCGCGTGTCAGCCCTTTTCATTTCATGTTTAGCATTCAACAATTCATCCACATAAGCCACCTTGTCGGCAGGCATCAGTTCAGCATGGTATTCGTCAAGACCAAGTTTCTGGGCCACATCCTCCCCGACCTCCTTACGGTCGCCAGTGAGCATCACCGTGCGACTCACGCCCAAGGATTTCAGCGCAGCGATGGCCTCTGCACTATCCTCCTTGACCTTGTCGTTGATGACAATATGACCCGCATATTCCCCATCGATAGCTACGTGAATGATGGTGCCGATATGATCGCAGTCGTGCCAATGGACACCAATGGCCTCCATCATCTTTGTGTTGCCTACGCAAACCGTCCAGCCTTCCACCTTGGCGCGAATCCCTTGGCCAGCAATCTCTTCCACCTCGCTCAGTTGGCAACCGTCGGTGGCCTCATCGGGGAAGGCATCGCGCAAGGCTGCACCTATGGGATGTGTGGAATAATGCTCCACATGGGCGGCAAGATGCAGGAGATGACGCTCGTCGCACTTCTCAGGATGCACCGCCGTGACGGCAAACTGTCCGTGGGTCAAGGTGCCTGTCTTGTCGAAGACTACCGTACCGACTTTGGCCAACACATCCATATAGTTGGAGCCTTTGACAAGAATACCCTTACGAGATGCACCACCGATACCGCCAAAGAAGGTGAGCGGCACGCTGATGACCAAGGCGCAGGGGCAAGAAACCACCAAGAACATCAAGGCGCGGTAGAGCCATGTAGCGAAAGTACCGGCAAAGTCGCCTGAAAACAGTGGAGGCAACAAAGCCAAGGCAATGGCGGCAAAGACGACAATCGGGGTATAGACTCGCGCAAACTTGGAGATAAAGGTCTCGCTTTTTGATTTGCTTTCCGTGGCGTTTTCCACCAGATTGATAATTTTCGACACCGTGCTTTCGCCAAAACTCTTGGTCGTTCGCACCTTAATCACCCCCGACAGGTTGACACAACCCGAAATGACTTCGTCGCCTTCGCCAATGTCACGAGGCAGGCTCTCACCAGTCAGGGCAACAGTATTCAAAGCGGTATTGCCTTCGATGACCACACCGTCCAACGGCACTTTCTCACCAGGACGGATAAGTATGGTCCTCCCCACTTCAACTTGCTCAGGATTAACATTTTCCAACTGACCATTACGCTCCACATAGGCCACATCGGGACGGATGTCCATTAGGTGGGCGATACTGTCGCGGCTCTTACCTTCAGCGTATGACTCAAAAAGTTCACCGATTTGGAAAAACAACATGACGAAAACCGCTTCGGGGAATTGCGTCTCAGCACCAGGCAGGAACCCGATGCAGAGTGCCCCGATGGTGGCGATAGACATAAGAAAATGCTCGTTGAAGGCCTCGCCATGCGCCAGACCCTCAGCGGCTTCTTTCAGTGTATCAAAGCCAATAATCAGATAAGGGATGAGATAAATGAGGAGCAATTGCCAGATGGGCAGGTCGTAGCGTTTCTCGATAATGACCGCCGCGACAAGCAAGGCCACAGTAACGGCAATCTTACCCATCTGACTTTTCAGACTGCCTTCATGATGATGTTCGTGTCCACAACCCTCATGGTCGTGGTGATGATGCTCGCGTGAGCAGCACTCGTGTTCGTGATGATGATGTTCGTGTGACATATCTTTTTCTCTTTTAAAACACGAATTATCAGGAATTTGACACGAATTTTTCATCAATTTTTGTTCAATTCGTGTTTCCTTCATGGTCATTCGTGTTGAATTGACACTGCAAAAAAACGGCAAAAGTTTTGCAACTGGGTTGCAAAGAATCGTTTGTGGAGAGAAATTTTTAATTTTGCGACAAAATACAACATTATGCGCAAAACGGAACTATTTCTTCTCATTCTTCTACTTACAACGGCTTGCCATCGAGTGCCAACGGCGGAATGGACCGAAGGCCCCAAGAAAGACGATGGGCGTGCTTTGCATACCCTTGTGCTCAGCAACATGCCCAAAGGTTCGCGGGTATGGTTTCAGGAACTCTTTGATGGCAAAACTTTCGTGGAAGGCCCTGCCATGAACCACTATCAAGGGACATCATGGTACATTGACATTCCTACGAGTGGCACCGTTACGCTGAAGTATTATGGTCGGCCACTGCCAAGGCGTTCATGGGCTCCTGAAGGGTTTATTCTTCAGCAAAAGGGAAAACCTGACACGCCAATGAAAGTGACTTATCACTTTTTGGAACTGCCTGAAAAAGAAACTTCCGGTGCCGATTTTACTTGCAATTATGAGGTTCAGCCTGCCGACATTATTCCACAAGTCAAACGGGTGCAATATGGTTCTGAACCGATGGCAGCATCCGAAACGCATCCTGCTGGATGGTACCGCATCACAATAGGCGCGGACGGAGAACCAAAAATAGAGGCCGATGACGAGGACGGTGCTTTTTATGCCCAGACCACCCTCGCCCAACTGTCGCGACCCTTGCAGCCCATGACCATCGAGGACTGGCCCGATATGCCCTACCGAGGCTTCATGCTTGATTTGGTGCGCGATTTCCGAAACGTGGACGAAGTGCTTCAAATCCTCGATCTGATGGCATCTTGGAAACTCAATGCCCTGCATTTTCACATTGCAGACGACGAATCCTGGTGCTTGGAAATCAAGGCTTTTCCTGAGCTTACGGACTATGGTGCGCATCATGCCCTCCCTGACTGGGACCTGCAAGAAACCACCGCCCTGAAACCCACAGCCAATGGTCGCATCGGGAATGTAACTTTCTACACAGCAGAAGAGTACAAACAAATCCTTCACTATGCGTGGGAACGTCGCATCGCAGTGATTCCCGAATTCGACACGCCTGGACACTCACGAGCCTCCATTAAGGCCATGCAAGCCTACGAGCGACGTACTGGGGACAGCAGTTTCCGCCTGCAAGACACTGCTGACACTTCACATTACTGGTCAGCGCAAGACTTCACCGACAATGTGCTGAGTGTCGATTTGCCAAGTGTCTATAAATTCTACGGAATAGTCTTCGATGAGGTCATCCGTCTGCATCAAGAAGCTGGTGTGCCATTGCCCGCCATCCACATCGGTGGCGACGAGGTGCCCGACGGTGCTTGGGCTGGTCTCGACCGCCATGAAATGAAGGAAATCTTTACCAACAACATGCTTGACCTCGCCGAAAAACGCGGTATCCGCCTCGTAGGTTGGGAGGACATCGCCCGAGGCTTGGAGCCCGAGACGCAGGAACGACTCAGACGCTCGCTGTATTTCCTCAACGTCTGGAACACCGATGGCATCGAAGGTTTTCCTGTGGTGCTTTCCCCAGCCGCCTACACCTACCTCGACCTCGCTTATAGCGATGCGCCCGATGAAATCGGCCTTTCGTGGGCGGGTTATGTGGACGAATGCAAAACCTTTGCCCTGCAGCACAAGGATTACAAAGGAGACATCATAGGCGTACAGATGCAACTTTGGTCGTCACAGCTCCGCAGTTTCGACGATGCCACTTATCAGATGCTTCCCAAAGCCCTTGGCACAGTTGAGCGTGCTTGGAACGCCTACCCTGACTGGCCTACCGAAGCGGAATTCGCCACCGATTTTGAGCGGTTTTACAGCATTATCGTCACAAGGGAGATGCCAGTTTGGGAGCAAAAGGGGCTTGTGTATAAGAAAAGAAATGCGGAATAGAGCACTTCACCCTATTCCGCATTCATCATTCCGTATTTCTGGAGTTTATTCCCCCAGCAAATGTTCAAACAAGAAGTTGTCAATCTTGTTGAAGAGGTGCATGCGGCACTCACCGTAGCCATATTCGTAGCCGCCGTAGATGCCGTGGTTCTTGTTGGGATAAATCATCAGGTCGAACTGCTTGTTGTTGGAAATCATGGCCTTGATGAGTTCCATGGCATTCTGATAGTGGACGTTGTCGTCGCCGCTGCCGTGGCAGAGCAGGTAGTTGCCCTTAATGAGCTTCGTGTTATGCACAGGTGAGTTGAGGTCATAACCATCGGGGTTCTCCTGAGGCGTGCGCATGAAACGCTCGGTGTAGACATTGTCATAGTAGCGCCAGTTGGTCACAGGAGCCACCGAAACAGCCGTGCTAATGACATCTGCACCCTTGGTGATACCGTTGGCCGCCATAAAACCGCCGTAGCTCCAACCGTAGATGCCGATTCTACTGCCATCCACGTAGGGTTGCTTGGCCATATACTTGGCAAGGGTAATCATGTCCTCGGTCTCGTATTTGCCGAGTTGCAGGTAGGTCATCTTTTTGAAGACCTCGCCCTGAGCACCGCTACCACGGTTGTTGATGGACACACTGATAATGCCATGCTGGGCAAGCAGTTGCAGCCACCAATAATCACTATCGGCCCATGAGTTGTTCACGGTCTGATGGCCAGGACCGCCATAGACGTAAATCAGCACAGGATATTTCTTTGCGGGGTCGAAATCGGGAGGCAGGATTTGCCAAGCGTCCACATCCACTTGGGTGCCATCGGGCAAAGTGAAGGCCGGGTCACTGATCTTCATGAGTTTTTTCTCGCCGAGGTTGAAGGTCTTCAGCTCTTCGACAAACTCATGGTTGTCCTCCAATACGCGCACCAACTTGCCCTGATTGGTATACAATTCATACTGTCTGGGCTGGCTGATGGAGCTATTTATATTAATAAGGTAGCTGAAATCGTTGCTAAAAGTGGCCTTGTTGGTGCCTTCCCTGCCAATCACCTCGCGCATCTTGCCTTTCAAGTTGACCGCATAAATCTGACGGTCAACAGGCGTGTTCTTGGCGGCCTGGAAATACACTTCCTTGCCATCGAAGCCGTAGACTTCGGTCACATCCCAAGGACCATTGGTGAGTTGCTTCACCAAAGTGCCGTCCAAGTTGTAAAGATAAATGTGATTGTAGCCACTCTTCTCCGAAGTCATCAGGAAGGTCTTGCCATCCTCAAGGAAATGCCAGTCGTCGGTAATGTCGATGTAGTATTCATTGGTCTCGTCGTAGAACACGCGGGTCTTGCCTGTCGTGGCATCGGCGGCCAGAATCTCCAAATGGTTCTGATGACGGTTGAGGCGTTGGATGGCTAACACATTGGCATCCTTCGTCCAAGCGATACGAGGCAGATAGATGTCGGTTTCCTTACCCGTGTCCATTTTCACCGTCTTGCCGCTTTCGAGGTCATAGACGTAAATCTCGACGATGGAGTTGTCCTCGCCCGCCTTGGGATACTTGAAACTGTACCAATCAGGATAAAGACCCTCAAACTCCTCCATCTGGAACTCTCGCACGTTGCTCTCGTCGAACTTCATGAAAGCAATCTTCTTGCTGTCCGGCGACCAATAGAAGCCCTGCGAGAAGCTGAATTCCTCCTCATAGACCCAGTCGGGCGCACCGTTGATGATGTGGTTGTAGAGGCCGTCTTTCGTGAACTGCTTCTCCTCCCCAGTCTTCAAGTCCTTGATGAACAGGTTGTTGTCGCGCATGAAGGCCACCTTGGTAGCATCGGGCGAGAAGGTGGCGAGACGCTGTTTGCCGTTGTTGGAAAGCGGCTGCAAGGTCTTGGTCTTGAAGTCGTAAATGTAATAGGTGGCATGGAACGAATGACGATAGATGCTCTCCATCTCGGTGGTGCACAGCATCTTATCCTCGTTGGCACTCAACTCATAATTCTGAAGGCCGATAGGCATGGCCTCACCTTCCAAAACAAGGTCGTCAATGGAGAACAGAGTCTTTTCCAGTTTTCCGGTCTTGTAATTGTAGACGTTGAGTTTGCCTTTCTCGAAGTTGGCGTAAGTTTTGCCATCCTTCATGGAATTCATGCCGCGGACGCTCTTGGCATAGAACGTGGAGCGCATGTAAAGGTCTTCCAATTCGAAATTCTTCTTTTCTTGGGCCGAAGCCGAAAGTGTTCCAAAAACAAGGAACAAACTGACTAATAAGTACTTAAATTTCATAACGAATAGTTTTGATAGCACAAAGATAGATTTTTTTTGAAAAAAGAAAGAAAAAAACTTGTCGGTTTGGGAAAAAGCCGTATTTTTGCACCCGCATTTGGGACGGTAGCTCAGTTGGTTTAGAGCGCATGCTTGACAGGCATGAGGTCACAAGTTCGATCCTTGTTCGCCCCACACGAAGACGCTGCAAAGCGTCTTTTGTATCAACGGTAGGGACGTTAGCCCAGTTGGTTTAGAGCGCTGCCTTCACACGGCAGAGGTCACTGGTTCGAGTCCAGTACGTCCCACAAGATTCAGAAAGTCAGCGATTTACGCTGACTTTTCTATTTTAAAACGGCGCAAATTTCCTGCTCTATTCTTTTTTGGGTATATAAATTATTCACTACATGGAAACAAGAAAACAAATAGCATCCGAGAAACTACAATGCGGTTCCCATAACTGCGCCCAAGCCATCGTCAGCACATACGCCGACCTGATTGGACTTGATGAAACGACTGCGAAGAACGTGGCCAATGCTTTCGGCGGAGGAATGGGCAACATGGAAGGAACCTGTGGCGCACTTGTTGGAACTGGCATCGTATTGGGTTTAGCCACCAAGGACAAGGCAACGTCAAGGAAATGCATGAGACAAATCATGATGCAGTTCCAAGAAAGGAATGGTGCAACCCAATGTAAGCAGTTGAAGGGAGTCGGCACAGGCGTCGTGTTGCGTGAGTGTACAGGATGTGTGGCCGATGCTGCGGAACTACTGGAACAGCAACTGAAGAACCTGGAATAATCATGCCGTCAACAATCATCAAGCAGCCCACCAATAAAACCTGCTACATGATCCTGCCCGAAGGAATCAAGGAGGATTTGGCCGAAGGGTTGGAAAGGTTGGCTGAAAAACACAGCGTTTCCATCGTAGTACTCAATGATGTCAACTGGAACGACGACCTCACACCCTGGCCAGCGGAAGGCGTGTTCAAGAAAGCGAAACCCTTTGGAGGACAGGCAGCATCATTTCTCGACAAGTTGACCAATGAGATTATCCCTGAAGCAGAAAAACATTGGGGCATAGCAAAGCCGGAAAGAACAATCCTCGGCGTTTCGTTGTCGGGCCTGTTTGCGCTATGGTCAGCATGTAACACCGATGCTTTCACCAACATCATCAGCATATCCGGGTCTTTGTGGTATGATGGCTTCGTGGACTGGTTGAAACAAAACACACCATCGCCAGAAATCAGGAGATTTTGTATGCTTTTAGGTGAGAAGGAGAAATTTGCCAAGGAAAAACGGATGGCGACAGTTGAGGAGCGTACCTGTGTCATCGCCAACATGCTGAAAGAGAAAACTCAAGCTGCCGTATCATTTGAGCTTGTCGAAGGAACTCATTTCTCGCCGATAATGCCAAGATTAGAGCGGGCATTTGAGGTCGTGTTTGGATTATGATTTCAAACCCATAGGCGACAGTATAAAACGCACTATTTTACAAAAATTGGAACTTTTAAACGCACTATTTTACAAAAATTAGAGTTTTAAAACGCACTATTTTACAAGATTTGGAACATTAAACTACACTAAATTACACATTTTTGTCATTTAAAACGCAGTAAATTGCAAAACCAGTTGCTGAGAATTGAACTATAAAATATTGGCAATGAAGCTGTTCATTGAAGTTTTTCTTGATATTTTTCCCATATCATCTTGACCTTTCCGGCAATCTCCTCTCGCAGCCATTCCGGCGACAGCACTTCAATGTCAGGCGTTTGCGAAAGAATCTCCTGCTGAAAGTCGAACTCGGGACAAAGGCGCAACTCAAAAATGCTGTATCCTTCGCCCTTTTCGACCTCCTTTTGTGAGGGATGCAAAGGCAACGAACGCAAATAATTCGACTGCTCGACACTGACTTTCAGCCTGACCGTTTCAACTTTGGCGTTTTCGTGGGCGATGATGCCATAAAAGTCCTTGAAGAACTCCCCTCCGTCGAATTTCTTGGGCATTTTGAAGGTTTTGCCAGTAATTTCAAGGCTGAGGATGCGGTCGAGGGCATAGATGCGTATTTGGTCGTAGTGTGGACTTCGGCCCACGAGGTACCAGCGTTGCTTGAAGAGTTTCACGCAGTAGGGTTCCAGCTCAAAAGTGTTGCTCTCGTCGCGCCAATAGCTTTGGTAGGTGATGCGCAAAGTTGCGTCGGTTTTCATGGCGGCGAGGATGGGCGAAAGATGGTCTTTCACCGAAGGTATCTCCTCCAACAAGATGCGGTCTTTGAGTTGTCTATTTTCCATGAGCAGGTTGCTGGTGGAGATGGTGTTGAGCAGCCAGTTGCGCAGTCCGCCTTGTCGGATTTCCTCGGCGTTCTCGATATAGTAATGGTAGCCGCCTTTGCGTTCGCAGAGGATAACGAGGCCGAACATCTCTTGGGCCTCGTTGAGCCAAGTGTGGAAGGTCCGTTTGGGGATTTCCACGCCTTCGCTGATGTCATCGTCAAGCCAGCGTCGGTTGATTTCCTCAAACGTGATGTATTTCGCGTTATAGATGGTATCAACGAGCCAGACGTATTTGTTTAGGAGGTTTGGGAACATAGGACTTTAATTTTTCTGATTGATCAAATTTACCACTACTTTCACCATCACATCTTTCTCCTCGGGCTTGCTTTCGGCAATCATCAAAGTCAAGGCGACCAAGGTATTGTCGGCGATGCGCTTACTCCCATCCTCGCGGTAAAGGATGCCATTGTTGTTGAGGAACCACAGGAATAAAGTGGCAGCAATACGTTTGTTGCCGTCGCTGAACGAATGGTTCTTTGTGACGAGATACAGCAACATAGCCGCTTTTTCTTCCACACTCGGGTAAAGGTCGATGCCACCAAAAGTTTGGTAAATCTGTCCTATGCTGCTCTTGAAAGAATCGTCTTTTTCGTTGCCGAACAGCGAACTGCCGCCAAACTTCTCGCGCAAAGCTGCAATGGCTTGCATGGCGTTGTCGTAGGTTGCCTGAAACTTCTCCTCTTGGGTGGTCTCTTTTACACCCAAGCGTTGGTAGTCGTAGTCATCAAGCGTATCCAAAGCGTATGTATAATCAACCACGATGTCAAACAAGGCTTGGTTCTCGTCGTTTTTCAGCAAAGGCTGGTTTTGCAGTGTTCGACCCACCATTTGTACCAACTGGCGCAGCTCGCCAATTTGGCTTCGACGTATCTTTTCGTTCAAGGCATAGCCTTTTATCAGATAGTCTTTCAGCACTTTGTTGGCCCATTGGCGGAATTGCACGCCGCGCTGGCTTTTCACACGATAGCCTACAGAGATGATGACGTCGAGACTATAAAACTTTACTGGCTTGTCAGAAAAAGGAATGTGCAAAAAATGCACATTGCTTTTCTCATCAAGTTCTCCCTCTGCAAAAACATTATTAATATGACGTGTGATAACAGTTCTGTCTTTTTGAAACAATTCTGCCATTTGTGCTTGTGTGAGCCATACGGTTTCATTTTCCAGTCGGACATCAATAGCAGTCTGTCCGTTATCGGTTTGGTATATGACGATTTGGTTTTCCATGAACGCGAGGGATTTGTTGCTGCAAAGATAATGAAAAGATAGGCTATATTGTAGCATAAGCTTTAACAACACGCAAAAAAAGCGTGTTCATGAAGGATTTTTGTTTTGGAAAGTGCTATGTGCAAAATTTGCACTTACCATTTGGGAAATATTTCTTAATTTTGCGCAAAATATCAAACAATGGATTACGAGGAAAACAATGATCAGGTTAGCATGGCTTCCGAACCATCCACTGCGTTGTATTATGGCTTAAGCACAAGGTTAAGGGAAAGCGGAATCATCCCCGAATTGTCTCAACTTGACAAATCGGACACTCTTTGGATTATCCGATTTTTGCAAAGGCACCTTGAACTGATGAGAACCAACGAACCTAAACTAAAGGAAATCAACATAGACCCTATGTATGGTTTGGAGTATTTGAGAAGCATTCACAAAGGAATGCCGAGTTTTGAAGAGCTTCGTGCAGAATATCTACAAGAAAAATACGGCATCTAAATGAGAGTTTTCATTGACACGAACGTATTCGCCGAATACATTTTCGACAGAGAGCAAAGCGCGTCCGTTCAGAAACTATTCCAAGCAATCAAGGAAAAGGAGTTTGAAGCTATTGCCTCGACGGCCTCCATTTATACCATGACCTATATTTCTGAGCAGATGCTAAAGCAGAAAGGTATCCATCGCCCAGAATTGACAGAACAGGTCCGCAAAATCATCGACAGCTTATTGTTATTGGTACACATCGGGAATATGGAACACTCGGACATGATGGATGCCGCAAAGGATTCTTCTTTTTCTGATATCGAAGACGCCTTCCAATACCATTGTGCATTAAGAAACCAATGCAACTTCCTGATTACAATTAATATCAAGGATTACAGCAAAGCAAACCCCGATTTAATGAAAGTCATTACGCCGAATGACTTTGCAAACAATTATTTGATTTAATAGAGAGTCTTTCAGCTTAGTTCTGGTATTGGAATTTATGTAATTTTGACATCGGATTCCGAAATTGCATTAAAATCGACAAATCTCGGAGTGGATTACACCTTTAGAAGGCAGTCTTTTATGCGGCAAATTTCGATAACAAAAGAGGGGCTATCCAACTATTAAACTTCATACACTTGACAAGGTTGCCTTGAGGCTTAACTAACTCAAAATCTTTCTTTGAATGGAACGCGCATACCGCGTCAATTCCTCCCGAAGCTCAGGTTGCAGCGAAGTGTAACGGATACAGGCAGCAAGCCAAGCAAGAACGACTTCGCGATAGTTTACGCCTTCATATATGATTTGTTTGATGCTTTCAGTTCGTTTGTCATCAAGGGACAGGCATAGTCGTTGGAATCTATGCTTTATGACGATGCTTCTGCCCTCTTTGTCAACAACTAACAAACCGCCATCAATCTCCAAGACTTGTGCCGATTCACAGTCAAAAGGGAACGGCGTTTTCATACGCACCACTTCATTGACAAAGGCATACATAAACACGCGCCCCATACCATGTTCGTCCTCGTGGCGTAGCAGTCGGGCGACGATGGCCGTGTCAAACGCTTTTCGGGATTTCCTTATCAATCTCAACTTTAATTTCATAGTAAAACTCACGGCAATAGACGAAGTCGGTAATGGCAAATTCAGTGTGGTCGAACAAGTAGTGGAAGGCTTCAATCAGATGAAGGTCTTTGGTCAGTTTCTGGTCAAGGCCTTCGTTCCAGTTAGGAGGCGGACAATTCAGCCCAATATAGTCGTCAAAGGTTTGATCGGCATCACGTTTTATTTCCAGCGAGAAAGTAACACCTCTGTCGTACAGCAGATTCCAACCCGAATCTTGCAAGGCATTCCAAAGATCTTGTCGGTTTTCGCTTTGCAGAGGATGCAAAACCGGATAGTCATTGCCCAACCAGCAGCAAGCCTCTACAGTAACATCTTCGCCAAAATCCTTATTGGCTTCAAAAACGGCATGAGCCTCGTCGAACATTTTGTGCAAGGCTTCGCGCAGCGCGTCGTTGAAGGCAATGATGTCAGGCAGTAGTTCTTCTTGATGTTGCAGCACATAATGGTTGATGATGTCTCTCCTTATTCGGAGCAAACTGCGCTCGTCAGTGTAGTTGTGCTCTTTGGAATACGGCCCGTCGAAAACCATGATGATTCGACGTTCAAGTTCCTGCAAGGCGTAATCCTGCAAAATTTCCTTGATGCTCATAGTATTATGTATTTGAGGTTAGTAATGGTTAGTTTCATTTCACTTTTAATCTTTTGAAAAACTCCTTTATTCGCGAGGATTTCTTTGTCTCTTGTTGTGGCTCCATCATGGAATGGATAAGGCTTTTGGCTACTTCCGCCAACAGGTCATCGGCCTTTTCGAAGGCTTGGTTTATGGGCAAGTCGCTGTATTGCTTTTTAATGTATTGGTTGTTGAGCAGGAATAGGGCATCCGTGTCCCTTGCCATGTTTCGGATTCCTTCCATTGCTTGCGAGAATCTGCGTTCGCCTTCCAGCTCGAATGGCAAAGTGGCAAGGGCAACAGTTGTGATGCCCATTTTCTTTGACTCACGGGCGATTACGGGAGCGGCACCCGTGCCGCATCCACCTCCAAGACAGGTGACGACAAAGGTCAATGAGGGTTTGTCGTCGAACAGTTTCTTTATTGCGTCTCTGCTTTCTTCAGCTGCGAAGTTTGCCTTTTCGGGCTTGTTGCCACTTCCCAGACCGTCTGTGCCGAGTTGCAGGGTCGCGGCAGCGGTTGATTTCTCAAGCACTTTGATGTCCATGTCGCAAGCCACAAAAGATATGCTTTCAAAATTGCTTTGGCTCATGTGGTTGACGATATTGTTGCCGCCACAGCCAACGCCGATTACTTTAACGGTGGGCTTTGTCGTTGATGTTGCTTTTTGTTTGGTCATAGTGTGTTATAGTTTAACGCTGCAAAGAAAAAGGAAGCCTAAGCTGGGTTGATGCAAAGACTTTCATCCGATTAGCCTTTCTAATTCTTCATCCTTTAATTCTCTGCTTGCTATAATTGTTCCCTTGGCATCAATACCATAGATAGTTTTCCCTTTTAGGCAAATGAAATGGTCTTCATTCGCTTGTATAACTTTGCCAACGGCTTCCATTGTCACCGAAGCAGTACGTTCCCCTACTTCGTCATAAATCAGATATTCGTTTTCCGTGATTCCTGCGAAATAGGTTTTTCCAATGATAAAACCTTTGAAGTGGTCTTTTTTTACGAACTCTCCATCAAGAAAGTGTGTGTGAGTCTTTTTAGTTTCATTGTAGGTAATAGTTGCCAACGGCATGTACACGACCTTCCTTGGATTGCCATGCGTGTGGATGCCCACCTTGGACATTGTTACTTTTACATCTTTGATTGTCATGATTTTTTGTTTTAGTTTGTGTAATTGATAAAGTTTTCTTTTTGTTTTTACGCTACAAAGAAAAGATGCACCTATGCCATAATGCAGCACAACTAATGGTTTTCTTCATAGTTTTTTCTACTTAGCGATGTTGGACACTCGTTCTTCTTTGAATAATCCTTTTTGCACCGCCCGACACATCAAAGCCCCATAGATTTCCCAAAACTGAGGGCCATGTGGCCTTTCTTCATTCTCTTCTTTGTTTTGTTCAGTGAAATGAATGTGATGGGCGTACTCGTGAATTGCAATCTCTTTGAGTGGGACAGAGTCACCCCATTGTGCATAGATTCTGATCCTTCTTTTGTCAAAGATATAAACACCAGACCTTGTTTTAGGCTTTTTGTCAATCACCAATAACTCAAAGGGCACTTTGCAAGGATAAATGGACAGAAGAAAGTCCTTGAAGTAGTCAGCGCTCGGATAATTAGTCATAGGTTTTTTTTTGTTTTTACGCTGCAAAGAAAAAGAAAGCCTGTGCCGAATTGAAGCACAGGCTTGTGAAATTTTGAAAAAATTTGAAAACTCGATTAGAAATTGGGATTGTAGTTATTCATCAATGTGCCAAAGGGACTAATGGCACGTTCGTAAATCATCCAATCATCTTTGCCAAGTCGGGTAGGATGAAACGATTGTATGACTACAACATTGTCTTTATCATAGTAATAAAGACAACATTTGATTCTTTTATTTGTTGGATGATCATATTGTATGATGATTGCATCCCTTCCATTAAAATAGGTTTGGGTTATGAAGTCGAATTGCGTGTTTTCCGCATCACAGCAAACGATGATGTTGGGTTTGAGAATATCTATCTCTTTGGCCAAGAAAAGATTGTCTTGTCGAATGGCATTTTCTATTTCCTCTTTTGAAACCCAAGGTTTTCCAGCTTGTTTCTTTGCCTCAACGAGTGCAAAAGAGATGCTGTTCCACATCTTTTTGACTTCATCCATTTTCGTATTCGAAACTTCTGAGTAACCCAATCTGTAATCTTTCTTGGTAACCATCAAACCATATAACATCATGGCAATGTTTGGCAGAAAGCCGGTTCGTCCGACACGACCACCAGTTAGATTCCTACACTCTTCATGTTCAACAAGCCATCTTCGAATGTCATCTTGACCTCCGTCTGGACTATCTTTTAACAAGAACATCACACGTCTTTCCGATTTCTCCCATAATTCATCAACATAGGATAGGTTATTGGGGTTTGGATTGTCAGGAATCAGCATCAAACCATCTTTGCAGAATTTATTTCTGTTGTCTTCATCGTAACTGTTTTTCCATTGCTCAAAGAGCGTGTCTAACAGTGCATTGTAATTAACATACTTTTCCATTTTCTATACTTTTTAGTTTATTCTATTGATGATGCTTACCTCAATATACCACATTTCTTGCATTGATAGTTTTTCATTGGAGGCAAGTTTGGGTTTTGTACTTGTAAGCACAATGCCAATATGATAATTGAGACAAAGGTAAACATTTTTTCCCTCATATTAAATGTTTCATGGAAAAGGAGACTGACTTTTTGCGCCAGTCTCCATTGGCTTACTTTTTCGGCACGAAGGCGAAGGTGTTATCGTTAATGCGTTTTACTTCTCCTCCGAATGCTCTTACAGCATCCATTAAGTCTCCATACGACTTGTAAGTTTGCACATTGCCGTTCGGGAAATTTAACTGGAACATGATACTTTGTTTTATTGTTTGCTTTCTCTAACGGGTTTCCGCATTTCCGTCGTGTTCAACTACAAAAAGGGAGAACACGAAATCCCTTTGTTATTCCCTCGGTTCGGCTCTGGTATGCCTTGATGCGAAATAAGCAAAGCGGTCTGTGTCCTCCAAAGAGGCTACAAACCTGCAATGACTTGTTCGGGCATCAACAGTTGAATTTACCAGATTTAACCGAGCCGAAAGGTCAGCAAGTATGTAATATGTCAACTCATGCAGACATAAAGCCGGCACGAATTTGCTGCAAAGATAGCCATTTCTATGTAACAAAATCATTATTGACATATTTTCAGACCGCTTTTTTCGCTGCAAAGAAAAAGCAAGCCTGTGCCAAATTGAAGCACAAGGCAGAAGATTTTCAAATAGATAACCTGAAAAATCGAGGCGAATGCTTTTAATGATAGCCGATGGATTTGCAGCGGCGGACTTCGCGGAACGATAACGGCTGTAGTACTGAGGGACACAAGTCAAAAGTTTCGGCAAGGCACGGAACTTTTTGGTAGAATTGTGGTATAAATGGTATGAACACAAAACGGATATTTTCTATTTTTGCAATCAAAACCCCTAATAAATCATTTCAATGCCTGCCATTTTGCATAAAAAAACCTTCCAGGAACTGACTACGGATGAGCTGTACGAACTTTTGAAAGTACGCAGCGAGGTGTTTGTGGTTGAACAGAACTGCGTCTATCAAGACATGGACGGTGATGACCAGCAGTCCATTCATCTGTGGCTAACCGTGGCAGATAAAGTCGTTGCCCTGGCTCGTGTGTGTCCCGCCGATACCCACATGAAGGAAATCTCCGTCGGAAGAGTCATCACCACTGAACGCGGCAAAGGATACGGCAAGCAAATCATGCTTCATGCCATCGACGCTGCAATTGAACATTTCGATGCCACACGCATAGACATTGAGGCGCAGGAGTATGCCAAAGGTTTCTATGAAGGAGTGGGATTCAAGCAATCATCCGAGACCTTCATGCTCGACGGTATCCCTCACATCAAAATGACATGGTCAAGAGGATGAAGAAAGAGTTGCAACTAAATCATCACTGATGTTGTTTCCAATCTGGCGGCAGACATCCTGGCTCCAGCGTTGCGCCATCTCGATGCGTGAGGCCTGGTCGTCCATACCTTGCAGCATGGCATAGATATAACCCGCATTGAAATTGTCCCCAGCCCCTACTGTACTGACGGTCTCTATCGCCTGAACAGGATAAGTCTCGCACCCATCGGGCGTATAGACACGTATCGAACGTGCTCCGTCTGTCAGTATTAGTGTGCGACAAAGTCGGCTCACATGTTCATAGATGGCATCTCCATCATGCAAACCAAGCATATAGTCGAAATCCTCCATCGACCCACGCACTACATCCGCCAAGCGCATGTTCTCCTCGATATTGGGCAACATCTCCGGCAAATCGGCAATGTGGTTTTTGCGGAAGTTCACATCATAATAGAGCCATGCACCCGCCTCGCGTGCAGCACGCAACAAACTGCCCACAACAGAACGTATGGCGGGATTGATGGCGAAGAACGAACCAAAGAGCACCACGTCATCCTTATCCATCTGAGGCAATTTACCGTCCATACGAACGGACGCATGATCCTTATAGAACACATATTGCGCATCGTTATGCTCATTCAAGAAAGCCAGCGTTATATGCGACTTGACATGCTCATGGCGGCAGACATATTCCGATGACACACCATTGTCAACCAGGAAGTTGCAAATCAGGTCACCTACATGATCACCTCCCACTTCTGTCACCATAGCACAAGGCACACCCGCCCGTCCGAGCGAAACAATACTGTTGAATGTCGAGCCACCTGGAACAGCTTTCTGTACTTGGTCGTTCTTGAACAGAATATCCAGCACGGTCTCACCTATACCTATTACACGTTTTTTGGTCATACTATTGTTGTCTTTTCCTTATGGCCGCAAAGATAGTAAAAATGTAGCTTCCCGAAAGATATTTCTATGGATAGAATTTGGCAAAGATGACACACAATATTTCTATCACCCTATCAATTTTATTTGCATATATCATACTAATACCCTACCTTTGCCGTTCCAAACATAACGAATTTATATTTAAACCAAATATGATGCAATACAATATCGTACCCCAAGATTTAGCGAAGAAACTCTTTGCAGAAAGCGGTCTCCCCTGCATCGGCAAGGCTGGCATCCGCGAAATCAACAAGTTGGCCCGTGACCTCGAAGCCGCCTGCGGCAAGAAGTTCATCCACATGGAAATTGGCAACCCTGGTCTGCCAGCAGCCAAGGTGGGTGTGGAAGCCCAGATTAAGGCCTTGCAGGATGGCGTGGCTGCCAACTACCCGCCCATCGACGGCGCACCTATTTTAAAGAAAGAGGCCTCGCGCTTCATCAAGAACTTCCTTGACCTCGATGTAGATGCCACCAACTGCATCCCGACCGTCGGTTCCATGCAAGGCGGTTTCGCCTCGTTCATGATTTGCGGTCACACCAACGTCAAGAAGAACACCGTGCTCTTCATCGACCCAGGCTTCCCTGTGCACAAATTCCAGAACAAGGTGCTGGGCATCCCGATGGAGCATTTCGACATCTACGAGTACCGTGGCGAGAAGCTGCGCGGCAAACTCGAAGAGGTGCTGAGCAAAGGCAACATCCACAGCCTGCTCTACTCCAACCCCAACAACCCGACTTGGGTGTGCCTCACCGACGAGGAACTGCGCATCATCGGCGAAATGGCCAACAAGTATGACGTCATCGTCATGGAAGACCTCGCCTATTTCGGCATGGACTTCCGCAAGGACTACAGCCATCCAGGTGAAGCTCCCTACCAACCCAGCGTGGGTAAATACACCGACAATTACATCCTGATGATTTCCAGCTCCAAGGCCTTCAGCTACGCCGGCGAACGCTGCGCCATCATCGGCATCAGCAACAAGTTAGCCGCACGCCACTATCCTGACCTGAAAGCCTTCTGCGGACAGGAAGTCTTCTTGCGTGCCTTCCTCTTCGGTGCCTTGCACCCGCTGAGCTCAGGTACATCACATTCGGCACAATATGCCTTGGCCGCTGTGATGAAGGCCGTCAACGACGGCACTTATCGCTACCGCGACGATGTCATTGAGTATGGCCGCAAAGCCGAACTGATGAAGAAAGCCTTCACCGACAATGGCTTCTACATCACCTACGACGAAGACTGCGGTGAACCTATCGCCGATGGTTTCTACTTCACCTACTGCTATCCAGGCTTCACCGGTGCTGACCTCGTGGAAGAGATGCTCTACTACGGCATCTCCGGCATCTCGTTGGACACCTGCGGCAGCACCAAGCAAGGCATCCGCGCCTGCACCTCGCTCATCCAGCGGGAAGAGATTCCGATTCTGGCTGAAAGACTGGCGGCGTTTGCTAAGGACCATCCTGTGAAATAGCACTGTCGCCAACTGCGTCCCGCAGTTGGAAAACGCAAAAGCCTTTTTTATACAATCTGCGAGACGCAGATTGAGACAATGAGACAATGAATAATGAGGATGTCATACGGCATCCTCATTTCTTTTTTGTATGTTTGCAACTCAAAATCTGATGAAATGCAAGAGGAAGACAAAATGCATGTAGGTAATAGTTTCATTTGCGAGGACGCAAATGAAGACAATGTTTCAATTTGCGAGGACGCAAATTGCGACAGTGATTCAATCTGCGGGGACGCAGATTGCGACAATGAGGTGTTTTTCGACAAAAGCGATTTTGAGCACTTTGATTGGGGAACCTTCCTCCCCCATTGGCATCAGGACGGAAAATATGTTTTTGTCACCTTCCGCTTATACGATTCTCTGCCACAAGAGAAACTTCAATGGTTGCACGATGAGAGAGAAAGCTGGCTGAAACTCCATCCCCAGCCATGGGACAAAAAGACAACGAAAGAATACATCAATAAATTTGGGAAAGCCATAGATAAATGGCTGGATAACGATCATGGTAATTGCCTGCTTAAAAAGCAAAGCAATAGGAAAATTGTAGAAGACGCATTATTGTTCTTTGATGGGAAACGCTACGACTTGATTGCATTTGTCGTAATGCCAAACCATGTTCATATACTTATGAAACTCAAAGAAGGCTACAAATTAATTGAAATCATGCGTTCGATAAAGAGTTTTACTGCAAAGAAAATCAATGAAAACGAGAACAAAACTGGTCCCGTGTGGCAGTCAGAATCATACGACCGCTTAATAAGAGACCAAAAGCATTTTGAGAATGTCATACGGTATATCATCGCGAATAATAAGAATTTAGCTTGGGTTGTTAATGACATTGTCACCGACTGCGGGACGCAGTCGGAAAAGTGAAACTCTTTTTGCGAGAGGGAAAGTGTTTTTCATTTGCGAGACGCAAATGTTGACAATGAGCCAATCTGCGAGGACGCAGATTGCGACAATGTAATTTAAAATCAATCTAAATTAGTGCTTGGAGCCGAAATAAAACGAAAAGTTGAGCATAGTTTGCCCAAAATTCCCTAATTTCGTGGCTCGTTTATTAAAGAACAACACAAAATTCTAAAATCAAATCAATATGGCAAAATTCAGAGGAGCCATCGTGGTTGACATTGAGCGTTGCAAAGGCTGCGGCGTATGCATCACAGCCTGCCCGTGCAAAGTCATCGAATTGGCAAAAGAAGTAAACGGAAAAGGTTACAATTACGCCTTCATGGCGAACCCCGAAGCCTGCATCGGCTGCGCTAGCTGCGGCATCACCTGCCCCGACGGCGTCATCAAGGTTTACAAGAAAGCCCTGTAATCAAAACCTATTGTCTAACAAATCAAAAAATCTTACATAATGGGAGAATTAAAACTGATGAAGGGTAACGAGGCATTGGCCGAGGCCGCCATCCGTTGCGGTGCCGATGCTTATTTCGGATATCCTATCACGCCCCAGTCGGAAGTGATTGAGTATCTGTCGGAACAGAACCCTTACGAACGCACCGGTATGGTCGTTCTTCAAGCTGAAAGTGAATTGGCAGCCATCAACATGGTGTATGCCGCTGGTGCAGCCGGCAAGCGCGTCATGACCTCATCCTCCAGCCCGGGAGTATGCCTGAAGCAGGAAGGTCTGGCCTACATCGCTGGTGCCGAAGTGCCTTGCGTCTTTGCCGACGTGGTGCGTGGCGGCCCGGGTCTGGGTACCATCCAGCCTTCACAAGCCGACTATTTCCAGAACACCAAGGGTGGCGGCAATGGCGACTACCGTAACATCGTCCTCGCCCCCGCTTCCGTCCAGGAAATGGCTGACTTCGTGCCGCTGGGCTTCGAACTGGCCTTCAAGTACAGAATGGCAGTGTGCATCCTCTCTGACGGTGCCATCGGCCAAATGATGGAAAAAGTCGTCATGCCCGAGCAGAAAGCCCGCATGACCGAAGAGGAAATCAAAGCCAAGTATCCTTGGGCACTGACAGGCCGCAAGCGTGGCACGCAACACCGCGTGATCACCTCCTTGGACCTCGACTCCGCCCGCATGGAAGAGCACAACCGCGCCCTGCAGCGCAAGTATGACGAGGTGACCAAGAACGAAGTCCGTTACGAAATGATTGACTGCGACGATGCCGAATACGTATTCGTTGCCTACGGCTCCAGCGCCCGTATCGCCCAGAAGTCGGTGCAACTCGGTCGCGCCGAAGGCCTGAAGGTCGGTCTGCTCCGTCCCATCACCCTGTGGCCTTATCCTAGCAAAGCCATCGCCGGTCTCATCGACAAAGGCGTTAAGGGATTCCTCTCAGTTGAGCTGAGCTGCGGTCAGATGATCGAAGACGTGTTGCTGGCTTGCAATGGCCGCGTGAAGGCCGAACACTTCGGCCGCGTCGGTGGTATCATCCACACCCCGGAAGAAGTTCTCGAAGCTATGAAGAAACAAATTATAGGAGAATAAGAAAATGGCAGAAATCACATTACAAGATATCATCCAGCCTGAAAATTTGGTTTACGAAAAATCAAAGCTGCTGACGGAAAAACCTTTCCACTACTGCCCCGGCTGCGGTCACGGCACCGTGCACCGCATCATCGCCGAAGTGCTCGAAGAGCTCGGCGTTGACGACCGCACCATCGGTGTCTCCCCCGTGGGTTGCGCCGTGATGGCCTACGACTACTTCGATGTCGACTTCGTCGAATCAGCCCACGGCCGCGCTCCGGCGTGCGCCACGGGTATCAAGCGCGTGTGGCCCGACAAGGTCGTGTTCTCCTACCAAGGCGACGGCGACCTCGCTGCCATCGGCACCTGCGAGACCATCCACACCTGCAACCGTGGTGAGAACATCACCATGATCTTCGTCAACAACGGTATCTACGGCATGACCGGTGGCCAGATGGCTCCCACCACCCTCGTGGGCATGAAGACCGCCACCACGCCTTACGGCCGTATGCCTCAGTGGCCCGACGGAACACCTAACAACGGTTTCCCGCTCCAGATCACCCAACTGCTGGCTCAGTTGCCTGGCACGCGCTATGTCACCCGTCAGGCTGTGTTCAGCGCCGCCGCCGTGCGTAACTGCAAGAAGGCCATCAAGAAGGCTTTCCAGAACCAGATTGAGAACAAGAACGGTGTCAACTTCGTTGAAATCGTTTCGAACTGCAACTCCAACTGGAAGATGAGCGCCGTCGACGCCAACAAGTGGTTGCAAGACAACATGCTGCCCGTCTATCCTTTGGGCGACCTCAAGGACAATTTCGAGCTGATTAAGAAATAACTAAAAACGACAAAGCAATGACAGAAGAAATTATTATAGCCGGTTTCGGCGGACAAGGTGTCTTGTCAATGGGTAAGATCCTTGCTTACAGTGGTATCATGCAGGACAAGGAAGTCAGCTGGATGCCTTCATACGGCCCGGAGATGCGTGGCGGTACGGCCAACGTGACCGTTATCGTCAGCGACGAGCGCGTGTGCTCCCCCATCCTCAACGCTTTCGACACTGCCGTCATTCTGAATCAGCAGTCACTCGACAAGTTTGAGGACAAGGTGAAGCCCGGTGGCTATCTGCTCTATGATCCCAACGGCATCACCCACAAGCCCACCCGTAAGGACATTCACATCTACAGCATCGAAGGCGCACAGTTGGCCTCCGATATGGGCAACAGCAAGGTGTTCAACATGATCATCTTGGGTGCTTTCCTGAAGTTGCGCCCCATCATCGACAACAAGAACGTCGAAGAGGGTCTGCGTCACTCCCTGCCGGAGCGCGCCCACAAGCTCATCCCGCTGAACATGCAAGCCGTCCAGGTTGGCATGGACAATGTGAAAGCTGAGAACTAAGATTCGGGTATCCCGATGATAAAAAAGCCGCTCTATTGAGCGGCTTTTTTTTGTTTTAGGCCTACACAAAAAAAGGCTGCCCGAAGGCAGCCTTCATCATCTGTATTGAAAAAAACATTACTCTTTCACTTCAGCCTGTTCGGCGGGAGCTTCTGCAGGAGCCTCAACGGGAGCCTCGGCCTTAGGAGCAGCCTTCTTGCTGCCACGGCGCGTGCTCTTAGCCTTGGTGGCCTTTTGACCCTCGCGGGTGTAGACCTCGTTATAGTCAACGAGTTCCATCATAGCCATTTCGGCAGCGTCGCCAAGACGGTTTTCCGGCATGCGGATGATGCGGGTGTAGCCACCGGGACGGCTGGCCACTTTCGGACCCACTTCACGGAAGAGCTCAGTCACAGCAAACTTGTTTTGCAAGTAGCTGAAGACCACACGGCGGTTGCTCGTGCCTTGCTCCATGGTCGTGTTGTTCTCGGGTTTTGCCTTGGTAATCAGAGGTTCGACATAGATGCGCAAAGCCTTAGCCTTGGCAGTGGTAGTGATGATGCGTTTGTTCAGAATCAGCGAGGAAGCCATGTTTGAAAGCATAGCGTTGCGGTGAGCGCTTTTTCTTCCCAAGTGATTGAATTTCTTATTGTGTCTCATCTTTCTTATTCCTTATCTAATTTATATTTGCTGACATTCATACCGAACTCGAGGCCTTTGCTTCTGACCAGCTCGTCCAACTCCGTGAGCGACTTCTTACCGAAGTTGCGGAATTTGAGAAGGTCTTGCTTATTGAAGGCAACAAGTTCACCAAGCGTTTCAACCTCAGCAGCTTTCAAGCAATTCAACGCACGGACCGAAAGGTCGAGGTCAACGAGCTTTGTCTTGAGGAGCTGACGGATATGCAACGAGCCTTCATCAAGGTCTTCGGTCACAGTCTTCTCATCGGGGACGAGATTGATGTTCTCATCGGAGAAGAGCATGAAGTGATAGATGAGGATCTTTGCAGCTTCTTTCAGAGCATCTTTAGGATTGATCGATCCATCGGTGTCGATTTCGATGACGAGCTTTTCGTAATCGGTCTTCTGTTCGACGCGCCAGTTTTCCACCTTATAGCTCACGTTGCGGATGGGCGTATAGATAGAGTCGATGGCGATGGTGTCGACAGGAGCGCCGACGACCTTGTTCTCGTCAGCCGGGACATAACCTCTACCCTTGTTGATATTGAGTTCGATATTCAATTTCACGGAAGGTTCGAGGTTGCAGATGACGAGATCGGGGTTCAGCACTTGGAAGGCATTGAGATATTTGTTAATATCACCAGCCTTGAACTGTTCCTGACCTGTGATGGTGAAGCTCACCTTTTCATGAGTCTCTGAAGCCACAAGTTGCTTAAGGCGCACTTGTTTGAAGTTCAGAACGATGTCGGCGACATCTTCAATAACGCCATCGATAGAGGCGAACTCATGACTGACGCCATCAATGTGGATAGAAGTGATTGCAAAGCCTTCCAAGGAAGACAGCAGGATTCTTCTAAGCGCATTACCAATGGTGATACCAAAACCTGGTTCTAGAGGTCGAAACTCGAATACGCCTTTGGTGTCGGAGCCTTCAACCATGATAACCTCATCGGGTTTTTGAAACGCTAAAATTGCCATATTTATTTTTTTTACCAGGTTAATAATCAACAATTACTTAGAATACAATTCAACGATGAGCTGTTCGTTGATGTTCTCCGGAATCTCTTCACGAGCCGGATAGTTCATGAACTTGCCGCACATCTTGTCCGCATCCCATTCCAGCCAGGCGAAGTTGCTGCCCTGACGGCCTTCCAGAGAATTGGTGACGACTTCCAAGCTCTTTGACTTTTCACGAACGCCAATCACATCACCGACTTTCACAAGGTAAGACGGGATATTGAGGATTTCACCATTGACGACGATATGACGATGGTTCACAAGCTGACGGGCGGCCGAACGAGTGGGAGCGATTCCCAGGCGGTAGACCACATTGTCGAGGCGTGATTCCAAAAGTTGCATCAGGATCAGACCAGTGACGCCTTCCTTACGGCGGGCGTGCTCAAAGGTCTTGCGGAATTGTCTCTCGAGAACTCCGTAGGTATATTTAGCCTTTTGCTTCTCCTTCAGCTGGGTACCGTATTCCGAGACTTTCTTTCTTCTGCTGTTGGCACCGTGCATTCCAGGAGGATAATTTCTTTTTTCGAAGTACTTGTCGGAACCAAAGATAGGTTCACCGAACTTACGAGCGATCTTCGTTTTTGGACCTGTATATCTAGCCATAATTCTACGTTTTTAATTGTTCAACTTACACTCTTCTACGTTTTGGAGGACGGCATCCATTGTGAGGCAGCGGGGTGACGTCGATGATTTCGGTCACTTCAACGCCCATGGAGTGGATGGCACGAATGGCGGATTCACGTCCTGCACCAGGTCCCTTCACATAAACTTTAACTTTGCGTAATCCCAAGTCATAGGCAGTCTTGGCGCACTCTTCAGCAGCCATCTGAGCAGCGTATGGTGTGTTCTTCTTTGAGCCTTTAAAGCCCATTTTACCTGCTGATGCCCAAGAAATGACTTGTCCTTCATTGTTGGTCAAGGAAACGATGATGTTGTTGAACGAAGCCTTCACGAAAGCCATGCCCGTTGCCTCGATCTTCACAACACGCTTCTTTGTAACTTTGTTTTTTGCCATTTTTTAATTGTGTGGTTTTTTAAATTAGATATGATCCAACTACTTATTACTTAGTAGCTTTCTTCTTGTTAGCGACAGTCTTTTTACGGCCCTTACGGGTACGTGCGTTGTTTTTGGTGCTCTGGCCACGAACGGGCAGACCAGCACGATGACGGACACCTCTGTAGCAACCGATATCCATCAAACGCTTAATGTTCATCTGAACTTCACCGCGAAGTTCACCTTCGGTCTTGTACTGTTCGGCAATGATGTCACGAACGGTCTTCTGCTCATCGTCGGTCCAGTCCTGCACTTTCTTAGCGGGCTCAACACCAGCCTTCTTCAGGATTTCCTTCGACAGCGACCTGCCAATACCATAAATGTAGGTTAAAGAGATCTCACCGGCTTTGTTGCTCGGGATATCTACACCAGCGATTCTTGCCATATTATCTTTTACTTTAGTTTAAATATTCAACCAAGATTAACCCTGACGCTGATTCTCCTTAGGGTTCTTCTTATTAATCACATACACTCTGCCCTTACGCTTGACGATGATGCAATCGGCAGATCTTTTCTTTACAGATGCTTGAACTTTCATTTCAATATTCTTTTGTAGTTTGCGTCAATTCTTGTATCTGAAGGTGATACGGCCCTTTGTCAGATCGTAGGGAGACATTTCCAGCTTGACTTTGTCGCCAGGCAGGATCTTGATATAGTGCATACGCATCTTGCCGGAAATCGTGGCAATGATCACCAGACCGTTCTCCAGCTCGACACGAAACATGGCGTTACCCAATGCTTCCACTACTGTGCCTTCCTGTTCAATCGACATTTGTTTTACCATATTCTATCCTTTCAAATACTATTTTGTTGTTATTCACTTCAGTCCTTCAACAATCCGGACCCAATTTTTCGGGCTGCAAAAGTACAAAATCTTTTCCAATTGGAGGAATTTTTTGTCATTTTTCTTTCTTCCACCCTATTATATCGGTTTTTCCGCCTTTCCTACGGGAAACCTCCGTGGTGATTCAACGAAGGTTTCCCGATTGGTTGGCGGTCCATGCCGCAAGGGCAAAGGACTGATTTCTTACAATCACATTCTGCCGACACGACCCTTGATACGACCCGTCTTGGTCAGACCATCGTAGTGGTGCATCAAAAGGTGGCTTTCGATCTGTTGCAAGGTGTCGAGCACAACACCCACAAGAATCAGCAGCGAGGTTCCGCCATAGAAGTGGGAGAATCCCGTGGTGACGTTCATGAGCGAAGCAACGATGGCAGGCATGATGGCGACGATGCCCAGGAAGATGGAACCCGGCAGGGTGATTCTCGACATGATGCTGTCGAGATACTCGGCCGTCTTCTTACCCGGCTTCACACCAGGAATGAAGCCACCGTTCTTCTTGATGTCTTCCGCCATTTGGTTGGTGTTCATCGTAACAGCAGTATAGAAATACGTGAAGGCGATGATCAGGAGGAAGAACACCAGGTTGTACCAGAAACCATTGATGTTGGTAAAGGCAGAGGCAAAGCCGGTAAGGCTTTCCGACTGGCTGAAGCCGGCAATGGTGATAGGCAGGAACATGATAGCCTGAGCGAAGATGATAGGCATAACACCAGCGGCATTCACTTTCAGCGGGATGTACTGGCGGACACCACCGTATTGACGGTTGCCGACAACACGCTTGGCATACTGTACCGGGATCTTACGCGTACCTTGGACGAGGGCGATGGTGCCCACCATCACAAAGAACAGGACGATCAGTTCGATGACGAGGATCAAGAGACCCGTGCCGCCCTCATTGAAACGCGTACCGCATTCAGCAGCAAACGCACCGGGAAGACGGGCGATGATACCAATCATAATGATCAAGGAGATACCATTACCAATACCCTTGTCGGTGATCTTCTCGCCGAGCCACATGATGAACAGGGTACCGGCGATGAGGAGGACGACCGAAGAGATCCAGAAGAAGAGACTCGGATCGTGAACGCCATCGAAAGGCGTCACAGCGGTCTTGGGCAACTGGACAAGGACGTTCTTGATGTAACCGGGGGCCTGGACGACCACGATGAGGACGGTCAGGTAACGCATGATCTGGTTCAGCTTCTTACGGCCGCTTTCACCTTCCTTTTGCAGGCGCTGGAAGTAAGGCACTGCCATACCGAGCAATTGGATGATGATGGATGCGGTGATGTAAGGCATGATACCCAAGGCAAAGATGGAAGCATTGCCGAAAGCGCCGCCGGAGAACATGTTCAACAGTCCGAGGAGGCCGCCTTCACTGCTTTGTTGCAGAGCCGACAATTGGTTGGGGTCAACGCCAGGGATCACGACAAATGAACCAAAGCGGTAGATCAAGATAATGAGGATCGTGTAAAGGATACGCTTACGCAGCTCCTCGATCTTAAAGATATTCCTTATGGTTTCTATCAGTCTTTTCATTGCGCTTCGTATTTGTCGCAAGTGCCACCAGCAGCTTCGATGACTTCCTTAGCCTTGGCGGAAAATGCGTGGACCTTAACTTCAACCTTTGCAGTCAATTCACCACGACCCAGAACCTTAACGAGTTCGTTGTTGTGGGTGATACCGTTTTCGACGAGCACCTCAGGAGTAATCACCGTGATGCCGTTTTCAGCAAGCTTCTGCAGAGTGGAGAGGTTAACCGGGCAATACTCAACGCGATTCATGTTCTTGAAACCGAACTTAGGAACCAAACGCTGGAGAGGCATTTGACCACCTTGGAAGCCGATCTTACGCTTAGCGCCAGAGCGTGCCTGAGCACCCTTGTGACCGCGTGTTGACGTGCCGCCTCTTCCTGAACCTTGGCCACGGCCTAATCTTTTCTTTTCCTTTGTAGAACCTTTTGCTGGTTTGAGATTACTTAAATCCATGATAAATGTAGATTAGATAAGTTCAACAATTAGATTTCTTCGATCTTGAGAAGGTGGGCGATTTTGTTCACCATACCAGCCATGACGGGGTCGTCCATGTCGACCTCGACGGACTGATGCATCTTTCTCAGTTTGAGTGACCTCAAAGTGTCCTTTTGATCTTGTGGTCTTCCGATACCACTTCTGACTTGGGTGATTCTTACTTTCTTCATAGTTCAAAAGTTTTATCCGTTAAACACAGTATCCAAATCCACACCTCTCAATTGTGCGACGGTGTAGGCATCGCGCATTTTGGTCAGAGCGTCGAAAGTAGCCTTCACCACCGAGTGGGGGTTGGAGGAGCCCTTCGACTTGGCCATCACGTTCTTCACGCCAACGCTCTCGAGGACGGCACGCATGGCACCACCGGCGATGACACCGGTACCAGGAGTAGCGGGTTGGATGTAGACGTAGGCGCCGCTGTACTTGCCGTACTGCTCGTGAGGCAGCGTGCCGTTCAGAACCGGAACCTTCACCAGGTTCTTCTTGGCGTCATCAACGCCCTTCTGGATGGCAGCGGTAGCTTCCTTGGCCTTGCCAAGTCCGTAACCGACGACACCATTCTCATTGCCGACGACAACCAGTGCTGCGAAAGTGAAAGTACGACCACCTTTGGTCACCTTGGTGACTCGGTTGATGCTAACGAGACGTTCCTTGAACTCGATTTCGCTAGACTTTACTCTTTTTACATTAACTTCTGCCATGACAATTAGAATTTTAATCCTCCATTACGAGCTGCGTCGGCCAGCGACTTCACTCTACCGTGATACAAATAACCATTACGATCGAACACGACGGTGTCGATGCCGGCGGCCTTGGCCTTCTCGGCGATCAGGGCACCCACCTTGGCGGCCTGTTCGGTCTTCGTGATCTTTTCATTTTCGATGCCGTTCTCGCGGGAACTGGCGGCAGCCAGAGTCTTGCCGACTTCGTCGTCAATCAGCTGCACATAGATTTGCTTGTTGCTTCTGAAGACAGACATGCGCGGACGCTGGGCAGTACCAGAAATCTTCTTTCTGATGCTCTTCTTGATAAACTGTCTTCTCTCTTCTTTAGTTTTTGCCATTTTCTTACTTTTCTTACTGAGGTATTAATCTTTACTTACCAGCAGCTTTACCTGCCTTACGTCTCAGGACTTCGCCTTCGAACTTGATACCCTTACCCTTATAAGGTTCAGGCTTACGCATCGAGCGGATCTTTGCGGCCACCTGACCAAGAAGTTGTTTGTCGTATGAACGCATCTTCAAGATGGGGTTCTTACCTCTCTCGTTGATGGTTTCGATTTTGATCTCCGGAGGCATCTCCATGAAGATGGTGTGGGAGTATCCGAGGGCCATCTCAAGGATTTGTCCCTTGGCTTCGGCCTTGTAACCGACGCCGACGAATTCCTGGACGGTCTCGAAACCCTCGCTGACGCCTTTCACCATGTTGAAGATCAAGGCGCGGTACAGTCCGTGTTTGGCACCGGCTTCGGCAACAGCCTCGTTCGGTTTCACATGGATGTGGTCGCCTTCGACCTCCAAAATGACGTGGTCGGAGTATTTCTGAGTGAGCTCACCCAACTTACCTTTGACGGTGATGGTGTGTTCTTTGTCGTCGATGTTGACTGTAACGCCTGCCGGAATGGCGATGGGCATTTTACCTATTCTTGACATAATTCCAATCTCCTTTCCTTTGGTTGATTAGCTAACATAACATAACACTTCGCCACCGATATGGAGCTTGCGGGCTTCTTTGTCGGTCATCACACCCTGTGAAGTGGAAATGATGGCGATGCCGAGGCCGTTCATCACTCTTGGGAGGCTCTCGCTGTCGGCATATTTCCGGAGGCCAGGACGCGAAACGCGGTCGATGGTGGAAATGGCCGGCACTTTGGTCACAGGATGGTACTTAAGAGCGATCTTAATGACGTTCTGTGACTTCTTCTCTCCTTCTTCGAACTTGTAGTTCAGGATATAACCCTTCTCAAACAAGATCTTGGTCATGGCCTTCTTGATGTTCGAAGCGGGGATTTCAACGATTCTATGCTTTGCATTGACGGCATTGCGGATGCGGGTCAAATAATCTGCGATAGGGTCTGTATACATCTCTTACTGTTTTTAATGATTACCAACTAGCTTTCTTTACGCCTGGAATCAAGCCCTTCAGTGCCATCTCACGGAAGTTGATACGTGAAATACCGAACTGTCTCATATAGCCTTTCGGACGGCCGGTGAGTTGGCAGCGGTTGTGGAGGCGGACTGGGGAAGCGTTCTTCGGCAGTTTCTGCAGTGCTTCATAATCGCCAGCTTCTTTCAAGGCTGCACGTTTGGCAGCGTACTTGGCCACCATCTGTGCTCTTTTGCGCTCACGCGCTTTCATTGACTCTTTTGCCATGGTTTACTTTTTTTGATTTTTAAAAGGAAGACCAAAATGTTTCAACAAAGCCAAAGCCTCTTGATCAGTATTGGCTGAAGTGACGAAGGTGATGTTCATACCATTGATATGGTTGACCTTTTCGATATCGATTTCCGGGAAGATGATCTGTTCGGTGATTCCGAAACTGTAGTTGCCACGGCCATCGAAGCCTTTGTCGTTGATACCCCTGAAGTCGCGGACACGAGGAAGGGCGACGCAGACCAGACGTTCGAGGAATTCGTACATCTTGTCACCGCGCAGTGTAACGTGAACGCCAATCGGGTTTCCACGACGCAGCTTGAAGTTACTGACGTCGTGTCTTGAGATAGTCGGAACGGCTTTCTGACCGGTGATAGCACTCATTTCCTCTACACCATAGTCAATCAGTTTCTTGTCTGCCAAGGCAGCACCGATACCCTGATTGAGTGAAATTTTCAAAAGCCGTGGAACCTGCATCACGCTCTTATAGTGGAATTCATCCATCAATGCAGGCACGATTTCACTCTTGTATTGAGTTCTAAGTCTGGGTTGATAGTTCATCTTACTTGATTATTTCTCCGGTTCTCTTGGAATAACGGATGGATTTACCTGTTTTTTCATCAATCTTACGACCGATTCTCGTGGGTTTGCCGCTCTTATCGACCACCATGAGATTCGAGATATGGATGGGGGCTTCTTGTTTGATGATGCCTCCTTGGGGATGTTCGGCGTTGGGGCGGGTGTGCTTCGAGATGATGCGGACGCCTTCGACGATGGCGCGTTGTGATTTCACATCGACGCTCATCACCTTGCCTTGCTTGCCTTTGTCATTGCCTGAAAGGACCAGGACAGTGTCGCCTTTTTTAACATGCATTTTCATAGTCAATCAATTTTAAAATTACAACACTTCTGGAGCAAGTGAAACTATTTTCATAAACTGTTTCTCACGCAACTCTCTGGCAACGGGACCAAAGATACGGGTTCCGACAAGTTCACCGGCGTTGTTCAGAAGAACACAGGCATTGTCATCGAAACGGATGTAGGAGCCGTCGGGGCGACGGGTTTCCTTCTTGGTACGGACTACGACTGCCTTTGAAACGGTACCTTTCTTGATGTTACCGCTTGGAATGGCGCTTTTCACGGTGACGACGATGATGTCGCCAGTATGGGCGTAATGTTTCTTTGTACCGCCCAACACTCTGATGCAGAGGACTTCTTTTGCACCGCTATTGTCAGCTACTGCGAGTCTGGTTTCCTGTTGTATCATATTACTTAGCCCTTTCGATAATTTCTACTAATCTCCAACATTTATTCTTACTCATCGGACGGGTTTCCATGATGCGCACGGTGTCACCGATGTTGCATTCATTCTTCTCGTCATGAGCCATAAAACGGTTCGTCTTCTTGATGAACTTACCGTAAATCGGGTGCTTTTCACGACGTTCGATTTCCACGACGATGGATTTGTCCATCTTATTGCTGACAACCACGCCGATTCTTTCTTTTCTCAAATTTCTTGTTTCCATTTTGTCAATCGTCGTTTAAGTTACTTACTCTGTTCGATTTCGCGTCTTCTCAATTCAGTCAGAATACGAGCGATATCCTTGCGGGTAGCGCGAATCGTGTTAGGGTTGTCCAGTGGTGACACAGCGTGATTAAGGTTCAGCTTGACCAGCTGGGTGCGGGCTTGTTCCAAACGGTCGTTCAGGTCGGCCACGCTTAACTCTCTTAAGGATTCTTTTTTCATTGTTATTCCAAACTTAAATTATTCGACGTAATCTCTTCTAACCACAAACTTCGTCGTTACCGGCAGTTTCTGGGCGGCGAGGCGGAGAGCTTCCTTGGCAACGGCCAACGGCACACCGTCTGCTTCGAACAGCATGTGACCGGGGGTAACGCGAGCTACAAAGTATTCCGGATCACCCTTACCTTTACCCATACGGACGTCCAAAGGCTTCTTAGTGATGGGTTTGTCGGGATAGATGCGGATCCAAATCTGTCCTTCACGTTTCATATAACGTGTAACGGCCTGACGGGCTGCCTCAATTTGGCGGGCGGTAATCAGAGCCTCTTCCAATGTCTTGATACCAAAAGATCCAAAAGCTAACTCATGGCCACGGAAAGCGTTGCCTTTCATCTTACCTTTTTGGGGTCTTCTGAATTTTTGTCTTTTCGGTTGTAACATCGTTACTTAACTTTTAAAGTTTACAAAATCACTTACGTTTTCCATTGCCGCGACGTGGAGCTCCAGCGGGTTTGGCAGCACCTTGTCTCTTCGACGGGCTGCTGACGCTAGTAGGAACCAGTTCTGGCTTGCCATAGATTTCACCTTTGCAGATCCACACCTTGATGCCGAGACGGCCATAGGAGGTGTGAGCCTCAACCAAGGAGTAGTCGATGTCAGCGCGCAGGGTATGCAGCGGGATACGACCTTCCTTGTACGACTCAGCGCGTGACATTTCGGCGCCGCCCACACGACCGGAGATGACGATCTTGATGCCTTCGGCACCGATTCGCATCGTACCGGCAACGGCGGTCTTGATGGCGCGACGGAATGAAACACGGCCTTCAATTTGTTTAGCAATCGTGCTAGCCACGATATACGCATCGAGTTCAGGTCTCTTGATCTCGTTGATGTTGATTTGGATCTCCTTGCCAGTCAGCTTCACAAGCTCTTTCTTCAGCTTTTCCACTTCCTCGCCACCTTTGCCGATGATCATACCCGGACGGGCGGTGAAGATCGTGACGGTGACATATTTCAAGGAACGTTCGATGGCGATCTTTGAAATGCCGGCTTTGCCCAGACGAGCGTTCAGATACTTGCGGATCTTGTCGTCTTCAACGAGCTTGGCTGAGAAATCTTTTCCGCCATACCAATTGGAATCCCATCCTTTGATGATTCCCAATCTAAGACCTATAGGATTAGTTTTTTGTCCCATTTTAATTATCTATTATTTACTTATTCTTCCTTAGCAACTCTGCTATCGACAATGATAGTAACGTGATTTGAACGCTTACGGATGTGGAATGCACGTCCGTGAGGGGCAGCCTGGATGCGCTTCAGCGTACGGCCTTCATCGACCCAGATCTCTTTGACGTAAAGGTTGCTGTCCTCGACGCGCTTCCCTTCATTCTTAGCTTCCCAATTGGCGATAGCCGAACGAAGCAGTTTGTAAACCTTCTTCGAGGCCTCCTTGGGCGAATATTGCAAGGCATGCAGTGCAAGCTCCACCTTCTGACCTCTGATCATGTCGGCCACAAGACGCATCTTGTAAGGAGACGTCGGAACGTTGTTCAGATGTGCGATGGCTACGTTTTTACGAGCTTCCTTGATGGATTCAGCTCTGTTGTGTTTTCTAGCTCCCATTGTTACCTAAATATTACTTGTTACCTTTATCTTTATTACCAGCATGACCTCTGAAGATACGCGTCGGAGCGAACTCGCCCAGCTTATGGCCAACCATGTTCTCAGTCACATAGACCGGGATGAACTTGTTGCCGTTGTGAACAGCGATGGTCTGACCGACGAAATCAGGAGAAATCATTGATGCTCTTGACCATGTCTTGATAACGGTCTTCTTGCCGCTTTCGACATTCTCCATCACTCTCTGCATGAGTTTGTAGTGGATGTATGGACCTTTTTTTAATGAACGACTCATAGTATTATGCGATTTTCCTGATGATTACTTCTTTCTTCTTTCGATAATGTACTTGCTTGAGGCTGCCTTGGGTGAACGGGTCTTGTATCCCTTGGCCGGCAAACCCTTGCGTGAACGCGGGTGACCGCCGGAGGCACGACCTTCACCACCACCCATCGGGTGATCGACAGGGTTCATGACAACACCACGGTTGTGAGGACGACGGCCCAACCAGCGGCTGCGACCGGCTTTTCCTGACTTCTCGAGGTTGTGGTCACCGTTGGAAACGGAACCGATGGTGGCCTTGCAGGCTTGGAGAATCATACGAGTCTCACCGGATGGCATTCTCAGGATAGCGTACTTGCCCTCGCGCGACATCAACTGTGCGTAGGAACCGGCGCTTCTAGCCATCTTGGCACCCTGACCTGGGCGCAACTCGATGTTGTGAATAATAGTACCAAACGGAACTTCACTCAGGAACAAGGTGTTGCCAACGTTCGGCTGAACGCCCTTGCCGCTGATGACTTCCTGACCGACTTTCAAACCGGCAGGAGCGATGATGTAACGCTTCTCACCATCCTTGTAGAATACCAAGGCGATGCGAGCAGTGCGGTTCGGATCGTATTCGATAGTCTTAACCACGCCCGGAACGCCGTCCTTGTCACGCTTGAAGTCGATGATTCTGTACTTCTGTTTGTGTCCGCCACCTCTGTAACGGACAGTCATTTTACCACTGGAGTTACGGCCACCCGTGCTCTTCATAGGAGCAAGCAACGACTTCTCGGGTTTGTCGGTCGTAATCTCGTCAAATGCGCTCAAAACCTTGAAACGCTGACCTGGTGTCGTAGGTTTATATTTCTTTAAAGCCATTTTCAGATATTGCTAAAAAAGTCAATTGTTTCACCTTC
>JAEEQP010000004.1 GCA_016285355.1 Bacteroidales bacterium
CTCTTTGTATTTTCCATAACCATTTATGGCTATCTTTGTTATAGTCGGATTTTTTCTAACAAAACCAACAATATCGTTTGGAATTCCTTCTAGGATACCTTTATCCGTGCTATTAGTTCGCTCAACAAACTGATAATAATCCCATATTACGGCATGCAAATGTTCTAATATCATCTTTTTCTCGGTATAATTTGTAGGCATTTTTTGTGTTGCTAATTTTGCCAACATCTTCCACATCCGATTGCCATTATCATAATAATACTCATTGGCACTAATAGACTTCTTCCCTGGTATTGTTCCCAAAATCAATACTCGAGGCTCATGACACATTAGCGGAGGAAAACCTTCCACAATAGTTGAATCATTCTTTTTCATGTCAGTTTAATTTTAATGTCAGTTTAATTTTTAATGCAGATAAGATAGATTAGTATAATTCCTCAGCCCCACCATAGTAATCGTAGACATCTTGATAATCCAAGTCTAATTGTTCTAAGATTTCCTCTGGAGACAGGTTGGTATTTATCTTGTTACCATCAGGTAGAGTTAAGACTACTCCATTGTTCCCATCATAGCTATTTACCCTTGGCATAATAGATTCTCCTTTTTTAGGGATTCTTTCCGGGTGAGCTAAAATGGTATCATCTGGATATTTATACCTTGGATAATTATGTACTTTCTCCACTTTTGGAGCTGAGTATCTTTCATCTAAATAATTCGAAAGCAACGCTAACGGAATAATCCAGATAGGACTTGTTGCAAGCATTACTAATAAGGCATTATTACCCCTATTTTTGTTTGTTTTCATAAAAGTTCTCTTCTCTTTAATCATACGATTGTAAAATTACAAAAGTTTTGACAAAGTAAAAGTGTTTTTTGAGTTTAATTCATCGAAAATCAACCCTTTCCAGTACCTAAAAGGACAATTACATACAAAAGAAGCGTGGCACTGATATGCCACGTCTTTAGTTGAGGGTCGTGAGAATTACCTTGTAAGAAGATGCAGCAATAACAGCCCACGCATAACGCGTGAACCCTTATACTGTCTTGCTTACGAAAGTTTCTCACGTTTTCAACTACAAGACGAGCATAACGCTTCGTGTTTCTTTATGTCGGCGGCACAAAGTCCGCCATAAGAACCGCAGCAAAAATACAACTTTTTTTGTTGTACAAGCAAACCAATGTGGAATTTTAAGTAGAGACGTAGCGCGCTCCGTCTCTACAGGAGGGTGACTAAAAATAGTCATCCTCTGTCTTTTTTTAATGTTAGTCCAATGGAATCTCAAGATGCTGAACGGACAGCGGCAAACCCTCCTGCGAGAGGTAGAACATGTAAAGGATGACAGGCTTCGTGCCTCGGTTCTCGCCGTGGTGGATGGTGTTTACCATTTCCACGACAGCCTCGCCCTCATGCACCACTTTCTCCTTACCATCCAGGCTGACAATGGTTAGTTCACCCTGCACCAATATGCCGTGGTTCATCACAGGGTGATGGTGCCAGCCCAGTTTCTGTCCAGCGGGAATCTCGTATTTCATGGCCACCATTTCGGGACGACCTTGGAGGTAGTCGGGCAACTCCACGCCGTCCCAACTCTGCGAGGTGCGAATCAGCTCGGTGGTCTGAACTGAGTGGGCTGGATTATCGTTCTGTCCTTGCGATTGCATATCTGTTATTGCTTTGCTTTATTGGAGCACAAAAGTACAGAATTTTCGGACATTTTTGGGAAAAACACAGGTTTGTATAGACATAGCAGCTAAGTCTCAATTTTTTTCGCCTAAATTATAACCAAATCTGGTTATTTTTTACTATTTTTGCAGCCGAAAAACAAATCGAATGTACGAAAACTATCTGACATATCATCACATCCCTTGTGGCGCGGTTCTCGACCGAATCAGGACAAAAGAGCATCTTACCCAACGTGAATTGGCCTCTCGTTCAGAAATACCTTATCAAAGGATCAACGATTTTATTGCTAATCGCAGAAGAATTTCTCCCGAAAACTCTCTTAAATTGGAAAAGGCTCTGGGCGTTGATTATCATTGCTTCTTCTATCAAGTCCAAACTAATTATGAGATTTTCGTTGCCACAAACCACCTTTCAAAACAATCACAACCCGACAAGTCAAAATACAGAAAAGCATTGTTTTGGGACACCGACTTCGATACCCTTGACTGGCAACGCAATTCGGAATGGATTATTCAGAGGGTTTTTGAATACGGAAACCAAGGTGAAATTGAGGAGACCATACGGTTTTATGGCAAAGCCAAAGTTGTTGACGTGCTCTTGGGCATCCAAGATACCTGGAATTCAGAAAATAGAGAAAACAACATAAAAAAGTATTTAGGCCATGAGATTGAGAACTAACATAGCATCACCTTTGTTGTTGGAATTGACGCGCCTCTTGTTTTGTATTTTGCATTTAAAATACTGATATTCAATGCTTTTTAGATTGCAAATCCAAAAAAACGGGAAGAGCTGATGGATTCCTTTTGGAAAAACAAAGAAAAACTTGAAAAAGCTTCTCTCTGTTGAATTTAATAAGTTTATCTTTGCAGTCTAATAACGTCCCATTATGGAAGGTTTTATTGATTTATTTAAAGAGGCAATAGAAGCCTTTGAAACAGCAACTGGAATAAAGATTCCAGAACAAATCACGGCTATTGTTATTCTCGTAGTATTATTGGCATTTTTTGTGCTTAAACCAATTATCAAGAATCGCAAATGGCGCAAAAAGCAACTGGATGAGATTCTCAAGGATTACGGAGAATATACAACATGGCAACAGCGTTGGCTATATATCAAAACATGGTTTCAATCGAACCCTCCTCATGATTTAGACGATCCTTCCGAAGCCCAATATCAGGATTTACGCACCGATTCCATTGACTTTTTCATCAATGATGCGCTTGTTCCAAACAACAGAAAGCCTCCTTATTATTGCATTTTAGGAGGTTCTGGCATGGGAAAATCCACATTTATAGTGAATTTAGTCAGGAAGTATATTAATAAGTATAGAGAAAAGACTCTTCCATATCCCATCAAATTGCTTTATTGTGGCGAAAGGGTTCAAGGCAAAGATGTACTCATTGAGCGGATCAAAGAGATAAAAGACAAAAACAATACGATTCTGGTATTGGATGCTCTTGACGAGAGCAACAAAGCCATTGATGATTATAGTGAGTTTTCCAAGGACTTGTTGGAAAACATTGTTGATTTTCGTTTTGTAATCATAACCTGTCGGACACAGTTTTTCGAAAAAAACGAAGACGAGCTTGAGATGGTTCCCAAACGCCAACCCGGTTCAAAAGGCCAACAACGGTTCAAAAAATATTATGTTTCGCCACTTAAGGACAAAGAGATTCGTCGGTATTTGAATAAAAAGTATCTACTAAGGTTCTTTGCAAAAAAGAAAGCCAAAGCTATTGTAAAAAATTGCAATCAAGTGATGGCCAGGCCTTTGCTCTTGTCGTATATTGATGATTTGTTGAACTCCAACATCGAAGATCGTCCTGAATCTGTTATTCACATATACGAGATTATTATTGACAAATGGCTTGAACGTGAAGCGTGTTTTGCTGCCACAGGCGATACAGGCAAGTACAAAAAGACGTTGTTGGAATTTTCATATGAAATTGCGCTATACTTGGCGCAACCCACACAATATGCCTTATCCCACCCAAACAACGAGAATTCCATCAACGCTATTATTAAACGATACAAAGACCAATATGTCATAAAAGAAAAAAATCTGAAAGGACGCTCGCTATTAAACAGAAACTCAAAGAACGAGTTCAAATTTGCACATAAGTCGTTCATGGAGTATTTGGTGGCAAAGCAATTGTTTGAGCAAAAGGGTATTCTGTTAGAATCCATCGATTGTGTTTCTAACGACATGACTCCCAAGTTTTTATCTTATTTTATAAGAGCCCAAATGCGTGAGCAAGTACCCGACCAGGTTCTTCTGATTCTATCTGATACATTTTCACTTACATGGATAAGGGCGATAAAGAGTATAGATGGTCATATGTACATGAGAATACCTAATGGAGTTCCAGCATGGATGAGAGCATACCATTATAGTTTTAAAAGAAGTATTGAAGTTCGTTGTAACGTATCCGAAAATATTGCAAAATATATATCGGCTTTTATTAGTATTTCCCAGAACATTGTAATCAATTGCAATTTTGATTATTCCAAAATAAACCAAGTGATTCTTGATTACGTTGCAAACGAACATGAAATGCGCTTGATTAACCTTATAATTATAAATTACGATTTTCGCAACTATTCTCTTGTTGAATTTTTAAAACCTTTACGTGAGTCTTACAATGTACAATTAAGAATTGAGTTTCTCGTAGAAGACATACAAATTTTTAAAACAGGTGATTCCCAGATTTTACAATATCTACAAGCAATTTCAACCCCATTACCAAAAAGTAATATCGACCAATGGACAAGTCTAGAGGTGCTTTATTGGAAAAATGGTGAATATGTTCCATATAACAACACAAAAGATAGATTTTCGCGTTCCATTTATACTCATTCCCAATACTAAAATAGTTAATACGATGCTTTTTTTGAATTGATGAATTCAATAGTTTGGAAGATTGCTAGACAAATCCGCAATGATGACATTGAGGATGAATAGGGTTGCAAATGACATCGTTAATTTCATTGCCATTCGCAAGAAAAGTTGTACCTTTGCAGCCTCAATCAAAATCGCATAAAACACACAATTATAATGAAAAAAGAAGTAAAATTCAGCCTGGTTTACCGCGATATGTGGCAGTCGTCAGGCAAATACGTGCCACGCAAGGACCAATTGGAGAAGATTGCTCCCTTGATCATCGAGATGGGCTGCTTCGACCGTGTGGAGACCAACGGCGGCGCCGCCGAGCAGGTTAACCTGCTGTATGGCGAGAATCCTAACCCCTCAGTGCGTGCTTTCACGGCAGCATTACATAAAGGCGGCATCGAGTGCCACATGCTCGACCGTGCCCTCAATGCACTGAGAATGAACCCCGTGCCCGCCGATGTGCGCCAACTGATGTATAAGGTGAAGAAAGCCCAAGGCGTCGACATCACCCGTATCTTCTGCGGCCTCAACGACGTGCGCAACATCATCCCGTCCATCCATTGGGCCAACGAAGCCGGCATGATATCGCAAGCCGCCATGAGTATCACCTACTCGCAGGTGCATACCGCCGAGTATTATATGCATATCGCCGACCAACTCATTGAGGCCGGTGCCAAGGAAATCGCCCTCAAGGATATGGCTGGTGTCGGTCGTCCCGTCAGCTTGGGCCGCATCGTGGAGCATATCAAGAAACAGCACCCTGAAATCAAGGTGCAATACCACGGTCACACCACCCCAGGCCTCTCGATGGCATCGATGCTTGAGGTCTGTAAGGCCGGTTGCGACTACGTTGACGTGGCCATGGAGCCTCTGTCATGGGGCACCGTCCACCCTGACGTCATAAGCGTGCAAGCCATGCTGAAAGATGCCGGTTTCCTCGTGAAAGACATCGACATGAAGACTTACATGGCCGCCCGTAGCATGACACATAGCTTTATGGACGACTTCCTCGGTTATTGGATTGACCCGCGCAACCGTTACATCAACTCGTTGCTGTTGGGCTGCGGTCTTCCTGGAGGCATGATGGGCTCACTCATGGCTGACCTCAAGCCGGTGCATGCTGCCATCAACATGAACCGGAAGAAAGATGGTTTGCCGGAAATCAGTGAAGACGAGATGCTCGTCGAACTCTTCCAAGAAGTACAGAATATCTGGCCGAAACTCGGCAATCCGCCTTTGGTGACGCCTTTCAGCCAATACACCAAGAACATCGCCTTGATGAACCTCTTCGCACTCAGCAAGGGCGAGCCTCGCTACGAGACTTCCATCGACCCTGCCGCTTGGGACATGATCCTCGGCAAGGCCGGCAAACTGCCTGGCACGCTCGCTCCCGAAATCGTGGAATTAGCCAAGAAGAAAGGCTTCAAGTTCTTCACTGGCAACCCGCAGGACAACTACCCCAACGCCTTGCCGCACTTCATCGAGATGATGAAGAAGGAGGGCTGGGACCGTGGTCAAGACGACGAAGAGCTCTTCGAGTTCGCCATGCACGAGAAGCAGTACCGTGAGTACAAGTCGGGCGAGGCCAAGCGTCGCTTCAACCAAGAGTTGGAAGCCAAGATGAAGGCCAAGTTCGAAAAGGCTGGCGGCGAGGCCAAGATTCCGGACCTGCGCGCCTTGCGTCATCCAAATGCCGAGCCTGTCATTGCTCCTGTGAGCGGCATTGTGATGTGGGAAGTCGACTTCGACGATAAGAGCATCGCTCCTGCCCCAGGAAAGGTCTACAAAGAAGGCGACCTGCTCTGCGCCATCAACTCGGAGCACGGCATGGAACCCGTTTATGCCCTTTGGTCTGGCAAGATTGTAGAGGCCACGGCAGACCAAGGCAAGCGTGTCAACAAGGGTGAAACCATAGCATTTATTGAGAAATAAGGTCTGTTGGGACAATTTCGGCAACAAGCAAAAACATTGTGGCACATTATTTGCTATTTTTGCTGCGTCTTAAACAATCGACAAAAGAAACTAACCTAATTATTAATTTAAACCATTAAGAAATGAAAAAGTTATTTTTGACCTTAGCTCTTGCCTTCATTGGCATCTTCACAGCAAATGCTCAAGTTTGGTTGGGCGGTTCGGCCAATGCAACCATCAACAAGAATGTCACCAACTTTGCCGTAGCACCTGAAATTGGCTACAGCTTCACTGGTACGCCTTGGACGATTGCCGTTGCTGCCAATTACACTTTTGACAAGCAAAAAGATATTGAGAACGCTTATCATGGCATCATCCTGTCTCCCTATGTTCGTTACAGCATCTGCAACATTGAAAAATTCGCCTTTTTCATGGATCTCACTGGCGATTTTGCTGTGAAAGGTTATGGTGATTTTGGCTATAGAGTCGGTCTGCAACCCGGTATCGCTTGGATGGCTACCAAACATTGGACTGCTGCTTTCCGTTTTGCCTTCTTGGGTTACAACAAGTGCAACTATTACGGTGCTGAAGGCTTCCGTATGAACTTCGCCACTTCGGCCCCTGGTTTTGGATTGTATTACAATTTCTAAATCATAGTTTTGAGTCGCAATAATGGCGCCTCAACAACGAACAAAAGGCTACCTTCGGGTGGCCTTTTTTGTTTTAAAATAATCGCTATCTTTGCTGCATTATTCATCAACACATTGAACCGATTATGAAAAAGCTCCTCACCCTTTCGCTGCTTATACTCTTGGCCTATGGCCTACAAGCACAAAGCAAAAACATCGCTTACCAAGACGAAACCGTACGTTTCACCGTCATCACCGATGGCGTCATCCGGATGGAATATGCCATCGACGGGCACTTTGTCGATGAAGCCTCACAGGTGGCCGTCATCCGCGACTATCATGCTGTAGATTACAAGGTCAAGGAAGGCAAGACCATCGAAATCATTACATCGAAGCTGAGGCTGCAATATAAGAAAGGTAGCGGGGCTTTCAATGCTGACAACCTGAGCATCAGATCGTTGAAAGGTGTCAATCCGAGTTTCACTTGGAAGCCCGGCATGGCGCAAGAACACAACCTGAAAGGCACCTACCGCACCTTGGACAGCTACGAAGGCGACACCCGTGTCGGCACCACCGACCAAAAGATACCCCTTGAGGACGGCCTCTTGGCCACCGACGGCTGGACGCTCATCGACGACTCGAAGAGTTACCTTTTCGACAACAGCGACTGGCCTTGGGTGATGGAACGCGAGAGCCTCGACAACCAAGACTGGTACTTCATGGGTTACGGCCACGACTACAAGCAGGCATTGAAGGACTTCACCGTTTTCGCTGGCAAGGTGCCACTGCCGCCTCGCTATGCCTTTGGTTATTGGTGGTCGCGCTATTGGGCATATAGCGACAAAGAACTTCGCGATTTGGTGAAGAAATTCGACCAATACGACATCCCCATCGATGTGCTCGTCATCGACATGGATTGGCATTATACCGAACCAGGCAAAGGCAACTGGACAGGCTGGACTTGGAACAAAAAGCTCTTCCCCGACTATAAACGCCTCATTGCCGACATGGACCGCCGAGACATTCGCACTACACTTAACCTGCATCCCGCTGGTGGTGTGGAGCCCTACGAGGAATGCTATGACCAAATGGCTGCTTATATGCATCTCGACACTACAGGGCGACCTGGCATTCCGTGGCAAGGCTCCAACAAACTCTTCATGTCGGGCATGTTCGATGTCGTGTTGAAACACATGGAACGCAACGGTATCGACTTCTGGTGGCTCGACTGGCAGCAATGGCCTAACGACAAGCAACTCACCAACCTAAGCAACACATGGTGGATCAATTACTGCTTCTTCTCCAACTTCGAGCGCAGCCGCAACACACGACCGATGCTCTACCACCGTTGGGGCGGATTGGGCAACCACCGTTACCAAATCGGTTTCTCAGGCGACTCCTTCATCTCATGGAAATCGCTCGACTTCCAGCCTTATTTCAACTCAACGGCAAGCAATGTGTTGTATGGCTTTTGGAGCCACGACATCGGCGGCCACTGGGGTGGTGCCATCGCGCCTGAACTGTATGCCCGATGGATGCAATTCGGTGCCTTGAGTCCCATTTTGCGCAGCCATTCCACCAAAGACGCCTCCATCAATAAGGAGCCGTGGCTGTTGCCTGCCGAATACACCGAAATAGTCCGCAACACCATCCATCAGCGCCGCCAGATGATACCCTATATCTATACCATGGCGCGCAAAGCCCACGACGAAGGACTGTCGCTCTGCCGCCCGCTTTATTATGATTGGCCAGACTGTCCTGAAGCCTATAGTTTCCGAAACGAATACATGTTTGGCGACGATATGCTGGTGGCCCCCATCACCACCCCAATGGAAGGCAGCTTTTCTACCTTAGATATCTGGCTGCCACAGGGCGCTTGGTATGAGGTGTGTACAGGCACCATGTTGCAAGGCAACCAGGTCGTCACTCGTAGTTTCATGATTGACGAATACCCGCTCTATGTGAAGGCCGGTTCCATCATCCCGCAGTATGCCGATTGCCACCAACATGTTGGCGGCACTGACTGGACGCAATTCGACTTGATGATCTACCCTGGTGCCGATGGTGACTTCACGATGTATTACGATGACGGCAACGACAAAGATTACGACCAAAACAACATGCGTGTCAGGTTCCGTACCACACACGACAAAGAAGAGAAAACCGTGCTATTCTTCCAAATCGACCCTGCCAAAGGCCCATTCACTATGGCTTCGCGCAACATCACACTAAAGTTTGTTGCCTCCGACATCCCCGAGTATGTATTCGCTGATGAAAAAGAGATTGATTGGACATATGACGGCGAGAACTTCACCTTGGTTATTCCACTGCCCGAAGGCGAATGGAACAAGCCCTTAAACGGTCATGTGGTATACTCTCAAGGCAGCACCATCGACCTGACAGATGGCACCCTCGGCAACTACCACCGCGCTGCCAAAGCCGTAACCGAACTGAAAAACCGCAAGTCCAACATCGAATTGAACGATGCCTTAGGTCTCTTTGGCAGCCTTGGACAGAAAGTGACCTATTTCCCGCATACATTGCTCGAAAGCGTCAACAGCTTCCGCCAGTATTTCGAAGACCTCGACAACTCATTGGAACAACAGAACGGCCTGAACGAGGAACTCAAGGCATGGTTTAAGGGACAAGTAGGGAAATAATCAAACCCTTTGGTACACCGTCGCCACACGGCTCACATTATAGACCTTCATCGTGACGGCATCACCTTTCTTTTCCGATGGGAATTTGACAGTCGCATCAATGTTGCCAAAGCCGCCGAAAACCTTGTCGTCAGTGGTAAGAACAATTTGGTAATCACCTGTTTGCCTGACAGGTATCTCGTAGTCGGGGATGGAATGTGGTCCCCAGTTGAAGACGAAAATCAGGTTACCGCGTTCGTAAACAACGGTCTTGTTCGTTTCATCGGCCAGCAACAACCAAGCGGGCAAAGCCTGCATCACCATATACTGTTTCACGAAGTTGAGCATGGCCTTGTCAAAGGCACCCATGAAACGATATTTCAGGTTGGGATTGTCCACCAACGACCACTGGCGGCGGGCGTATTTGTAACTCCAACCATTATCAAGACGCGGAAAATCAATCCATTCTGGATGGCCAAACTCGTTGCCCATGAAGTTGAGCCAAGCCTCGCCGCCCAAAGTGAGTGTGAAAAGGCGAATCATCTTGTGCAGAGCGATGCCACGGTCGACGGCCATGGATGGAGTGTCAAGACCCATCGCATGGTACATTTCGCTCCCAATCAACCTAAAGGCTATGGTTTGGTCGCCCACCAACGCCTGGTCATGACTCTCGGCATAAGCCACCGTCTTGGTCTGCGGCAGATGGTTGGTCATCGTGAAGAAAAACTCGTTCATGCTCCACTGCTCCTCGGGCCGGTCTTTCAGCACCTTAATCCAGAAGTCAGGTTCGCCCATGCCCAAACGATAATCGAAACCCATGCCGCCGTCGGCAATCGGATGACAAATACCCGGCATACCGCTCACATCCTCCGCAATAGTGACTGCCTGCGGATTCAGCTCGTGGCATAAAGTGTTGGCCAACTGCAAGTATGTGACAGCATCGGCATCCACGTTGTCGTTGAAATACTTCCATGGGTCATCGAAGACGAGACCGATACCATGGTCGAGATAGAGCATCGAGGTGACGCCATCGAAACGGAAACCGTCGAAACGGAACTCCTCCAACCAATAGCGCACATTGGAGAGCAGGAATTGCAACGTTTCCTCCTTGCCGTAGTTGAAGAGTTTGGAATCCCAAAGGTTGTGGTTGCCGCGTTCGCCACTATGTAAATATTGACTATCAGAGCCATCGAAGAGGTTAATGCCCTCACGGATATTCTTCACCGTGTGGGAATGTACCAAATCCATGATGACCAACATACCCATGCCATGAGCAGTGTCGATAAGTTCTTTCAACTCCTCGGGCGTACCGAAGCGCGAACTCGGCGCGAAGAAATTGGAGACATGATAACCAAACGAGCCGTAATAAGGATGCTCGGCAATGGCCATCAGTTGGATGGCGTTGTAGCCGTCCGCCATGATGCGTGGCAGGATGTTTTGCGTGAACTCTTTGTAAGTCCCTACCCTTCCCTCTTCTTGCGCCATGCCGACATGCGCCTCATAAATCAACAGAGGCTCGTCTTTTAACTGCGGTGCAGCATGCTTATATATATAAGGTGTCGGCGGGTTCCAAAACTGTCCATCAAAATCCTTGTTGCCCTCGTCCTGAATCACCCGCTTGATATAGACCGGAATACGCTCATGCTCCCCAATTTGTGACTGCACCAGAACCTTCAGTTTGCTACCATGCGTGAGTCTTTCTTTAAATTCGCTGTCGGGTAGAAAAATTTCCCACATACCATTGCCAGCCAATTCCAAAGGATACTCATAGCGGTTCCAGTTGTTGAAGTCGCCCATCAACGAGAGATAATGTGCCGCAGGTGCCCATTCGCGGTACCACCAACCGTGGCGACGTTTGTCGTAATTGAAGCCCAAGAACTGATGCGCCGTTGCAAAGGTTTTGAGGCTACCGTAGCGTTTGATAATTCCATGTAATCGTTCTACATAGTGGTTGTGGCGTTGCTCCACCGCATTGCTTACGGGGGTGAGCCAAGGGTCGTTTTGTACTAAAGGAAGCATACTATTTATTGTATTCGTTTTCAATGATTTCCCAATGGCCGCCTTTATCAGGACCAATACGGCGTATCATATTCTTTTGTTGCATGGCTTTCAAATGTTTTGCAATTCCACTTCTTGCTCTTTGAAGTTTCAAAGCAATTTCATCCATTGTTATTTGAGAATCCTCCTCCATTAATGCAATGATTTGAAACTCTATTTTCAGTCCACTTTTCAGTCCACTTTTCAGTCCACTTTTCAGTCCACTTTCTTCCAAGTCGGTTTTCTGGGACTTTTCTTGGGACGTTTCCTGACCAATAATCGCCCCAGTTTCTGTACTAATTCCATCAGATTCTCTAAACAGCGTCACCAACACACCGCCTCCAAAAGCCTCGAAACGAGGTTCCGGAAGCCCTTCGTTTTTACAAGCAGTCATAATCTTGCTTATGCCACTACCCCATGAATCTATCAGGGTCGCCTTGAAACAAGCACCAGCAATAAGCGGATTCCTCGGATAAGACGCATGGAATTGTGTCAAGTCCTCCGCAGTAAGTGAATCAGGCAGTTGGCCTAAATTCCACAAAGTTATCTTATCGTCATACACACGCATCTGAATCATCGGACCCATGTAATTCCTGTGAACCAAAGCGTTAAGCACCATCTCTCGAAGAGCCTCACGAGGATAGTTGCCTTTCTTTTGAACACGAAAATAGTCCTTGATTTCCACTTCGCGAATGATAAACTTATACTCAAGAATTTCCAACGAGTCCTCGAATATCTTAATCAAGTTTCCTTCGATAACTTCCTGATAACGAAACTCGGAATCATTGATGAAACGGCCAATCTTTAGTTGCACATTAGGATAAAAGCGGTTCGGATCCTTACCAAACATAATGATGGCACCACGTTTCAACTTGCCACCTTCCACCAAACGCAGTTTTTCCAAAATTTGGTAGTCGTCCAAACCAGTTACATTGGGCAAGCGATCTCCCATCGAAGCAAATTGCAGATAGCGCACAATGCTATCATGGTCAATGTCAGCCATCGATGCACGCTCCTCTATCACCTCATCCCATGTCAGACCTGATTTCTTCAAAAGGAAATCATTCAGCGCAGCCCCCGTCAATTCAGACTTCACGCTGCCCGAGCGATAGTAATAACTACCTTTGTAGGAAATGGCCACTCCGTATGGCTTCACCACAATCTCCACATACAGCAAACCATTGTCTTCCAATAAGTTCACTTCGCAAGTGATGCCAAGATGGTTCTTTATCTTGTTCGGAATGTCTTCGGATAGCCTTTTCGCATCCTCAACACCAATCGTAACACCTTTATCATCCTTGCCGATATAGATTCTGCCGCCTTGTGCATTCGCAAAGCCACAAACCCATTTCAGGTATTCGTCGCGCCATGACTGCTTAAACTCAATGTTTTGGGATTCAAGGCTCATTTTTCAACTTGATATTATACCGCAAAAGTAATAAAATAATTCCAACTGCAAAAAAATTGAAAATATTCTCTATTTTTGCAGCGAAACCACATAATTCATAAAGAAATGAGAAAAGTTTTCCTTTTGGCGACGGCTCTTATCGTCAGTTTCGCCTTCAACGCCCAAGCGCAACTCCTTTATCGTATTTCCGGCAACGGCCTCGAATCACCCAGCTATATTGTCGGGACCTACCATTTGGCACCCGCATCGTTTGCCGATAGCATTCTTGGTATGGGCCAAGCTATTGAGCAAACCAATCAGGTTTGTGGTGAGTTGGACATGATGGATGCCTTCAAACCTGAAAACACAGCCCGTATGATGCAAGCACTGATGCTTCCCGAAGGGACAACACTGACCTCGTTGCTCACCGAAGACCAATTGGGACGGCTGAATGCACTATTACTCGAAGTGTTAGGCACAAATCTCAACGATGAGACTTATGCCGCCCAAGCGAATAAAATGACTCCGGTAGCCCTTTCCACCAATCTCACTTTGGCATCATACATGAAAGGACACCCTTCCCTCAACCCGATGGAGCTGATTGACAATTATTTCCAGATGGTTGCCTTGCAAAACGGCAAACCTGTAAAAGGCTTCGAAACTGTGGATTTCCAGATGCAAACACTTTATGGGGCTCCGTTGCAGAAGCAGGTGGACGACTTGATGTGTTTGGTAGACCATTTCGATGAAGCCATGGAACTGGCCACTCGCATCACTTCCGCTTATTTCTCACAGGATTTTCAACAACTCGTAGCAATTCTTGAGGAAGAGATGGAGGGAGCATGTGCCGCAACCCCAGAGGAAGAGGCAGCCTTGATTGACGACCGTAACCATAACTGGATCAACATGATGCCTGACATGATGGCTGAACAGCCAACCCTTTTTGTCGTCGGTGCCGCCCATCTTTGCGGCGAGCAAGGTGTTCTGAAACTGCTTGAAGAATCAGGTTACACCGTTGAAGGAATGAAATAAGGTCAATTTCAGGGATTGTCCAATACAATTTCCCTCGAATCCAAATCAATGACTTTTGCCTCGGAAGGCTCCAAATGCACAGGAACCACCTCCGAGGCAAAATCGTTCATATCGAATTCATTGACCTTGCTGCGACCCATCAAGGCTAAAGCATCATGTGGAATTTTCACCTCCACATCACGGCACTCGTTGCGATTGAAATTGACCACGATAAGCAGGCGTTCCGAATCAGTGTAGCGCAAGAAAGCATACACAAACTGCGGGTCGAAGTTCATGTACCATGGGTTACACCACATCAAATCGTAAAACTTGCCTTCGCTAATGGCGGAATGCTCTTGCCTGAAATGTAATAGGTTACGATAATAACCGAATAGTTTCTTTTGCGCTTCATCAAAGCCGCCGCCATCGAACTTGCCGCCGTTCATCCATTTTTGGTGCTCGGGCATGTGGCAATAATCGAAGATGGAAGTGCGACCGTCATCGCCGCTGTATCCTACTGCGTCAGCAGCTGTTTCACCACTTTCCTGACCGTTGTAAATCATGAAAGGCCCTGTGTTCATCAGAGCAGATAACGCTACGGCGGGCAAAGCAGCAAAGGCATTACCAACAAATTGCGGCGAGGCCAAACGCTTCTCGTCGTGGTTCTCCATGAAGCGCAACATGTGGGCATCCATTTCGTCCAAATCTTTCCACACCTGACTGATTTCTTTCGCCTCATGGCCGTGACAAAGCACATTCTCCAAAGTGTTGTACAGCCCAACTTTATCATACAAATAATCAAAACCCGACTCAAGGAAAGGCTTGTAAAGGGCTGGTTGATAGATTTCTGCAATCATCAAGGGCTGATAGTCTTTGCGTAATTCGGCAATCATCCACTGCCAAAACGCCACTGGCACCATTTCAGCCATGTCCACGCGGAAACCATCGACATGCTTGGTGCACCAAAAGCGCAGAATGTCAAGCATTTTCTCCCAAGTATCATGGCAGTCGTAGTTCAGCTTCACTGTGTCGTACCAATCATTCAGACTCGGATTGGGCGCAAAGACATTATTTCCAGTCACTTTTGCGGGGTATTCCTCGTACGGCTGCTCCGCAACCCTACGAGGCGATATGAAACTTTGGCCTTCACAATAATAGAAATTACAAGGGTCGAAGCCTTTGTTCTGTCGCGCCAAGTGATTGGGAATAAAATCGATAATCACCTTCATACCATGCTGATGGATACGCTCGACCAGATGCTCAAAATCAGCCATTGTACCCAAATCAGGGTCAACGGCGCGATAATCCGTGACAGCGTATGGCGAGCCTGCCCTGCCTTTAGTGATATCAGGGTGTGTGCCTATCGATTCCGATGCGTGTTCCAAAATGCCAGTCAGCCAGATATGGGTGATGCCCAAGTCTTTCAAGGCGTTGAGGGCGGTTCCGTCAATGTCTTTGAAGATGCCGCAGCCATTTTCAGTTTTGCTACCGTTGAAATGAAAGTCGGTTTGTTTGTTACCGAACAGTCGAGGGAAAAGTTGATAGATGTTCATATCGCAAAAGTAAAAAATTAAATGAAAAGTCAGTCGAATAACGAAAACTTATTTATTTTTGCGTCGCTAAATGACATAAACATATACAAAATGTGTACAACAACATTACATTTGCGTCTCGATGAGGACTTGAAAAGTCAGGCTTCTGATGTTTTTGAGCATCTTGGATTGGACTTGCCCACTGCCATTCGTATCTTTTTGAAAAGGTCCATTGCTGTTGATGGAATGCCTTTTGAACTGAAAAACAACCGATCCGAGTGGGATAAAATGCCTTGCAGTTGGACGGTTGACGAATTGAACGAGCAAGTTGAATTGGCGCTTGACGACATCAAAAACAACAGGCTGCATTCTGCGACTGAAGTTGAAGAACATTTCAGAAATTTTAGATATGGTAGTTGAATGGACCGATATCGCATTGTCAGTGGCTGACAAGACTTTGGATTACACCTATTTCACTTACGGCCAAATGCAAGCTGATAGGCTAAGATCCGAATTCATAAAAGTCACCAAACGAATTGAGCGTTTTCCCCATTTGGGGTCTGTTGAATACAACATTCATAAAGAAGGCGAGTACCGATATATCATCATTTTCAAGATACTCAAAGTTATTTATCGCATTGACAATCCAGAACATATCTCCATTATCAACATTTGGGATTGTAGAAAGAATCCTAATGATTTGGAAGATAGCGTTTCAAAAAACTAATTCGAATGAAAACCAAATTATTGCCTTTCATAACTTTTTTGTTATTAGGTCTTTCCCTAAAAGCCCAAGTGCAACCCACTTGGGAATCCATCAACGAACGTGGCTATCCGCAATGGTTCTCCGATGCCAAACTGGGCATTTTCATTCATTGGGGCGTGTATTCCGTGCCCGCTTACGCCAGTCTTGAAGGCTACGCCGAATGGTATTATCGCGGCCTAATGACCAACGACGACCGCAAAGCCTTCCAAGAACGCATTTACGGCAAAGACTTCAAATACGAGGACTTCGCACCGATGTGGAAGGCCGAGCTGTGGAACCCCGACGAATGGGCTGAACTGTTCAAGAATTCCGGAGCAAAATATGTACTGTTGGTCTCAAAACACCATGATGGCTTCTGCCTATGGCCGAGCCAGTATGCACCGAATTGGAACTCTGTGGAACTCGGTCCGAAGCGTGATATCTGTGGCGAACTGACTGAAGCCGTGCGCAAAAAAGGCCTCAAAATGGGATTCTATTATTCTTTGCCCGAATGGAAAAGCGACATCCATCGCTGGTATATAGACCCTGACGACCAAATCGGCACCTACGTCGATACCCACATGATACCCCAATTCAAGGAACTTATCACGCGCTATCAACCCACTATCCTTTTCACTGACGGCGAATGGCGCAACAGCTCAGAGCAATGGCACGCTACCGAACTGATTTCGTGGTATTACAACACCGTGGGCGAGGATGCCATCGTCAACGACCGCTGGGGCGACGGACAACAGCACGGTTTCCGCACGCCCGAATACAGCGCAGGCATCACGCTCACCGATAGACCTTGGGCTGAATGTCGTGGATTGGGTCGCTCGTTTGGCCTCAACCGCAACGAGCCTTTGGAGAATTACATGACTTCCGAAGAACTCATCCGTCATTTCTGCGTTTTAGTAGCGGCAGGAGGAGGAATGACGCTCAACGTAGGTCCTGCTGCCGATGGTAAGATTCCGCTTTTGCAACAAGAACGCCTTCTTGACCTTGGCAAGTGGTTAGAAATCAACGAGGAAGCGATTTATGGTACACGGCCTTACAAGAAGTTCTACGAAATGAAGCCTGTTTCGGTTAAACGCACTGATGAGAAAATCGATTTCGACTGGAAACGTAACTCGCCCGACCCCGCCATTAGCTGCGACCATTTCCAAGTGCATTGGCAAGGCGCATTCTCCTGCATGGCCGACATCTATACCTTTGAAATCCAGACCGATGATAAAGCCAAGTTGGTCATTGACGGCAAAACTATCATTGAAGACACAAGAAAAGCGAAAACTGGAAAGGCAAAACTTGACGCAGGCCAGCACAGCATTGAAATTTTCTACGAGGAAGACGAACTTGAGGCTACTATCACTTTGTATTGGTCGTCAAAGAAGATGGAAAAACAGGTAATGAAAGGTTTCCAGATGGGTGCCATGACACCTGCTATGGGATTGAAAGCTACCTACACCTGCGAGCAGCCCAACATCTGTTACACACAAGGCAAAGATGCCCTTTACGCCATCGCTTTGGATTATCCCGAAGACCAATTGGTGCTGAACCTTGACCAGCCCGCCGACAACATGAAAGTCACGCTGTTGGGTTGCCCCAAGACCTTACCATGGAAATACAAAGACGGCCAACTCATCATCGACACGAGTGAACTGAAATACTCCGACCTGAAGAGTTCAGCGGCTTGGGTATTCAAGATGAAATGAAAAAAGCGGCAATGCCGCTTTTTTGTTAGTCTGTCAATTCTTTGATGCCTTGATAGCCGATGATTCGATTCGTCTTATTTGGCATCCGCTTGATGAAAAACCGCTCATCCTGCTGCACAAACTTGAAATGGAGCAGGTCGCCTTTCGGAAAACAATCAATCGCCTTGAAACGCACCCACTGGGTTTGATACGAGAAGTCTGAAGTCTTGACAAAAGTCATCTTCTTTCCGCCTTTCAATATACTGGCGTTGCATCCGTCAAAATAATTGCGGTTACCCCATTTCCCGACAAATTCGGCAGGATTATTCAAATCGTATACTACGACCTTAAATACCTTGTCCGTTTTGGGTTGCACCTCGATAACTTTCTGCAACAGAACCTCTTTCCCAATCGAAGCCTCGACATATTGCCATTGAAAACGGTTCCCTTTTTCTTCCCAAATCGGAGTAAAATGCACCCTGGCGGTCGTTGAATCGTTTACAATCACTGTATAATCGCCTTGCATGGTGCGGTAAAACTGCTTGGCATCCTCTTCCGTGAATTTGTCTTGCGCAAAACTGCTAAAAGTCAGAAAGATAGAGACCAATATCAATGCAAATCTTTTCATATCATTAGTTATTGTCAATCCACACTGATTACAAAATCCTCATGTTCGGGACTTCCGTGCCATCATAATAACCCTTAGCAAGCTTTTCCTTCACCTCGGTGAAAGCATTCAATGTGTAGTTCACATCATCCATCGTGTGGGCTGCCGTCGGGATGATGCGGAAGATAATCATGCCCTTGGGAATGACAGGATAGGTGATGACCGAGCAGAAAATGCGGTAATTTTCGCGCAAATCCATGGCAATGTTGGTGGCCTGCACCACGTCGCCCTGCACATGTACCGGTGTCACGCAAGCCTCAGCGGGACCAATGTCGAAACCTAAATCACGGAATCCCTGCTGCAAGGCGCGGGTCACCTTCCAAAGCTGAGCGCGCAAGGCATCACCTTCGGCACTGCGGATGATTTCCAGACGTTTCTCACAGCCTTCCACAATGGCTAATGGCAACGATTTGGCATACATCTGTGAGCGCATGTTATAGCGCAAATACTCAATCACATACTTCGGTCCAGCTACGAAACCGCCGATGATGGCCATAGCCTTGGCGTAGGCACCAATGTAGATGTCGATGTCGTCCATCACGTCGAAATGCTCCGAGGTGCCGCGACCGTTGGGACCCATCACGCCGAAGCCGTGAGCGTCGTCGATGAGGATGCGGAAGCTGTATTTCTTCTTCAGTGCAACAATGCCAGCGAGGTCGCCCAAAGCACCAGTCATGCCGTACACGCCTTCAGTGATGACGAGGATGCCGCCACCAGTCTTTGCCACCACTTCTGTGGCGACCTTCAACTTCTTCTCAAGGTCTTCCATGTTATTGTGGCGGTACTTGTACTTGTTGCCGATGTGCAGGCGGATACCGTCCAAAAGACAAGCATGAGCCTCATTGTCGTATACAATAACATCATGGGGGCTGGTCAGGGTATCAATGGTCGACACAATGCCTTGATAACCAAAATTAAACAGGTAAGCAGCCTCTTTTTTCTCGAAGTCGGCCAGCTCATGCTCGAAATGCTCATGCATTCGGGTGTGACCTGTCATCATGCGGGCACCCATAGGGGCAGCAAGGCCGTATTTGGCGGCAGCTTCGGCATCCACACGACGAATCTCGGGGTGGTTGGCCAAGCCCAGATAGTTGTTCAAGCTCCAGCAGAGCACTTCCCTGCCGTCAAAAATCATGCGCGGTCCTAGTTCACCTTCCAAGCGTGGGAATGCGAAATAACCGTCGGCGCGTTCGCGGTATTGCCCAATCGGGCCACCTGAATCCTTTGATATTCTTTCAAATATATCCATCAATTTATGATTTAAGATTTAAAAATTCAAAATTTAAGATTTTGCGGGGTTCCCATGTCATTCCATGCAGAAGATGTACGATTGGAATCTATGGAAGACCGATTTTCGAAGCACAAAATTAGTAAATATATTGATTATCCCAACGTCAAGGAATTATTTTTAATTTTGCAGGCAAATTAGATACGACGGCCCTTCGACAAGTTCAGGAATCTAAGGTCGTTGAGCCTGTCGAAGAGCCAACCCCAATTAGAAACAAAATGTTAGACCTCAAAAATAAAACGGCACTCGTCACCGGCGGCGGCACAGGCATCGGACAGAGCATTGCCCTGCACCTGGCCCAAGAAGGCTGTCACCTCGTGCTGACAGGTTTAGGCATCGATGACCTCATCAAGACCAAGGAAATGTGCGAACAATATGGTGTGAAAGCATGGGCTACAGAAACCCAACTCGACGACTATGCCTCCATCGACCGTCTCTATGACTACGTGATTTCCAATAACTTGAGTATCGACCTCTTCGTGCTCAACGCGGGCATCTCGCAACGCGAAAAAGCCTTAGACACTGATTTCAATGTAGACGAAAAAATCATGAAAATCGACTTCATGAGCGGAGTGTATTTGGTGAAGAAATTCAAGGAGATGATCAAGGCGAAGGAACATGTACAATTCAGCGTGACCACCTCTTTGTCTGGACTTTTCGGGTTTCCATTACGTTCGACCTATTGTGCTGCGAAACATGCTCTGTTCGGGTTTTACGAGTCGTTGGAATTGGAATACGACAACATCAATGTCACTTTCCTCATTCCAGGGCGTATCAACACGCAAATCAGCAAGAGTGCCCTAATGGGAGACGGCTCGGCCCATGCAAAAATGGACGCTGGACAAGCCAATGGACTCGATGTGGACAAATGCGGTGCTATTGCCGTGCGTGCCATCAAGCGACAGAAGCACCGTAAACTCATCGGGCGTTCGGAACTGCTGATGGCGTATATCCATAAGTATTGCTTACCTTTGTATTATAAACTTTCGAGAAAAATCTCTGCTACATAAAATAATACGGCCCTTCGACGGGCTCAGGGACCTGCCAAAGTTAAGGTCGTTGAGCCTGTCGAAACGCCAATCAAAATAAGACAACCATGAAAGAAAAAATCATCTGCGGTATACAGCAAGTGGGCATCGGAGTCAACGACTTCGTGGAGGCCTGGAAATGGTATTACGACAACTTCGGCTTCGAAATCAAAATCGTCGACGATGAAGGTGTGGCGGAGCGTATGCTCCCCTACACTGGCGGCAAGCCCCAACCGCGTCGTTCGGGCATCGCGGTCAACATTCGTGGCGGCGGCGGTTTCGAAATTTGGCAACCCAAAGGCCGCCCACTCAATTATCTAAAAGAGCCTGTCAAACTTGGTGACTTGGGCATCCTCATCGCCAAGGTGAAGACCCCCGACATCGAAACAGCCTACAACACCTTTATTAATAAGGGCCTCGATGTCATCAGCGAAGTCATGACCTCGCCAGCGGGACAAAAGGAGTTCTTTATGAAAGACCCTTACGGCAACCTCTTCCAATTAGAGCAGGACGATTACGTCTTCATCAACGAGAAAAAGACCACAGGCGGTGCCAACGGTGCCGTCATCGGCGTGAGCGACATCGAACGTTCCCTCCCCTTCTACACGCATCTGCTGGAATACGACAAGGTGGTCTTCGACCAGACTGGTGTATTTGAAGATTTTGCAGCCATCGAAGGCGGCAAAAATAAGCTCCGTCGTGTCATCTTGGAACGTTCCAAACCCATTGAAGGGCCTTTGAGCCGCATCATGGGTACCTCGCACCTTGAACTTATCCAAGCCGTTGACGGTCCTGGCAAGAAACTCTACGAAAACCGTTACTGGGGCGACCCAGGCTTCATCCACCTCTGTTTCGACGTGCGCAACATGGATGCTGTAAAGGCGGAGACCGAGGCCTTGGGACATCCATTCGTGTGCGACAGCGGTGCTGACTTCGGCATGGGTGATGCCAACGGCCATTTCACCTACGTGGAAGACCCTGACGGCACCCTTATCGAATTCGTCGAGACCTTCAAGATTCCGATTGCGAAGAAATTTGGGCTTTATCTCAACCTTGCCAACAAAAACGACCACAAGCCTTTGGGCATCCTAAAGCTGCTACGCTTCGCCAAGGTTAAGAGAGAAAGCATTAAATAACAAAAAAACAGCCGGCTCGTTGAGCCGGCTGCTCGCGTTTAAAACGCAATATAAAATGAACAAATTAAGAAAAACTTCTTATTTAATGCCCAACTTGGTTTTCACATCATTGGTGCAGTCAATGGCATCAGTGCCAATATAGACGGCAGCTCCAGTGGCCAAATCGAGGACGTAAGTGTAACCCTTTTCCTTACCCACAGTGTTGATGGCATTCTGAATCTTTTCCAAAATGGGAGCGAGCAACTCAGCACGCTTACCTTCAAATTCCTGCTCGGCATTGGCTTGGAATTGCTGGATACGAGTCTGAAGGTCAATGATTTCCTTTTCCTTCGATTGCTTCACCAGATTCGACATGGTAGCCTGATTGGCCTCATAATCCTGCATCTTGGTCTGATACTCCTTGGCCATGGCTTGCAACTGGTTCTGCAACTCGTTGTAATACTTCTCCAAGTCTTTCTCGGCCTTGGCCTTGTCAGGCATGGCATCAAGAACTTCAGCAGTATTGACATGCGCAATCTTCACTTGGGCTTGGGCAACCCCGCTCATCACGAAGAGGGCAACACCCAAAAACAGAACTTTAAATACTCTTTTCATTTTATTTTACTGATTTTTAATAATCTAACTCTAAATCACTTCAGTTTTGAGCGGCAAAGATACGAATAATTTGTTTTCGTCTGACGATTTATCCGTTATTTTTTGGGTTTTATGTCGCCACCCTTGGCTCCACCTGACGTGCCACCCTTGACTCCAGAAGTACCACCTTTGTTCCCCGAAGCGCCACCTGCATTGCCACCCATGGTTCCGGCAGCGGCCTTACGGCGGTCTTCGCGGCGCACAGTCTGCATCACATTACCGAGTTGGTCGAGCACATCATCGCTGACATCGTTCTTGTCGTTAGCATAAAGGATAGAAGTGCCTGAAGCCAAGTCAAGGATGAAGGCGTAGTTTTTGGTCTGGGCCAATTCTTTCATCGCGGTGTAGACCTTTTCCTGAATAGGTTGAATCAATTCGGTGCGCTTTTGGTAGAGTTGGCCTTCGGAGCCGAAATACTGCATCTGCAAGTTCTTGGCTTCCTGTTCCTTGTCGACGATAGCCTGCTCGCGAGCGCGTTTCTGGTCTTCAGAAAGCAGCAGCATTTCGGTTTGGTACTTGCTGTACATCTCCGAAACCTTGTCATAAACGGCTTTCACTTCCTTCTGCCATTTTGCCGACAGGGCGTTCAACTCTTCCTGTGCGTCGCCGTATTCAGGAATGTTCTCCATGATGTATTCCGAATCGACATAAACGATTTTCTGTCCACCGCCAACGATTTGCGCATTGGCTGTCATGATGCCGCCACAAACCAACGCGGCGGTCAAAATCATTGTTTTAAATGCTTTCATTGTGTTATGGTATTTCAAATTGTTTGCTTTTCTTATCAATAATCGTTCCAAAAATCCAGAGTCGGCCCTTCGACAGGCTCAGGGACCTTCGCTTTTAGTCGATAGAGCCACCAATCGAGAAGTGGAACTGGCTGCCGTTGTTGCCTGAGGTGCCGTACACATTATCGAAGCCATAGCCCCAGTCGAGACCGAGCAAGCCGAACATCGGCAGATAGATACGCACGCCAAGACCCGCCGAACGCTTCACATCAAACGGATTGAAGTTCTTGAACCCAAGCCAACAGTTACCAGCTTCAAGGAAGGTCAAAGCATAGATGGTAGCCTGCGGATTCAACGAAAGCGGATAACGCAGTTCTAAGGTGTATTTCGTCATGAGATTGCCGCCTTGGTTGGATTGATTGTAGAAACCAGGCGTCAGCGAGTTGTTGGCATAGCCGCGCATTCCGACGAGCTCACGGCTGTCGAAGGAGACATTATTCAAACCGTCGCCACCAAGGAAGTAACGGTGGAAGGGCGTGGGGCCTATCTGGTCGTTGAAATGGCCCAAATAGCCGAAGCGCACGCGGGTCATCATCACGAGTTTGTCATAAAGTTCGGTGTACCACGCCGCCTTGAAAGTCCAGCGATGCATCTCAATCCACTTATATTTCTCATTTTCAGAGAGGCTGCTGTAGTCTTTGTTCGTAAGGAGCGAGTAAGGCGGCGTGATTTCAAGTCCTATTTGGAACTCAGAGCCACTACGCGGATAGAGGGGCTGGCTCACCGAGTTGCGCGACAACACAACGTTATAACTAATCAAATTGAACTTGCCGTTGCCGTCGCCCACGTTCAAATAAGTGTTCTGGTAATTATGGAGGTTATAACGTTTCACATTGATGCCTTGGAAGAGCGAGAAATAGTCGTCAGGCCAAGTCAAACGGCGACCCAATCCAACGGTTCCACCTGTCATGTTAATCCAGCTGTACTTCGAATCGGTTTTTTCATAGCTGTTGGAATAGAACGACTGATAGAACGACACCGAGAACGCATTGGGTTTGCGACCACCCAACCAGGGCTCAGTGAACGATATGCCATAAGTAAGGTAATAACGGCCCACAGTACTGATACTCAGCGAAAGCTTCTGTCCGTCGCCCATCGGCAAAGGCCGCCATGCCTTCTTATTGAAGATGTTGCGCATGGAGAAATTAGAGAATTGCAAACCGGCCTCCAACATCAGATATCCAGAGGCGAAACCTGCTGAGAAACGGATTTGGTCGGCGGCGGCTTCTTCCACGGAATACTTGATGTCGACCGTATTGTCGGAAGGATTGGGCTGCACATCGGGGTTGATGGACTCCTGGTTGAAGAAACCAAGCGTGGCCAATTCACGGACGGAGCGCACCACGTCACTACGGCTGAACAACTGACCTGGACGAGAATAAATCTCACGCAATACCACGTGGTCATACGTTTTCGTATTGCCGGCCAAAGTCACATTGCTGATGCGGAACTGTGTGCCTTCGTTAAGGCGGATTTCAAGGTCTATGGAGTCGTTTTCCACAGCCACCTCAACAGGATCCACGCGGAAAGCCAGATAGCCGTCGTCCATATACAACGAGCTGATGTCGAGATTGGTCTCACTATAAGTCAGGTTTTTATCGAGCAACTCCTTATTATATACGTCACCCGACTTGATGCCCAAAATAGAGTTGAGAGTCTCGTCTGAATATTTCGTGTTGCCTGTCCAGGAAATATCGCGGTAATGGTATTTGTTGCCTTCGTCAATGACGAGGTCAATGCCTATATTCTTGTCGTCAATGCGATACACTGAATCGCGGACGATGCGAGCGTCACGATAACCTTTGGCATTGTATTTCTCCACGATGTTCTTTTTGTCATCCACGTAGTTTTTCTCAAGGTATTTCGACGCCTTGAAAATCCTCGGACGATAATTGTCATAGAAATACTCCTCAACGCCTGTGACGGCCCTCAAGGGATGCAAGGTAACCACATCGGCAACTGTGTTGATAATCAGCGGTCCAAGAGGATCAAGCGGGTCGAAATGGCCACGTTGCTTGGTCTCTTTCATCGAGGCCAATATCTGACCATCCGCAAGGTTCTCATTCCCAATCACATTGATTTTCCCAATCTTCACCTTGGGTCCCTTGTCAATGTTGATGAGCATGTTGATATAGCTTTCACGCGTAGTGTCAGCCTCTTGCTGAATGTCGATGTCCACATTAAGATAACCCTTGTTGTAATAATAATCCTCGATGATTCGGGTGGTTTTGGTCAACAGATGTTCAGTAGCAATATCGCCGCGCGAAAGGTTGATCTTGTTGCGGATTTCGTCGGCCTCGTTTTTCTTGATACCTTTGAAAGAGAACTTCGAAACACGTGGCTTTTCCTTGATGACGATTTGCAGAAAGACCTTGTTGCCCACAAAGTCGGTAACATTGATGGCCACATCCTCAAACATGCCTTGCTCCCAAATCTTGCGAATGCCAGACGAGATTTCATCGCCTGGAATCGAGACCGTCTCACCAGTTCTCAATCCGGCAATCATACTCAGCATCGAAGCGTCAACATATTTGGCACCTTCAACCACCACACCACCAATCTCATATTTCTGCGGGCGCGCATAGTCAATTTCCGACAAGTCATCCCCGATTTGAATCTGGGCTTGGGCAATATTCCCGAAACTCAGGAACGCGATAATAGAAAACAAAACGTATAAATATTTGTGGCTTCGCATGTTTCTTTTAGGTTCAATCATTATTTGGTAACTTGCTCGCTGGTCTTCCCGAAGCGGCGTTCACGGTGCTGATAGTTCAAAATGGCCTCGTAGAGGTCGGCTTTTCTGAAATCAGGCCAGTATTTTGGGGTGAAATAAAGTTCGGAATAAGCCAATTGCCACAGCAGGAAATTGCTGATGCGTTCTTCACCGCTGGTGCGGATAAGCAACTCAGGATCAGGCATGTTTGCCGTGGATAGATAGGACGAAATCACCGTATCGTCGATGGCCTCGGGCTGCAGTTTGCCTTGGGCGACATCCTGTGCCATACGTTGCATGGCTTGCTTCAAATCCCAACGGCCGGAGTAGCTCAATGCCAAAGTCAACACCATACGTGTGTTGTGGCTCGTGTCTTCGAGGGCCTGCATCAACTGGTCGTAGTTGGCTTTGGGCAGATTCATCAGGTCACCGATGGCATTCAGCTTGATGCTGTTTTTGTTCATCGTGCTCACCTCGTTCCTGATGGTCGTGGCCAATAACGACATCAGTCCAGTGACTTCGGCAAAGGGTCGGTTCCAGTTCTCAGTCGAAAAAGCGTAGAGTGTCAAATACTTCACACCAATTTCAGCGGAGGCCTCACTCACCTCGCGCACCGATTGAATCGCGCTTTGATGTCCGAAGAGACGTTGTTTGCCGCGTTCCTTGGCCCAGCGGCCATTGCCGTCCATGATGATGGCGATATGCTGCGGCAGCCTATCGCGGTCGATTTGTTGCATCAGTTGGTCTTTCAGTTCCATAGTCAAAATTTGCTTAAGTTACAGCCCCTTCCGTCGGGCAGGTTAAACTTCCATGTTAACGACACTCTCGCCATGCCAAACCAATCGTTGAAGGCAGAGTCGCCACGCTGCTGGCCTGCGATATATTTGCCTGTTGGGTCGGTCAGGTCGTATGTTGTGCCATCCGGAGCAGTATAAATGGCGTGTTGCTCTGGATATACCGTTGCCACATCGTCAAGATAATCGGTAAAAGTTTTCTGCATGCGCCATTCCACCGTGCCTGCCATGTGGCGTGACAAAGAGAATTTCACGCCAAAGCCAAAGGGAATGGACAATCCGATGGAGCTGGTCTTGCCAAACATCTTCTTGTACCATTTCGCATTGGGATCTATGGCTTCGGTCGCGTAGTCACTCAAATCAATCAGATTGTCACCGACGTTGGCAAAGGCCGTGTATTGGAACACCGAAATGCCGCCAAAGAGATAAGGCGACACATTCTTTTTCGGGTTGCCAGTGTAGTATTCCAAAAAATTGAACTCAGCCGTAAGACTGAAATCGTTGATGATTGAAGTAAAATTCAAGTTGCGTTCGGGACGCCATTTGATGACCTCGTCGGAAGCCGTCACCGTGGCACGAGAATAGTCGAAACGAAAAGTCCAGCGATTGTCGTAATTGAAGCGCACGAGACCGCCATATTGCAACTGCGAACCTGCAAAAGGCAACATCGGGTTAAGGTCACCCATATAGTAACTCACACCCACATGCGGCCCTACTTCTATGGTTTTCGGGTCGTCAAACTGGGCTTTGGCCTGACCAAAAATAGCCAAGCAACTCAGTATCAATAAAAAACGAAACTTTCTATACATAATTCAAGCCTGCAAAATTATGAATTTTTCCATGAAAACGAAAGAAATCAGTTTCTATTGTCTTTGCCCCACATCAATTTGTTGCGGATGGTGCCGAAAAAGTCCTCGCCGTGCATCCTGACCAAGTTGATGCAGAAGCCCGCCTTGCGCACTTCAAGCTGCACGGAAGTATCTAAAGTACAACTTCTTGAGTCCATGCTGAACACAAATTTCTTCTCGCGACCTTCCACCTGGATGCGGATGGTACTATCATCAGGGATAACCACAGGACGCACGGTCAGATTGTGCGTGGCGATGGGTGTGATGACAAAGTTCTTCGCATTCGGCGCAATAATGGGACCGCCAGCACTCAGCGAGTAGGCTGTGGAACCTGTCGGAGTGGCCAAAAGGATGCCGTCGCCCCAATAGGTGTTAAGGTAAACATCATCTACCAACACTTTGATAGCCAATAGACTGTGCTCAGGATTACGGATGACGTTCAACTCGTTGAGGGCATAGCGCACGTCACCAAAAACATTGTTGGGTGAGACTAATTCCAAAAGCGTGCGTTGCTCCACGGTGTAATCACCTGTTAAGACACTGTTTACCGCATTGGCAATCTCATTTTTAGAGATGCTGGAGAGGAAACCCAAGCGTCCCATGTTGATGCCCGCCACAGGAATGCCCGAATCGAGAACAAAAGGCACCGTATCGAGGATGGTACCATCACCGCCGATGGAGAACAGCAGGTCGGCATGGCCTTGCAGGTCATCGTATGAGTGGAAAACGCTGTATTTTACACCTTCGGGGACGAAAGTAGCGACGATATTGGCAAAAGGTTGATAAACAACAATTTCAACTTGGTTATCGGCCAGTTCCTTAAATAGTTGCCGCATATATTCCCCCTTCTCTGGGGCGATGGTTTTTCCAAATAGGGCAATCTTCATTATTCTATTTTTTTCGTCTTTTTCGTCCGGTAAGGACAACGGGGCATGCCCCGCTATTGGCGTGTTCGCCTATCCCTACCGAAATTCATAGTTATCCTTCATCTTTCACCGAATCATGACTTTCGTCCGTCATCATCCGGATATAATTCACATAACGCCAATCGGCAATGTCGCCATTTTCCACAGCAGCCTTCACCGCGCAGCCTGGCTCGTGAGTGTGGGTGCAGTTGGCAAAACGGCATTCTCTCATCAGTTCACGCATCTCGGGGAAACGCTGTGCGAGGGTCTCCTTCTCAAGGTCGTACAGCACAAACTCCTTAATACCAGGCGTATCCACAATCCATGCACCGAAATCCAAATGATGCATCTCGGCAAAAGTGGTGGTGTGCTTGCCTTTTTCATGGTAATCGGAAATCGCACCGATGCGCACATTCAAGGACGGGTCAAGAGCATTCACGAGAGCCGATTTGCCCACGCCCGAATGGCCCGAGAACAAACAAATCTTTCCTTGCATCAAGGTTTTAAGTTGGTCGATTTGGAAGCCCGTCTTGGCCGAGACGCCAAACGAGGTATAGCCAAGGCTTTGGTAGTACTCCATCAGCACGCACATCTCCCCTATCTGCTCGTCGGTGTAGAGGTCACACTTGTTGAAAATCAAGGCGGCGGGGATGTGGTAGGCTTCTGCAGTGACCAAGAAACGGTCGATGAAGCCTGTGGAGGTGCGTGGTTGGGCAATAGTCGCCACCACGATGGCCAAATCCACATTAGCAGCGATGATATGCGAGGCCTTGCTCAGATTGACCGACTGGCGGACAATCACATTATCACGCGGCTCAATCTTCTTGATGACACCTGTCTCCTTGCCAGGTTCCTGTTCAAACTCAACATTGTCGCCCACAGCCACTGGATTGGTGGAACGGATGCCGTCCAAACGGATTTTTCCACGCAGGCGACACTCCCACTGCCGTCCTGACTCGTCGAGAACGATGTACCAACTGCCTGTCGATTTGATGACCTTGCCTAACATTTCTGGTATCTTTTTCCCGGCATGGCCATCAGCACGCCGTCGAATTCCAAATTGAGTAATAGCGCCGCGATTTTCGTAGTCGGCAGCTCCGTCTTCACGATGATGTCGTCCAAACTAATCACCGTGTTGGAGCCGAAGCAGTCCATGATGAGTTTTTCCTCCTCGGTGAACTCGCGGAACAACACACTCTGCTTCTCACTTTTTGTCTCTGAGTCCCAGCGCATCACATAACGCAAATTGAGCACACTCTCCATGAGGTGGGCGCGGTTGGTGCGGATGAGGTAGTTGCATCCTTGGCTATAAATATCCATCACGCGACCTGGATAGGCGAATACGTCTCGGCTATAAGAGTTAGCCAAATCGGCAGTAATCAGCGAGCCGCCTTTCATCGCCGACTCGATGACCACCACAGCATCCGACATGCCCGCGATGATACGGTTGCGGCGCGGGAAGTTCTCGCGGTCGGGCATGGTGCCGCTGATGCATTCGGTCAGAATGCCGCCGCCTTGCTCAATCATTTCCGAAGCCAGTTTTTTATTCGGTGCGGGATAAATTTGTTGCATTCCGCTACCCATCACCCCGACCGTCGGGATACTGTTCTTCAACGAGGCTTTGTGGGCGCAAGTATCGACACCGTATGCCAAGCCACTTACTATCAACACATTATCATTCTTCAAATCCTCCACCAACTGATTGCAGTTTTCCTTGCCGTATTCCGTGATGTTGCGTGTGCCGACAATAGCCACCACACGGTTGGCGTTCAAATTCGCTTTACCTTTATAATACAACATCATCGGGCAGTCTTCACATTGCAAGAGGCGACGCGGATAGTCGGAATCAAGGAAAAACAAAGGTTGAATGCCATTTTTCTCGATAAAATCAATCTCCTCATCGGCGCGTCTCAGGTATTCTTTGGGCTTGCAGATGGCATCAATAGAGGCCTCGCGCATCCCCGAAATCTTCTCCAACGACTTGCGCGTCTCCTTGAAAATGGCCTCCGCGCTGCCGCAATACTGCACGAATTTCTTCCCGCTGATATCTCCGATACCAGGGAGAAGGGTTAGGGCGATTTGGGATTGAAGGTCGGTCATTTTTATTCGTTGTAAAGACGCGATTCATCGCGTCTCCTATGATTTTGTTGTTTTTTGGAGACGCGATGAATCGCGTCTCTACAGGATTAATCCAATTTCAGCACGGCCAAGAACGCCGATTGCGGCACCTCGACATTGCCAATCTGACGCATACGTTTCTTACCCGCCTTCTGTTTCTCAAGCAGTTTGCGCTTACGTGACACGTCTCCGCCGTAACACTTCGCCGTCACGTCCTTGCGTACCTGACGCACTGTCTCGCGGGCGATAATCTTCGCACCGATAGCCGCCTGAATAGCGATGTCAAACTGGTGACGAGGAATCAATTCCTTCAGCTTCTCGCACATGCGCCTACCAAATTCGTACGCATGACCTCGGTGTATTAAGGTCGACAAAGCATCCACCGACTCACCATTGAGCATAATGTCCAATTTCACCAAGTCAGCATCCTGATAACCAGCGATATGGTAGTCAAAGGAAGCATAGCCCTTTGAAATGGATTTCAGTTTGTCGTAAAAGTCGAAGACGATTTCACTCAACGGCATCTGGAAGGTCAACTCCACGCGGTCGGTGGAAAGGTAGACCTGGTTTTTCAGCACACCACGCCTGTCAATACAGAGCGTCATGATGGGACCTGTGAATTCGTTCTTCGAGATAATCTGGGCGATGATATATGGCTCTTCAATATGGTCGATTTTCGTCACCTCGGGCAAGCCGCTGGGATTGTGTACCTCTATCATCTCGCCATCCGTCTTGAAGCACTTGAACGAGACATTAGGCACAGTCGTGATGACATCCATGTCGAACTCACGGTCGAGGCGTTCCTGCACGATTTCCATGTGGAGCAGACCCAAAAAGCCGCAGCGGAAGCCGAAGCCCAAGGCCGCTGACGATTCCGGCTCCCAAACCAAACTGGCATCATTGAGTTGCAGTTTCTCCAACGAAGCCCTAAGTTCCTCGTAGTCATCCGCATCCACAGGATAGATACCCGCAAACAGCATGGGTTTCACGTTCTCGAAACCCGCCACCGGCTCGGCGCAAGGTCTTTCGACATGCGTGATGGTGTCGCCCACTTTGACCTCCTTCGAGGTCTTGATGCCAGAGATGATATAGCCCACATCGCCCGCAGAAAGCTCACTCTTAGGTACTTGCTTCAGTTGCAGCACACCGATTTCGTCCGCGTTGTATTCCTTACCTGTGGCAAAGAACTTCACGAGGTCGTTGGTGTGCATGGTGCCATTCACGATGCGGAAATAAGCGATGATGCCTCGGAACGAGTTAAACACCGAGTCGAAAATCAAGGCTTGAAGCGGGGCTTCGGGGTCGCCTTTGGGACAATGGATGCGCTCCACGATGGCATCAAGCAGGGCATCCACACCTTCGCCTGTGCGGGCACTGACACGTAGAATCTCGCTCGGGTCGCAGCCCAAGAGGTCCACCATCTGGTCTTCAACGACATCGACCATGGCGCTCTCCATGTCGATTTTGTTCATCACTGGGATGATTTCAAGGTCGTGTTCCAACGCCGAATAAAGGTTGGCAATGGTCTGGGCTTGAATACCTTGCGTGGCATCGACCACGAGCAAGGCACCTTCACAAGCCGCGATGCTGCGCGATACCTCGTATGAGAAGTCGACGTGACCAGGGGTGTCGATGAGGTTCAAGGTATAGGTCTCGCCCTTGTAGGGGTATTTCATTTGGATAGCGTGGCTCTTGATGGTGATGCCGCGCTCGCGCTCAAGGTCCATGTCGTCAAGCACCTGGTCGACGAGTTCCTTGTCATTGAGCGTGTGAGTCAGTTCCAAAAGGCGGTCGGCCAAGGTCGATTTACCGTGGTCGATATGCGCTATGATGCAAAAATTTCTGATGTTTTTCATTATGGCCGCAAAAGTACAAAAAATTCCCTTTGCGCCCTCAAGTTTGGAATAAGAATTACGTCGCCCCTCATTCGTCCGAAACCAAACGCACGGAACAGCCGACACATCTATCCATAGGTTTAAAGAGCCATTCCGCTTCTCCCCATGCACGAAGTGTCATCACGTATGCCGTGGTCGTGTTTCCGCTTGATACTGTCCAATATGCTCCACCGATATAATATGGAAGGTATGGATTGCCAGGGAACGAGATCGTATAACTTCCCTCGTTATTAAACCAATCGAAAAAGATTCCATCGTATCCTGAATACTGGAAACGGTCACCCCCTGCGGGTAAAAACACCGCACCTGATGGCTCCAACACCTCCAGCCATTCCCTGGCTGTAATTGTATTTGTGGCATAATAGCAAAGCATGTTAGCCGAATTAAGGTAATAAGTGGATTCGTTCCAATCGTCGGGCAACACGATCATGCCCCGAACTCCTGCCACGGAGGCCATGGCAAAACGAATACCAGATGGTGTAATCCTTTCGGTAAGAAGAAACATGAATTCATCAGTGCTGAGCGTACGCCACTGCCTTGAGCCTCCGTTGCTGATAGTGTTGTGGACACCCCAATCCGATTGGGCATATTCATCTATCAGGTCAAATTCGCCAGGAGGTCCATATAGGTCGGAATAAAAAATATAACTAAATTTGTCGTATGGTCGGTAGTACGTGTTCCCATTGTTCCATCCACTGGTGCCCCATCCGAACAAATCAATCCAACCTTCATAATATTTTTCAATCAAGCTGTTATCACATTGGGCTCCGTTCGCATACACCGTGCCTAAATTCATAATTCCGATTTGCTCGCCCAAACAAGTTCCTCCCACAAAATCCCATTGTTTCTCAGCAAAGCGCCATCTATCATCATCAGGGTAATATTGCAGATTGCCTTGAGAGAAACGCACCCGATGGTATTTATCTACAGAGAACAAACCTGGCAGGGAACCACCAGACCAAGACGTAAACGTGTCATCAGGAATGAACTCCACCTCTTCACCATAAACCACACCTTTTTCATTGACTGCGTATGCTCTCACATAATGTGTTTGGCCTCGCTCAAGGCCCGAAAAATACGCACTGAACTCTCCCACACCAATATTTGCATTGATGTGAAGTCCATCTTTAATAGGTTCATGCTCAGTGCTCCAACAGAAACCACATTCCATCATCTCACAACCTCCATCCCTTACCACTTCGCCCTTAGCAGCCACACGAGTTGCCGTCACGTCAAACACCCCAATGGTGCGAACCTCCATTGGAAGTGGCTCGGTATTAAACTCCAATTGGCCTCCATAATACACTCCGTTAGTACATACCGCGTAGGCGCGGACCCAATACTGCGTCTCAGGCGACAGGTCCGTCAACGGGCAATCGAAAGAGCCCATGCCAGAGCCTGACACAACATGCATGCCGTCAACAGTCGGCCCCAACTCCGTACCATAGCAGATACCACGCTCCACCACTGTCTGGCCACCACTACTAAGCACCTGCCCACTGGCAACGGCAGCGTTGTGTGTAATCTCTCGCACATACCATGTCTTCACTTTTGGGATAGTGTCGCTCATCTCGCTCATGGTGGTAAACCTGAACAAATCGCTGTAGCCTCGTCCCGCCTCACTGACAGCGAAAGCCTGACAAGTGTAGTCTGTTGACGGTGACAGTCCTGTCAGTTCGGCGGAAAAAGTCTCTGAACCATCGCACAGCAGGGTTTCAAGGGTGCCTCCCTCCTTTCCGTAACAGAAGCCATATTCCGTAATCGTACCACCGCCATCGTCGACCACCTTGGCAACCATCAAAGCCCTGTCATAGCTAACCTCCACCGATGATTCATCAATGATTACCTTAGGAGGCTCAGACTGCCGGCAACTTGTTACAAACAACATGACTGCCATCAGAGAAAAGGTAGCCGCCCAAATAGTAAAGTTCGTTTTCATAGCCTTATAGTTTTGTTATGCCCTTTCGTCAATAATTCATTCCTTCGTCCGAAACCAAGCGGACAGCATAGCCTTTACATCTTAAGGCAGTTGCAAAGAATCCCGCTGTATAACGTTCATTTACGTAAGTGATTATTTTCAACGCGACAGCATTGCTCACACCTACAGGATAGCCGCCAAAATATTGCGAAGACGTCCAATATGATCCACTAATATAAAAAGGCGAGTAATTCAATTGACTCAACCACATCCACGCTCCATGATCAATATTATACTCGTTATCATACCAATCAAAATAGATCCCATCAGATCCTGTGAAATGAAAGCGTTCTCCACCTGAAGGCAAGAACACGGCTCCAGCAGGCTCCAACAGTTCTATCCATTCCAAGCCTGTTATTGTATTTGTGGAATAATTGCCAAATTCGTTGCCCCCGCTGAGATAATAAATGGATTCATTCCAATCGTCGGGCAACACAATCAAGCCTTGAACTCCAGCCACGGAAGCCATGGCGAAACGGATACCCGAAAGCGTAGACCTTTCCGTAAGGAGATACAACAATTCATCGGCAGTAGGCGTACGCCATTGCCTTGAGGCTCCGTTGCTGATGGTGTTGTGGACCCCCCAGTCCGAATGAGCATATTCGCCTGCTAAGTCGAAGTTGCCTAGAGGGCCGTAGGATGCGCAATCAAACTGGTAAGCCGAAAAATCGTAGGGGTGGTAGTACTCGTTGCCGTTGTTCCAACCGCTGGTGCCCCAGCCGAACAAGTCGACCCAACCCTCGTAATATTTCCAAACCTTGGTGTTGTCGCATTTGGTTCCATTCGCATACACTGTTCCCACATTCATATCAACGAGGTCATTCACCCAACAAGTACCTCCCACAAAATCCCATTGGTGCTCGGCGAAGCGCCAAACATTATTGTCAGGATAATACTGCAAATTGCCTTGTGAGAACCGCACCCGTCGGTCGGGAGCGACGGAGAACAAGCCTGGCAAGGTACCACTGGGCCACGACATTTGCAAATCATCGGGAACCAATTCCAACTCATTGCCGTAAGTCACGCCTTCCGCATTGATGGCGTAGGCCCGCACATAATTCGTCTGGCCTCGTTCCAAGCCCGAGAAATAGCAGCCAAACTCCCCTAAGCCTATTGACACTTTCGTGTGAAGGCCCGCAATGGTAGGATTATGCTCCGTTCCCCAGCAAAAGCCGCATTCCCTCACTTCGGAGCCTCCGTCACGAATCACTTCGCCTTCTGCCCTCAAACGCGACGCCGTCACATCCGACACCGAGAGGGTGTGCACCTCCATCGGAAGCGGTTTGGTCTCAAATTCCAACTGCTCTCCATAGTACACACCGTTAGTGCCTACCGCGTAAGCGCGGACCCAATACTGCGTCTCAGGCGACAGGTCCGTCAACGGACAGTCGAAAGAACCTACGCCCGAGCCTGCCACTATATGCAAGCCGTCAACCGTCGGCCCCAACTCCGTACCATAGCAGATACCACGCTCCTCCACCGTCTGGCCACCGCTGCTAAGCACTTGCCCGCTGGCAACGGCAGAGTTGAGTGTAACCTCTTGCACATACCATGACTTCACCCTTGGAACCGTGTCGCTCATCTCGCCGGTGGTAAACCTGAACAAATCGCTGTAGCCTCGACCCGCCTCATTAACAGCGAAAGCCTGACAGGTGTAGACTGTTGATGGTGACAGTCCGGTCAGTTCGGCGGAGAAAGTCTCTGAACCGTCACACAGTAGGGTTTCAAGGGAGCCACCTTCCTTTCCGTAGCAAAAACCATATTCCTTAATTGTGCCGCCGCCATCATCGACCACTTTGGCAACCATCATGGCCCTATCGTAGCTCACCTCCACCGATGATTCCTCCATGACTACCGTAGGAGGCACAGGCTCCTTGCAACTTGTTGCAAACAATATGACCGTCAACAGAGAAAAGGCAGTCGTCGCAATAGTAAAGTTTGTTTTCATAGTTTTAATTTTTTGATGTTAGAAATAGGTCAATTAGTATTTTCAAATGCACTTATCGTCATTTCAATTCATATTTTTCCGCAAAAATAAAGTTTTTTCCAATTATCCAACAATTTTTTGAAAAAATATCAAAAAATATTTCCAAGGCCTAATACCAAAAACCTCAAAAAAATTCGACCCAAGATGCCAACCATACAAAGGATTATCCCTAAATTTGCGGTCTGAAAAAGAAGATTGCCTATGGAGCCCATTTTACCCGACACCTATTCGAAAGACGAGAAAGAAGAAATCGAGCGACGACACCAGCGCCTCATCGACGCTTGGCAGACCCGCAAGGAAGCCCAAGACCTTGAGATGGTGAACAAGGCGTTTTATTTCGCCTGCGATGCCCACAAAGACCAACGCCGCCGCTCTGGCGAGCCTTACATCTACCATCCCATCGAGGTGGCCACTATCGCCGCCAGCGACATCGGATTAGGTCGCACCTCCATCATTTGCGCCTTGCTGCACGACGTGGTGGAAGACACGAAATACACCTTGGACGACATCCGTGAGATGTTTGGCGAGAAGGTATCACGCGTAGTGGACGGCCTCACCAAGTTCGACGACTTGGAAGGTGCCGAGAGCGCACAAGCCGAGAATTTCAAGAAGGTCATCTCCTCGCTGTCGTACGACATCCGCGTGGTGCTCATCAAGCTCAGCGACCGCCTTCACAACATGCGCACTTTGGACTCAATGCCCAAGCACAAGCAGCTGAAAATCGCCTCGGAGACTACCTATATCTATGCGCCCTTAGCCTACCGTTTCGGTCTCCACGCCATCCAAATCGAATTGGAAGACTTGGCCTTCAAATATACCAACCCTACCATCTATTTCAACATCCGCAAGCGCATGGACGATGTGCGCGGCAAGCGCATGGGCGAGTTGCGCGACTTCATTGCCCCCATCGAGGCAGAATTAGCAAAAAACGGCATCAAAGCGAGAGCCGAAATCAAGGAACGTTCCGTCAACTCAGTCTGGAAACGCATGATGGACAAGGAATTGGCTTTTGAAGACCTATACGGCTCATTCATCGTCCGCCTCATCACCGACTGCCCGAGAGAAGACGAACGCATGGAATGTTGGAAAATTTATGCCGTACTGACCAACTGCTATCGTCCTTACACCAAGAAACTGAAAGATTGGATTTCGTTCCCGAAAGCCAACGGCTATGAAAGCCTGCATGCTGTGGTGATGGGCCAGACGGGCAACTGGGTGGAGGTGCAAATCCGCAGCCAGCGTATGGAAGAGATTGCCGAGAAGGGCTTCGGTGCCTACTGGAAATACAAGACCGACGACGACAAGACTGAGAGCGGCTTCGACGAATGGCTGAAGAAAGCCCAAGACCTCATCAGCAACGAGTCGGAGAACGCCATCGAGTTCGTCGACAACTTCAAGCTCGACCTTTTCTCCGACGAAATTTATGTCTTCACCCCACAGGGCAAGATGATCACGCTGCCCAAAGGCTCCACTGTGCTCGACTTCGCCTACTACATCCACAGTGAAATCGGGGACCATAGTATTGCGGCCAACGTCAACAACCAGTTAGTCCAGCTCGACCGCCAGCTCACCAAAGGTGACCAAGTGGAAATCATCACATCAGAATCACAGCACCCGCAAGAGAAATGGTTCGAGTTTTTGGCCACGGCCACGGCCAAATCGAGGCTCAGAAGCGGCATCAAAGAATACCGTCGTGGCTTCCGCGAAGAAGGCGAGCAGAAATACGAGGAAATCATGCGGAAACTCGACCTTGAGCCTTCCAAAGCCAACCGCAACGAAGTGATGGCCTCCGAAAAACTCACCAGTACCATTGATTTCTATTATCAGGTGGCAACTGGAAAAATCGACGAGCGCGTCATCCGCAGTGTGCTGAAACCGCAGTCGAACGGCAGCTTCGTACGTTACATCACTTTTGGACTGTTGGGCAATAATAACAAGGAAAAGGACGAAACACCGTCCATCACCACCTCGGGCGAGTTTGACTTCAACGTGTCGACCTGCTGCAATCCTATCCCAGGCGACGATGTCATTGCGTTCAGCTTCCCTGGCGAACCTTTGCAAATCCATAGAAGTAACTGTCCCAAGGCCATCCAGCTCTCGTCGCGCTTCGGCAACAACATCGTGAAAGCCAAATGGCAGCCCAAGAGTGAGATTGCCTTCCTCGCCGAGCTAAAAATCACCGCATTAGACACAAAAGGACTGCTCCACCGCATGACCAACCTGCTCTCCAACGAGATGCAACTCAACCTGCACTCGCTCCACATGGAGGCCAAGCAGGACGTGGTGGAAGCCGCTATTTCCATCTACGTACACAACACCAAGGAACTCGACGACCTGATTGCCAAACTCGGCCAACTGAAGGAAATCCAGAAGGTAGTGAGAAAAAACAGCAATTAGTATTAATCATCCATCGCCCAACCTCCTATAGATTCCAATCGCACATCCTCTGTATGGAATGACATAAGAGGTCGGGCGATGAACTTTTGAAGGCATGTCATTCCATGCTTGGGCTTGTGGGTTTGGAATCTATGCCTTCAAAATAATTCAAATTATTTAGAATCAGTCTGAAAAATATTCTTACCTTTGCGCCAACATCACGACCTGAAAAATGAAAGATTCGTTTGACAATACCTATCTGGCCGTCAAGAAGTTATTCATCGACTACCTTCAGCGGAGGAAGTTGCGCAAGACCCCAGAGCGTTTCGCCATCCTCAAGGAAATCTATTCCACCAACAGACACTTCGACATCGACTCGCTGTACAACCAGATGAAAGACAATAAGTACCGTGTCAGTCGGGCCACCTTATATAATACTATTGACCTGCTACTCGATTGCGGCTTGGTCATCAAGCACCAGTTCGGGCACAACTGCGCGCAATACGAACGCTCTTACAAGTTCCGCCAACACGACCATTTCATCGACTTGGAAACGGAGACCGTCATGGAATTCTGCGACCCGCGACTGCTTGAAATCCAAAAGTCAATTGAGGAACAGTTGGGTGTTGAGATTACGCATCATTCGTTGATATTTTATGGACATAAGAAAAAGTAAAACGGCCCTTCGACAGGCTCAGGGACCTGCAAAAGCTAAGGTCGTTGAGCCTGTCGAAACGCCGACCGAATAAGAAACATAGCATTAAAATATGAACAAATTAGATATTCTCTTAGGCTTACAATGGGGCGATGAAGGCAAAGGCAAGGTGGTCGATGCCCTCACCCCAAATTATGACATCGTCTGTCGCTTCCAAGGTGGTCCCAATGCGGGACACACCATCGAGTTTGAAGGCAAGAAATTTGTGCTGCACAACATCCCTTCGGGTGTGCTCACACCAGGTTGCATCAACCTCATCGGCAATGGTGTCATCATCGAGCCACATATATTAAAAGGTGAGATTGAAGGCTTGCGCGAGGCTGGTTTTGACCTGCGTAAAACTTTGATGATTGCCAACCGTGCCCATCTCATCCTCCCGACCCATCGCGCCATGGATGCCGCCAACGAGAAGGCCTTGGGAAAGATGAAAGTCGGCACCACATTGAAAGGCATCGGCCCGACCTACACCGATAAGACCGCCCGCAAGGGTCTCCGTATCGGTGACATCGCCTCGCCCGACTTCCGCGAGAAATACGAAAACCTGAAAAAAGCCCACCTGCAGCAAATCGCCGGACTTGGCTTTGAGATGCAGGGCTTCCAACTCGACGGCCTCGACTTCGCCGAATACGAGAAGCTATGGTTCGAGGGCATCGAATATCTGAAGCAATACCAATTCGTTGACGGCGAATACTTCATCAATGAAGCCCTTGATGCGGGCAAGAAAGTGTTGGCCGAAGGTGCTCAAGGCTCCATGCTCGACGTGGACTTTGGCAGCTATCCTTTCGTGACCTCTTCTAATGTCATTGCAGCAGGCGTTTGCTCTGGTTTGGGCGTTGCTCCGAGCAGGGTCGGCAAGGTGTTCGGCATCTTCAAAGCCTACTGCACCCGCGTGGGTACAGGCCCCTTCCCCACCGAGTTATTCGATGAAACAGGTGAAACCTTACGCCAAAACGGCCACGAATTTGGTGCCACTACAGGCCGTCCGCGCCGTTGCGGCTGGCTCGACCTGCCTGCACTGAAATACGCCGTCATGCTCAGTGGCGTCACCGACCTGATGATGATGAAGTCCGATGTGATGGACGATTTCGCCACATTAAAAGTCGCCACAGCCTACCGCTACAACGATAAGGAAACCAACCACTTGCCTTTCGCTGCTTGCACCGAGACCATGGAACCTGTTTATACTGAAATCCCAGGCTGGCAACAGAAAATCGAAGGCAAGATTCCGCAAAAACTCGAAGCTTACATCAAATTCATTGAAGATTTTGTTGGTGTTCCGGTGAAGTTCGTTTCATACGGCCCTGACAGGACACAGAATGTTTGGAGAGGAATTTAAAATTTAAAAATTTAAAATTCAAAGATTTGGATTATGATTATTTTAGAAAAACCATACGTTTCAGCCCCATTGGTGGCTTACCTTGAAGAAAAACAAATTCCTGTGCTGCACAACGACATGGCGGCACAACTCACCGCCGAAGGTCATCACCTCAATTTGTTGGATGATAAGCAGTTTAAAGAACTTTACCTGCAAAAAGAACAACTTTATGCCGTTTCGGAGAACGCCTTGGTATGGCTCTATGCCCAACTGCCCGACTCGGAATTGGTGCAGAAGGTCAAAATCCTGAAGGACAAGGTCAAGTTTAGGAGCATCTGCCAACAAATCTACCCTGACTTCTATTATAAAGAAGTGGAGATGAAAGAGTTGCGTCAACTCAATCCTGACGAATTGCCGCTGCCTTTGGTGTTGAAACCCGCCGTAGGTTTTTTGAGCGTGGGCGTTTACATCGTGCGCAACAAAGAGGAATGGCAAGCCGCCTTGGACGACATCGACCGCAACTTTGCCAAGCAGTGCGCCGTCTTCCCCGATACCGTGGTGCGCAGCGAGAAGTTCATCTTGGAACAATGCATTGAAGGTGAGGAATATGCCGTGGATGCTTACTATGATGCCGAGGGCAAGCCCAACATCATCAACATCTTCCACCATATCTTCAAGAGCGAAACCGATGTCAGCGACCGCCTCTATTGCATGAGCAAGCAGATTTTTGAAAACAACTACCCCGCTTTCAACCAGTTCTGCATTGACTTGAACGGTGCCTTGGGGCTACGTAACTTCCCGATGCACGTGGAGTTCCGTGTGGACAAAAACACAGGTCGCGCCATCCCGATTGAGGTCAACCCGCTGCGCTTCGCTGGCATGTGCCTCAACGACATTACACGTCACACCTGCCATTTGCTGCCTGTGCAGGCTTACTTCGAGGGCACTCACCCCGACTACGCCACCATGTGGAACGGTATCGAAAACGATGTGTTCAGCTTCGTCGTTTTGGACAAGCCCTACGACACCAACCGCAAACTCGACTTCGAGCGCATCAAGCGGCATTTCCACGGTGTGTTAGAAACCCGCGACATCATGAACCCCGCCATGAGCATCTGGGGCTTCCTGTTTACACAAACCGCCCCCGAACACAAAGCAGAGTTGCAGGAGATTCTGCACTCCACTTTGGAAGAGTTTATGGTTTAGTGGACGCGGGACTATGAGACGCGAGACGCGGGACTTGTCGTCGCTTCGCGTCATTGCGAGGTACGAAGCAATCCAGACAAAATGTTAGCTAAAAGGTGGTAAGGGTACCACCTTTTTTAGTGGTAATTTGAATATTTGCAGAAAATTTCCTCCATAAAAGAAGAATTTCAACTTTTTGAAAGAAATTTCTTCTATAAAAGAAATATTTTCTATTTTTGCAGAAAATTTCTTCTATAAAAGAAAAAACTATGGACACTATCATTCGGCAACACTACCTGAACAAGATAGAAAAGTATTTCGGAAAGAATACGATTATCGTCCTGACAGGCCAAAGGCGGGTCGGGAAAAGCTATTTGTTGAAGCAAGTGCGCGACCAAAAGCGGAACGAACCCAATTCCAATGTAATCTACATCGACAAGGAAAAGCGGGAATTCGACTCCATCCAAACCTATCGGGAACTGAATGACTACATTGAGGGCTTATACCAAAAAGGGAAGAAAAACTATATCCTCATTGATGAAATTCAGGACATTGAAGAATTTGAGCGCAGCGTAAGGAGCTATCATACAGAGCCTGATGCAGAAATCGTCATCACTGGAAGCAATGCCAAAATGTTGAGCAAAGAATTGAGCACGCTCATCGGTGGCCGCTACAAAGAGATTTACATCCAATCGCTCACTTACCCAGAGTTCCTCACCTTCCACCATCTGACTGATAGTGATGACGCCCTTACACAATACATTCAATTTGGAGGCTTGCCTGGTTTGGTGAAAATCGGCCTTGACGAAGAAGATGCACGCGAATACCAGATGGACATTTACCATACCGTGCTTTTGAAAGATGTCATCTTGCGCAACCAAATCCGCAACGTGACATTCTTGGAGAACTTGGTGCGTTTCCTTGCCGATAACTCAGGTAAACTCATTTCCGCCAACAGCATCGCAAAGTTCATGAAGTCACAAGGCGGAAATGTGACCTCCACCATCGTCTCCAACTACATCAAGTATCTGACCGAGGCGTTCATGATCCATCAAGTGAACCGCTACGACATTCATGGGAAACGCCTATTCGAAAACAACGACAAGTTCTATTTCGAGGACCATGGCATCCGCAACGCATTGGCAGGTGGAAGTCGTGAAGGCGACATTGAGAAAGTGATTGAAAACATCATTTACCAACACCTTATTTATTTAGGCTACACGGTGACCGTCGGCCAGTTACAAGCGGGAGAGATTGATTTTGTGTGTACTGCAAAAGGCGGACAACGGAAATATATCCAAGCCTCGTTTATCATTGCCGACGAGACCACACGCGAACGAGAGTTTGGCAACCTTCGCGCCATCAAGGATAACTATCCGAAATATGTCATTTCAATGACACCGCTTGTCACCCGAAACGACGACAACGGCATTATTCATTTGCATTTGCGGAAGTTCTTGATGGAAGGGTTGAAATGACAACGCTTTTGACTTTTCTAAAATCTTGGTTTTCTTGAATTTGGAGAAAACTCAAAATACCCCATCTCAATTGTAAGAAATTTTCTTACATTTGCACCGTAAAATCATATTCTCATGAGCAGAACAGTAACAGCATCATTGGGTCCTCATTATGAGGAATTTATTCAAAACAGCATTCTCTGTGGAAGATATAACAATGCCAGTGAGGTAGTTCGGGCTGGGCTTCGTCTTTTGGAAGAAAGAGAAAAGAAAATTGAGTATTTGAGAGCGGCCATCCAAAAAGGTATTGATAGCGGCATTTGCGAAAACTTTGATGCCGAGGAACACTTGAAGCAACTGAAAGCCGCATATCACAATGGCTAAATTTCACTTGTCCAACGAAGCGGTAGAAGACCTAAATTCCATCTGGTTGTATACGCTTGAGACTTGGTCGGAGGACCAAGCCGACTTTTACTATCATGAGCTGTTAAAAGCCTGCCAAGACATTGCCCTTCACCCTACCTATTTGGACAAGGAATACAAAGAAATTATGCCAGGGCTGTACGGTCATCGCCTATACAAACACCTGATTTTCTACATTCTCGTAGAAGATTGTGTGGAAATCGTCCGAATCCTTCACGAACGGATGGATTTCGAGCGGCATTTGTAATTGTGTTCTACAACTATCCGAAATATGTCATTTCGATGACACCGCTTGTCACCCGAAACGACGATAACGGCATTATTCATTTGCATTTGCGGAAATTTTTAATGGAAAGGTTGGAATAAATGTGTTTCAAGACTCTATGCAATTTCATGTTGCATTAATCATTCCACAGTCTGGACAAGTCTGACAGACCTGCCTGTTCCCCTTGGTGATGTGGACGGCACAAAAGCTCCAAACACATACCAATCGATAAAATATGCACAATCTTCATCAAAATAAGTTGCAGACCAATAATCGCAAATATAACCAGCATTATCAACCCAACCTTCTGAATAACTGATCCTTCCTGCCCCTGGTAAAAAGATTACTCCAGAAGGCTCCAGGATCTCATCCCAATCAGAAACTGAAATTGTATTGTCATTATTGTTTGTCCCAATACTATTGCAACCTGTCAGATAATAAGCAGAAGAATCCCAATCATCTGGTAATACAACAATCCCAAACACTCCATTCACCACTGCTCTTGCAAAACAAATTCCAGATTTAGTGCTTCGTGTGAAAAACACATAATTCCATTCATCAATGGTCATAGTTCTCCATCGGTTTTCTTGATTACCACCATTGCTAATGGCATTGTATCCCCAGTCGGCTTGTCCTGTTTGGTCATAAAGATTGGCATTCCATACACCATAAACATAATAGTCGCTATTGGTAGTACTCATACTCCAAGGTTGATAACAAACAGCCCCATGAGCATAACCACTTGTTCCCCAAGCATACAAATCTATCCATCCATCATAATTCGGCGAAGCTTGAGTATTTCCGTCACCCACATAATCCCATTGATGCTCTGCAAACCGCCAAGTGTTTGTAGAAGCTTGATATTGCAAATTACCTCGCGAGAAATACACTTGGTCACCATTCTCATTTATAGTAAACAAACCGTTTATGGATCCCATGGGATGACTAATGGTCACATTAATGCCGTTTACCCCATAATCGTTCTCGGCAATGGCAGAAATAGAGTCGCAAGTACCCGTGTAAAGTCCATCAGCTGAATGGGCTTCGGTTGGGCTCATCTCATCTTGGGGCAGAAGAATGACCCATTTTTCACTCTCTCCAGCTGAAAGTGTGATAATGCCATCGCCTTCTTGACTGTAATCAAACTCGTTAGTCTCAAAATCAACCGTTACCTTGTTTTTCATTCCTGTGATGCAGGTAGCATTCTCCGAAACCGTAGTCACATTAAACTTCACCAAAGCGCACTTGTTCAACAATGTAGCGGTATAGTTTGTTGTACCCTCGCTATAGTTTACGGTGGATGGCGCATACGAAATCACAGGATGGCCTGTCGTTTGGTCGCTGATGACAACGGAACAAGTCGAGGTTTCTCCCACCACCAACGTTTCATTGGGAGTTACATTGCCAAGGAAATAGAAATGCAAAGGCTGGCCATCCGTCGGGTTGGTGATGTTGCCTGTGAAATCACTTCCGTTGTAAGTCAATGTTCCAATATATTTTCCATCGCTGACCACATGTATCATATCGCCTTCCGCATAATAGACAGGGGCGATATCATCATCGGGAATGACCTCCGCTCTGGTTCCGCCACCCACATTAAGCGTGATGAAAACAGATTCTCCACTGTTTTCAGGCTTGTTTGTTTCTTCGTTTTTCTTGCATTGTGCTGTTCCCATTATCAACGCACAAGCCATTAGGATAAAGCCAAGTTTCTTCATGATTAGTCCTCCTTTTTCTTGATGATAGCATAACCTGCGGCTGCTCCAAACAAAATGAACAATCCGCTTCCTAAAGGCACATTCTGACCAAAAGCTTGATTGTTCAGTCCGCCAGAAACGGTGCTTCTGTTCATCAATCCTCTCTCGGTATTTTCAGAGGTGTTTTGTTGGCTGAATAATCCGCCTTGTCTGTTGTTTTGTTCTTGGGCGAAAAGGCTTGTGGATAGAAACAGCCCTACCGCCATCGCCAAAATCGGCATTTTGATTTTCAATCGGGATTTCCCAATAATGTTCATAATTCAAACTCTGTTTTGTTTGCCCAACGGCTCAAATGGGCAACATTACAAAGGCATACAGAGCGGAGCCTCCCAAACTTATCCTTATTTCTGTCAGTTGGGTCTGGACTCCCATAAAAAGGAAAATAAGAATCAAGGAATTGCTCCGCTGATTATGTTGTGTTTGATTAGACGCAACATAACAGCGAAAGCAACCTCTTCTCTTAACCTCCTTTTTACGCGAATTGTCCAGATTCACTGACAAGGAACAAAGCGAAGAATGCGCTTTCTCTGGCCAAATCGATTTCTCCCGAATTGGCAAGGGCAAAAATAGGGAATTTTCGGAATATGCAAGATGAATGTTGGAAAATTTCTAATTTTGCCGAAAATAGTTTTGATATGAAAAACACCTTATTAATTATTCTTGCTTTCTCTGCCTTGTTCCTTTCATCCTGCGCGGGAGAGCCAAAACAAAAGCACTTCACCGAAAAAGAAGCACTGGAATTCCTCTACGCCTACATGCCCCTCGGCGACAGCGTGGACTATACCGAAGACTATTACCGCGAGTGCATCCATTATGCCTTCCGCGCCAAGGAAGAGCTACCTTGGGGTGCCAACATTCCCGAACGCGAATTCAAGCATTTTGTGGTGCCTGTGCGCGTCAATAACGAGAACCTCGATGCTTTCCGAAGCACCTATTACGAGGAACTGAAAGGCCGCGTGAAAGATTTGTCATTATATGATGCCGTCCTCGAAGTGAACCACTGGTGCCATGAGCATGTGAACTACAAAGGCTCCGACAGCCGAACTTCTGCCCCGATGGCTACCATCAAGACCTCATGGGGACGCTGCGGCGAGGAATCGACGCTGTTAGTGACGGCCTTGCGCACCGTGGGCATCCCTGCACGACAGGTCTACACGCCCCGCTGGGCGCATTGCGACGACAATCACGCCTGGGTGGAGGCTTGGGCGGATGGCCAATGGCATTTCCTCGGTGCCTGCGAGCCTGAACCTGTACTGGATTTGGGTTGGTTCAACGAGCCAGCCTCGCGCACCTTATTATTACATACCCGCGTCTTCGGCGATTACGACGGTCCCGAGGAGGTCATCAGCCGCAACCACAACTACACGGAAATCAACGTGGTGGACAACTACGGCAAGACCGCCAAGACTACCTTCACCGTCGTGGATGAGAACGGCCAGCCGCAAGCCAACCTGCCAGTGGAGTTCAAAATCTACAACTATGCTGAGTTCTGCACCGTGGTGAAAAAGACCACCGACGAAAACGGCCAGACCTGGCTCACGGCGGGCATGGGCTGCATGATGGCCTACGCCGCCAAAGACGGCAAGTTCGGCTTCCAAGTCTTCAAGTCGGGCGAGCAAGAAAACGTCACCATCACCCTTGACCACGAGGAAGGCACGGAAGATGTCTTTGAGTTTGACATGGTTCCACCTCCGCCAACCAGTATTTTGCCTGAAGTCACACCTGAAATGCGAGCCGAAAATGACCGCAGTGGGGCTTACGAAGACTCTTTGCGCAATGCCTACATTAAGGCTTGTAAAGATGCACAGATGAGTATTATTGCCAACACAGGCAACAAAACCCTATGTCGCATTTCCGAAAAGACATGGGGCAACTACCAAACCATTGCTGACTTCGTAAAATATGCCCAAAGCAAAAACCAGGAAATCAAAGCGGTGAACCTGTTGCAAAACATCTCCGACAAGGATTTACGCGACATCAGCCTTGAAGTGTTACAAGACCATCTTGACAATACGCCGGACCTTACTTCGTCCATCATCTCCATGCCACCAGAGTTGTACGACGAATATATTCTCAGCCCACGCGTGAGCAACGAAATGATTGTGCCTTGGCGCAAGACCCTTACGGAGTTCTTCCCAGAAGCAGAAAGACTACAATACCACGACAATCCTGACCTTTTGGTCGATTGGGTGAAGCATAATATCTTCGTTGACGACGAGTTAGCGTTACAACGCATCCCTATTTCGCCGATTGGCGTTTTGAAAGCACGTAAGGCCGACCGCCATTCCCGCAATATTTTCTTTGTGGCTATAGCTCGCAGTTTGGGCATTGCCGCGCAAATCAACCCTGTGAACGGCAATGTGCAGTACTTCGGTAAGGACTGGACCAACGTGGACTTCGAAGCTGCTGAACCTGCAAGCACAGCCATCGGCTATTTGGACATCCATTATTACCCCACCGCTTCCGTCGCCGACCCGAAATATTACACGCACTTTAGCATTAAGAAATTCGATGGCAACAGTTTCCGACTTTTGGCCTACGACGCCAAAGACCCCGGCATCGACGACGGCATGATGCTTTCCACTTTCAACCATCCTACGCCTTTGGACGAAGGCTATTACATCCTTACGGCAGGCACTCGTCTGGACGATGGCACTGCCTTGACTCACAGCGAGTTCTTCACTATCAAAGCTGGTGAGACTACACAGGTCAACCTCGTGTTGCGCCAACCTGGCAATGAGATTCATGTCATCGGCAGTTTCTATGCTGACAGCAAATTCACTGACCCTGAGGCTGGCGAAATAAGTAACCCCAAGCAACTGATTAAAGACAACTATTTCATTCTCGGTTATTTAGACCAAGGTAGCGAGCCAACCACCCATGCCATGCAGGACATCGCTGCCTTCCGCAAGGATTTTGAAGACAGCAACTTGCCCATAATCTTCATTTTCAGCGACAAAGAAAATTACGACAAGTTCAAGTTGAAGAATTTCAGCGAATTGCCAGAAGGCATTGTCTACGGCCTCGATGAAGGCAACATCCGCGATGAAATCGTCGATGGACTTCACCTTAACACCGAAAGTCGTCCCATCTTCATCATTGCCAACGCCAACAGCGAGGTGGTATTTGTAAAACAGGGTTACACGATTGGCTTGGGTGAACAGTTGCTGAAAGTGATGGCCAAAATGAAATAAGTTACAAGTAATGGTATGAGACAAAGAATCGTTTTGGTGTTCATGCTAATGGTCATAACTCTGGTGGCCATTGGGCAGAACCAGTCCGAGAAACCATCACAGGTACAAGTAATGAGTTACAATGTGCGTCATTGTGCAGGCATGGATATGGTTTTGGATTATGACCGCACGGCAACCGTTATCTCTGAGCAGCAGCCTGATATGGTGGCCCTTCAGGAGTTGGACAGCATGACAGGCCGAAGCGGACATCACGATCAGTTGAGTGAGTTGGCTATCCGCACAGGATATTATCCTATTTTTGGAAGTGCCATCGACTTTGACGGAGGTAAATATGGTGTGGGCATCCTCACTCGCGAACAACCTTTGAGCACGAAACGTATTCCCCTGCCCGGCGAGGAACCGCGCGTATTGTTGGTGGTGGAGCTAAAAGACTTTGTGTTGGCCTGCACCCATTTGGACCTTGAAGAGGAGCAACGCTTGGCTTCCATCCCATTGATTGTGGAAGAAGCCCATCGCTGGCAGAAGCCGTTCATCCTTGCAGGCGACTGGAACGACGCTCCCGACTCACAGCTATTGCAAGAGCTGACAAAGTACTTTACCCTCAATTCAGGCAACCAAGCCACCTACCCTGCCGACGAGCCACAGGAGTGCATCGACTACGTTGCCTCGTTCAAAGTTCGGCCTGCTGTGACATTAGAATATAGTGTGATTGACGAGCCTGCGGCTTCCGACCATCGACCCATAATGGTCCGTATTCAGTTACCATAGCAGCAATAGATAAGAATGAGACAAAAAATGGCGATTCGTGAAATACAAATCGCCATTTTTCAAACAAAGAAAACCGACTTACAGCTTCCTTGCGACTTCCTTCTCAGTGTAGCCTTCGATGATGTCGCCGACCTTGATGTCGTTGAAGTTCTCGATGTTCAAGCCGCAGTCCATACCGGCACTGACTTCCTTGACATCGTCCTTGTAACGCTTCAAGGAGCCAAGCACACCCGTGTAAATCACGATGCCATCGCGGATGACACGAATCTTGGTGTTGCGGGTAATCTTGCCGTCCAAGACCATACAACCGGCGATGGTGCCGACCTTGCTGATCTTGAAGGTCTCGCGAATTTCGAGGTTGCAGGTGACCACCTCCTCGATTTCAGGAGCCAACATGCCTTCGATAGCGGCCTTGATTTCCTCGATGGCAGTGTAGATGATGGAATACAGGCGGATATCAATCTTCTCCTGCTCCGCCATTTTACGCGCCTGCGCGGTAGGACGCACGTTGAAGCCCACGATAACGGCATTGGAAGCCGAAGCTAACATGACATCCGACTCGCTGATGGCACCCACTGACTTGTGGATGACATTGACCTGCACCTCCTCGGTGGAGAGCTTCAACAAGCTGTCAGACAGAGCTTCGACAGAACCGTCCACGTCGGCCTTGACGATGATGTTCAACTCCTTAAAGTCACCGATGGCGATACGACGACCAATTTCGTCCAAAGTGATGTGCGGGCTGGTGCGGCGTGTCTGCTCGCGCTGCAACTGCTCACGGCGGTTGGCGATGGCTTTCACCTCGCGCTCGTCTGTCATCACGTTGAAGGCATCGCCTGGCATGGGAGCACCGTTCAAGCCCAACAACAGCACCGGCGTGGAAGGACCAGCTTCCTTGACTGGACGGTTGTGGTCGTCGAACATGGCCTTCACCTTACCGTAGGTGGTGCCAGCTAACACCATGTCGCCGACCTTCAAGGTGCCATTCTGCACCAAGATTTTAGCCACATAGCCACGACCCTTGTCCAAAGCGGACTCGATAACCGAACCCTTCGCTAAACGGTTCGGGTTGGCCTTCAGGTCGAGGAATTCGGCCTCAAGCAACACCTTTTCCAACAAAGCATCGACATTCAAACCGATCTTAGCTGCGATTTCCTGATCTTGGTACTTACCGCCCCAACTCTCGACGAGGATGTTCATGTTAGCCAATTGCTCACGAATCTTGTCAGGATTGGCAGTAGGCTTATCAATCTTGTTCAATGCGAAGACGATAGGCACACCAGCAGCTTGAGCGTGGTTGATAGCTTCAACGGTCTGTGGCATCACGCTGTCATCAGTAGCGATAACAATAATGGCGACGTCGGTAATCTTGGCACCACGAGCACGCATAGCCGTAAATGCTTCGTGACCAGGCGTATCCAAGAAGGTAATTTTCTTACCGCTTTCAGTGGTCACCTCGTAGGCACCGATGTGCTGGGTGATACCACCTGCCTCACCGGCCACCACGTTAGTGTTACGAATGTAGTCCAAAAGTTTAGTCTTACCGTGGTCGACGTGACCCATGACGGTGACGACAGGTGCACGAGGCACGAGGTCTTCCTCACGGTCAACCTCTTCCGTCTCAGCGATGGCTTCCTGTACATCCGCACTGACAAAGTCGACTTGGAAACCAAATTCTTCGGCCACCACAGTCAAGGCTTCAGCATCGAGACGCTGGTTGATGGAGACAGGCATACCGAGGCTCATGCAAGTGCCAATGACCTTCACCACAGGCACGTTCATCATGGTTGCCAACTCGTTGGCGGTGACGAACTCAGTCACTTTCAGGACTTTCTTGTCCTCCTCTTGGCGCATCATTTCTTCCATCATGCTGCCCGCCACCTGCTGACGCTTTTCGCGGCGGTGCTTTGAGGTCTTCGACTTGCCCATAGGAGCGAGGCGTGCCAAAGTGTCCTTGATCTGCTTCGAGATTTCCTCTTCGCTCAGTTCGGGCTTCTCTTCGCGCTTGCCTTTCTTGTCCTTCTTGCTCAGTTTGGCGTTGTCCTTCTGATTTTTCTTGTTGGCATTGTCGCCACCTTGCTGTTTCTGACCTTTGCCTTGCTTGTTGCCGTCCTGTTTCTTGCCGCCAGCGTTCACATTCGGGCCTGTCGGGTTCTCCGACGAGCCTTCAGGCTTGCCGCCCAAGATACGTTTGCGTTTCTTTTTCTTCGACTCACCAGGTTTGCCGCCTTTCTTTTCAACCGGCAATTCTATGGTACCCAAAACGGTAGGACCTGTCAGCTTTGGAGCTTCCAATTTGACGACTCTCGGCTCAAACGGCTTGTCTTCCTTTTTGGCCGGTTCAGCTTTCTTGGGCTGTTCCTGCTTCTTTTCCTGCTTGGGCTGCTGTTGCTGTTGTTGCTGTTGGGCAGGCTTCTTATCTTGCTGCTTCTCAGGCTTTTTATCAGATTTCTGCTTATCCTTTTTCTTTTCCTGACGAGGTTTCGGCTCAAGGTCAATCTTGCCGACAATATTGAGGGAAATGCCCGAAGTGTTTTCTTCCTTCTTTTCGGGTTCCACCTTTTCAGGTTCTGCCTTTGCGGGAGCTTCTTCCTGTTTTGGCGTTTCTTCCTTCACTTCGGCTTTTTCAGGCTCAGTGTCAGTCGCTGGCTTGGCCGTTTTCTTCACTGGCGATGATATCGTGTTCGTGCGGATAATCACTTCCTCATGGTCTTCCTCCTCGACGGGTTTCTGCGACCGCAATGCCGATTCAACGGAAACACTACCTCCTTTGTAAGAGAGGTTGCCCAATTTCATGGCCTCATTCTTCACTTCCTTCTCGCCCTGATATTCCTTCACGAGCAGCGCGTACATGTCTGCCGTGAGCTTCGTGTTGGGAGAGGGATCCACCTGAAACCCTTTTTTGGTAAGGTATTCCACAATGGTGTCCTTTCCCACATTAAATTCTTTTGCCGCTTTCGACAATCGAATCGTGAAATTAGTTTCTTCGGACATAGTTTCTTCTCTTTGTTTCTCGTTTATTTATCATGCCTTAGCATCATTCGGCATCTTGTTCAAATTCAGCCTTCAGGATACGGAACACATCCTTGACGGTTTCAATTTCAAGGTCAGCACGGTTGGCCACCTCTTCGGGAGTGTAAGACAACACAGCCTTGGCCGTATCGCAACCCATGTGGATAAGCGAGTCGATGACCCACTGGTCGATTTCGTCGGAGAACTCTTGCAGGTCGACATCCTCTTCGGCGTTGTTGGCCTCGCTGTTACGGTAAACGTCGATTTCATAACCAGTCAACTTACCTGCCAGCTTGATGTTGTAACCACCCTTACCAATGGCGAGGCTGATTTGGTCGTTCTCCATATATACGTTGGCCATCGTGTTGTCGCTGCTAAAGACAATGTTGGTAATCTTGGCAGGACTCAAGGCACGGGTGATGAGCAATGTCGGGTTGGAAGTCCAGTTGATGACGTCGATGTTCTCGTTGCGCAACTCACGGACGATGCCATGGATACGAGTTCCCTTCATACCAACGCAAGCACCGACAGGGTCAATACGGTCGTCATACGACTCAACGGCCACCTTGGCACGCTGACCAGGTTCGCGGACAATCTTCTTGATGGTGATAAGGCCGTCATAAATCTCAGGCACTTCAGCTTCAAGCAAACGCTGCAAGAAGATTTCGGAAGTACGCGAAAGCGTGACCACCGGCGATCCGTTGATGCTCTCCACACTCTTCACAATAGCGCGAATGGTGTCACCTTTCTTATATATATCGCTCGGAATCTGCTCTATTTTGGGCAGAATCAACTCTATGCTCTCGTCATCGACGACCACAATTTCGCGTTTCCACACATGAGCCACCTCGGCAGTGATGATTTCACCGACCTTTTCCTTGTACTTAAGGAAAATATTTTCCTTCTCATACTCAGACACTTTGGTCTGGAGGTTTTGGCGCAAGGCAAGAATATCGCGGCGACCGAAGCTCTCGATACGCAACTCCTCATTCACTTCCTCACCCACTTCGAAGTCGGGCTCAATCTTGATGGCATCCGACAACTTGATTTGGCGCAGCGGGTCGGTCAACTCATCGTCTTCCACCACCTCGCGGTTGTGGTAGATTTCGAAGTCACCCTTGTCGACGTTCACGATGATGTCGATGAAGTCGGTGGTGTCAGTGTCGAACTTCTTGTTCAACATGCCACGGAACACATCCTCGATGATGCGCATCATGGCTTCGCGGTCAATGTTCTTGAATTCCTTGAATTCCGAGAAAGTTTCTACTAATTTGTAGTTGTCCATTGTATATTGTTGATTTAAAATTTCAAGATTTAAAGATTTAAGATTTAAAAGATTATGGCGGGTTTAATTTCCACTTTTTTGCGTTCAAAGAACAGGTTGACAGGTTCCTCGGCAGGCTTCTTCTTTGAGGCTTTCTTGGGTGCCGGGGCAAATTCCACCTTCTCGGCATCAAAACTCACCAACTTGCCTTGCATCTTGCCCAATTCCTTCGTCTTCACTTCCACATCCTTGCCCACATATTTCTGCAACTGGCGGTCCATCTTCAAGGCACCTGAGAGGCCCCATGAGAGCACGCTCAACTCATAATCTTCCACATCACGGTCGAGTTTCTCGTTGATATAACGGCTCAATTCGGCGCAATGGTCGATGTTGACGGCCGTGTCGGAGTCAACGTAGACCTCAATCACGTTGTTGGGCTTCACCTTTACTTCCACCAAGAAGCGGTCGGTGTCGGCGAGGGCTTCTTCACAGAGGATTGCTACTTGTTCTTTTGTTATCATTTGAAATTCAAAGATTTAAAATTTAAAATTCAAGATTCTAACTTCAAATAAAAAAACCTGTTACTCAAAGTAGCAGGTCTTTTCTTCCACCTCAAGTTGTCGAGCAAGGATTCGAACCTTGACAGGCAGAACCAAAATCTGCAGTGCTGCCATTACACCACTCGACATCATTCGTTCCCGAATGCGGCTGCAAAAGTACAACTAATTTCGTTACGCGCAAGCGTTTTTTTCATTTTTTTGAAAAAAAGTGATTTTAAATACTACAAAGACCGTTTTTAACGTTTTTCAACCCAAGATAAGCCAAAAAACAGTATTTTTGCAGGCTAAACTAAACCATATTGATATTATCAACAACAAAACAAAGAAATAATAATGAAGAATCTCAGAATGATTATCGTCGTATTGCTCATCGCGGCATTCGGCGCAACTACTTTCGCCCAAGAAGGTAAAACCCTGAAACGAAAGGTGGCCATCGGTCGTTTCACCAATGAAACCCAATATGGTAAAGGCATCTTCTACGACCGTGAGAACGATCCCATGCGCAAACAGGCCATGGACATTCTCTCGTCGAAGTTGGCCGCCAGCGGCAAGTTCATCCTTTTGGAACGCGACGACCTTGATGTCCTCGTGAAGGAAGCCGGTACCGAAATGCAGAAAATCGGTGCCGATTACATCATCCTCGGCTCCATCACCCAATTCGGCCGCAAGACCGAAGGCGACGAAGGCATTTTCTCGTCCACCAAGACACAAACCGTTGAGGCAGCCGTAAATGTTCGCCTTGTGGACGTGTCCTCAGGTCTCATCATCTACTCCGACGAAGCCAAAGGCCTGGCCGAAACCTCGTCGAAGACCACTTTGGGTCTTGGCGGCACCGCTGGCTTCGATGCCACTTTGAGTGACAAGGCCATCTCGGCAGCCCTCACCCAACTTGTGGAAAACATCATCAACAAGTGCATGGACAAACCTTGGCGCGGCTATGTGTTGACCATTGACGACGACAATTATGTCATCTCAGGTGGAGCATCGCAAGGCATCACCCCTGGCAGCAAGTTCGGCCTATATAAAAGAGGTAAGATGGTGAACAACCCGCAAACCGGTGCTAATGTCGAGCTTCCCGGCAAGAGATTGGGCCAAATCACCGTGACCGCCAACTATGGTGACACGCCAGAGACCGAAATCTCATTTGCCACCTACGAAGGTGAAAAAATTGACGAAGACCATCTTGAACTTTATTATTTAATGGAGGAATAAATTATGAAAAAAGTCATCATTGCCACCCTTTGCCTTTTTGTTTCCACACTGTTCACCTCTTGTGGCGTGGGCAACTATACTGTCACTTCGGGCGTTGAAGACAAGGCCGCTGTGTGTTTTTCGGCTCCATCTGCCTACGACATTGACGTCACCATCGACGGTCAACAGCATTCAACCAGCACCGTGAAAGACATCGCGCACAAGACCCGCCGAAACATCAAGCAGACCGCCAAGCAGTCCATTGTCACCACACCTGGTCGCCACAAAGTGGAAGTGAAACGCAATGGAACAACCGTCTATTCCAAGGAAGTGATGCTCTCAACCGGCGAGACCAAAATCATTGAGTTATGAAGCAACTGATTGTCCTTCTTGGACTTGCATTGGTGCTCAGTTCGTGCGAGGTCAAGTCGAACCTCTACAACTGGGGTTATAAGAGCAGCACCAATAACGCCACAGAATACGAGTCAAGCGTTTACAATTACTATCATTCACAATCGCCGGAAAGCCTTTGTGCCCTGCTATGCGAATACGAATACATGGTCACTCATCCAGGCGGTGAACGCGGTGTGGTGCCTCCAGGCATTTGCGCCGAGTATGGTTACCTGCTGCTCAGTCCCGACACACCGCAAATCTTCAGCGAACACGCTACAAGACAACAGAAAGAGCGTTTCAGTTCGGGTGATTATAGTGCCACATTCCGCGAAAAAGGAATGCTTATGCTTCAGAAAGAGATTGAGCTTTATCCCGAATCCTCGGTATTTATCCAACCCCTCATCATGAAATTCAGCCAACAATGAGAAAGCATACCTTCATCCTGATTGCAGCCTGTGCCGTGCTGTTCGCCTCCTGCGGAACCACTGCACCTTTCACTCGCGGCGAACTCTACCCGAAAATGTACGAGGAAAAGCCCGTGACCTTGTTGGTCATGCCGCCCATCAACAACTCCAACAACGTGGAGGCCAAGGATTTGCTTTACACTTCGATAAGCCAACCCTTGGCAGAGGCAGGCTACTATGTCATTTCGCCCCATCTGGCCATGGAAATCTTCAAGGCCGAGAGTGCCTACGATGCGGAATTGTTCATTGACAATAGCGTGAGTCAGTTCGGTAAGGTGTTTGGTGCCGATGCTGTCATCTTCTCCACCATTGACGAGTGGAAAAAGCAAGGCTTTGGCATCCGCACCAAAATCTCCTATATCGTGAAATCAACCCGCACCAACGAAGTCATTTTCGACCGCACCTGCAACCTCTATTTGGATTTGCAAGACACAAACTATTATGGTGGTGGAATTGTAGGCGCATTGGCCAATGTCGCAGTCTCGGCCATCAATACCGCCTTGACCGACCACATCGTGGCGGCTCGCAAGTGTAACGCGTACATCTTCAAGGATATACCGCAAGGCAAATACCGTAAAGAATACCTGCAAGACCGTGAGACTCCTGCCGAAGCGAAAAACGTGACGAAGACCGTAAAGCAATAAGTGAATCTGAAAACAACAAATACCATTATGACATTCAAAAGGTTAAACAACATTACAGGATGGTTGGCGGGCATTATCGCCACCGTCGTGTACTTCCTCACGCTGGAACCTACCGTCAGCTGGTGGGACTGCGGTGAGTACATTTCAACGGCTTACAAACTGCAAGTGGGTCACCCGCCTGGGGCTCCTTTGTTCCAGATGATTGGGCGTTTCTTCTCGCTCTTTGCGGGCGGCGACGTCACCAAGGTGGCCATGATGGTCAACGTGATGTCGGCTATCTGTAGCGGTCTCACCATCGTCTTCCTCTTCTGGACCATCACCATGCTGGTCCGCAAGGTGTGGATGAAAGAGGGCGAAGACGCGCCTTGGGTAAATAAAATAGGTGTGCTGTTGGCTGGCTTCGTCGGCGCAGTGGCTTACACCTTCACCGAGTCGTTCTGGTTCAACGCCGTGGAGGGCGAGGTCTACGCCATGTCGTCGTTCTTCACCGCCGTCACCTTCTGGGCCATCCTGAAATGGGAGCAAGTGGCCGACGACCCGATGAGTTACCGATGGTTCATTCTCATCGCTTTCCTCATTGGCTTGTCCATCGGCGTTCACCTGCTCAACTTGCTCTGTGTTCCCGCCATCGTGTATGTGGTTTATTTCAAGAAATGGAAAAAGACCTCGTTCTGGGGCTTCGTGCTGGCCGGCGTCATTTCGCTCGTCCTGCTTTGGTTCCTCAACATGTTCCTCGTACCCCAAATCATCAACATGGCGGGCAAGACGGAACTCTTCTTCGTGAACACGCTCGGTGCACCGTTCAATTTGGGTTCCATCGTGTATTTCGCCGTCATCATCGGCCTTATCATTTGGGGACTTTGGTACACTGCCAAGCGCGGTAAGGTGATATGGAACACCACCATCCTCGCCTTCATGTTCATCCTCATCGGCTATTCCTCGTTCTTCATGTTGATTATCCGTGCCAACACCAACCCGCCCATCAATGAGAACGAACCCAAAGAAGCCCTTTCGATGCTGGCTTATATCAACCGTGACCAATACGGTAGCTGGCCTTTGCTTTACGGACCTTATTACAATGCGCCGGTCGTCGACGTGAAAGACGGCAATCCTATTTATGTCAAGGACAAAGAAGCTGGCCGCTATGTCATAACCGACGACAACAAGCGCAGTGTTCCTGTTTACCCCGACGAGATGAAGACCTTGTTCCCTCGCATGTGGAGTATGCAACCAAACTCACAAGCACATCGAAAGATATATGAAAGCTACCGCAAGGACGAGCGAGGGATCGTCACGGGCGAAAACCTGAGATTCAGAAACATTCGTGGCGAAACCGTCAGTGTATGCAAGCCAACCTTCGGGCAAAACCTGAAGTTCTTCATTGACTACCAATGCAATTGGATGTATTGGCGTTATTTCATGTGGAACTTCGTGGGCCGTCAGAACGACATCGAGAGTCAAGGCGAACTCAACCACGGCAACTGGCTCAGCGGCATCAGTGCCATCGACAATGCGCGACTTGGCGACCAGGATAACCTGCCTGCCTGTCTGCAAAACCCTGGACGGACAACCTATTATTTCCTGCCGCTCATCCTCGGTCTCATCGGCCTGATTTGGCTGCTTAACAAAGACCTGAAACAGAGTTGGATTGTTTTCCTTCTCTTCTTCCTGACAGGTCTGGCCATCATCATCTACCTGAACCAAACGCCGCAACAGCCTCGTGAGCGTGACTATAGCTATGCCGGCTCGTTCTATGCCTTTGCCATCTGGATTGGTTACGGCGTGATTGCCCTCATCGACTGGGTCAACAAGCTACTCAAGAAACAGACAATTGTTACCACTGTGGCTATCAGCCTGATTTGCTTCTTGGCGGTGCCTTGCGTTTTGGCTTCCAATGGTTGGGAAGAGCATAACCGTTCAGGCAAGACCTCGGCCCGCGACTGGGCAAAAAATTATTTGGCTCAGTTGCCACCCAATGCGGTCATTTTTACACGTGGCGACAACGACACCTTCCCCTTATGGTACGTGCAAGAGGTGGAAGGTTTCCGCACCGATGTGCGTGTATGTAACTACATGCTGTCGAGCGGTTACTGGTACGTCCACCAAATGGGCCGCAAGGTGTATGAATCGGAGCGTCTGCCCCTCACGTTGACGCCTAAGGAATACGACAACGGCATCAACGAACAAGTTCCTGTTGAGGAGGAAGAATACTTCAAGGGCAAGCAAGTGGAGCTGAAGCAGGTCATCGATTTCTTGCACAATCCCAAGGCTGTGAAGCGTTACATGGGTGCCTCTTACAACTATATCCCCTGCCGCAGCGTGAAACTTACGGTCGACAAGGAAGCCTGCATCCGCAACGGCATCGTCCCCGAAAGCATGAAAGACCAAATCGTCGACGAAATCACATGGGAGATCAAGGACAGCTGGTTGTACAAGAACTCCATCATGCTTTTGGACTTCATGGCCACCAACAACTGGGAACGCCCTGTGTATTTCACCTCGTTCAGCGACATGGCCAAGGTGTTGGGCATCGACAAATACTTGCACATGGAAGGCTTGTCGTACCGCTTCATGCCCGTCGTGGCCGAAGATTATTATAAAGGTGTCGGCGGCGTGTATCGTGACGGCAGCTATGACCTTTTGGTCAACAAAGCCAATGAAGGCCTCGTCAACTGGGGCAGCATGAACCAGGAAGAGGTGGTGCCCGACCGCGAGAGCGTGCGCAACTCAGCCTACGCACAACAGGCCTATTCGCGCTTGGCTCAGGCTTTGGTCAACCACGAGCAGTTCGACTCCGCCGTCATCGTGATGGACAAATTCCAAGAGTTCTTCCCCAACGAGAAGTTCCCTGTTGAGATTCACACTTACCTGTTCCCCGAGATGTACTACATCTGCGGCGACTCTGTGAAAGGTGACGACTATATGATGAAGTTAGTCAACAACTATTGCGACAAGATGAGATACTACGGCAACCAGAAGCCTAAGTTCAGGAAGTACTACGAGGAAGACATCGACGAGGGCCTGAGCCTGCTCAAGCACTTCGGCGATGTGGCCAAGCGATACGAGCGTGACGAAATGGCGCAAGACATCTCTGACCGCATGACGCAGTTCCTCTCGTTATATTATGTGGAATAAGACCTCGTTTAGGCCAAAAAGAAACCCAGCGTTCGAGGTGTTCGGGCGCTGGGTTTTGGTTTGATTACTGTTTGGAAATGACGCTTAAACTATTTTTCGATCTAACCAAAGGCTCATCAATGGATCGGAAATAGAATAGTATTTTTCTTTGCGTGTAATAAGGTCGTATTCAAGCAGTTTTATAGCAGCTGACTGGCTTGAACTCGGCGAACGCAAGCTATGTTTCTTGTTGAACGGAATGGAGGTGATGCCCTGCACCTGCTTCTCGGCATGGATGGCATACAGTAGTTCCTTTTGCGCTTCGGTAATATACGCCAATTGCTCCCTCAACCGCGAATCGTTCTCATCGATAAAATCCTCAATCAGTTGGTTTACAGTCTCCATGTCACAAGTCTGGCCCAATGGAGTTTCCGCAAAAGCATCCTTCATAATCCGTTGTACATAGAAAGTAACCCCTTGAAAAATCTCATAAACATGCGAAAACGCTTTCGATGCTATGCTTTTGCCTGCCGCAATGAAATGTCGGGTCGCGAAGTCCAAATAAACATCATAGGCGATAGGTTCCAATCGGAGTGATTTCGCACTTTGATAAAAAGGCCTTTTTGAAGAAAAGAACATCTCTTCCATCAAGCGCCGCTGACTACCCGAAAAAACAAAATTGGCATTGGCAAGTTTCTGGATATGCGTCCTTAGCAAAGCCTCGACATTCTTTTCTGGATAGCGTGTGATTTGCTGAAACTCATCAATGACGACGATGCAACGCTTGTCAACATGCTCAAGATAACTGAAAATTTCCGTCAAAGTGTACTCTGGGTGCTGCACATCGCCCAACTTGACATCAAAAGTGGGCATGTTCAGAGTCGTATCGTAGCCGAAACTCGCACTGAGCGACTTCAGGAAAGTAACAAATTGTTTGCGCAGTTTTTCACTCCTCGTAGCCACACTGTCGAAAACCGCCGTTCCCAGAACAAGAATAAACTCGCGAAAGGTTGTAGTATGGAGAATATCAACTGAGATTGTGACATACTCATCCTTGATTTCCGGTTTGTCGAAAACAAAGTCAACAAGGGCAGTTTTCCCCATACGACGTGGCGAAGTTAGCACCACATTCAACTGATTATCAATTGCTTTTTCCAATTGTATAGCCTCTTGCACCCTATCGCAGAAATACGCTGGAGCAATCTTTCCCGAAACGACAAACGGATTGATATTCTTTACCATAGCATTAGTTTTTCGGGGCAAAGATACTTATTTCATCCAAATTACCGAAAAAAAATTACCGAAAAAACATAATTTTGTTGAAGACCGAGTTTTTTCCGCACATTTCGCGTCACCTCAATCCAACCTCACCTCTTGACAATCTGCCTCGTAACCCATCCGGACTTGGTGAACACCTTTAATAGATAAGTTCCCGCGTTGAGTTCAGTAATATCTATCTCATTATTACTGAACTCCTTAATGAATTGTCCATTGATAGCATAAACCTCTATTCTTTCCAAGTCCTCAATATCGATGCAAATTAGGCCTTCCGTCGGGTTCGGGTAAACATCGAATGCTATGCTGTTTTCATCAACACCAGTTCCATCGAAAACAGCCTTGATTGGGCCATCTATAAATGGTTCAATGTTTAAAGGATTATCATGATAAAAATAGCCAAAATCTGAAACAAACCAATAAAGAAAATTATATCCGTTTTGTGGAACGGCCAACAATTCCAGCAATCCATCCTCACAAGATGTCGGCTCATGAAGGATTTGAACCGTTCCCATGCCATCATATTCAGTCACAATACTGTATGAATACAACAAATCTTCCTGAATATTGGTAAACTCACTCCAATACTCCGCATCTTCATATTGTGAGGCCCATCCGCAAGGGACAATTACAGGAATGGTTTTGGAGACGCCTTCAAAGGTGTTTTGGGTAATTTCAGGCACTTTCTGGCATTTTATCGTGATGGATTCCAAGTCCGTTCCATCGAAAACATTGGATTCCAAAAAGATGCCCTCATAACTATAGGGAACATCAATGATAACGCGTTTCAAATTGCTGCAATTACTGAAAGCGGACGATTGGATTCTTGCCCTATCGTTCAACAACAGTTTGATTTCCGCTATCCCTGAACAGCCAGAGAAAGCATTAGAACCTATACTATTTAGCATGGGAAGTTCGATGGATTCCAACGAGGAGCAATTCTCAAAAGCATTCGCTCCTATAGCTTCACAACAGGACGGCATCTCAATCCTTTGTAAATTTATGCAATTCTCAAACAAACTATTAGATGTTCCTGAAAGAAGGGTATCAGGAAGTATCACCTCCGTTAATGAACCACAATGAGAGAACGCCAAATCCCATATTTCCTTTACGCTATTCGGAATGGAAATCGACCTCAAACCGCTTTGTTTGAAAGCTCCAGAACCTATTAAACATAAAGAGTTGGGCAATTCCAAAAATTCAAGTTGGCTGCAACGATAAAAAGCACCATCTTCAATGTAACGAACGCTGTTTCCCATCCTTACTTCACGCAAATGTGAACACCTTGAAAACGCGCCTTCTCCAATATAATTGATGCTGTCGGACAAGGTGATGGAATTCAATAAAGTATCGCCATGGAAAGTCGACTGTCCTATTCCATAAACGGTATAAGTAGTGCCACCGTAATCCACAAACATCGGAAGTATCACATCGCCACTTGTCGTTGAAGATTCTTCGCCCATGTCGACAATCACCCTATGGTACAACATGCTGGTTATGGTGTAATACAATGTCTGACCAGATTCGCAAACCGCCGAAAAGTCGTAGGCCAAACCGTTAGCTGCAATGCCTATCAAAAGGCTCAATGTAATAACAAGCTTTTTCATTTTGTTGAAGTTTTATTGGGTTAGTTTGGGACAAAGGTAAGCATAAAAAGTACCTGTCAAGAGGTTTTCGGGGAGGCTTCACATTTTGTCCCTATGTTTTTTTCAACCCATTATTGATTTTCAACATATTAACCAAAAATGGTGTCCGATTTTGTCCCTATGATTTTTGCAATAAACGACCAAAAAATAAGGCCAACCACTTTCGTAGCTGGCCTTTTTCGTCATTTTATCTCTACCTTTTTTCGATGCACAAAGCTCCAGACAATCATCCCGATGCCGATGAGCACAAAGGGGACGCTGAGCCACTGGCCCATGTCGAAGGTCATGTTGCGCTCGAAGTCGACCTGGACGTTTTTCAGGAACTCGATGCCGATGCGCGAGCCGAAAATGATGATGAGGAAAGTGCCGAACATCAGGCCGGGCTGCTTGTGGCCGAGGTCACGCTTGTAGTACATCCACAGCAAAATGCCCATCGCCACGAGGCAGAAGAAAGCCTCGTAAAGGCCAGTCGGATGGCAGGGCAGCCACTCGCTCGGCGGACAAGGCGCGTCCCAAGCATGGCAGGCCGTGTAATTGTCGAAGGTGCCGCAGAACTGCTCCGCGCCGCGCAGGAAGACGAAACCCCAAGGCAGCGAGGTGGGCGTGCCGTAAATCTCATGGTTCATCACGTTGCCCACGCGAATCAATGCCCCGACGAGGCACACCGCCACCACAACGCGGTCGAGAATCCAGATGTAATTGATACGCTGAAGGTTATCCTTCTCCTTCTTCGATTTGTTGTAGTTGCGCACATAAAGCCAAAGGCCAATCAAGATGCCGATGGCACCGCCGTGGCTGGCCAGACCGCCTTCCCAAACGGCAAGCATCTTCAATGGGTTGGACAGATAATAGTCAGGCTCATAGAACAGGCAATGACCAAGGCGAGCACCGATGATAGTGGACACTAGCATGTAAATCAACAATTTATCCATCCAGTCATCGCTCACCTTCTCGTGGCGGTATATCTTGCGCATAACAAAATAGCCAATAAAGAAGCCCAAGGCCCACAACAAGCCGTACCAGCGAATCTGCAAAGACCCCAAATGAATCAGGACGGGGTCGACGTTCCAAGTGATATAGTTTAAAAGCATGATTCAAAATTTTGGTGCAAAAGTAAGAATAATTGTTGAATTGTTTAATTGTTGAATCGTTTAATTGTTTGACTATGGCTCATGGCTGATGACTATGGCCACTTTTACATCGAGATAGGGCGGCCATAGTCATAGGCCATAAGCCATAGTTGAAAAAAAACATCATCAAAGTGTAACTTTTTCGTCCTTTCTCCGTATTACTACTAAAATGGACAGAAGTCAGTATAACCAATGCGTGGAGCAATATGCCGACAGGCTTTTCCGCTTTGCGTTCTCGAGCCTCCGCAACCGCGAGCAGGCCGAGGACGTGGTGCAGGAAAGTTTTGCCCGCGTTTGGGAGAAGGTCAAGACGGTGGACTTTGCCAAAGCGAAATCTTACCTCTTCACCACCGCTCACCATGCCATGATTGACGAAGTCCGTCACAAACAACATTTTGCGAGCATTGAAGACTGTCCGACCAACGAACTGAAACAGACCCGCAACCCCTACCCCGATGTCAACGAAGTACTGCACAAAACGCTGGCCACCCTGCCAGAAGCGCAACGTAACACCTTGCTTTTGCGCGACTACGAGGGCTACAGCTACCAGGAAATCGGCGACATCACAGGGATGAGCGAGGCACAGGTCAAGGTGAACATCTTCCGCGCCCGCACCGCACTGAAAAACAAACTGAAAAGCATCGACAACCTCATCGACATAGAGCCATGAAAACGAACATCACTATCGACAACTACGAGGCCTATCTCCTTGATTACATGGAGGGCAACCTCAGCCCCGAAATGACAGCCGAACTGAAAGCCCTCATTGTGGCACAAGGCTTGGACTGGGACGAACTCACCGAGGAATTGCCCCATTTGGAAGCACCTCAAATCGTTTACGAAGGCAAGGAAAAGTTGAAGGACCCTGAGCCTGTCGAAGGGTCGAAGGGCCGCTCATCTAATAACAAGCGCACCATCATCCCGCTCTATGTCAAGATTGCCTCAGCTGCCGCTGCCGCCGGACTGCTGCTCACCGTCACTTTGTGGCCTGAAAAGTCGATACCCAAGGCAGAGGCCATTGCCGACCTGAAACCCATCGAAATCAGCCGCATCGACACTCACGAGCCTATGGCTTTGTTGCCGAGACGAGCTATAGAAAGCATAGATCCCTTGCCACGCACAAACTTCCGCGGAGATGACATGTTTTCTGAAGGCCAAAACAATGGGCGCATTGCTGCCGAGAGGGAGACAATGCCTTTGTTGGCCGAATTGCCGACGAAAAACATCACTTCTTTGCAGACCGATTTGCCATTGGCCAACTTTGACGAACCTAACTTTGATCTCTTGGCTTGGCGCATGAACTCCAATCTCGCTTATACCCAATACGAGGCAAACGCTTTTTCTGATGAAGTCGAAGACGAGCGCGAACTTTCATTGATTGGGAAAGCCATTTTCAAGCTGACCGATGGCCGTCATGACAGTTTCGCCAGCCTCATCTCTTCCAGCCTCACCACCGCCAAAAAAGAAATCAGCATAGCCGCCACCGACATGGCCATAGCCGCCTATCACCGCGCCGACGAGCACTTTGAGGAAGCCAAAGAACGCTGGGAAGAGAAACTCGGGGAATGATTTTTTCTCACGCAGAATCCGCAGAATTTTAGGAATAGTTGCCGCTTTGCTCCAACACAATTCGCGTCACTGCGAGGAACAAAGCAGTCCAGAAAGCAGGTTTAATCCCTGGATTGCTTCGTCGTCCCTCCTCGCAATGACGCGAAGACAACAATTGATAAATTTCAGCGAATTCTGCGGATTCTGCGTGAGATAACTATCTACATGAGACAATCTCAGAAATTGATGCTTAATCCAAAACTGAGCGGACGTGTGTTTTCTAAAGCATTGCCACGATAAATGGGTATTAACGCATAATTGGCGAAGAAGCCCAGGTTGTTGCCACCTATACGAAGCGAGGCATCAAGTTTGAAACGATTCAAGAATTCACCATTCATATAAGTCGTCACTTTGCTGTTGTCCATATACTTCACCTTGCTCCAAGCCGCAAAACGAAGGCCTCCTGTCACACCCAAATCAATGTAGAGTTTACGCGACGGCCTCAATTCAACCATCAACGGCACTTGCAAATACAACAATCCCAGTTTGCTTTTCTTGATTTGGACATCCGACGGCAGCGGAACGTTGGAGATGACTCCTGTTTCGGGGTCTTCCACAGATACGACAGGATTTTTCCAACTGAAGTTGTTCCAACCGATACCAACGCCTGTGAACAAGCCTGCCGTGTGTCTCCTGTTGAAGGCAATGCCCACATCGGCTATATTGAAGCCAAAATACCAACTGCGCAACGGACGGAGAGCAAGACTGATATCTCCGTATGGTTCAACAGCCGACACTTTCGTGTTGAATAGCATGTTCAGGCCTGCCTCAAAACCATTCCAGTTGGCATCGTAAAGGAGACTCTTTTTCTCGGAACGCTTTTTCTTGGGCTCATCTTTCTTCGGCTCATCCGTTTTTGGTTCCGGGTAATTGTTATGATAGTCATAATGATACTCATAGTCTCTGCCATATTTTTTTTCAACCTGCTCGCCCCACTTCTCCATTTTTCTGCCCCATTCTTCCATTTCGGCCCCCCATTGCTCCATGTCTTGTTCGAATTTCACCCAGTCCACGGAATCAGACAGTTGTTGGAGGTTCACGCCCAGCTCACGCATCAGTTCTTTAAGTTGAAGCGTATCGGCCTCATAACCTGCTTTGTCTTTGGAAGAATAATCCCAAGAGCGGTTTGACTCGGCCTCGAAGAAAGGAGCGGCGTTATTAACCAACATATTCAGGAAATTCCGTTTAGGGTCGGTAAGTTCATCATCGATATTGATAGCCATGTTCCATTGGTCACCACTCTTCTCTACCAACACCTTATAATTCAGGTTACTTGCATATACTTTACCCAAACTCTTCACCTCGCTGCAATAGACGTTACAATCGCCGAGAAGAATCACATCGCCAGTCCCGCATGAACGGACATAGATGTTGTTATAGCCGACCTCAAGGCTTAATTCGCCTGTACCTGACTTGTCGATGGAGAGATCCTCACCTTTCAACTGACCTTTTGATCTGACTCTCGCCGTGCCCAAGACCTTCAAATAAGCCAAATTTTGGAGCGTTACCTCACGAGCACCCGAACCTTCAAGATACAAAACGCTATCTTCAACACGATACTTGGCGGTATTATGCCCATAGTCATTAATCGTAAGCTTGTCACCTTGCTTCAAATACACACTGCCAGTGCCACTGACTACTAATGTGTTGATTTTACTCGCATCCCCACTTGGAGTAGGAATCGGTTTTTCTTGTGCTTTCACGCCTCCGAAAGCCAATAGCAGCATCGCTGCCAAAATCATTCTTGTTTTCATTTTTCTATTATTTTAGTTGTTAGTCGTATTACTTTTCTTTTGACGCGAGACTTCGAGACACCGGACGCGGGACTATACTCATCTCGTGTCTCGCAGTCTCGTAGTCTCATGTCAACAAACGTAATACGGAGAAAGGCGGAAAAAGTTACAGACAACGGACAGAAAAATTGAATTTTTCTTGTTTTTCGTTCGGAATGAAGACGATACGTTTGGTCTGTCCCGCTTCCAAATCAAAGAAATTCTCGGAGAAGTTGCCCATGGCGTTGGTGCAATACACTTGCACATCCTTGGCAAAGGCATCCGTCGTGACTTCGAGGCAAATCTGGCCATCTGCTTCAGATACTTTCAAAGTCGGTTCGGCTTTAGGTAGATTCAAGTCCTTGGGATAGGCCAAATAGCAGTAACGTTCAGCCAAAAGGTTTTCATTTTCAACAAGCTCGAGTTTGACATAAGCCGTTGTCTTGTCGGCCTTCGCCAAACATTCAGCCAAACCTTCCACTTGCAGTTTTTCATTGCTATTAGCAGGAACTTGCGCCTCGACCGACTTTTCAAAAAGTACATTTCCCTCAAAACCAACGACTTTCACCTTCAAATTGCCTTTCAACTCACGCATCAAATCAGAAGTGACGAAAACACCGTAATCCTTTTGGTCGAGTGAGAGTAAGACAGGCGCATAAAGGGTCTTCAGCTTGTATTGCAGGGCTTTCCAGTTGCCGTAATAGTCGATGGACGACCAGGAAGTCACAGGCCAGGCATCATTGAGTTGCCAATAGAGCGTACCCATGTTGTAAGGCTTCGCCGTGCGGTGCGCCTCAATCGCGATTTCCATGCCGTAGGCTTGCGAGAGTTGGCTCAGATAGACATATCGCTCAAAATCATAGGAATAGGGATAATACTTTTGGATAAAGTCGTCAATTTGGCGCGTGCCACGAGGATGTTTTTGGTGAGCTGCAATAACTTTGGCATCCTTGCTCAATGCCTCGCCTTGCGCGATTTTCAGCAAAGTTTGGTAATCGGGATAACTTTGGTAGCCGTACTCACTGTTGAAGCGACCCACTTTCTCTCGATACATTTCATAAGGCTGTTCGCCCCACCAAACGCCCCAATAGTGCACATCGCCTTCAGTCAGACTTTCGGGTCTGCCCCAACCTTTCGAGGGTGAGCTGGGCCAATAAGGTCTCGTGCCGTCGAATTTCTCAACCACCTGAGGCAGCAGGGATTCAAACAGTGCATCATAGCCCTCTTTGATGCCTTTGTCGTCTCCCTCCGACCAATTCAGCGATTTTTGCCAGCCCCAATTGTAGTAGCCTTCCGAAATCTCATTGCCGCCGCACCACAAAGCCAAGGAAGGATGCGAAGCCAAGCGTTTCACCTGCTCCTCGGCCTCAATTCTGGCATTTTTATAAATGAAACTCTCCCGATCTAAAGGATACATCGTGCCTGCATACATGAAATCCTCCCAAACCAAAATGCCCAACGAGTCGCAGATGTTGAAGAAGTCATCGGAAGGATAGATGCCGCCGCCCCATACACGCAACATATTGAAATGCGCATCTTTAGCAGCTTGCAATAAACCTAACGTGTTGACAGGATTTATCCAAGTCTCAATCATTTCTTCAGGCACATAGTTCGCACCCTTGGCGTAGAACGGCACGCCATTCACCTTGAAATAAAACGCCCGACCGATGCTGTCAGGCTCATCAACCATCTCAAAGGTACGGAGACCCGACTTGAACTTTTTGGTGTCCAAAACTCTTTCGCCTTTTTTCAACACCACCTCAAAGTCATACAGCGGTTGCTCGCCCATCTCGTTGGGCCACCAAAGCTGGGGATTCCGCATGGGAACTATCAGGGATAGTTGATGCGTTCCCGTTTTTAATGACTTTGCAGGAAAGCTCAATGTCCTTTCATGGTTTAAGAAAAAAGACTCATCCTGATGTGAACTCATACTCAATTCCACCTGGTATTCTGCTTCATCCATTCTATTATCAATGCCATATCGCAACCACAGCCAAGCACTATCAGAATCAGCATAACATGTGGAAATATAGGCATAATCCAACTTCGCCTCTTTCCAACCCACCAACTTCACAGGTTTCCAAATGCCCACATTCTTATACTTCGGCGCCCAGTCCCAGCCGTGTTGATAGGGCGCCTTGCGGCTGACGGCGTATTTTTCGGGCAATCGTGGCTGATGTTGCTCATATAAGGCCAATTGCGTACTGTCGTATCGGATGAAATGCACTTCAAGCAGGTTGTCTTTATCCTTCAAAAAAGGCTTCACTTCTGCTTTCCATTCACGGAACTGGTTGTCAGCTGAAAAAAGCTCATAGCCATTCAAACTAACTTCGGCGTAGGTGTCAAGGCCTTCAAAAACAAGCTCAATATTCTCTTTTTCAAATAGTTTCTTATCCGCATCGAAATGTAAGGTATAGTCCCATGGATGGTCGGAAATCCACAGCAGGTCGTTTTCCACCGTACCGAGATAGGGATGCGGGATGAGACCGTTTTCATACAGGCTTTGCTGCACCACCGAGGGCACATCAACCTGCATATTAATATTTAAGGTGTCGCCTGTGAGCGTCCAGCCTTGGTTGAGGCTTTGCTCAATAACATTGGGTTTCTCAACTTTCTGGCAACCAACCAAGAAAGCCACTAAAGACAATAAAACCAATACTTTTTTCATTGCATATTTTCTTTTTTCACAAAACCTGCAAAACCCACAAAACCAATTTCTCAATGGAAAGTCGCCAACCGGCTCCTTTCCGGCGGCAAGGCGGTTGCCGAGCCGCGCCCAAATAAGGTTTTGTTCGTTTTGATAGTTTTGTGATTAATTAAAACGGATTCAACATCTTCTCCATTTCGTAAATCAAGTCCTTGTTCGACTCGGTCCAGACCATCGTCGCACCAGTCGCGTCCTTTTGGTTAGGATAGAGTTTCTCATTGAAGCGCGGCACCCAATGCGCCAGCGAAGCGTGGCAATGCACCGTGCCCGTCATATTGAGGATGTCCTTCACGTTGCCGAGGTTGATGCCGCCGCCAGGCATGATGGCGATTTTGTCGCCATAGCGCAGCTGCATCTCCGCAATCATCGGGACACCTTCAAGGGCCGTGGGCTTGCCGCCTGAGGTCAGGATTTTGTCGAAACCAAGTTCTATCAGTTTTTCAACAGCCTCAAAAGGTTTCACACAAGCATCAATGGCGCGGTGGAAGGTGAACTTCAAGCCCTCGCCGGCTCCCATCAAGGCCTTAATGGTTTCCACATCAAGTTCACCCTTGTCGTTCAAGGCACCGATGACCACGCCTTCGAAACCGAGTTTCTTGCAAAGCATGATGTCGGTTTTCATCATCTCGACTTCTTCCTCGTCATAGATGTAGTTGCCCGGTCGCGGACGGATGAGCACCCGCATCGGGATAAACGAAATATCGACGGCCTTGGCCAAAGTGCCGAATGAGGGCGTCACGCCGCCCACTTCGAGGCATTCACACAACTCCACGCACTGGGCGCAGCCGTCCATCGCGTTCTGCAACGACTTAATGCCGTTGGCACAGATTTCCAATCGTATCATAGTTTTAGAAATTACTAATTCAACGTAGTTAATTTTGGGGCAAAGATATTGAAATTGTTGAAGCGTTGAGTGTTGAATTGTTGAAATCTTTGATTCGAAGTAGTCAATTGTTGGTGGAAAAGGATGCAAATTGTGAAAAAAACACTATTTTTGCGCAACATAAAGACAGAAAGCCATGTCAGAGAAAGAAATCAACGCCTACCGCTTGACTTCGTTGGAGGAACCGACGGACGAGATGCTAGCGTATATCATGCGAGAAGTGGCGGAGGAAGCGAAACAAAGCAACAAAGAGGCCCTGGAGAAGTTTTTCAATGAAATCAGCCTGATGTATCAACAACAATACGGCAACACCTAATGAGCACAGAGGCCAGAAAACCGGTTTTAATTGTGATTGCTGGTCCCAACGGAAGCGGAAAAACTTCCGTAACCAGCAAAATCCTTCAACATGAATGGATGGAGGATTCTGTTTACATCAATCCAGACATTGTTGCACAAGAAAAATTCGGCGATTGGAACTCGATGGATGCTATTAAAAAAGCAGTGGTTTATTGCGAAGAATGGCGAGAAAAGTGCTTGAATGAACGAAAAAGTTTGATTTTTGAAACGGTTTTGTCCGCCAAAGACAAAATCGATTACATTGAAAGGGCAAAACAGGCAGGTTTCTTCATTAGGTTGTTTTTCGTCTGCACAAAATCACCAGCCATCAACGCCTCACGCATTGCACAAAGAGTGATGAAAGGCGGCCACGATGTACCGATTACCAAGGTTATTTCGCGTTACCAAAAATCCATCCTCAACTGCAAATACATTGCGACCAAGGTTGACCGTACCTATTTGTATGACAACTCCGTTGATGATGCCGAGCAGCAACTGCTTATCCGTCTGTCTGACGGCCTCATCGCGAAAAGATATGTGAACGAACTGCCCGAATGGGCAAAACAAATAATTAAAGAATAACGAAAGACAATTGATTGATAGCTAATTAACATAGTATAAATTAGGGCTTTACGCTCTTGTTCTCAATCCGAAAAATCTGGTAAATTTTTGCAACGAGAATAAGCAAGCGAAAAGTTCGCGTTTTAGGCGTGAACTATTTCGTGCTTATTAGTTGCACAGGTTTACCAGAGCCTTCGGATTTAATAAGCAATCAAACGAATGGCGAACGCCTTTCTTTATTGCTTGTGGGCAAGGAAAAGTCCGAGAATACAACAAACCATGAGCAGACACAATCAATACCATAACGATGGTTTTCACATCGGGCAACTTATCAAAGCAGAGCTGTCGCGACAAGGCCGCACTGCCACATGGCTTGCCAAACAAGTGCATTGCACACCCGAAAACATCTACAAAACCTACCGCCAAAAGTGGGTCACCATGCCTCTGCTTTTCGAGATTAGCAAGGCTTTGGATTGCGATTTCTTTAGGGCTTGTTCAGAGTATCTAGAAAGACAGAAAACAAACTGAAAGTTATTGTTTTCTGGGAAAACAATTCAGTTTTATTGGTAAAAGGAGTTAGCTTTAAATTTCTAGAAAGGAATGGTTTATGCATAATTTTGCGACATACAATTTTCAAACTAAAAACATAGAAAAATGAAGAAGTTACTTGTTTTAACGATGCTTTTCATCGGAATAGGCGTTCAGACTGCAAAAGCCCAATATTGGGTGCCTAACTTTCGTGAACCTGAATATGTTACCATATCTTCAAAGGAGGGTATTAGTGTCAGTTCCATAACGCACAATCAGAACAATTCTTACACGGTATCCCTTTATAATGGTAACAGTGGAAACCAGCACGAAATTACCAGTTATAGTTTCGAATGGTACCTTTCTTACAAAGGTGAGCGGGTGAGCGACTATTACCAAGAAACCATCCGTTGTGGACAATCTTCTTCGAGAACCGTCTATGCTTGGCCAGGGGAAGTTCCATCGGGTAACGAAAAATATGTAACCGCACAATTGGGAAGGCAACCAGCCAAGAAAGATCCAAGAGACGACGATTAAGAAAACAACAAACAATTTAAATAACAACAAATTAAAAGTTGCGCCCGGCACGAACATAGGGTAAAAGAAAATGAAAAAGATAATGGCAGTTTTAACCGTTTTGATGTGTTTTGCATCTACAAGTGCATTTGCTCAACTGAAAGAAGTTAGAGGGGTGCAAACAAGGGTTGTTGAATATAAAAGTGATGATTATATAGCATATCACGATGCATATAACAATAGTAATGGTCCAGGTTATAACCGACACGGTTTCGAATTTAAGAACGAGAATAATTACTCTGTTTGGGTTGAAACAGAATTGTACGACTCGAATGGGAAAATAGTGGACACAAAAAGTTTTACTTTAAATGCAAAAGAATCTTACGTTTGGAAAGTTGGTGATAAACTCATACATTATACATGGCTAGCCTATGAAGATAAATATGACCAATACTACGTTAAATACAAAGCTTATAAAGCGGAATAAGCAATGTCAACTTACAAAGAGAGTGTGCATGTAATTGTGTTTACTCTCTTTTGCAACAACTTTAATTACTGAATTATGAGCGATAAGACATTTGCACAGGAGGCAATTCAAAGGCAAATAGAAGAAAAGCAAAGGCCTTTAAGGTTTCAAGATTTCGGATATGGAGATGAGTATTCAGAGGCTCCATACAACGATTATAATGACTGTCATGGGGATTACTATGATGCTGATGTAGCGAATTAGTTCTTTGTTATCCAATAGAAATCAATTATATGGAGAAAATGACATTTGCCCAAAAGGCAATTTGGAAGCGAATTAAGCAGAAAGACGAGAGGGAACAAGAATTCCAAGATCGTTATGATGAGCATTCTGATTACGATGCTTATTCAGATTGCCACGGTGATTATTACGACAATTAATAGATGATGCCAATGTTGTTAAACAGTTTAATAATTGGAGTATTATCTGGTTTAATTTGTGCCTTATTGACATGGATAATTAAACCAGTTCCTCGCATAAAAATTCTAACAGAAATCTCTTTTAACAAAGAAAGCAACAAATATCATTTCAAAATTCAGAATGTTGGACGAAACGACATTAGCATTTCCAGTTTATACATAACTTTATGTTACAAGGGGGAGTTTTATAACATCAAAGGCATTGGGATTCCATTTTTGCCGAGCGAGAAGAACGCAAATAAAATAGGATCAAAGTATATTTATGAGAGACTGATTTCTATTGATGTGTCTCGGATTAAACCGGAATCACTCCGTAAATCAAACGATGAAGAACTGATAAGAAAAAGTGAATCAGGGCAATTAGTCTTGCATGATTTTATCAAAAAAGATGATAAATTGCGAATTTATGTTGGATTAATGGCAATAGATTATCGTTATAACACAACAAAGTATTACAAAGAAACCTTGAAAAATTGTATTGAAGGTGAATATGGGCCAGGACAATGTTTTGTTGAACAAGCTAAAACCCCAACCGAAGGCTAATGGTCATCATCCTCAAACCCACCTACTCCTGTAACTTCCGTTGCAAATACTGCTATTTGAGCAACGAAACAAAAACCCACAAGGAGACATTCAACCTTGCCTTTGCCAAACAAATCATCCTTCAATTAAAGGACTATCAGAAGACCTATCCGCGCCAAAAGGTCACTTTCATTTGGCACGGCGGCGAGCCTTTGCTGTGGGGCATCGACAACTACCGTGAGATTTTCGCCTTTATGCAACAAGAATTGGAAAGCATCAACTACCAAAACAGCATCCAAACCAACCTTTCGTTAGTCACGGAGGAAATCATCAACCTCTTTTTGCAATACAATGTCCGCCCAGGCTTTTCGTTAGACGGCACCAAGGCCATCCACGACCAACAGCGTGTGGGCATCAACGGCCAACCCACTTTCGACCTTATCATGTCGAAACTCGCACTTTGCAGGGAGAAAGGCATCAGCCCTGGCTGCATCGTCGTGGCAGGAAAGAAACACATCGGACACATTCCCGAACTATATAACTTCATGAAAGAACACAAGTTGAGTTTCAAGTTCAACCCCTTGTTTTCAGCTGGCGAGGCCACCAATAACTTGGACGAATACGGCATTACGCCCTCGGAATATGCCCAAATGTCGATAGAACTATTTGATTTGTGGTTCCACGACAACCAAGGCGAAATCACTGAGTCCAATTTTGTAGAAATCGCCAGCAACATCGTTTCCAAAAAGACCACAGGCTGCATGTTTGGCCGTAACTGTCAGGACAACTTCTTCGCCATTGCGCCAACAGGCGATGTGATGCCCTGCGGTCGTTTCTGCGATGATGATTTGCTACACTATTCATACGGCAACTTGCACGAGGAAACACTTTCAGATATTCTGCCTCGCATCAAGCAAGGCGAAATCTACAAACGTTCGGAATACATTGAGAAAGGTAGTTGTAAGAACTGCAAATGGTTAGACATCTGTCACGGCGGTTGCTTGCACGATGGCTTTCTCAAATCAGGCGATTTCCGTAGCAAGACTTTCCTTTGCGCTGCCTACAAGAAAATCTTCGCGCACATTGAGAAACGCTTACAAGAAATAGGCATATAATCATCAACAATCTTCAATCCCACACCACAATTATCCACTCAAACTGGCCGAATACGACCATTTTTACCATTATTCGGCCAAATAAAGGGGTACTTATTTGGCCGAATCAAATACTTTTTCTATCTTTGCGGCCAAATTAAGAGCAAATGAACAACCTCATTGGAAGAAAACAGGAGATACAAGAACTTAAAAACCTGTACAATAGCGGCAAGCCCGAGTTTGTCGCCATCTATGGTCGCCGTCGTGTGGGCAAAACCTTCCTCGTGAAGGAACTTTTCCAAGACAAAATGGCCTTCTATCACAGCGGACTTTCGCCCTTCGACAAGGAGCGCAAAATCGGCATCAAAGACCAGTTGGAAGCGTTCTACGCCAGCCTGATTCAGTACGGCATGGGCGAAAGCCACTGTCCCACTTCATGGGCCGAGGCTTTTCTCATGCTAGGACAGCTCTTGGACAGCCTCAACGATGGCAGCCGTCAGGTGATTTTCATCGACGAACTGCCTTGGATGGATACGCCCCGTTCCAAGTTCTTGGTCGCCTTCGAGCATTTCTGGAACTCATGGGGTGCTTGGCGTGACCATGTGATGCTCATCGTGTGCGGAAGCGCAACTTCGTGGATGCTCGACAACCTCATCAACAACAAAGGAGGCCTCTACGACCGCCTGACTTGGCAAATCAAGCTGTCGCCTTTTACGCTTGGCGAGTGTAAGGCGTTTTTCGAGTCAAAGAATGTACCCATGTCGAGCTACGACCTTGTGGAAGCCTACATGATTCTCGGCGGCATACCTTATTATATGAACTACTTCCAGAAGGGGAAAAGCCTGGCACAAAACATCGACGCACTGTTTTTCGCCCCAAACGCCAAACTCGGCATGGAGTTCGACCGGCTTTTCGGTTCCTTGTTCTCCAAACCAGAAGAATTCAAGGCGGTGGTAAGGCAGCTTGCCAAACGGCACACAGGCTACACACGTGAAGACTTGGCCAAACAATTGGGAATCAAGGCAGGAGGAAACTTTTCCAAAACACTTGAAGCACTCTTGGCCAGCGATTTCATTACTTGTTACCATCCCTTCGGAGAAAGCAAGAAAGAAATCAGATACAGACTCACTGACAGTTTCTGCCAGTTCCATCTGAACTTCATAGACGGACAAAACATCACCGATACAGCCTACTGGCAACACAACCAAAACAAGCCACAACTCAACACATGGCGCGGTTTCACTTTCGAGCAAGTCTGTTTCAACCATGTCAGTCAAATCAAGAGGGCATTGGGGGTAGAAAACGTAGTGTCATCAGAATCGGCATGGATTGTACGCGGCGACGAAGACCACAAAGGCGCACAAATCGACATGCTGATTGTCAGGGACGACCGCGTTGTCAACTTGTGCGAGATGAAATTCCTGTCGAAGGAATACGACCCGAAGGCCGATGATGAAACTAAACTGAGGGCACGCATCGCCACCTTGCAGGAGCATCTTTCGCCCAAACAGACCATTCACCTGACCTTGGTCACCACCGTTGGTCTCAAACATAACGCCCACAGCGGTATCTTCCAGCAAACCATCATTATCAGCAGCTTGTTCTGAAAAATTTTCCTTACTTTTGCGCACTAAAACTCAACCAGTGATTTACCCAACCAATTTTGAACAAAAAATCGGCTTTAAAAGCATCCGTCAAATGCTTTCCGACCATTGCATTAGTGCGATGGGCTTGGAGAGAGCGGACAAGATGAGCTTTTCAACTGATAAAGCACACATCCTCAAGAGTTTGGAACAAACCGAAGAGTTTATCCATCTCTTGCAGACTGGCGTGCCATTCCCCGTGCGCGACTTCCACGACCTGCGCGAGGCCTTCCATCGCATCCAGATTGACGGCACCTGCCTCAATGTGGAGGATTTGTTTGCCTTGAAACCTTCACTCAATGTACTTGAAGCCATTCTGCGCTACGGCCACTCAGAAAGTGCCGATACTACACCACGGATTAAGTCGCTGATTGAGAACATTTTCATCGAGCGTAGTATCTTCACTGAGGTCAACCGCCTCGTCGACGACAAGGGCGAGATTCCCGACAATGCTTCAACCGAACTGTTGGAAATCCGCCAAAGCATCCGCCGCAAGCAGGGTGGCATCGAGAAGCGCATCCGACAAATCATGAGCGATGCCAAGACTGCGGGCTGGGTCGACCAGAAATCAGAGCTTACCGTCCGCGATGGGCGTTTGGTCATTCCGGTGAAGGCTGGCGACAAACGCGCCATCAGAGGTTTCATCCACGACGAGTCAGCCACTGGACAGACCGTCTACATCGAACCTGCCGAAATCTTCGACACCTCCAACGAAATCAAGGAGTTGGAATATGCCGAGAAACGTGAAATCCACCGCATTTTGATGGCCTTTACGCGTCTCCTTCGGCCTTACCTCTCCGAATTGCGCAAGGCATGGAACCTGTTGGGTGAACTCGACTTCATCCGCGCCAAGGCGTTGCTGGCCCAAGAAATCGGTGGCGTGAAGCCCGAAATACAAGACACACCCTACATCAACTGGCAGCAGGCGCGACACCCCTTGTTGGAAAAGAAGCTGAAGGCCCAAGGAAAGCAGGTAGTCCCACTTGATTTGAAACTGGACGAAACTGACCGCATCCTCGTCATCAGTGGTCCCAACGCGGGCGGCAAGTCGGTCTGCCTGAAAACCACCGGGCTACTCCAATACATGCTGCAATGCGGCCTCATGCCGCCCATGCGCGTCGACTCGCAATGCGGCTTGTTTGAAAGCCTCTTCATCGACATCGGTGACGAGCAGTCGATTTTGGACGACCTATCCACCTACAGTTCACACCTTATTAATATGAAGGCCCTGCTGGAACATGCCGACGAAAAGACCTTGTTCCTCATCGACGAGTTCGGAACTGGTACAGAACCCCAATTGGGTGGTGCCATCGCCGAGGCCATCCTCTTGGAACTCAACAAGAAACAAGCCTTCGGCATGGTCACGACGCACTATGCCAACCTGAAACTTTTGGCAGACAACCATGAGGGCATTGTCAACGGTGCCATGCTGTTCGACACGCGCTTCATGCAGCCCATGTACATCATGATGACAGGCAAACCTGGCTCGTCGTTCGCTTTCGAAATCGCCAAGAAAATCGGCTTCCCGAAACAGATTCTTGATGACGCAGCCAACATCACCGGCGACCAGCACCTGAAGTTTGAGAAGCAGCTGCAACAGCTTGAAGTCGACAAGAAAGCCATCCGCAAGAAAGAACAAGACCTGCGCATCGCCGACCAATTGCTGACCGAGGTCGTGGAGAAATACAAGAAACTTTTAGCCGAACTTGAAAGCAAGAAGAAACAATACCTCCGCGATGCCGCCGCTGAAGCCCAGGAACTGATTCAGAAGGCCAACAGCCAAATCGAGCGCACCATCAAGGAAATCAAGGAAGCACAGGCTGAGAAAACCAAGACCAAAGAAATCCGCCAGAACCTTGAAAAAACCAAAGAGGAGATAGCACAAAAAGCCAAGGAAGTGGCCGAAGCCAAGAAAAAAGAAGAGTCTGAAGTGGTGCTGAAAGTAGGCGACACTGTCTGCATCGAGGAAATGCAAGTGGTGGGCGAAATCTTGGCCATCAGCGACACCGACGCCACCATCCTCTTCGACAGCATCCGTCTGCGCACCAGTCCTGACAAGCTCCGCAAGGTAAGCCGTGCCGAAGCCCGCAAAACCCAACGTCGCTGGCAAAACGGTATCGCCGAAGACCTCAGCGAGAAAGCCGAACACTTCGAACTGACCCTTGATGTGCGCGGCAAACGTGCCGAGGAAGCCTTGGATATCGTGGACAAATACCTTGACGAAGCCAAATTACTCAGCATCAAGGAGGTGAGTATTCTTCATGGTAAGGGTAATGGCATCTTGCGCAAGCTCATCCGCGAGAAACTCAGCCACCTGCATGAAGTGGAGCGTTTCTGTGATGCTTCTCTCGAAACAGGTGGAACAGGAATTACCAGAGTGTATTTCAGATGAGATTCCCTTCGGGAATGGAGAGCCATTGTTTTGTGAACTGCGGCGGTAAGGAACGTTCACGATTCATAAACGCCACAATCCGCTGCATGTTAAATAATAATATTACTCCATTCCTGAAGGGAATCTAAAACTTATTTCCTTTTGAGCAAAGAAAGAAGCCAAAGCAGCACAACGGAACCTACTATGCCGACTATCAGCTGGCCCCAGAAGGTCGTTTTGGGGGAAATGCCCAACAGGCCAAAAAGCCAACTGCCCAAAAAGCCGCCAACGATACCCACAAGAATGCAAACCAACAGTCCCATACCTTGCTTCATGATTTTACTCCCGATATAGCCGGCAATCGCGCCAATCAGTACTGATAAAAGAATGCCTAACATGATAGTAGTTTTTTGAGTTGATTAATAATTAGTTGAATTCATTTCTTGTTCATCAAATTGGCCACCTCAGCATTTTGCTCCTCTATGTAAGCCAAAATCTCGTCCCTCCCCTGCTTCTTTTCCGCCGAGGTGATAAAAATGGGCGGCAACTCCTCCCATTCCTCCAACAGCTTCGCCTTGAAAGCAGCCACATTCCTGTCCAACTCCGCCTTTGACACCTTGTCGGATTTGGTGAAAACGATGCAAAACGGCACTTGATTCTCACCCAACCATTCAACAAAGCCCAAGTCATTGTTTTGAGGTTCAAGACGCGAGTCGACCAGCACGAAAGTGGTCACTAAATTGCGGCGGCGTTGGATGTAATTGTTAATCATGACGCGCCACTGCTCGCGGGTCTTCTTGGAATGCTGCGCATAGCCATAACCCGGCAAATCAACAAGATACCAAGCATCGTTGACGATAAAATGGTTGATGGCTACCGTCTTGCCCGGCACAGAGGAAGTCTTGGCCAAACCTTTACGCTGCACCAGCATGTTAATTAGCGAGGACTTGCCCACATTAGAGCGGCCAATGAAGGCATATTCGGGAATATTGTCGTTGGGCAAAAACTCGAAACGAGTGTTGCTCATCAGAAAATCGGCTTTGTTAATTTGCATAGAAAGGCATTTTTAAGTGTTCCGGAATCTCATTCTGGTCGTAAATCAGGTGGCGCTTGACTTTCTCCTCAAACATATCGCTGATAGTCATCAAGATACCTGTCTCCTCCACCGCGCCAAAGCCAGGATTGAGTGCCGTGCCAAACGACCGCAGTGTGGGGGAGAGACTCATGTAGGCGTTGACCAAAGGCGGTACCGCTGCACCGCGCTCGCGCACCATCTTCACCAAGATTTTGTAATTGTCACGGTAATTGTCGGCGCAGAAAAGGTTGTCCAACCATTCCTGTCCAGCGAGAATGGGCAGGTTCAGCTCGGGGCGCACCGTAACCAAATTTTCCTTATCAGGAAAGTGTTTCTGTATAAAATAGAGAATCAAATCGCGTGAGGTGCGTTCCAAAGAGGGATACATCGTCACCTTACCGAAATAATACTTCGCCTCAGGATAAATGTCGACCAACGAACCCAAACCGTCCCAAAGGTTATCCAAGGAATACAGGCCTTTCGACAGGCTCTTGGAAGGCTGGTAGTTGGGTTGCACGAATGAGCGCCCCAACTCGATAGTGTAGGGCAAATACTCCTCTACAAACTTTTTGGAATAGAGAAACAGTTCGCTGGTGGGCGTATCCACTTGGCCGTTGGCATCAATGGGCAGATGGTCGCAGAGCAGAAAACGGTAACCGCCCACGATGGCGTGGTCGATGGGGTTCCACACGATAAGCTGATAGAAGAAGTTCTCGTCGCGGGTGTCGAACACATCGATGTCACAGTCAAGGCCCGTACCGCCGCCCGAGTCGCGGAAGCTGATTTCGCGCAGACGGCCAATCTCGCGCATGATGTTGGGTGATTCGTGTGCCGTCAGCACATAGATTTCATTTCCTCCATTGTTGGTCTTGCGGAAAAATTTCTCCTCGGTCAACTCTTCCATAATGGCCTCAACCGGCACCGGTGCAATAATATCTTTCATCATATCGTGTATTCTTTTTCAGGGTCAAAAATCTGGTTGGCATCCTTCGGCAGCTGGTAGGAGAACGTGCGAAGTTTCTCCGCCCATTGGGCATCAGTGAATCGACGGTCGAAGGTCTGGTATGGGATGGGCTTGCCAAAAGTGATGGTCAGTTGCTTGTTGCGTTGTTTGAAGAACTCGTCGACGAGGAAAGCCATCTCGATGTTCACCTTGATTCCCAAACGTTTACGAAGTCTTGCAAGGTTGTAGAAGAAGTTCGAATTGCGACCTTCGATGTGGACAGGAACGATGTCGCGTTGGTAGGCTTTCGACTTGGTGACAAAGGTCTTTTTCCAATCCAAATCCATGATTTTGCCGCCTTTGGTTTTGCGCGAGCAGAGGCCGAAGGGGAAATAGCAAATCGTGGCATCGCCGGCAAAGGTCTCGTTGAACAACCTCAAACTCTCCTCACGGTTGGCCGTCGCACTACCCACCTTGCTGACAGGAATGAAAATCGGTTGGAGGTTCTTCACAAACATCAGGAAGTCGTTGACAGGAGTCAAGGTCTCTCCCCTATGGTTGCCCACCGCACCGATAAGCGCAATGCCGTCGAGGCCACCCAAGGGATGGTTGGACGCCACAAGGATGCGGTCGCTCGCCATCAGGTTATCGATACCCTCTAACACCACGTCAAGGTTGAAGTCGTCCACCACCGCGTTGATGAAGTCGAGGCCTTCCTTGTCGGCATACTTGGTCAGGATCTCGTTGATGTCGTCCTCATGCAACAACCGCTGAATCTTGCGAAACAGCCATTCGGGCATGTGTTTCATCAACTTGGGCACCTTGGCCGTGAAGATTTTCCTGAGGTCAATAAGGTTGATTTGTTCCATTTCCATAACCGACGAATTCGCTTTAATCGGCAAAAATAGTAAAAAGTAAAATTGAATTGTCATTTTCGGTCGAAAAATGGTCCAAAAAGGGCAAAACGGCACTTATCAACACTTTTTCCAAAAAATGTGCAGCAAATTGTTAACAAAGTTGTCAACAAATATCAACAAAGATATGAACAATGTTTGTTGAAAAATAAATAAGAATTTTTAAGTGGGAGAAAGTGGGGGAAAGTGGGAAAAATTGTATCTTTGCAACCGAAAAACCATCGAAACGAAAAATGAGTTACCCAATAGGACATTTCTACTGCAATTTGGACTCGAAAGGGCGCGTGTCATTCCCCAGCGAGTTCAAGGAACAGTTTGGCGATCAGGTGAATGAGGGCTTTGTCCTTCATCCCGACCCATACGTGAAATGTCTCGAACTATATACCGTTAGAGACTGGCGAGATTTACTGGCTCGTTTGAGTGCCAAACTTTCGCAGTTCAAGAGAAAGCAAGAAGCAGTAATGCGCCGCTATGACTCAGGATCTCGTTTTGTCAAACTTGACAGCAACGGTCGTCTTTTGATCCCCAAGGATCTCATCGAGAAAGGTCTTCTCGAGAAAGAAATTGTCATCACCTCGGTCATGACGAAAATGGAAATCTGGAACAAGGATCTCTACGAACAATCACTTGAGACCGAAATTTCTGACGAGGAATACTTCGACATTCTTGAAAACTTATAATTGAGGAGGCTAGTCATGTATCATTATCCGGTCATGAAAAAAGAATGCATCGGGGGCCTGAACATCAACCCCGAAGGTGTGTACGCCGACGTCACTTTTGGCGGCGGCGGTCATTCGCGTGCCATCCTTGACAGGCTCACGACGGGCCATCTTTATGCCTTCGACCAAGACGAGGATGCCGCAGTCAACGCTTTTGATGACGAGCGTTTCACCTTCATTCCTCAGAACTTCAAGTACTTCAAGAACTTCATCCAACTCTATCACGGTGGGAAGATTGACGGTGTCATCGCCGACTTGGGTGTCTCGTCTCACCAGTTCGACACACCCGAAAAAGGTTTTTCCACCCGCTTCGACGGTCCCTTGGACATGCGCATGAGCCAAATGACACCCAACGATGCCGCCATAGTGGTGAACACCTACGACCACGCCGCCCTGACACGCATCCTGCGTCTCTACGGCGAGATGCAACAGCCCCAACTTATCGCCTCCGACATCATCATGGCCCGCGAAGCCGAACCCATCGAGACCACCGAGCAGTTGAAAACCGCCGTGCAACGCCGTTTGCCACGCGGCAAGGAGAACAAGGTATTAGCCCAACTCTTCCAAGCCTTGCGCATCGAGGTGAACCAAGAGCTTGACGCCTTGACCGCCTTCCTCACCCAGTGCCCCGACGTGCTGAAGTCGGGTGGCCGCCTTGTGGTGATGAGTTATCACTCGCTTGAAGACAGAATCGTGAAGAATTTTATGAGGACTGGCAATGCTGAGGGCAAGGAAGTGAAAGATTTTTACGGAAACCTACTTACACCTTATCATATTATCACGCGCAAACCGATTGTCCCCTCCGACGAAGAAATGGAGCGCAACAGTCGGGCCAGAAGCGCCAAACTCAGAATTGCAGAGAAAAAGTAAAGCAATGGGAGAAAACAGATTCAAGAGCGCGGCGATTGAAAACGCGCAAGAGCAAGAAAAAGAGGAACTTGCAATCATTAAGACCGACAACACTCCTCTATCGGAAGCGGGAGCAGAAACCGTCGATGAAAAACCAGCGAAAGGCAAAGCAAAAACCGGCGGCAAAGGCGGAAAGACCCTGATGACCGTTTTTGGCGGCAAATATCTCGTGAACAGAGGTATCGCCCAACAGTTTCCTTTTTTGGTCTACGTCACGATTCTCCTCATGATCCTCATCACCAACACCTACGTGGCCGAGGAAAAAAGCCGCGAAATCACCCAGACCACAAAAAGGCTGAACGACCTTCAAGTGGAATACGTGCAACTGAAATCGGCCATCATGGAGGCATCAAAACAATCCGTGTTGGCCAGAAAGCTCAAGGGCACAGGCATCAAGGAGACCATTGAGCCGCTGAAACGAATCAACATCGAAGAACCTGAAAAAGCGGAGGAGTGATGAAGATTGAACCCAAAACCGATACCCTTTGGAAGACCTACCTGGTGTATTTCCTGGTACTTCTCTTTGGCATTGCCGTCATCGTGAAGATTATCCTCGTGCAGACCAAGGACAGCCATGAGCTCGTGCAACTTGCCGAAAAACGCGAATATCGCCTCAGGGAAATGGAAGCCTCAAGAGGTAATATTTTCTCCAGTGACGGACAACTGATGGCCACCACAATCCCGCTTTATGACGTCTTTTTTGACTACAAGGCCGTCGATTCCGCTTTCCTTGCCCAAAACATCGACTCACTCTGTGGCCAAATGGCTAATCTCTTCCCGAAAAGAAACGCCGCACAATGGAAGGCTTTTTTCGCTGAAGGCAAGGCCAAGAAAAACCGCCACTACAAGATTGCGCTGAACATCACGCAGTCGGAATTGAGGCAGATGCAACAGTTCGTCATCTTCAACCGCGGCTTATATCAAGGTGGCATGATTTACGAAAAGAAAACCCGCCGCGACCACCCCTATAAAGAATTAGCAAGCCTCATGTTAGGCATGGCCAACGAGGAAAAAGGCTACTACTTCGGTTTGGAAGGTGCCTACAATGACTATCTGAGAGGCCAAAACGGTTACCAGATGGAAAGACGACTGCACCACAACGACTGGATTCCAGTCGATTCGGAGAAAAACGAAGACGCCATCAACGGCAACGACCTCATCACCACCTTCGACATCAAGTTGCAGGACATCGTTGAAAACGCACTCAACAACACCTTGGTCACCAACAAGGCCGAACAAGGCTGCGCGATTCTCATGGATGTGGAGACTGGTTACGTGAAGGCTTTGGCCAGCTTGTCGCTCAACCACGAGACAGGGCAGTATGAAGAAAAATACAACTTCGCCTTGGCTGAACGCTACGAACCCGGTTCCGTCTTCAAAATCGCTTCCATGGTCGTTCTGCTCAACCATAATGAAAAGCTCAAGCTCGACGACAAGGTGAACATCGGCACCGGCCCCATCAAGTTCTCCAACCGCGTCATGAAAGACGACCACAGGTTTACCTCCGACGGCATCGCGACGGTGCAGGAAGTCATCGAACAGTCTTCGAACAAAGGTACGGCTGTGCTCATCACGAAAGAGTTTGTGGCCCATCCCGAGAAATACGTTGAAGGCCTCTACGCCTTAGGACTGAACAAAAAAGTGGGCACAGGCATTGCAGGCGAGGCGAATCCCGTCATCAAGCACCCAAACGACAAAACGAAAGACGGCAGAAAGCTTTGGTCGAATGTTTCTTTGCCTTGGATGTCAATTGGTTATGAAGTCAACGTGACGCCATTGCACCTCCTCACGCTCTACAATGCCATCGCCAACGACGGTAAGATGATGAAGCCGCAATTCGTCACTGAAATCCGCCGTGGCACCCAGACCATCGAGAAATACGACCCCATCGTCCTTAACGAGCACATTGCCTCGCCTGAGGCCATCGATAAACTCCAAACCATGTTGGAAGGCGTTGTCATCAGAGGAACGGCCAAGCGTCAGTTCAAGGATTGCGTGGTTCCTGTGGCAGGCAAAACTGGTACGGCGCAGTACTACGACAAGGTGCAAGGCTATAGCTACCACGAGCCAGGCATTGGCAGGAAGCTGTACAACACCACTTTTGTGGGCTACTTCCCGACCGACAAGCCCAAATACAGTTGCATCATTGTGGTGAGTCGCGCTCGTGGACCGTATTGGGCAGCCGGTAGCGTCTCAGCACCTGGATTCAGGGAAATTGCCGAAAAAATCAACGCCACCCGCATCGGCATTAAAGACGATGACTCTACTGTGCTCGTACACAACACTTATGAGCCGATTATTGTGCAGAGCGAGAAAGCCCGAAACTACCTCAACGGCTTGTCAGAAGAATACTCAGACTATGCTCTTGACGGTAACTGGGTGACTGTCGAAAAAGACGATAACGGCGAAACCAAAGTCAAGAAAGCCGAAATCAAGCAGAATATCGTGCCCAATGTGGTCGGGATGGATGTCACCGATGCCATCTATCTGCTTGAGAATTTGGGACTGAAACCCGACTTCAAAGGCCAAGGCATCGTCAAAGAACAGTCGCTGCAAGCTGGCGACACCATAAAGTCCAACAGTGTCATTCACTTAAAACTCGAAAAGAAATGAAACTCAAAGAAATATTAGTTAACTGCAACCTTCTGGAAATCGAAGGCGACAAGGAGCTCGACATCTCTGACATCACCTTCGACTCCCGAAAAGCCGACAAAGGCACTTTGTTCTTTGCCGTAAATGGCACGCAAGTCGATGGCCATGACTATATTGACAAAGCCATCGGAAACGGTGCCGTCGCCGTGGTGTGCGAGAAGATGCCCCGAAAGAGAGCCGAAAGAGTCACCTACATCAAGGTGGACAATTCGGCCTACGTGTTGGGCGTGGGTGCCTCCAATTTCTTTGGAAATCCTTCCAAAAAACTGCGTTTGGTCGGCGTTACAGGCACCAACGGCAAGACCACCATCGCCACCTTATTATATAGGCTCTTCACCGATGCGGGCTACAACTGCGGCTTGCTCTCCACCATTGAAAACATCATCAACCGCGAAGTGATTCCGTCAACGCACACCACCCCTGACCCCATTGAGTTGAATGCCCTGTTGCAGCAAATGGTGGAAAAAGGGTGTGAATACGCCTTCATGGAGGTAAGTTCACACAGTGTAGCACAAGACCGCATCGCTGGACTTCATTTTGCAGGCGGTATCTTCACCAACCTGACCCACGACCACCTCGACTACCACAAGACGATGGCCAACTACCGCAATGCCAAGAAGAAATTCTTCGACGACCTGCCGCAGAGTGCCTTCGCCCTCACCAACCTCGACGACAAAAACGGAGCCGTCATGCTCCAGAACTGCAAGGCCAAGAAACTCAGCTACGCCCTGAAACATGACGCCGACTTCAAAGGCATCATTATGGAGAGCCACTTCGACGGTATGTTGCTCAAAGTGAACGGCACCGAAATGTTCACCCAGCTTGTGGGAGGTTTCAATGCCAGCAACATCTTGGCCATCTACGGTGCAGCTTTGTCATTGGGTTTCAACAAAGACGAGTTGCTGGTCGAAATCAGCAAACTGCGAGGAGCCAACGGCCGCTTCGACATGGTGTATTCTGAAAACGGCATCGTGGGCATTGTAGATTACGCGCACACCCCTGACGCTTTGGAAAACGTGCTTGAGACTATCAACGAGGTGCGCTGCCACAAGGAAACGCTCATCACCGTAGTGGGTTGTGGAGGCAACCGCGACACCACCAAACGACCTGAAATGGCTGCCGTTGCCGTGAAACTGAGCGACCGCGTCATCCTTACCAGCGACAACCCGCGCAACGAAGACCCCGATGAAATCATCCGCCAGATGAAAGCCGGTATCGCTGAGGAAGACAAAGGCAAGGTGCTGAGCATCACCAATCGCGGTGAGGCCATCCGCACTGCCGTTGCTCTTGCCAAGAAGGGTGACATCATTCTCCTTGCAGGAAAAGGCCACGAAAACTATCAGGAAATCAACGGAGTAAAGAATCATTTTGACGACAAGGAAGTCTTGTCGGAAGCATTTAAGGAGGCACGCTGATGTTATACTATCTCTTCAATTATCTGCAAAAAATCCATTTCCCGGGCGCAGGTGTTTTCAACTACGTCACCTTTCGCGCTGCGTCAGCCATCATTTTGGCTTTGATCATCTCGGTTTGGTTCGGCAACTGGTTCATCAAACTGCTGAAGCGCAAGAAAATCATTGAAACCCAGCGCGATGAAGCCACTGACCCATACAACACCAAGAAAATAGGCGTGCCCACCATGGGCGGTGTCATCATCATCACGGCCATCCTGATTCCTGTGCTGCTCGTGTGTAAACTCCATAGCGTTTACACCCTCCTCATGATTGTCACCACGCTGATTTTGGGCATGATAGGATTTGCCGATGACTACATCAAGACCTTCAAAAAGAACAAAGATGGCCTCAAACCCATCGTGAAATTGGGCGGACAGGTCTTGTTGGGACTCATTGTCGGTCTCACCTTGCGTTTCAGTCCAGCCGTGCAAATCAACGAGACGGTACATGTTAAAATCGAAGACAACAAAGAAGTCGTCGTGAAAAGCCCCACAGTGAAATCGACCCAAACGACCATTCCTTTCCTCAAGAACCACAACCTCAACTACGCAGACCTCTTCAAATGGGCTGGACCGAAATGGATGTACAATTTAGCTTGGGTTTTTCTGGTACTGCTCACCGTCTTCATCGTGGCTGCCGTGTCGAACGGCTCCAACCTCAACGATGGCATGGATGGCATGGCATCGGGCAACTCGGCCATCATCGGGTTAACCCTATTGCTGTTGGCTTATATTTCAAGTAACGCCAAGACCGCAAGTTACCTCAATCTGATGTACATTCCTGGCAGCGAGGAGCTTGTCGTGTTCATGGCCGCTTTCGTGGGTGCCTTGATTGGTTTCCTTTGGTTCAACTCCTACCCTGCCCAAATCTTCATGGGTGACACAGGCAGTCTGACCATTGGCGGTGTCATCGCAGTGTCAGCCATCATCATGCACAAGGAGCTGTTGTTGCCTTTGCTTTGCGGCGTGTTCCTCTTCGAAATCCTCTCCGATTTGGACGTGAAACGTTTTGTGAAGACAGGAAAAAAACACCGCATTTGGAAGACCGCTCCCATGCATGACCACTTCCGCATGAGCTATAACAAATTCAAAGAGAAATGGCCCGATTCGACTGTCACTTTCAAGGGTCACGGCGAGGGACACAACACGGTTCACCACGAGGTGAAGATTACCATCCGCTTCTGGATTGTGACCATATTGCTGGCTGCTTTTACATTGATAACCTTTAAAATACGATAAAAATTTAAAAGGGCAGACACGTGGGTCTGACCCTACAAACAACCGAATAATTATAAAACCATGACTTACATTGAAGAACTGACCAACACGAAACTGCGACAACCTAACTCCATGGTAGCCAGCATATCCAACAAGATTTTGCAAATCAGGAAAGAGAGCATCAAGCAGAGCCTGAGCGACTTGAACACCATCGAGCATCGCCAGGACTACATCGCCACCATTGACGGCGTGATGTATTATGACGATTCGAGAGCCGAAAACGCGAATGCCACCTGGTTCACTTTCGAGAATATCGTCAAGCCTGTGATTTGGATTGCCGGCGGCAACGACCGCGAAACCGATTTCAGGGACCTGAAGCACGTGGCTAAGAAGAAGGTCAAAGCGCTGATTTGCATCGGGAAGTATCATGCCAACCTGAAAAACGCCTTCCAGAAGGACGTCAAAGACATCTACGAAGTGAAAAACTTGGAAGAAGCTGTCGAAACGGCCTCCTTCTTGGCTCAGGAAGACGACATCGTGCTGTTCTCACCAGCTTGTAAGTCAGACAACTCTGAAGAGACTTTCGTCGAGCGCGGCGACCATTTCACTAACATCGTAAAACAACTTGAAAATGAATGTCATCAATAGGTTAATGAGAGGCGACAAGGTCATCTGGATTGTGACGCTGTTGTTGGCCATCGTCTCCCTCATCGTGGTTTACAGCGCCGCCAGTGCCTTAGTGGTCAACAAATACCACGGAAGCACCAGCCAGATGCTGATAAAGCACGCCAGCACGCTATTCATCGGCTTCGTCATGCTGTACATCGCTTACCGCATTGATTACCGGCATTTTGCCAAAGTGGCGTGGCTACTGCTGATTCCATGCATGGCTTTGCTGCTCTACACCCTATTGTTTGGCCGCAACATCAACCAAGCCAGTCGTTCCATCAGTTTAGGTGGTTTTTCGTTCCAGCCCAGCGAAGTGGCAAAAATCATCCTCATCACCTACCTGTCGAGACAGTTGGTTATGATGGGGCCTGCTTTGAACAGTTTCAAGGAAGTGCTAATCAAACTCGCTACGCCCATTTTGGTCACTGTGGCCTTGATTTTCCCTGAAAACCTGTCTACCGCCGCCATCTTGTTGGTGGTTTGCCTTGTGCTGCTCTTCATCGGGCGGGTGAAATTCCTGCACATTTTAGCCATCCTCGGCATCGGAGTGGTCGGATTAGGCCTATATATCGCCATGGACGCAGCTCGGACAAGCATAGGAAACCGAAAATTGCAAAAAGCGCAGGCGGAATATGTCGGCGACCCGGCCAATGCCCCTGTTTTCACGCCAAAGAAAACCCGAATCCAGACTTGGATTGGACGTATCGAAGCTATGGGTGAAGACGAAGAAAAAGACTTTGACCCTTTCGATGACCATCACTATCAGCAGACCTACGCGAAAATCGCCGTGGCCACCAGCTCCATCGTGGGCAAAGGCCCCGGAAAAAGCGAGCAGCGCAACTTCTTGCCCCATCCTTATTCGGACTTCATCTTCGCCATCATCATTGAGGAATACGGCCTTCTTGGAGCCATCGTCGTCTTGATGCTTTATGTCATCCTCTTTACGAGAGTGTTACGAATCGTCATCAAGCGTCCCCTCACCTTCGGCTCGTTCATGGCTTTCGGTTTGGGATTCCTCGTCATCATGCAGGCCATGATCAACATGGGAGTTTCGATAGGGTTGTTGCCAGTCACAGGTCAACCGTTGCCCTTCGTCAGCATGGGCGGTTCGTCGATGATGGCCACCGGACTTATCATCGGCATGATTCTGAGCGTCACCAAAAGCATGGAAGACGGTACCACAAGCAAAGAACAAGAGTTGAAAACCATTACAGAGACAGAGATAACGGATTATGAATGAGAACCTTAAAGTCGTGATTAGTGGTGGTGGCACTGGCGGCCACATCTTTCCCGCCATCGCCATCGCCGATGCCTTGAAAAGGAGATTTCCCAAGGCCGACATCCTCTTTATCGGGGCCAAAGGCCGCATGGAGATGGAACGCGTGCCCAAAGCCGGCTACCCGATTGAAGGCCTGTGGATCAGCGGTTTCACCAAAGAAATCAAATCGCTCCTGTTGCCGCTGAAGCTCACGAGCAGCATCAACCACGCCATCGCCATCCTGAAACGCTTTAAGCCTGATGTAGTGATTGGAGTGGGCGGATTTGCCAGCGGGCCTACTTTAATGAGTGCCAACTACTTGCACATCCCCACCGTCATCCAGGAGCAAAACTCTTATCCAGGCAAGACCAACCGCAACGTGGGCAAGAAAGCCAAAGCCATCTGCGTGGCTTACGACCATCTCGACCAATGGTTCCCAGCCGAAAAAATACACTTCACCGGCAATCCCTTGAGGGCCAACATCACCCTCAACGGTACCCGAGAAGAAGCCGCCGAATACTTCCATCTCGACCCGACCAAGCCAGTTGCCTTGCTCGTCGGTGGCAGCCAAGGCGCCTTGGGCATCAACAAAGGCATCAGCGCACAACTCGCCGCCTTCAAGGACAGCGACTTGCAACTCATTTGGCAGACCGGTAAGTTCTATTTCGAACAAGCCCAGCAGGAAGTGAAGTCCTTGGGATTGGAGCAGCAAGTGAAACCCACCATCTTCATCGACCGCATGGATTTGGCCTACGGCTTGGCCGATGTGGTCATCTCGCGTGCAGGCGCCATGTCGATTTCCGAATTGGCCTTGGTGCAGAAGCCGGTCATCTTCGTGCCGCTCCCGACGGCTGCCGAAGACCACCAGACCAAGAACGCCCAACAACTCGTCGATGCCGAAGCGGCCATCATGGTGCGCAATGCGGACACGGAGAAAGAGCTTATTCCCACCTTGTTCAAACTCAGCGCGGACAAGGAATGGAAGAACAAACTGAGTACCAACATCGGCAAATTCGCGCGTCCGAATGCCGCCGATGATATTGTAAATGTGATTATTAAAGTAATTAGTTAAAGCCAGCCCCGTAGGGGCGACAGATATTAAGCAAGCGGTGTAAACCCCTGCCTCTGAAAAACGGAACAAAATGAATAAAGGAGAAGGACATACCATCTACATGTTAGGCATAGGCGGCATAGGCATGAGCGCCTTGGCTCGTTACTACCACAGTCAGGGCTACGCCATCGCTGGCTACGACCGTACCCCTTCCCCACTCACCAAACAATTGGAAGATGAGGGCATGGCAATCCATTATGAAGACAACACAACCTTATTGCCTGCCCTCATTGAAATTGTCATCTACACCCCTGCCGTACCACACGACCTCAAGGAATTTGAAGCCCTTAAAAAGCGAAATATAAAGATTATGAAACGCTCCGAGGCTTTGGGCTTAATCTCGGAGCACCACTTCACCATCGCCGTGGCTGGTACTCACGGAAAGACTACCACCACGGCCATGGTTGCCCACATCCTGAACCAGTGCGGCAAGAACACTACCGCATTCATCGGAGGCATTGCCAATAACTTTGAGAGCAACCTGTTGCTCAGCAAGGAAAAAGAAAGTCTTCTCGTCGTCGAAGCCGACGAATTTGACCGTTCCTTCCTGCATCTCCATCCTGAAGTCAGCATCATCAACTCCATCGATGCCGACCACTTGGACATCTACGGCGACAAGAAACATCTGGTGGACAGCTTCAACGACTTTGCTCATCTCACCGAGCAGAAAGTCATCGTCAAGGAAGGCTTGGACATCGCCACCGACAAAGGAATCCGCTTCGGCTTTGGCGAAAGCTGTGACTATCGCGCTGAAATCATCAAGTCGGAAAAGGGCATCACCGACTTCATCATCAACGGTGAAGGCCAAAAGACCGAGGTTCGTCTGCCTATGGCGGGTAATCACAACGTGTTGAACGCTACGGCAGCTTTCGTCGCCGCAAGGCAAATCGGGCTTGCCCCAAAAGCCATCGCCGAGGCTTTGGCCACCTTCAAAGGTGTGAAACGTCGTTTCGATATCCACGTCAACAACGAAAAACATTGCTACATTGATGATTACGCCCATCATCCCGAGGAAATCCGTTCCTGCCTGTCGGCGGTGAGGTCATCCTTCCCTGAGAAGCGCATCACGCTCGTCTTCCAGCCCCATCTCTTCAGCCGCACCCGCGACTTCATGGAGGAGTTTGCCGAGGTTTTGGCTATGGCCGACGAGCTCATCCTTTTGGACATCTACCCTGCCCGCGAGCTGCCCATCGAAGGCATCACCTCACAAGCCCTATTAAATAAGGTGCAGATGGATGACAAGAAGCTATGTCAAAAAGCCGAACTCCTCGACTTAATCGACCATAAACGTCCCGAGTTGCTCATCACTATGGGTGCCGGCGACATCGACCGTTTTGTTGAACCTTTAGAAAAAATGATAAATACATGGTAAAGAATATATTAAGCATAGTAGTTTGGGTCTTAACGGCCGCAGCATTGGTCGCCTTGTTCGTCTTCGCGAGGGAGAACTACTTAGAGAAGCCCATCCAGTCCGTCACCCTGATTCCTGAATCGGACAGCGGATTTGTCAAGCAGAGCGTGCTGCACGACGAAATTGCAGCAATGTGCGTCAACAAGAAAGTCGGTACCGCCAACATGTTGGAAATCCAGCAGAAACTGAACAACAACCCTTGGATTGAGAGCAACACTTCCTACATCGACCTCGACGGACATCTGAATGTCAGCTTCAAGGAGTACGAGCCTCAACTCAGGATTTTCGGGAAAGACGGACGTTCCGTTTACCTCACCAACGAAGGCACGGTGATTCCCTCAAGCAGCATCTATACCCCTTACGTGCTGATTGCCAGTGGCAATTTCGACCTCCAAAACGACTCGACTGCCTACCAGCTCAACGACTCCATCCAGCAAGACATCAACCTCATCAAGGCCTTACAATGGTTCAAGGCCATCCATAGCAACAACTTCATCAAGAATTGCATCGGTCAGCTGTATTGCAACTCAAAGAACGAGTTTGAGCTCACCGTCAGAGGCATCGAGGCGAAAGTGATTGTGGGCGACACCTGCATCGCCGCGGACAAGCTGAAACGCTTGGAAACCTTCATGAAGCAACGCATCAACAACCAAGAGACCAAGACCTTCAAAAGCATCAACCTGAAATTCAAAAATCAAATAGTCTGTACAAAACAATAAAGCTATGAGTGAAGGAAAAATTATCGTCGGATTGGACATCGGCACAACCAAAGTGGCCTGCATCGTGGGCCAAAAAGCCGAGAACGGAAAAATTGAGATCCTCGGGTATGGCAAGACCATATCCACAGGAGTAAAAAGAGGCGTGGTGACCAACATCTTTGATACCGTCGAAGCCATCAAGACCGCGGTCAAACAGGCCTCAGACCAGTCGGGAGTGGAAATCAACCGCGTCAGTGTAGGTATTGCGGGTCAGCATATCAAAAGCCTGCAACACCGTGGCGTGCTGATGCGCGACAACCACGAAACCGAGATTACGGAGGCCGAACTTGAACGCCTGCGCAACGACACGTTCAAAATCAACATGACCCCTGGCGAGGAAATCATTGACGTCATTCGTCAGGACACCTACGTGGACGGCGAACCCGCCTCCAACCCCGTGGGCATGTTGGGAAACAAAATCGAAGCAAACTTCCACGTCATCATCGGCCAGACCTCCGCTGCGAAAAACATCATCAAGTGCATCGAAAGTGCAGGTTTGGAGATGGACTACATGGTGCTTGAGCCTATCGCGTCGGCCCAAGCCGTGTTGGACGAAGAAGAAAAAGACGCCGGCGTGGTTCTGGTCGACATCGGCGGCGGCACCACTGACATCGCCATCTTCAAAGACAAGAAAATCCAGCACACCGCCGTGATTCCCTTTGGCGGCAACATCATCACCGAGGACATCTGCACTGGCTGCTCCATCATCAAACACTACGCCGAAGAGGTGAAAGTGAAGTTCGGGTCGGCCTTGGCCAGCGAAAACCGCGATGATGAAGTGGTCTCCATCCCAGGCATCAGAGGCAGGGAACCCAAGGAAATCTCTTTCAAGAACTTAGCCCACATCATTCAGGCCCGCTTGGAAGAAATCTTCGAATTGGTGAACTACGAAATCCAAAAGGCCAAAGCCGACAACCAACTCATCGCCGGCATCGTTCTCACAGGCGGTGGTGCCATGATGCGTCACATCCAGCAATTGGCCGAGTTCAAGACCGGTTTGGAGGTACGCATCGGCTATCCCAACGAGCATCTCAACCAAACCAAGATGAAGGAATTGTCGAGCCCCATGTATTCCACCAGCATCGGTATCGTCATCGAAACCATCGCCCGCATGGAACACGACGAGTACCTGCATGAGTCGGAAGAAGCCGAAAAACGGAGAATTGAGCGGGAAGGAAAAGTGGTGGTCCCAGACTCACAAACCGAAACGACCAAAACCACGGTTGAAGAGGAAGAGAAAAACGATAAAAAGAAAAAGAAAAAAGTTATCGATTTGAAAAAAATCGTAACTTCGTTCACTGAATTTTTCACTCCAGACAACATTGAATAACCCTCAAAAACAGCAAGATATGGCAGACGATTACTCAAATATCAACTCGCAGAACGAGATGTTCAAGCCTGTTGGAGTGGAAAAGCCAAACTATATCAAGGTCATCGGCGTGGGCGGTGGCGGTGGCAATGCCGTCAACCACATGATGGAAGAAGGCATTCAGGGGGTTGATTTCGTCCTTTGCAACACTGACTATCAAGCCCTTTTGAAGAGCCAAGTCAAAACGACGGTCCATCTTGGCAAGCGCGAGTTGGGTGCTGGCAACGACCCCAACATTGGTCGCGAGGCCGCCGAGATGAGCCGCGACGAGATTGAAGCCCTGTTGGACGATGACACCAAGATGCTGTTTGTCACCGCTGGTATGGGTGGTGGGACAGGTACAGGAGCCGCGCCTGTGGTCGCCAAATTGGCCAAGGACAAAGGCATCCTCACCGTGGGCATCGTGACCATGCCGATGGAAAGAGAAGGCCGCCGCCGCAAACTGCAAGCTTTGGCGGGTATTGAGGAACTGAAAAAGTGCGTCGACACGCTCATCCTCATCAGCACCGACAAACTCCGCGATCAATACGGCAACATGAAGCTTTCCGAAGCCTTCAAGAAGGCTGATGATGTGTTGGCTACAGCCGCTCGTGGCATTGCTGAAATCATCACCGTCCCGGGTTATGTCAACGTCGACTTCGAGGATGTCAAGACTGTGATGAAGGACAGCGGCAAGGCCATCATGGGTGCCGGTGTCGCCGAGGGTGAAAACAGAGCCGAAAAAGCCATCAAGGATGCCATCCACTCGCCTTTGCTCAACGATTCCAACATCGAAGGCGCAAAGAACATCCTGCTTTACATCACCTCAGGCACCAACGAAGTCTCCTTGGACGAGGTGGACGAAATCCTCGAAATCGCCCAGAACGCCTGCGGCAACAACTCCGATGTCATCTGGGGCAACGGCACCGACGAAAGCCTCGGCGAATCCCTCAGCGTGACCCTGATTGCCACTGGTTTCAACCACGATGCGAAGCCCTACACCTCCATCCTGAACGAGAAAAAGGCCGACACACCGCTTACACCTAAAAAAGTTTACGGTTTGGACGGAACCATCAAAGGCGAACAACCTGTAAGTCAGCCAAGCCAGACCAAGGAAACCGTGGCTCCTATCGTTGAGGACGCACAGCCCATCCAACCTGAGGCAAAAGCACCGGTAGTGAAACCTGAAGTGAAACACGAGGAAAGAACCGTACATTCCCTGTTCACGCCTGAAGAGCCTAAGATCGTTGAGCCTGTAGAAACGCCGACCGAGACAGTTGAGGACGACATGCCCGACTTTGAGCCTATCATCGAGCCCACGCCCGCAGCCCCTATACAAGAGACACCTTCCACTGTTCACTATGAAGAAGAGCGTCCCACCGTCAGGGTCTTCGACAATCCTTTCCGCTTGGAAAGCAACGATGACGAGGGTTTCGAAATCACTTCCAGAATCATCACGCAGGAAGAAGTGAAAGCCAAAGCAGAGCAGCAAGTTGCGCTGTTGGAAGCAAAGAAAGCCAAGGAGTTAGACCCCAAGGAGCAACTGAAGAAGCAGCGTCTTCGCGCCTTGAGTATGAATTTCAGGACCGCTCGCGGTTTGGAGGAGCTTGAAAACCAGCCCGCCTATCTGCGCCGCAACGTTGAAATCAGCCATGCCGACACCGACGAAGGCTTGTCGCAGTATTCAACTTCCAAGAACGGCATCAGCGGGGAGAACTCCTACCTTCACAAAAACGTAGATTGAAACCAAGTACAGACTTTATAATCCGACGTTGCAGACGGACTTCCTTTTTGGGGAGTCCGTTTGTCTTTATCTCAACATCTTCCTATGATTTTGTTGTATTCATAAAATGTAAATACCTTCAGAATCAGTTGTTCTCATACATCTTCCTCACCCTTTCCTCCAAATACCTTTCTGGCGAAGGTGCTGGGGCCTCTCCGATTTTGTTGCCCTTGCGGATGAGGATGTACTCGGGGAAGGTGCGCACGTTGTAAGCTTCCAAAAGGAGGATGTTGTCGCCGAGGTCTAAGAGTGGCCAGTCTTGCCTCTTCTCCGTGAACTGTTGCTTGAAAAAGTCCATCCTGTCGTGTGTGGCGATGGTGAGGATTTGCACGCTATCTTGCCACTGATAGTGCAGGCTCCGCAATTCGGCAAACTGATGTTCGCTGACGGGCGACATGCCGTCCACGAACTGCAACAGCACTAAACCGTCCTTGAAATCCGAGAGGCTGACATCTTTGCCGTCGCGGTCTTTCAAAGTGAACTCGGGAGCATCAGTACCAGGGGCAAGGCGGCTGTATTTCGTGAAGAAATCACCGATGATGGTCTTGTGCTCGGGATATTTCGTCTGAGCCTTAATATAATTAAGGTGGTCTTTGGCGAGGCGGCTTGTGCCACGGTCACCGTAGCAGAATTTCTGCAAGTTATAGATGGTGATGAGTTCGGCCAAGCGTGGGTTCTTCGCCATAAGCGGGTCGGTGTCTAAGTATTTTTTGAAGGTAGCAGGGCCTTCGGCAAAGGCATCATTCAGCAGGTGATTGTCGTAGGCTGCATTGTTGAAGTAGCCGTCAAATAATTCCTTGAACAGGTCGATATAGGCACTCTGAGTATAGAGCACAGGCTGTCCGTCAAAGTATTCCTTGATGATTTTCTTGCCACCGTCGGTGCTGATACCCAGTCGGATGGCTGCAATTTTGTAACGGTTGTGGTTCTTCACATAGTCCGATTTGATGTCGGACACCTCGCGACTGATGGCATTCTGGATGGAGTCGATGTAACGCAACTGCCGCCCACGATAGATTTGGTTGAAATGCTCAATCATGTAGCCGCTGATGATTTCTTCGGAATAGATGATTTGGCGATAGATGCCTTGGTCGGTGGCACGTTTCACGCGGATGGTGGGCAATTCTTTCTCAAAATAGGAGACGTTCTCTTGCTTCTCAGGCACAATGATTTCAATGTCGTAGGTAGCATTGGGCGTTAGGATTATATCGACATATTCCAATCCGACATAGATGCGGGCAGGCAGGATTTGTTTCACGCTGCCTTCGAGGATGAAATGGCCCTTGTGGTCGGTTTGGCTTTGGTCAAGCAAGATGCCGGTTTCATTGAGGAGGTCTTCATAAACGAAAAGCCGCATCAAGGTTTCGGTTTTGTTGCTTCGACCCGTAATGGTCACATTCTGAGCATTTAAGCCCAAAAACAAAAAAGCAAAAAAGGTTGTAATGATCCAACGTTTCATGCTCTGAAAACGAGGAAAGCTTGGAATTATTGCTTTTCGGGCAACTTCACTTCAACAGGCAGGAATTTGGAGGTATCGCCACCGTTTTTGTAGATGTCGCGGACGACGCTCGACGACACACCCACCAATTCGCTCTCGGTGAGGAGGAAGATGGTTTCCAACTCGGGGTGCAGGCGTTTGTTGGCATGGCCGATCATGTTCTCGTATTCGAAGTCGCTGCCGCAACGCAGACCACGGATGATGACGTTGGCGCCCACTTTCTTGCAAAAGTCGGCGGTAAGGCCTTCGTAGCTCTCCACTTTCACTTGTGGATAGTCGGCGAAGACGGCTTTACACCATGCGATGCGGTCTTGCAACTCAAAGGTGGAGCGTTTTTCCATGTTGATGCCAACGGCGACATAGATTTCGTCGAACATAGGGAGGGCGCGCAATACGATGGAACGATGACCCAAGGTGATGGGGTCGAAGGAACCGGGGAAAACGGCTATTCTTTTCATTGATTTTCTGTTTTTAACCAACTGCCACTTTACGTCATTGCGAGGAGGAACGACGAAGCAATCTATATACTGGCTTTCTGGACTGCTTCGTGCCTCGCAGTGACGCGAAGCGCGTTCTGACTATCAGATTCGGCTTGCAAAAGTATCATTTCGTAACGACTTGGCGCAAATCTTTCGCCAAAATTTCACTGATAGAACGGAAAGTATTTTTCAGGAAGTCCTCAATTTCTTCATTTCCAATCAGTTTTATCTCTGTAATGCCTTCCTCGGTCTGCGGCTTGGGTTGGATGGACTCTTCGCTTTCCATCAGGTACCAATAGGTGCGTTTCAACTTCCATTCCTCATGTTCCAAATAGCAATGCCAAGTGGAAGGCAACTCTTTGACGATGTGCAGTTTGCCGATGCCTGTTTCTTCCTCCACCTCGCGCAAAGCGGCTTGTTCAGGGTTCTCACCTTTTTCTATATGCCCTTTGGGCAGGTCAGGGATGCTGTGGCGCACTATACTGACAAATTTGCCGTCTTTGACAACGACACCACCCGCCGCTGGAGCCATCTTAAAGGTCTCATTCAGGGCTAAAGACACGGCATTTTCGCCCACTTCGTGGATGAAAGTATCGCAAGGGTCATAGTCATCAAGCCATTCTGGAAAAAAATCGCACAACAGTTCGGCATCGTATCTGTCAGATTCTTGGATTGTTGCGTCAAGTTTCAAAGAATTACCCTCAATTTTTGGAAAAATCAAGGCTTTATTTTCGTGAAAAATCTTGTACATTTGTAGCCTGTTTTGAACGTTCATTTTAGGCGACAAATATACGATTTTATGAAATACGATGATTCAGCATTGACATTGGCCCTGAACTTGCTGCAAATCAGGGCCGTGAAACTCAGCCCCAATGCCCCATTCACTTGGGCCTCTGGACTGAAAAGCCCCATTTATTGCGACAACCGCGTCACGCTTTCCTATCCTGCCGTGCGTACCTATATCCGCCAGCAGTTTGTGGAGAAGATCATGCAAAACTACGGCAAGCCCGATGTGATTGCGGGCGTGGCCACGGGTGGCATCGCCCAAGGAGCGTTGGTGGCTCAAGAGATGGGATTGCCTTTTGTGTATGTGCGCTCTGAGAAGAAGTCGCACGGCATGCAGAACCAGATCGAAGGTGTCCTCAATGCGGGTCAGTCGGTGGTGGTCATCGAGGATTTGGTTTCCACGGGCAAGTCGAGCCTTTTGGCGGTGGATGCTTTGCGTGAGGCAGGTGCCGAGGTGAAGGGCATGGTGGCTATCTTCACCTATCAGATGGAACTCGCCAAGAAAAACTTCGAGGAAAAGAACTGCCAATTGGTCACATTGTCGAACTACGAGACGTTGATTTACAAGGCCGTGGAAGAGGCATACATTTCCGAGGAGGATGTGGAATCTTTGAAGGAATGGCGTAAGGACCAGCAGGCTTGGAGTGATAGGTGGAATTGATTTCACACGAATTATCATAAATGTATCACGAATTGTTCATGAATTTGTTTCTGACAATTCGTGATTCAATTTATGGAAATTCGTGTTGAATCAAAAAAGGAATTTGATCTCTTTAATATCAAAACAATAGGAATTGTCGGCCTTATCTACGAGCAGCAACCGTCCAAACGAATCTATCCCATTCATAAACAACCACAAATTTTTCCCATCGACTTCGTATTCTGCCCAAGTACGGTAACGGTAAAGTCTTTTCAGATAATCTTCCTCAATGGTTGCAGGAGAAGATTTCAGTTGCTCCACCTTTATTAATATATGCTCCGCGATTTGCTCCATTAGTGGCTGCAAATTGTAACATTTTCCTGTAATTTGTTTCAATGAAATCGGATGCGTAGGCCAATCCTGAAATTGCATCTGGTTGACATTCAGTCCAATGCCGATGATGGAAACATCCATCATGTTAGCCTTAATGGTGCTGTTGATGAGGATGCCGGCCAGTTTGTGGTTTTCAAAATAGATGTCGTTTGGCCATTTGATGCTGAGTTTTTCAGCGGATTTTGAAGGCATAGATTCCATTCGCACAACCTTAGCAGGGAATGACATGCCTTCAAAACTATCTGAAATTACCTTATCCAAAACTTCAATGATGCCCAACGGCACAGCTTCGGAGAGCAGAAACTGCCCTTCGGCAGGCAAGAAACTCATATCCAAAGCCAAAGAGAAAGTGAGGTTTTTCCCAACCTCACTTTCCCAGGCGTTGCTTCCCATGCCTTTGCCTGCGGTCTGCTCGTCGGTGCTGACTACCCAGTTGCGGATGTCGCACTCCGACTGCTTTCGTTGCAGGTAAGCATTGGTGGAGTCGAGTTTAGCAAAATGTAAATAGGAGAGATTCATTTTATCGACTATGACTTGTGACAATGACCATGACAGCCTCAATTTCGGTGAAAGTTGTCATGGTCATAGTCACAGGTCATGGTTTTATTATTTCACCACGATTCTTTGTGTCTCATTGCCGACTTTAATGGCATAAATACCTGAACCAAACCGCTTCATGTCGATTTGCAGCGCACCGTCGCACAGACCTTCAAAAATGCGTTGCCCAGCCATATTATAAATGGTGACAGCTAGCTCACCTTGACTGACAATGTTCACGATGCCTTCGGTCGGGTTGGGGTAGATGATGGAAGTGTGGCTGTAGCCTTCTTCCACGTCAACTGCCACCTCGTAGGAGAATTCATTGCTTTCGCTGCTGCCAAAAACGCTGCCTGAAAAGAGTGTCGTTCCGCCGGCTTTCAAACCATAGAGGCCACCAGTGGTGAAGCCGTCGCCTCCTGCATCATAGATGGTGAAGTCATAACAGCCGTCGCTCGTGATTTCGAGGGTCTCGGTGTACATGTGGTTGGCTTGATCGTATGGACCTCCTTCGAGGACGACTTCGCCCGTCGAGATGTTGGTCACTTTCCAAGTGGTTTCCTGTGGGTTTCCATCAGTACGAATGCTGAGTTTCAGTACTTTGCCAACATTTTCAGGTGCGCCTTTGATGTCAAAAGTCGTGACGTCGTTTGTCTGGGCTTCGTCGCCGCCACCGTTGACGCTTTTAATTCTCACTTCTAACAGGTTCTCAGTTTCGACGGGGAAACTGATTTCGCCCAAATCGACGGTGGCTACTGCGAAGGTCGACAGGTTGCCGCTCCAATTCACGGTTTTCAGCGATTCTCCGTTGACGAGCACATCCAATTCGGCGGAAGTCAGGGCGTTGCTGCCGTTGTTGGTCAATAAAACTTTTGGTTCAGCCTCACCGCTGCAGTTGGTACCTTTTACGTTGCTAATCTCGCTCACCATGGCTTCGTTGGCATAGAAAGGCTCAATGTTTTCGCTTGACTTGCATGCCTGATATACCTCTTTCGTGCTTTGGTTCTGTATCCAGGCGATGGCGTCAAGTTGGCTCATGTCGTAGATGTTGGCCAGTTCCCAGGTGAAGGTGTGGGCGAAGTAGTCGCCGGGTTCCACATTCCCAATATAGGTGCCTGATGCTGTGGGCAGAAGCTTCTTCATTACGCTATAGAAGTCTTTTTCCCCATTGGAGCCTGGTGCGGAATTGAAATGGATGGCCTTTTCGATGACGCCCACATAGAGTCTGATGTTGCCTTGGATGGAGGCGGAGGAACGGCCCATTACATGCACGGTAATGGTGTTGGCTACCTCGTCCACTTCGTAGGAGAGCCGCATCTCGAAGGGCGATTCAATGTTCAGCCAGTTGTTGACCATGTTCTGGCTCAGTCCGCTAGGGAGGTTGCCGAAACGGATGCCATCAACGACAGTGTGCGGCACGGCGCTGACGTTGTAAACACCACGGCGTGCATCGTTGTCGACGGTGTTGTGCAAGTACATCGGGTCGTTGGCTCCAGGCCAGCTCATGTGATACTTGATGGCGGCCACACGGTCGGCGTTGGCGTTGATGAGCGCATCCAAAGCTGGATTCTGTTGGGCGCAAGGGCCGCAACTCGTGTTGGTGAAACATTCGAACAGGAGCACGCGCTCGTTTTGCGCGTTGAGTTTCAATGAAACAAGCATCAGTAGCGATGCCAAAATGGCTGTAAATTTTTTCATAGTGGTTGAGTTTGAAATTTTTTCTGCACAAAAGTAGATATTTTTCAAAAAATGGCAATGTTTTTGTTGCACGATATGGAAAAGTTTTGCATTTTTGCAGGTTGAAAATGATTACAAATAACAAATTAAAACGCTTTTATATGATGAAGAAATCTATTTTTACACTTGTTCTTATGGCTGTAATGGGCTGTGTTTCAGCTCAGTCGTTACGGTTTGAACTGAATGGTACCGTCTATTCCGAAGGCGAGACCATCGAATGTACCACACCAAACGAATGGGGTGAATACATTCAGGAAATGCAACTGAGAAATCTTACTTCGGACGACTTGAATGTCCTTGTTAAGAAGGAAGTTATTGAAGACCTTGAAGGTGTTATGAACTTCTTCTGCTGGGGCATGTGCTTCGGTCCTGACACTTATGTCAGCCCGAATCCTGTTCCAGTGGCTGCCAACAGCATTACAGAAGAGGGAGCACTTTCGTTCCACGCGATGTTCAATGACAATGTCTTTGGCAAGGTTTTGGTGAGGTTTTCCGCCTACGACGAGCGTCATCCTGAAGATGCCGTCACCATCAATGTGCTCTTCCACAAGTCAGGCGAGGGCGTGCATGAATCATCAGCAGTATATGTCGGCCAGCCCTACCCGAACCCGGCTTCATCGATGGTGAGCTTTGATTGCAACCTCCTTGGAAGCAACGCTACTGCCGTGGTGTACAACTTGCTGGGTCAGGAGGTGATGCGTCAGGAAATCAACACTTTTGAGCAGAAGTTGAACCTGTCTGTCGCTGACCTCAACGATGGCATTTATTTCTGCTCTGTCATGCGCAACGGTCAGGCCATTTCGACGGTCAAGTTCGTCGTAAAGAAGTGACAAAATGACCAATGAAACAAGAGGAAGCCGCTCGTTTGGGCGGCTTTCTTCGTTTTTAGGCAAGTTGCAAATTGCAACCCGGCGCTTTTTCAATGAAACAGGCAGTTTTGCACGATGTTTGTATAAGAGGCTCCCTGATTAACTAACCACTTAAAACATTTCAATCAATGGAAAAGAAACTTCAAAGAGACACGAGAAACAAAGTAATCGGTGGCGTTTGCTCCGGCTTGGCCAATTATTTCGACATCGATGTATCCCTGATTAGGGTTCTGTTTGTGGTCATGTTCCTGTGCGCCAGTGCGGGATTTTGGCTTTACATCCTCCTTTGGCTTGTGATGCCTGCGGGTCAAGGTGGGCAGACTAACTATTATGTCTCGCCCGATGGAACGACCGAAGTCTCGTCGGAAGAAATCACCGACGTGGTGAAAACACCCATCCAAAACAAAGGGGGGCTCATCGCAGGCTTGGTGCTGATTGGTATCGGAGCCGTCGGACTTCTGAACAGGTTCGTCCCTGAACTCGACTGGAGCACGGCCTGGCCTTTCCTGCTCATTGCGCTCGGCCTCTTCCTCATCATCCCTAAAAACAAGAAGTCATGAAAAGCAGGAATTTGTTCTTAGGGCTCATCTTCCTTTTAATCGGAGTTGTGGCTTTGTTGGCGACATTTGACGTTATTGAGTTTAGTTGGCACATCGCCTGGAAGTTGTGGCCCATGCTGTTCATCTTGGTGGGCATAGCGGTGCTTCCCATCAAGGATTGGCTGAAGGCGGTGCTTTTGTTGGCCTCTTTTGCCTTGGGTGTCCTCCTGTATCAACATGAAGCTTCAAAAGGCCCACACCATTGGTTTTTCACGCAAAATGCAGCCCAAATCGAGATGTTTTTATCCTAAAGGGGTACGGATAAAACGGAGTTTTTGTCGTTTTAAACATTTTTTCAACTATTTTGAACGACATAATTGATAATTTGTATATCTTTGCGACCTGATAAACTCGGGTGTAAAAGAAATAACAAATTGTCACTATGAATATTCGTCAACTCTCAAGACTGTTTTTTGCTGCTGCCTTCTTCTTTTTGACCGCATTTGCGGCTGTGGCTCAGGATAACAGCATCAAGGGCTTCGTGTATGAAGAAGCTACCGGTGAGCCTATGATGTTCACCAATGTCTATCTGAAAGGAACCACTTACGGCGGCTCGACCAACGAGAACGGTTATTTTAATATCAACCGTATCCCTGATGGCAGATACACCTTATTAATAACCAGCGTGGGTTACGACACGGTCTCCGAAGTGTTTACCTTGTCGAAGGGACAGACTATCAGCCGCAAGTACTATATGAAGGAAACCAGCCAGCAATTGGAAACGGTGACTATTACCGCCGACAAGATTGAAGCCCGCACTGAGACCAAGACCTCAGTGATTACTGTGACACCCAAAACCATCACCAAGATTCCGAGCGTTGGCGGTCAGGCCGACTTCGCCCAATATCTGCAAGTGGTGCCTGGTGTCATCTTCACTGGCGACCAAGGTGGTCAGCTTTATATCCGTGGTGGCTCACCCATTCAGAACAAGGTGTTGCTTGACGGTATGGTGGTCTACAATCCTTTCCACTCCATCGGCCTGTTCTCGGTCTTCGACACCGACATCATCCGCAACGCCGACGTTTATACAGGTGGTTTCGGCGCGGAATATAGCGGACGTATTTCATCCATCATGGACATCTCGACCCGCGACGGTAACAAGAAGCGTTTTTCGGGTAAAATCGGGGCCAACTGCTTCGGTGCCAAGGTGATGCTCGAAGGTCCCATCAAGAAGGCCAAGAACCCCGAAGATGCCACGGCTTCGTTCATCCTCTCCGCTAAAAACTCCTATTTGGAGAAGTCCAGTCAGGTGTTGTATCCTTACGCTTCTGAGTCGGGTTTGCCCTTTAACTTCCAAGACATTTACGGTAAGGTGTCTCTTAATGCGCCCAATGGCAGCAAGTTCAACCTCTTCGGTTTCTCGTTTAATGACCAGGTGAACAACTACATGTCGCTCTCCGACTACAGCTGGAAGTCCTACGGTGCGGGTACCAATTTCCTCGTCATCCCCGGCAAGGCTCCTGTGATGATTGAGGGTAACATCGCCTATTCGAGCTACACTTCGCAGATGAAGGAAGAAAGCAGCCCCGACCGTTACAGCAATATCAACGGCTTCAACATGGGTTTCGACTTCAGCCAGTTCATGGGCAGAAACACCTTGAAATACGGTGTTGAGATGTTGGGCTACACTACGGATTATGTGACCTACAGCCTTTATGGACACAACAAGATTTCGCAAAAGGTTAATTCCACTGAGTTGGGCGTTTATGCCAAGTACAAGGCCGTGTTGGGCAAGTTCTTGCTTGAGCCAAGCCTTCGCCTCCAGTTCTACGCCTCTTTGCCCGACCTCTCGTTGGAACCGCGTATAGCTGCGAAGTATAACGCCACCGACTGGTTCCGCCTGAAAGCTGCGGCAGGAATGTATTCGCAGAACTTTGTGGCGGCCACGAGCGACCGCGATGTGGTCAACTTGTTCTATGGCTTCCTTTCGGGCATCAACAACCTGCCGAAGACTTTCGACGGAAAGGAAATCACCACCTACCTGCAAAAGGCCAACCACTACATCATTGGTGCTGAGTTTGATTTGAGCAACAAAACGACCTTGAATGTCGAAGGTTATTGGAAGGATTTCGTGCAGTTGACCAATATCAACAGAAACAAGATTTATGCGGACTCGCCCATGAATTCCGAAATCCCCGATTTGTTGAAGAAAGACTTTACCGTCGAGACGGGCGATGCCTACGGCTGCGACATTTCCTTGAAGTTTGAGGACAAGCATTGGTACCTCTGGGCTGTGTATGCCTTGGGTTTCGTGACCAGAGAGTATGAGAAAGCCACCGAAGACGGTGCCGTGCTTATGCAATATCCGACGCACTTCGACCGCCGTCACAACATCAACCTCATTTTGACCTATACCGCTGGTGCGAAACGTCAGTGGGAGTTTAGCGGACGCTGGAATTTCGGTTCGGGCTTCCCCTTCACCCAGGTGCAAGGCTTCTATGAGTACTATTCCTTCCAAGAGGGCATCAATTTCGACTACACCACGACCAATGGCGAGATGGGCATCCTATACGGCGACCTGAACGGAGGCCGCCTGCCCACGTACCATCGTTTCGACATCGACCTCAAGCGCAAGTTCTTCTTCACCGAAAACGTGATGTTAGAAGCCGACTTGAGCGTGACCAACGTATACAACCGGAACAATGTGTTTTATGTCAACATTGTCACAGGAGAGATTGCACGTCAGCTGCCCATCCTGCCTACTTTAGGTTTGACATTCTCGTTCTGATAAAGAATAATTCCCTAAGTCTGTACTTTTTGCGAGGACCAAATCAACGGTTTTTAGGGAATCGAAGGACATTTTGGCATATTTTACCCAAAATTCAAGGAAAAATCATACCTTTGCACGAAATTTGCGCTTGCCGCAAACCATCGAATTTTAAATCTTAAATTTTGAATTTTAAATCACTGAATACATGGGATTTTTCAAAAACCTCTTCGGCGACAAGGCCTCACGCGACAACAAGGCCCTGCAGCCCATACTCCAAAAGACGCTCAAGGCTTACGACGAAATCGTCAAGTTGGACATTGACAGCCTGAGACATAAGACACAGGAATTCAAGGAATACATCAAGAACAAGACCGCTACCGAGGTGGCCGAAATCGCGGAGCTGAAAGCCAAGGCCGAAGCCAACCCCGACATGGAACCCGACGATAAGGAGAAGCTCTACAACCAAATCGACAAGCTTGAGAAACAAGAGCTTGACCACATCGAGGAGGCTCTGAACGAGATTCTGCCTCAGGCGTTTTCCGTCGTGAAGGCCGCGGCCAAATACTTCTGCGAACATGAGACCGTGGAAGTGACCGCCACCGACCTCGACCGCGAACTGGCCGCCAAATACGAGCATGTCACCATCGAAGGCGACAAAGCTTACTACAAGAACAGCTGGATGGCCGGCGGCAACATGGTGACTTGGGACATGGTGCACTACGACTGCCAAATCATCGGCGGTATCGTGCTGCACCAAGGTAAAATCGCTGAGATGGCCACTGGTGAAGGTAAGACTCTCGTGGCTACGTTGCCTGTCTACCTCAATGCTTTGGCAGGCAAGGGCGTGCATGTGGTCACCGTGAACGACTACCTGGCCAAGCGTGACTCCGAATGGATGGGCGCGATGTATGAGTTCCTCGGCCTTACCGTGGACTGCATCGACAAGCATGAGCCTAACTCCGCTGCCCGTCGCCGCGCTTATAACTGCGACATTACCTACGGTACCAACAACGAGTTCGGTTTCGACTACCTGCGTGACAACATGACAGGCAACCCCGAAGAGTTGGTGCAACGCAAACACCACTACGCCATCGTCGACGAGGTCGACTCCGTGTTGATTGACGATGCGCGTACACCTTTGATCATCAGCGGTCCTACCCCTCGCGGCGACCAACAGGAATTCGACGAGCTGAAGCCTGATGTGGTCAAGTTGTATGAAGCCCAGAAACGTTATGTGACTGGTATTTTGGCCGAGGCAAAGAAAATCCTCACCGACCCCACCGCCTCAGAAGAGCAGAAGAAACATGGTGCCGACCAGCTCTTCCGCGCCTACCGTGGTCTGCCTAAGAACAACGCCCTCATCAAGTTCCTCAGCGAGGAAGGCATGAAGACCTTGATGCAGAAGACCGAGGGCTTCTACATGCAGAACCGCAACGAAAACATGCACATCATCGACGACGAGCTCTATTTCGTCATCGATGAGAAACTGAATACCGTTGTCCTCACCGACAAGGGCAGCGAGCAATTGGCACAAGCCTACAACGATCCGTCGTTCTTCATCATTCCCGATGTAGGTAGTGAGGTGGCCGAGTTGGAGCACTCCAATCTGACCAACGACGAGAAAGTGCTGCGCAAGGCTGAACTGATGCGTAACTTCGCCGAGAAATCGGAACGTCTGCACACCGTGCAGCAACTGCTGAAGGCTTACACTTTGTTTGAAAAGGACGTCGACTACGTCATCATTGACAACAAGGTGAAGATTGTGGACGAGCAGACAGGTCGTATCATGGAAGGCCGCCGTTGGAGCGATGGTCTGCACCAAGCCGTGGAGGCCAAGGAAAACGTGAAGGTGGAAGCCGCCACGCAGACCTACGCCACCATCACCTTGCAGAACTACTTCCGTATGTACCACAAGCTGGCCGGTATGACCGGTACCGCTGAGACCGAAGCGGGCGAGTTCTGGGACATCTACAAACTCGATGTGGTCGTCATCCCGACCAACCGCCCCATCGCGCGTATCGACCAGGAGGACATGATTTACAAGACCAAGCGCGAGAAGTTCAACGCCGTCATTGACGAAATCCAAAGGTTGGTCAACGAAGGCCGTCCTGTGTTGGTGGGTACCACTTCGGTGGAAATCTCCGAGTTGCTCAGCCGCATGTTGACCCGCAAGAACATCCCGCACAATGTGTTGAACGCCAAGTTGCACTTCAAGGAGGCCCAAATCGTCAAGGAAGCCGGTCAGGCGGGCACCGTGACCATCGCCACCAACATGGCTGGCCGTGGTACCGATATTAAGTTGGGTCCTGGCGTCAAGGAAGCTGGCGGTTTGGCCATCATCGGCACCGAACGTCATGAGTCGCGCCGTGTGGACCGTCAGTTGCGCGGTCGTTCTGGCCGTCAAGGTGACCCAGGTAGCTCACAGTTCTACGTCTCCTTGGAGGACAACCTGATGCGTATGTTCGGCTCCGAGCGTATCGCAGGCATCATGGACAAAATGGGATTGCAGGAAGGCGAAGTCATTCAGCATCCGATGATTACCAAGCAGATTGAGAAGGCACAGAAGAAAGTGGAAGAGAACCACTTCGGCGTGCGTAAACACTTGCTGGAATACGACGACGTGATGAACTCGCAACGTGAGGTGATTTACAAGAAACGCCGTCACGCCCTGTTTGGCGAACGTCTCTCCATCGACATTAATAATATGATGATGGACTTCGGCGAGAAACTCATCGAGGAATATCAGGATGCCAAGGACTACGAGGGTCTCAAGATGGAACTGCTTTCGAGCATGGGTATCGATGCGCCTTTCAGCGAGGAGGAATTCGACCGCATGAAGACTAAGGAACTGGCCGATAAGCTCTTTGATGCCGCTTTGGAGCATTACAAGGAAAAGGCCCGCATCATCGGTGAAAAGACCCTGCCTGTCATCAAGAACGTGTACGAGAACCAGACGCATTTTGAGAACATCGCCATCCCGATTACCGACGGCAAGCGCGGCATGAACGTCATCGTCAACCTGAAGAAAGCAGTCGAAAACGGTGCCCGCGAGGTGAACCTCTGCATCGAGAAGAGCATCACCCTCGGCCTTATCGATAACGCTTGGAAGGAACACCTCCGCGAGCTCGACGACTTGAAAGAAGCTGTGCAGAATGCTTCTTACGAGCAGAAGGATCCGTTGGTGATTTATAAGTTGGAGTCGTTCAACCTGTTCAAGGCCATGTTGGAGAAAATCAACGAGGACGTCATCTCCTTCCTGATGCGTGCCGACATCCCGACACAAGACCCGAACACCGTCCGCGAATCGCGTCCGCAAGGCATCGACAAGTCGAAGATCCGCGAACAGCGTCAAGACCTACTGGCACAGTCGCACAGCGACACGCAGCAGCGGCAAGTCACGCAGCCTATCCGCAAAGAGGTGAAAGTGGGCCGCAATGACCCATGCCCCTGCGGAAGCGGCAAGAAGTATAAGAACTGCCACGGAAGATTAGAGGCGGCGGAATAAGTTTCCATTAACCATAAAAATCGAGCGGAATTAGGGTTTAATTCCGCTCGATTTGTTTTTCGTGGACATAAAATGAATAAAAAAAAATGTCCACGAAATGGTGATTTTATGCTTTCGTGGACACATTTTGATATATAAAAGTGTCCACGAAAACGGTTTTGAGAGCCTTCGTGGACAAAATTTATTGACAACCTGTTTTAGGTAACTCTTCAACTCAAATAAACAATGATTCTTATTTCCTCGGAATTATACCAGCCATCAGTAGAAAAATTGACTCTCTCTTTGATGCTATAAAGCCAATTGCCGAACCACATGGCATCGTTAAGCGACTCCTTTTCCCATGAATCCTCATCGTCAAACCATTCTTCTTCCTTTTCAAAAGGTTTCAGTTTGGCAACTTTCTTCTGTTCCAGCAGTCGCTCCATCCTGTCGAAACGACTATTGATGTAGTCGAAACGCGAGTCCATCCGTCTTTTCATGTACCTTTCAAAAGCTTCGTTGTACTCTTGTTTGAAAATCGAATACAACTCTGACAATAGTGCATACGACTTACCCCAACGCCAGTCACGCTTTTCACCATCACCATAGTCAACTGCGTATTTTTCGTATTTCTTTTTCAAGATTTTGTCCAACTCTTCACTGATGTCGGTTGGGAATCCTCGGCCTGAAATTTCCTCATTTTCAGAAAACAAATTCCTAGGCGTTCCTTGTATGGAATCCTGATACACCAACTCATACTTTCTTCCATCATCCAAAACAGCAGTATCTTCATCATCCTCATCCCGATAATATCTTTTCTTGTGTTTAGGTATCAAGTACGACAAAAGTTTCCATTCAGAATCCTCTTTATCTTTAAATTCGATGTAATAAGTCAAATCTACACTCATGGTTGTATAATTTTTCTGCTTGTTTGAACGCAAAATTACACATTTTCACCGAATTACAAAACAAAAACTGCGTTTTCCTACAAAATTTACCCTTAAAAAACTGCGTTTTCCGATAAAAATCAGGGTGAAAAAACTGCATTTTCCGATAAATATACAAACAAATACCCAAGAAACAGCATCATTCCGAATACATTTGAAGAAAAAAAGTTATTTTTGCCCTCGTAATCAAGCCCATCAATATTATGAAAAAGCTACTCTTTACACTGATGCTGACGCTCACCCTAAGCATCGGCTTTGCGCAAAAGAATGTCCTCGTCGAAGAGTTGACCGGCACATGGTGTCAATGGTGCCCGAGAGGTATCTATTATGGTGATTCGCTGTATTTTACCTACGACAATGTCATTTTTGTCGCCATCCATTGCAGCGACCCCATGGCCAACGATGAATACTATCAGGCTTCGGGGCTCGTCGGCGCACCTTCGGCCAACATCGGGCGGCGTTTCCTGGCGCAGGAAACCCAGACTTGGTTTGCCAAAGTGGAACAGGAAAGCCAGACACCGTCAAAAGTCTACATGTCAATCCACTGCGACTATGATCCTGAGACACGTCAACTGTCTGCCAGTGTCGGAGCCATGGCCTTGGAAAACATGAACGGTGACTATCGTTTCGCCGCCATCCTTATCGAAGACGGCGTGACGGGGCCAGCACCTTCCTACAACCAAACCAATTCATACAGCGGTGGCAATCACGGCCCAATGGGCGGCTACGAGAATTTGCCCAACCCCATCCCTGCCGAGCGCATCGCCTACGACCATGTAGGGCGTCAACTGCTTTGCGATTATAATGGAGTCCCAGGCTCTTTCCCATCGTCGTTGGAAGCTTCACATGATGCCTACTATGAGTTCACCTGCACTTTGGATGAAAACTGGGATTACAACTATGTAAGCGTCATCGGCCTGCTCATCGCCCCTGACGGCACCGTGGAAAACGCCGTAAAGAGTTTCTATCTCAATGGCGACAACACCGCAGCTCCCCTGTTTACCTCGACCCCAAAGACCGAAGCCTACGCCAACCTCAACTACCTTTATAACATCTATTTCCACGACCCTGACAGCCAGAATCTCACTATCAGCCTTGCTCAAGGCCCAAGTTGGCTGAGTTTGGAGCAATATGATGGAAAGTCGGCCTGCCTCTACGGAACACCCGACCAGCCAGGCAATTACGAAGTGAGCCTCATGCTCTCCGATGACAATCACAACACCTATCAGGACTTCACCATCGTCGTTGATGAGCCTCTCAGCGGCAGTTGGGAATATGTCGGACCACGCGGATTCTCGCAAAATCCATTTCAAGTTTTTGGCATAAAGCGGGATAGCGACGGTAATCTGTATATTTTTGGAAACCAAAGCAATACGCCTGTGTTATACAAAAACGCTTCGGGTACCGACACTTGGGAACAGATGGGTAGCATCAACACCGCTTGCTCTGTTTCGGCTGGTGGCATGGACGTTTCCTCCAACGGTGACGTTTATGTGGCCTACTCCGACCAATCCGACAATGGACATGCCTTCAAATGGGATGGCAGTCAATGGACTGCCATAGGCAGTGCTTTCAGCAGCGTAGAAACACACATCGTCCTTGACAACAACGACTTGCCCTATCTCGTCGCCCGCGATGTTTCGCAAAATTACATCGGAGTCATCTTCAAATTGGAAAATAACAGTTGGGTGCCTCTGAGCGGTACAGGGGTCTATGCGCCAAGTAACGAATATGCCTGCCATCAGGAATTGGTTTTCGACAGCAACAACACACCTTACATCGCCTACGCCGACTACATGGCCAGCAATCTCCTAAAAGTCAGGAAATTTGAAAACGACGAATGGGCTCTCGTGGGCAATGGCATCGACAACATTTATTTCTACCAAAGCCTCGCGCTCGATGAGAACGACACGCCTTATCTTGCCTATTGCGCCTTCCCTTCGTACCAACTCAGAGCCGTCCGTTTCAACGGCGACGATTTTGAGAGTCTTGGCGACGACCTCGCCGAAGGAGCCGTATCGGAACTTAACGCCTGCTTCAACGAGGGCAAGTTCACGGTGGCTTTCGTCAACGAGGGTCAGTCGAATTACCTTAGTGTGCTGCAATACGATGGTGAATGGAGTTATGTCGGGCCAAGTCTTGTCTCAGAAGGTGCCATGGATGACCCATTCATTATCGCCAATGATGGTGCCCTTTTCGTGGCCTACTCCGATGATGGTTTGCAGGGTTATGCCTCCTGCATGAAATACGCGGAGGTTGCCATTCTCTATCCCCCCACTGATTTTGCCGCTGAGGTCTTCGGCAATGACAATGTCAAATTGACTTGGAATCTGCCTATTGAAGGTACTCCAACCAGTTACAAACTCTACCGCGATGACGCACTCATCGCCACCGTCACAGAATTGATTTACAGCGATTACGACATCCCCTCAGGCACACATCGCTACACCCTTTCGGCAGTCTATTCCGAAGGCGAGTCGGTACAAGTCGGGCCAGTTGTGGTGGAGACCACTGAAGGCGTTGAGGAAAACGAAATACTTTTCAGCGTTTATCCAACCAGCACTCAATCATCGATAACGATTGAAAGCTCCATCCAAAGTAACGTTACCGTTTATAACACTACAGGACAAGCACTTATAAAGAACCAAATCAACATCGGGAGCAACTTGATATACCTTTCTTCACTTGCAAAAGGTGTTTATTTCATCAAGTTGGCTGAAGGAAAAACAGTGAAAGTTTTCAAATACTAATCTTGAATCTTAAATTTTAAATCTTAAATCTCAAATTTTGAATCTTTAAATCCCAAACACAATGAAATACAACAGAGTATTACTGAAACTCAGCGGCGAGGCCCTGATGGGCAGCCAGCAATTCGGCATTGATCCGCAACGTTTGAACGATTATGCCGATGAAATCATTGAAGCAGCAAAGGCCGGTGTACAAATCGGCATCGTCATCGGTGGCGGCAACATCTACCGCGGCCTGCAAGGTGCCTCGAAGGGCATGGACCGCATCCAAGGCGACTATATGGGTATGCTCGCCACCGTCATCAATTCGATGGCCATGCAGTCGACTTTGCAAAGCAAGGGGCAGAAAGCCACACTTTTGGCAGGCCTTTACATCGATCGCATCGCCGACACGATGAGCAGTGCCAAGGCTATCCGTCTGCTTGAGGAAGGCCACATCGTGGTGATGGGTGCCGGCACAGGCAACCCCTTCTTCACCACCGACACAGGATCTGCCCTCCGTGCCGTGGAAATCAAGGCCGACATCATCCTGAAAGGCACCCGCGTGGACGGCATCTACACTGCCGACCCTGAGAAAGACCCGACCGCGACCAAGTTCGACCACATCACCTACGACGAGGCCTACCAGCGCAACCTGAAGGTGATGGACATGACCGCCTTCACCATGTGCAAGGAAAACGACATGCCGATGTACGTCTTCGACATGAACACGCGCGGCAATCTGCTGAAGGTCTTGCGTGGTGAAAACATTGGAACCTTGGTCACCAAATGAAGACAAGGAAACTCCATTTGCGTCAAAAACGCAACGTGCCAAGCAAAAAGCTTGACCTCATCCTCATGGCTGTCATCCTCGTTGTGGCAGCCATTTTGAGGTTATGGAAACTCGGCCAAGTGCCCTTCATGCACGACGAGTTCAGTGCCTTGCTGCGCACCCGCTTCGACAACTTCCACGACTTCATCCAACAAGGTGTGATGCCCGACAGTCATCCTATCGGAGTGGAAGCTTTTCTTTGGCTTTGGGTGCGGATTTTCGGTTGGAGCGAGTTCTGGGTCAAGTTGCCTTTCGCGCTGATGGGCATCGGTTCCATATACCTTATTTATTTAATAGGAAGGCAATGGTTCAACCAGAAAGTGGGTCTGTTTTCGGCGGCGTTCTTTGCCGTTAGCCAGTTCACTATTTTTTATAGTCAGTTGGCGCGACCTTATTCAGCGGGACTGTTTTTTGTGCTGCTAATGGCTTGGTTTTGGTATAAAATCGTTTTCGAGACGAATACGCCAACAAAGGGCATTTACATCGGCTTCGCATTATCGGCATGGGCTTGCTCCCTGATGCAGTATTTCTCCATCGCACAGGCGGGATTAATTTTCTTAACAGGATTGTTCTTTTTGCCGAAAGAAAGACGTAAAGCCTATTGGCTTAGCGGAATAGGAGCCGTAATTTTGTTTGCTCCTACCCTACCTATCTTCTACCAGCAACTTTTTGTAAGCGGTAGCATTGGCGGTTGGTTGGCGGCACCCAAGTCCACTTTCCTCAGCGACTTCCTCCAATACACGATGAACTACGACATGCTGTTCATGTTTACCACAGGCATCATCATCTTGTTACCGATCCTTCTTGGCAAACGCGACAAACGGAACCTTCCCTTGCGTTGGGCGGGTTTGGCGTGGTTTATCATCATTTTTGTCATCGCGTTCGCCTATTCCCTGCTTCGTGAGCCCATCATCCAGCATAGCACGTTGATTTTCAGCTATCCGTTCGTCATCATCGTGGCGTTTTCGCTGTTCAAGAACCGCACTTTGTCGCCGTGGCAGAATGCCTTGGTAGTGGCCGCCATCCTTTTCGTAGGTTGCACCTCCCTCATCATGACCCGCAGACATTATGACCTGATGTATCACCAAGGTTTCGACCAGATTGCCGCCGAAATGAAGGCCGACCATGAGCAATACGGTGACAGAATTCAATTTGCCACACGCACCGAGATTGGCGAGGCTGCCGAGTTCTATCAAGCGAAGACCGATGTCGAGAACCGTATCGTTTACAATAGATACAACAACCTGGGCGAGTTCAACGACTGGCTTGGCGAGCACCAAGACTCTCCCATGCTTGGTTTCGGTTGGACCGATTACATCAACCCCATCTGGGAAGTCACGGCGGTGGGTAACTATCCCTACCTCATCGAAAAGAAAGACTGGTTTACTTCGCGCTACCTCACATTGAGCAAGACCC
>JAEEQP010000076.1 GCA_016285355.1 Bacteroidales bacterium
GAGCCACAGCACAAGTACACCGACATTTACAAAATCGAGGGTGATACGCTGTTAGATGGTGTGACGTACAAAGTGATGTACGCGACAAGGAACGAAAACCTTACAGGTTGGAATCTCTGGGGCTTTATCAGAGAAACCGAGGACGGACAAGTCTTCTCTCGTAGACCTTCCACTTCTGATGAACAACTCCTGTATGATTTCTCAATGGAAGTTGGAGATACTATTTGCATGTGTGATTATGGGTTTTATGAATGTTGTATGGTCGTTATCGAAAAGGGAGAAACCATCGTTAATGGAGAGCCAAGACAACAAATTGTGTTGGAATATCCTTGGGGTAATGGCGAAGGTGAAGTATGGATTGAAGGCATAGGTAGTCTTTATGGAATCATCAATTCGGGTTCGCTTTTTTTGATGGGAGGATCGACCAATCTCCTTTGCTATTATGAGGACGGTGACTTGATTTGGCAGAATACTACTCCTGGATATAATGAGTGCTATATCATCAATCCCAATGACCCACAAAGTATTGAAGAGGACGAAACATCGCTCTCCGTGTCTGTTTACCCCAATCCTTCAAAGGGAGAGGTAACAATTGAAGGCGTGGAAGTTGTAGAAATCAAGGTTTACAATAGCCTTGGGCAGATGGTGAAGACCTTCCAAGGCAGCAATGAAATCAATGTCAGCGGTTTGCCAGAAGGGGTCTATCTGCTGCGCATCATGGATGCGGATGGCAGAAACCATGCATTGCGGGTAGCGGTGAAGAAATAAGATCAAGTTATGAGGCTTTAGACATGACCTTTCGCCCCTTCGACAAGCTCAGGGCTCAGTGACCATTAAAAGCGGTGATAAATACGTATAAGGTGGGATTGTAAAAAGTTGTATCTTTGCCGCCATGAAACTGCGTGTTTACATTGGCGTTGTCTTGATGGCTATGATGGTAGGGTGTAAGTCACCTACGACCTCACCCTGGTCTTTTTCTGTAGGGGAGGGGGAAGCCTGCCGGACGTTGGTGGAAATTGATTCGTTGATGTGGCAGCAGCCGGATAGTGCTTTGGTCATGTTGTTGGAATACCTGTCCTGTAGAGACGCAATGATTGTGTCTTCAAATGATGCAATGGACACAATGAGACGCATTCAATGCGTCTCTACAACGTTTGACAGCCATTACGCCCAATTGCTAACCTCGGAATTGCTGTTCAAGAACAATTACGCCCAAAGCAACCGCACGGAATTGTTGCAGGCCGTGGCGTATTTCGACAGCCTTGTGCGGCAGGCTCTTCCTTTGAAATGGGGGAGGGGGGATCCAAAACAAACGTCTATCCCAAACAACGACCTCTTCTTCCTCTCTGCCCGCGCCCATTACATCAATGGTGCAGGCTATTACGAATGCGATAGCCTCATTGAGGCTTGCACCGAATACCTCAACACCTTGCGAATCATGGAAAACCACTTTGCCGAAAATGATTTGGTGGGGCATAAGGCGCAGTTTATGGCTTTGACTTATAACCGCCTTATGGAATTGTTCTCTGCACAATTCATGCAAGAGCCAGCTATCTATTGCGGCAAGCAGGCTTTGGTTTATAATGAAATTGCGCCAACTTCGCCATACGGCAGTTCCAAAATTCTATACAGAATAGGAAAACAATATGATAAGCTAAATGTGACGGATAGTGCATCTTATTATTATGATTTGGCATTGGAATATTTGCCAGATAGAAATGCGATGATTTACAGAGATATAATAACATCACAAGCATTATTTGAATACAAAAAAGATTCCATAATCGCCTTGGACAGTGTGAGAAGCATGGCCGCACAAGCCGTTGACGAAACAGAAAAAATAGTCCGATACCTGTTCTTGGGAATCATCTATCATGATTCTGGCCAAGATGACACGGCAAAAGTCTATTTGGAGCCAGTATTTGAGAAAGACCCAAGCAGAGCGACATTAGCAGCACGAGTATTGCATGACATTGCCATAAAAGAGGGCGACACCATAAAATCCAATGCTTATGCCCAATTCCTATTAGAAGATGCATTCGTGAATGCCGAAAACCAGGCGCGGGTTTCAAAACTCAGCGACCTGTTCCAGACCTACTTGCAGGAAAAACAAGAAGCCGCTTCGCTCCGTGAGCGAAGAAAGGCCGTGAGGACGGCACTTGCCGTGGTGCTACCTCTGGTTGTGGTGCTGGCGGCTGTGATTGTCATTCTAATACGGCGCAGAAGCAAAAAACGCATGGCAGCGCAAGAAGTCGAGGCGCAGCGGCAAATAAGCGAGGCATCGCAACGATTGAGCGAGGCGTCGCAGCGACACGATGAAGAGCAACGCGAACTGCAAACGAAGGTGGAACAGGCCGCACAGCACACAAGGGAGATATTGCAGCAGCGCGTCACGGACATCTACCAATCCAATGGCAAGGACAGGTTACAACGCATCCTCGAAGCTGTGGACGACACCTATCCGCAAGCAATGGCAAAATTAAAGGAAGAGCATCCCGAATTAGGCGAGGCGGAACGAAATATCCTCCTTTTGAATTTCTTCCATTTCCGCATCAAGGAGGAGGCCGACTTGCTCGGATTGAGTGAAAACACGGTGGCAAAATACCGCTCCAACCTCGGAAAAACCCTTGGAAAAGACCCGATTTCCGACCTAAACTTTAATACGATGAAAAAGACATTATTATTCGCAATAGCACTGGCGGCAGTTTGTATTATGCCGTCTTGTAAGAAAGACCCGAAACCAGGTGAAGAACCCAACGAACCAACCACCGATAGGGTCGTTTTATGCAATTATGAAGGTATGGATGTCGTAAATTTAATTTCTATCTTGCCTGGCTTGATGAAACCTTGAACAAGAAAGGCGAGATTTATTATCGCGACGAAACATGAAACCGACGTTCGTCATAGCATTGTTTCTGCTGTTAGCTTGTTTCGCCTGCGGCAAGAAAACCTTGCCGCCGCGCGAGGAGGACATGCTTTATCGTGTGGAATGCTTTCACCAAAGGAGACCGGACAGTGCTTTTCAAGTCCTTGACACGCTTGATATTAACGTTTTGTCCGAAAAGGAACGTGCACATTATTGCCTTCTTTTGGCACGGACGATGGCTCATCTGTACATGGACCAAGCTGTGATAGATTCCCTTATCGACGAGGCTGAGAACTATTATTCGGGCAGCGATGAAAAGTATCACGAGGCTATGACCTATTGGCAGAAAGGTTGGAAAGCCTCGGTGCCCAACAGAATGGATTACCGTCAAAAGGCCTTGCAAACCATCGAGCAATGCAAGCACGTGGACAAACGTTTGGTGAAGTATTCCGAGACGCCAACCGATGAGCAGGACGTAATTGACCGCCTGAAATATGCCATCTATCAACGCTTAGGTATGTCGTATGTCGGTAGCGGATATCCTAAGGACGGCATCAAGTACCTTAAACTCTCCGAACAATATTACGATTCGGTGCAGCGCTATGAGATGCATTTGGCTTCGGCCTATATGCTTAGCCATGCTTATTCACTTATTAATGAAAACGACAGCAGTCTGCTTTATCTCAAGAGAGGCCTGCGGTCTGCCGAAGCCATGGGCAATATTGCCGAATGTGCTTATTATCATATCGGGGTTTCGGACCATTGCCTCTATCGGCACGACACGCAACAGTATGCCGACGAGGAGGAACGCCTTGAACTGCTCCACAGCTCCGTTGAGGAGTGCCGGGAAGCCCTTCGGCTGATGGACACCCTCAATGAGCGCATGGTATATGGTTATCGCATAGATTGTTGTGAGAATATGTCAAGGGCTTTCTGCCTGATGCAACAATACGACTCTTGCGTCTATTATGGCGAAATGGTGCTAAATGTTTTGGGAGAGGGAGCCTCAAAGTTTCTGCTGAAAAACCTTTACCAGTCATACAAGGCTTTGGGTAATGAGGAAAACGCTGCCCGTATTGCCGAAAGGCTGCTGGACCTGCCCGACGACAATGGCGCGGAGCAGAAAACCTTGGCCGAGGTGAAAGACAACTACGACCACCATTTAGAACTGCAACACGTGGAAAATGAGCAACTGGTGAAACGTTACCGTCTGTATCTGTGGATAGGGCTGTTGCTTGTTGTGTTGCTGACGGTGCTATGGTTCACTTTCCGCTATCGGAAAAACAAGGAGTTAGAGACTTTGCGCATGCATGAGGAAAGCCTTCGCTTGCAGTCGGACAACGAGCGGATGACGCAGGAGGCGAGCGAGAACCTGTTGCGAAGGGTGAGCTATATCTACAGAAATCACGAGGAGGATACTTACCGACACATCCTTGCCGAATTCAACTCGGTTTATCCCCAAGCCATCCGTAACCTGAAAGCCGACTATCCTGACCTGAACGACACCGAACTCGACATCTGTGTTCTTTCTTATTTTCCTTTCCGCATGAAGGAGATTGCCGACATTCTCGACTTGCGCGAAAACACCGTATCGAAATATCGCACAAGCATCAAGAAAAAGACACAAACCGAGACGATTGAGGGGCTTTGGGAGCCGTTTATTGACTGATTTCTCTTGGATTTTTCCTAACTTTTTTATGGACAATTTTCTTGCAATCCATTGATTACCAATGCTAAGTTTCAAAAATAATATGGATTGCCTTATGGATTTGGCTTTTTTGGCGGATTTTTGCTATAATTTCGCATGTCATTGCGAGCGAAGCGCGGCAATACAGAAAACGAGTGCTTGTCTGGACTGCTTCGTTCCTCGCAGTGACGCAAAGCGATAACTTAAAACTTTAGTATTATGAACGCAAAAGTCAAAACCATGATGGGTCTGGCCATGACCCTGTTCTTTGGAGCGAAGGCCGTTGCGCAAGAATGGGAATATACCATTCCTTATCAGTCATCTGATTCTACAATGACCCGCCAGTATTGCGCTTACGAGATGTCGGACGGACGCGTCATCGTCAGCGCAAACTTCCTTTACAACGACCACACCGGCCATCTTTTCTATCCGCCACACAACGCTTTAGTGGCTTTGTCGCCCGAGGGTGAGGAACTGGCGCGACAAAAGTATTTCAGAGAGGGCTATTGGGGCTCGTCCTACAACCCTTATGTATTTGAAAACGAGAGCGGTGAAGTGTTCATGCTGACCACCTATGCTCCCGACCACAACACCGCCTACTTCAATTATTTCCTGAACTATGACAATCCGCCGACGGACGCCATTCTTGGTCTGTACAAGCTTGATAACCAGTTGCAAGTTGTGGAGAGTTACGAGTACAGTTTCCCCATTGACACGGCCCAAAGTACAGATGCGTCTTATGTTTGCGAGTCGAGCGGCGGCCTCCATCTCCATTCAGCCATTCTTGACGGAGGTTGCATGGTGGGAGCCTACACAAAAAACGTCAGCAAGGACAATGACAGCATCCACGGCTATGATTCGCTGTTCTTCTTCAGGATGAACTTCGAGGGTGAGTTACTGGCCAATGTCGGCTATCAGTTGAATGCTTCGGGTGTCGAGTGGCAGATGGCGTTTTGGCGCGAGCAGTTAGTAAGCACTGATTACGGCTACATCTATTATAATTACCTTCCCAATGTTCCCCCCGCGCCTATAGACTTGGACAAGCCTAATGACTATGCGGGAACGGTCGCCTATTTGGACAAGGACTTCAACTTGTTGGGAACGAGGAAACTTGTGCATCCCGGAGGAAACTATCATGGTTGGTCTGGGCCGTTCCATTTTATGGATTTGTCCGTCATGCGAAGCAATCATAACACCACTTATTTGGCCACACGGTCAAATAGGAATTATGACCCCAATTATGACGATTGCTATCTATATGAGTTTGACGACGACATTGATGGGGTAGAGGATATAGTGCCCATTATCCATGACACAGAAAGAGGAATCAGGAATTTCGACTTTGTGGCTGAATGTCGGGCCGTGGAAGTTGGCGACGACAATTCGATTTATTTTTGCTATACGTTGAATGTGGGTATGTGGTTCGACGATTCATGGGTAGTCATTGAAAAGCTTGATGAGGATTTCAATACCATACAAGAGGTGTATTATGGCACCGACTCAGACCTTCACAATTATTGCGCTGAAAGCATTATGTTAGCCAAAGACGGCGGAATTTTCATGACATTGTATTACAGGCGACTTGACTACATGAGCCATTGGGGTTCCACGACAATGAAATTCCCCGAAGATGCCTTTGTAGGCATCGAAGAAGCCCACGAGAACGGCCTGAAGGTGGCGGTGGCTTATCCTAATCCGGGGAAGGATGTGCTGAACATCAGGACAGGATTGAAAGATGCGCGGGTGGAAATCTATGATATAAGTGGAAAACTGATTTACAATCAAGAGATTACAGGAAGCATCACTTCGATAAATGCTGAAAGCTGGCCTTCGGGGATTTATGTTTGGAAAGTCATCGCAAATGATAAGGAAGCCGAAAGTGGAAAATGGATAAAACAATGATACTATGAAAACAACATTTAAATTTACAGCTGTCATCGCTTTTGCGATGCTTTTCGGAACGAAAGCCGTTGCCCAAGAATGGGAATACTCCATTCCCTACCAACCTTCAGATACGGAAATGACCCGCCAGTATTGCGCCTACGAGATGTCCGATGGGCGCATCATCGTTAGTGCTTCGTTCCTTTTCAATATTGGGTCGTACGCAGCCGGTTATCCTTTCTATCCGCCGCACAATGCTTTGGTGGCCTTGTCGCCCGAGGGTGAGGAACTGGCGCGAAACAACTACCTCAAACCTGGATATTGGGGTTCTTCCTACAATCCGTATGTGTTTGAGAACGAGAGCGGTGAGTTGTTCATGCTGACCACCTTCAGCCCCGACCACGAATCGCGGTATTTCAACTATTTCCTGAACTACGACAATCCGCCGACCGATGCCATTTTAGGATTGTATAAACTCGATGACAACTTGGAAATCGTTGAAAGCCATGAGTATAGTTTTTCAGTGGATACAGTGCAAGGCCAATACGCCTCTGATCCCTGTGGTTCGAGCGGCAGCATCCATCTTCACTCCGCTATTATTGATGATGGCTGTATGGTCGGCGTTTACACGAAAAATGTGAGTTATGACCGCGACAGCATCCATGGCTACGATTCATTATTCTTTTTCCGAATGAATTTTGAAGGCGAGTTGCTCGCTAATGTCGGCTATGAGTTGCCTTATTCAGGCTATGCGTGGCAAATGATTTTCTGGCGTGAGCAGTTGGTTCCGACAGATTACGGATATATCTATTACAGTGGTTATTCCAATGTTCCGCCGACACTTAAACCTGAAAAAGAAACATCGGATTATGCGAAAGGTGCAGTTTGTTATTTTGACAAAGACTTCAACCCTTTGAGACACAGATATTTCAAACATGCGGGTAATCCCAGTGTCAATTGGCCTTTTGACGAGGTGTCCATCATGCGGAGCAAGCACAACACCACTTATTTGGCGACAAGATCAAAAACAGAGTGGACGCAAAATGATGATGATTGTTACTTGTATGAATTTGATGATGACATTAATGGCACGTCGGATTTCGTTCCTGTTGTTAACAATCTTCGAAGAGGTTTGGCAGATTTTGATTTTGTGGCCGAAGGTAGGGCTGTGGATGTCAGAGACAATTTTTCATTGTATTTCTGCTACTCATTGGATGTCAGTTTGTCGCTTGCTGGTGATTCATGGGTAGTGATTGAGCAACTTGACAACGATTTCAATACCCTTGCAGAAGTGTATTACGGTACCAATGACGATCTAATGTGGTATTGTGCTGAAAGTATCACTTTTACAAGGGATGATGGCGTTTTGATAACCACCCAAACGAAGAAACTCACTGACCAAAGCCAACAAGGTTCTGCGGTCGTGAAATTCCCGGCAGAGGTTTTCGACGGCATCGAAGAAGCCCACGACAACGGCCTGAAGGTGGCGATTGCCTATCCCAACCCCGGAAAGGACATGCTGAACATCAAGACAGCCTTGCAAAATGCCCGCGTGGAAGTCTATGATATAACTGGAAAACTGATTTACAATCAGGAAATTACCGAAAATATCACTTCGATAAATGCTGAAAGTTGGCCTTCGGGGATTTATGTTTGGAAAGTGGTTTCAGACAACAAGGAAGTAGAAGAGGGGAAATGGGTGAAAGAATGAATAGGGTAAAGTAAAAAGTGTAAAGTAAAAAGTGTAAAGAAACTTTACACCACTGTAAAGAAACTTTACACTTTTTGTAAATCATATTTTGTAATTTATTGGTTTTTAATTATTTGCAAATTTGGTACGGCATTTGCTATGCCAAAGCACAAATTTGATTATCAACCTATAAAATTACAGCATTATGAACAAGAAATCATTTTTCACGGCACTGCTCTTTTGCATGGCGGTGCTGGGCGCAGAGGCGAAAAACATCACAGGCCGCGTGGTGGACGAAAACAACGAGGCCATCCCTTACGCCACCGTCGTGGCGATGCAACTGCCCGACAGCACATTTCTCGGTGGCGTGACCACCGACAACGATGGCCGATTTACGCTAGACTTGACCTGCGACCTGTTGAAAATCAGTTTTGTGGGCTATGATCCGAAGTTTGTCAGCCAACCGAAAGGCAATTTGGGAACGCTGAAAATGAGCGTCGCATCATCGCAATTAAAAGAGGTGACCATTGCGGCCAAGCGACCCGAAATCACCAATCTGCCCGATAGGACGGTGGTCGGGGTGGAAAGCACCTTGCTATCATCGAGTGCCGACGGCATCGACATGCTGCGCAAAACACCAGGTCTGTTGGTAGATGGACAGAACAACCTCTCCGTTATAGGGCAAGGGTCGCCCATCGTTTACATCAACAACCGGCGTGTGTATTCGATGGACGAGGTCTATAACCTGAACCCGCAAAACATCAAGTCCATCGAAATTATCCACAATCCTTCTTCACAATACGAGGCCGACGCCACCGCCATCGTGAAAATCGTCACCATACGGCGCAACGATGATTTTTCGGTGCGCATCGGTGGCACGCTGACCAAGGCACGGCGTTGGAGCGAGCGTGCCTTTGCCGATGTCACCCTGTCGAAAAACAAGTTTTCGGCCAACTTCTATTACGGCTTCAACGGACGCAACACGCATACCCTCAACAACGAGGACGTGATGGGCTACTCGATGATTGAGCACCGCGCCTACAACCTCTCGGAAAACCAAGGCCACAACGCGAAACTGATGCTGGAATACGCCCTGAACCCGAAAATGACTATCGGCTTGCAGAGCAACAACAACTTAAGCAACGGGACGAGCCTGCGCGAGCAAAAGACCCATTTTGAGGGGCCTGGCCACACGGATTTCAAGACCGTGACCAACACCCATGACAAGGGCTTGCGGAGCAACAACACGCTGTTTTTCAACTACGACATCGACAGCCTCGGGCAGAATCTCAACGTGACCTTGGACTACACCTACAACCGCTATGATGACTTGGACACTTTCCGCAACATCGTTGACGGAAGCGAAAGCCAAGGCATCCTGAACTCGAACAGAGGCTACGGCAACACAGGCATTTATGTGGGCAAGGCCGACTACACCCTGCCGCTCCGAAACGGCAAAACCACCCTCACGGCGGGCGTGAAATACTCCTTAATTCAGACCGACAACCACGTTGACCTGAACGGAAGCAACAACCTCTTGCAGCATTATCATTCCGACGAGTCGAATGCAGCCGCCTATGCCAGCGTTGCGCACAATTTTTCCGACAAGTGGTCGGCCACGGCTGGACTGCGTTTTGAGTATGTGGACCGCAAGAACTTCTTGAACGGCGAGCCCCAAGTGAAATACACGAATCCCGGGCTTTTCCCGAATGCCACCGTGCAATACAAGCCCGCCGAAGGCTACGCGATGGG
>JAEEQP010000077.1 GCA_016285355.1 Bacteroidales bacterium
ATGCGCGTCTTAATGCCCTATTTCTTATTTTTGAGAGAAAATTCATGCCGCAAATGTAGGGAAATTCTATGAGATAACACGGTTTTTACTCAAAAAACGCTACTTTTGCAGTATTATTTTTGAATCAGCATTTTTGATGCTGAAGAAAACTAAAAACATGATTGTCACTATTTTAGGAAGCGGAACTTCGCAAGGTGTGCCTGTCATCGGCTGCACTTGTCCCGTGTGCCAGTCCAAAGACCCGCGTGACAAAAGGCTCCGTACTTCCATTTTGATTCAGACTGATGAGGTGACGGTAGCCGTGGATGCAGGACCTGATTTCCGCCAACAGATGCTGCGCGAAAACATCACCAAATTGGATGCGGTGCTGATTTCGCATGAGCACAAGGACCACATCGGTGGCCTTGATGATTTGCGTCCTTACATTTTCAAACAACAGAAGCCCATGACGCTATATGTGGCCGATACGGCATTGCCCGAAATCAAGCGCGAATATTCCTATGCTTTTGAAGAACATCCTTATCCGGGAGCGCCTACTTACGACATCCACCGTCTTGACGAAACGCCTTTCGACCTTGGAGATTTGCACATTATTCCCATCAAACTGAAACATTTCACCTTGATCTGTTATGCTTTCCGTATCGGCAATTTCGCTTACGTCACTGACCTGAGCGAGATTTCCGAGGAAGCGATTGAGAAACTACAAGGCGTTGAATACCTGATTATTGAGGCGTTGCAAAAGAAGAAACACTATTCCCACCTCACCTTGGACGAAACCATCGAAATCGCCCGAAGAGTGGGCGCGAAAAAGACTTGGTTCACGCATTGCAGCCACAGCATGGGCCTCGCCGCCGAAGTCAACCGCGAACTCCCCGAAGGCATGATGCTCGCCTACGATGGACTGAAAATTGAAATAAACGATGGCCTATAGCCTATGGCCAATGGCTTGCCACCACGACGAGGCAACCATCGGCCATGAGCCATAAGCCATAGGCAACTGAACAACTAAACAACTGAATATGAAAGCAACCTATTCCCAAAGATTAATCAAACTTGCCGACCTGAACCACCACCAGACTTTCTTTGCAGGTCGTTGCTCCGAGTATTTCTTAGAAAGTTCCTATTTTGCTGTGGCGCAGTATGTTGACACAAAGGATACTGTCCTTCTCGTACTCCACGGCATCGATTTCAAGTTCCCGATTTTCGCGGGCGACATCGTTACTTTCGAGAGCAAGGTAATCGCCGCAGGACGCAGCACCCTGACCGTCTACACAAAGATGTACCGCAGCCGTGAACCCGAAAAAATCGCTGCCGACGGCTTCGCCACTTTCTCCTATCTCGACGAAAACCACCACTCCAAACCCCACGGTGTGACGCTCGTCCCCGAAACCGAGGAAGAGAAATTCTTGCAACAGCAAGCCTTGGAGGTGATGGAGGACTCTAAGCGCAGGGCTAAGGCGATGAATGCTGCTGGAAAACAGTGATTATGAACATGAATTGCCATGAATTTGTCACGAATGATCAAAAATAAAATTGATGACAATTCGTGTTTAATTTTTGGTAATTCGTGTGAATATATTATAATGTGTTACGGCGAAAAATGTTTTAAATAGTTGGTTTAAATGTGAGAGAATGAAGAAGGTGTGGTTCAAAATTTCTTCATTTTCGTTTTTCAATTCCAAATTCTTTCTAAATTTGCACCCAACAAACCCAAAGTCTAACCAATTAGAATTGAAATGAACAAAGCGCATTAGGCGCACCAACGAAAAACGGCATATTAAAACAAAGCGTTAGCTTAAGCTTGTGTTATCGGAAACTTCAACACTTTCATAACACCACAAGCAGTAAAGTCGCGCTCATGTGTTTCACACATGGGCTTTACTATATTAGTTGTGGTGTTAAGGCAGTTGAAGTCCTCCGATAACCAACTGAAGTAAAAGTCCATGTTTTTTGTTGTCATTTAGGAACAAGCGAAAGAAAAACACATCTAAAACTCAGGTAATATGCAAAACAAAACTTTACAAATGAAAAGGGCATTGCGTACAGCCCTGCTCGTCCTGCTGCTAATAGTGGTGGGGCCTGTAAAAGGGTATGCGCAGATTATTATTGGTGATTTAATTTACTCATTGAATAGTAGTACACATACTGCTGTTGTATTAGGCCATAAAAATGGTCAAAACGCCACTGGTTCACTCATAATTCCTCCTTCGGTGTCTTATATTACTCAAACTTATAACGTGACAGAGATAGGACAAACTGCTTTCTCTGGTTGTAGTGGCCTTTCTGGAAGTGTGACGATTCCTTATTCTGTGACCACAATAGGCTTTCGGGCTTTCGATGAGTGCCGGGGTATTTCTGCAGTTTACTATACTGGGGATATTGCAGGATGGTGTAATATTTCATTTATTAGAAGCCCTTTTAGCAATCCCCTTTATTTGGCCCATAGTTTATATATCAACAATGAATTGGTAACCAATTTGGTAATTCCTGAAGTAGTTACGGAAATAAAACCTTATGCTTTTATTGAAGCGACCTGTTTAACATCATTGACTATTTCGAATTCTGTAATTACAATAGGTGTTGATGCTTTCGCTTTTTGCAAAGGTCTTAAAAGTTCTCTAATTATTCCTCATTCAGTAAAGTCAATTGGTCCTGCAGCTTTTTCGGGATGTACTGACCTGACTGGTTCGTTGGTTATTCCGAATTCGGTGACTTCGATTGGAGATTATGCTTTTTTCGGTTGTGGTTTTACAGGTGACTTGATAATCCCGGAATCTGTTGTTGAGATTGGCGAACATGCTTTTGCTGATTGCACGGGTTTTTCAAAAGTCCAATTCAATCCCTCTTATTGTATTAATAATGGTTATTTCAGTTGGAGTGAATTTCCTCCGTTTGTAAAATGCGGTGGCACTTTGGAAATTTCAGGAAACATGCAAGACGTTCCTGCATATTTGTTTAAAAAGGCGAATTTCAATGAAATTATCATGTATAATTCCATTCATTCAATAGGAATAGAAGCCTTTGCTTATTGCGACAGCCTCAAATCCATTACTTGTTGGAATGAGAATCCGCCAATATTAGAGAATGGTGTATTTGAAGGCATAAACAAAGACAATGTATTTGTTCATGTTCCCTGTGGCAAAGTCTCCACTTATATGGCAACCGAAGGTTGGGATGAATTTCCCAATTATGAAATGTTTGATGCAACTTGGTTGCTTAAGGTGACATCCAACGAGCCAGAGCATTGCGAAACCCAAATCAAGCAGTTGCCATTATGCGAATCGGGCGAAGCTATTGTGAGAGCAAAGCCCGCTCCAGGCTACCGATTCTTGGGATGGTATGAGAATGACGAAAGGGTTTCACAAGACACACTCTACGCTTTCTATCTTGGCACTTCAAGAGAATTGGAGGCGCGCGTGAGAAGCTATACAGGTTTGGAGGATATGGTAATTGTCGAGGCTAATGTCTATCCCAATCCTATCAGTGGTCAAGTGAAAGTCGAAGCCGAAAACCTCAAGCATATCACCATCAGCAATATGTTCGGCAAAATCATTTATGATGGCAATGCAAGCGGAAATGAGTTTGCCTACGATTTTAGTGGGTATGTGGCGGGTGTTTACCTTATCCGAATTGAGACCACAAGCGGGGTGGCTACGAAACGTGTGGTGGTAACGCGGTAATTGCTTTTGGAATTGTGAAGAAAAGGGCAGACGGTGTCTGCCTTTTTCTTGTTATATTATTGCGGCTCCTTCAGATAGCAAATAAATGCTGTATCAATCCTTGTCTTCCTGTTTCCCTTCCTGCATGGCAAAGATTTCTTTCTGCCGTTCAATTTCAAGCAGGAGTTGCTCTTTGTCGGGGAGATAGGTCAGGTATTTGGCGGCGAAAAGTTGTTGATTGTCCTTCAAGATGCTGTATCGCGCCAAATCTTTACTGGTCTCGGCACAAAGCAATAGACCTATGGTGGGGTTGTCACCCTCGCTGCATTTCAGTTCGTCGTACATTCGAATGTACATGTCCATCTGCCCAATGTCCTGATGCGTTATTTCTGAGGTTTTCAAGTCCACCAACAGGAAACACTTCAGGATGTAATTGTAGAAAACCAAGTCGATGTAATAATCCTTCAAGTCTGTGCGAATCAGTTGCTGGCGGGCGACGAAGGCATAACCCTTCCCCAACTCCATGATGAACTTCTGTAAGTGGTCGATGATGGCCGTTTCCAACTTGGTTTCGCTGAAAGCCATGTTTTGCGGCATCCCCAGAAACTCCGCCACAACCGGATTTTTCATGAAAGCATACTTGTCTTTTTGATAGTCAGCCGTTAGGGTTTTCATCTCGTTAACCACTTCGTGCTTTAGGTTGTCCGGGGTTTGGAGCAAGCGGTAATAGTATTGGGAATTGATATTGCGGTCGAGTGTGCGATAACTCCATTGTTGGGATGCGGCTTCTTGCATGTACCATAAGCGGGCTTTCTCGTCATCTACACGCATTAGGCGCTCATAGTGAGACCAACTCAATTGGGCAGACAGCGCCTGCCCAATTTGCGACTCTTTTGACTTGGGTAATTCCAGCATCTTTTTCAATTGGGCAGGCAGTGTCTGCCCAATTTCTAAGTCGTTGAAAGACAAATAGAACTTTCTAAAACTCTTGATGTTTGTCATGGAATACCCTTTGCCAAATTCTTGTGTCAAAGTTTCAGATGCAAGTTTTATCACATACGCACCATAATCTGCTTTGGCTTTTCCGTGCTGCTCTTGCTCCACAATCCTCCAGCCAACAGCCAGTTACTTGTCACTTGCATCAGGTTCACAGCCCTGTAAGCCTGCGTTTTGGCTGTTGCGACAATCTGTTTGATGTCCTCAATGAAACGCTTTTCCTCTGTTGCAACTTGTTTCGGATTCTCTTTCGCTATGGAATTCTGTTTGCTCATGGATTTTGGATTAACGACCTACAAAAATACAACTTTTCCCTTTCCGTCAAACCCTACATCCCCAGTTCTTTAGGATAGCAAATAAAATGCTTCACCACAGGCTGCGAAAGCACCGAAATATTTAGCTGGTCGGAGGCCTCGCTGATGTCCTTTAAGGTGCCGTCTTTGTAGAGAATGTTGATTGCCGGCTTCTTGGGATGGTAGGCGTGGTTTGAAGAAACGCCCTGCAACAGCATGAAATCCGCCTCCTCCAACGACCAACCATAATATTTTGCAATTTTGTTCCGAATGTCTTCGATATAGTTCGGGTCAAATTCGGAGTCTTGCATTTCTATCTTGAATAGGTGTCTGTCGGTCAGGCGTCGGCAAAGCTCGGAGAGTACGCGGTCTGGGTCATCGCGCCAGGCTTTCACGGCGGTCATTACGTCGTAATCGTCCAATTGGCAGAACTTGTCCAAGACGAAATCAGGGTCGTGGCCGTCGGCGAAAGGATTGTGGTTTTTCAGGAAGAACGATAGGGCAGGGGTGGCAAACGAATCGCGCTCTTGGCTGAGCATCTTGGCACGTTTCAGTACCTTCATCAGCGTGTATTCCGCACTCAAAACGGCCTTGTGCATATACACCTGCCAGTACATGATGCGCCGAGCCACCAAGAAACTCTCCACCGAATAGATGCCTTTCGCCTCAATAGCAAGTTCATTCCCAACGACTTCCATCATTTCCAATAAACGTTCTGCGTTTACACTGCCTTCGGCCACACCGCTGAAGAAACTGTCACGCTTCAAATAGTCGATGCGATCCACATCCAACTGGCTGGAAATGAGTTTTGAGAGGAAGCCTTTCTCATATTCTCCTTTGAACAATTGGATAGCCAAATCAAGCCGTCCGCTGTGGATTTCATTGAATTTTTGCATTACTTTCAGCGAGAGTTCCTCGTGTGAAATGCCTTGCACGATGCTGTTTTCCAAGGTGTGCGAGAAGGGGCCGTGGCCGCTGTCATGGAGCAAAATGGCCAACGAAGCCGCCTCAAGTTCCTCATCGGTAATATTGTAGCCCTTGCCGCGCAACAGTTGTATGGCACGCCGCATGAGGTGCATGGTGCCAAGGCTGTGGGCAAAACGGGTATGGTTCGCACCTGGATACACCAAATTGGTCATGCTGACCTGCTTGATGCGCCTAAGCCGCTGGAAATAAGGGTGTTCGATAATATCAAAATGCAATTCGTCGGGGATGCTGACGAAACCATAGATGGGGTCGTTGAAGATTTTCTTTTTGTTGGATGCGCTTGCCATTGGCTGTGAATTTTGCTGCAAAAATAGTGTTTTTGTTTCTCGAAAATATAACAAAATGCCTGTTTTCGCGTTTCATATCCATAACTCTTTGAACTATGGACAAAACAACAATCCTTTGGGCCGACGACGAGATTGATCTCCTGAAGCCCCATATCATGTTTCTGGAACAAAAAGGCTATGAGGTAGTTACGGCCAACAACGGCTCCGATGCCATCGACCTTGTGCGCCAACGCCATTTCGATATTGTTTTCCTTGATGAGCAAATGCCAGGCATCTCAGGCATTGAAGCCCTCGAAGTCATCAAGCGCGAATACCCCAACCTCCCAGTGGTGATGATTACCAAGAGTGAGGAGGAACGCATTATGGAGGATGCAATAGGCTCTAACATAGCGGATTACCTCATCAAGCCCGTGAACCCGAACCAGATTCTGCTTTCGCTGAAACGTAACCTTGAGAACAAGAAACTTCGCGATGAGAAATCCACAATGAGCTATCAGCAAGAGTTCCGTAAAATCAGCATGGACCTCAACAACAACCTGAATTTCGACGAGTGGGTTGACCTCTATAAGAACTTGGTACGCTGGGAGTTGGAACTGCAAAAATCGACCGACGAAGGCATCAAGGGTATCCTCGCCGACCAAAAACAGGAGGCTAACACACAATTCACGCGCTACATCGAGCGCAATTATGTGGACTGGATTCAAGGAAAATCCGAGAAGCCTGTGATGTCGCATACTGTGGTGCGCGACAAGGTAATTCCTCGTCTTGACGATAGCGACAAGCCGCTGTTTCTCATTGTGATAGACAATCTGCGCTACGACCAATGGAAGGCCATCCAGCCGTTGATTGAGAACCATTTCCGTGTGGAGGCCGACGATGTGTATTACAGCATCCTGCCTACCACCACGCAATACGCCCGCAACTCCCTCTTTGCCGGACTGATGCCTTTGGAAATCCGTCGTCGTTACCCGAAATGGTGGGTCGACGAAGAAGACGAAGGCACCAAGAACCAGTTTGAGGGAGAACTCTTGGGCGAGCAACTGAAGCGCTTCGGCAAGAACATCAAGTATTCATATAATAAGGTGTTGAACCTGCAGGCGGGCAAGAAACTCTACGAGCAGATGGCCAACCTGATGCCTAACAAGCTGAATGTCATTGTTTACAACTTCGTTGACATGCTCTCCCATGCCCGCACCGAGATGGAAATCATCCGCGAGCTGGCCGACGACGAGGAAGCTTATCGCTCGCTGATGTATTCCTGGTTTGAGCATTCCAGCCTCTTCGACATGATGCGTTTTATCGCCGAGAAGGGTTGCGACATGATCATCACCACCGACCACGGATCCACTTACGTTGAGAAACCTGTCCGCATTTTGGGCGACCGCGAGGTGAACACCAACCTTCGCTACAAGTATGGTAAGAACCTGAAATACAACCCGAAAGAGGTCTTTGAGGTGAAAGACCCCGAGAAGATTTTCCTGCCCAAGGCCAACCTCAGCACGACATACGTCTTCGCTGGCGAAAGTGACTTTTTCGCCTACCCGAACAACTACAACTATTACGTCAGTTACTACCGCAATACCTTCCAACACGGCGGCATCTCCATGAGTGAAATGCTGATTCCGGTGGCTCATCTCACGGCGAAGCGATAATTTTTGCACGCAGAATTCGCAGAACTTTGGGAATAGCGATGCGACGCAAATATTGACGCCGATAGGATTCTGCGGATTCTGCGATTTCTGCGTGAAATAAATTCGATTTCTGCGTGAGATAAAAAGTGTATTTTTGCGAGAAATTCCCAAAGCATGAATTCCAAAGAATTTCATATCAACAGCGTGGATCAATTGTCGGAAGTATCTGATTACCTGCTCTCTATGCGCAATGAGGCTGACATTATTGCCTTTTACGGTGCGATGGGCGCGGGCAAGACGACCTTGATCAAGAACCTCTGTCACAGAATGGGTGTCACCGACGAAGTGAACAGTCCGACTTTCGCCATCGTCAATGAGTATGTCACCGAGGAAGGCGAGTCGGTCTATCATTTTGATTTCTACCGCATTAAGAAGATTGAAGAAGCCTACGACATTGGCTTCGAGAACTATTTCGACAGTGGCAATCTCTGCCTCATCGAGTGGCCCGAAATGATTGAGCCGCTGATGCCTGAGAAGTATATCCGCGTGGAGATTCGCCACGGCGCGACTGATGATGAACGTGAGATTACTTGCGAATTGGTAAACAATTGATACTCATCGCGTCATCTCAGCCATAATAATAGCTCCTGCCACAGCCGCATTCAGCGATTCTGTCTCGCTGCCGACTACACGTGGGATGGTAATTGGATGCGTGATGCAAGGCAAAACCTCAGCTCTGATGCCGTGCGACTCGCTCCCGATGACGACAATACCTCTTGGCTTTTCTTTTATTTGGAAAAGGTTTTCGCCTTCCAATAAGGCGCCATAAATGTCTTTGCCGTCGTTTTTCGCTTTGCGAAGATAAGCAACAAGGTCGGTCGTCCACACTTTGACGCGAAACAGTGAGCCCATAGTGGCCTGCACTACTTTGGGATTCCAAAACTCCACACAATCCATACTGCATACCACATCATGGATGCCAAACCATTCTGCCGTGCGGATAAGGGTGCCCATGTTGCCAGGGTTGGCGATGCCATCCAAAGCCAGCACAAGTCGCGACGAGGTCCTGATTTCGCCTTGTTTCGGAATCCTGACCACAGCCAAAATGCCAGGTGGCGTGTCTTGACCGCTCATCTGTTCCATTTGTATTTCGCTGACGATTTCATCCATGTCGAAAGCGGGATAATCTTTTAGGAAAGCTTCAGTGGCATACAGCCCCACCGTATCAAAATCGGAATGAAGCAGTTCTTTCGTCATTTTACGCCCTTCCACGACGAAAAGCCCCAACTCCTTGCGGAACTTCTGCTGCCTGAGCGAGGCGATTTGCTTTATGGTGTTTTTCGTAATCATTTCGCGCAAAAATACAAAAAACAGGCTGCCCCACGAATGAGACAGCCCTAAAATTATGAAAAAGTTTATCCTATTATTCGGCAAAAACGTTGAAGTCGATGTCAACAGCCACTTCCTTGTGGAGTTTCAGTTTGGCTTTGTAGTCGCCGACTTCCTTGATGGCGTCTTCGTTGAGGACGATGTGCTTGCGGTCCACTTCGATGCCGGTGGCTTCCTTGATGGCGTTGGCAATCATGATGGTGTTGACCGAGCCGAAAATCTTGCCGGTGGCAGCAGCCTTGGCAGGGATTTGCAGCTTCAGGCCTTCCAAAGCCTTGGCTTTATCGAGAGCCTCGTTCTTAATCTTTTCTTCCTTATGAGCCTGTTGGCGCATCTCTTCGGCCAAGATCTTGCGGTTACGCTCGGTGGCGAGGATAGCCATGCCCTGCGGAATGAGGTAGTTGCGGCCGTAGCCGGGCTTCACGGTGACGATGTCGTTCTTATATCCTAAGTTGATGACGTCTTGTTTCAGAATGATATCCATGTGTTGTCCTCCTTCAAATTATTTCAAACAATCTGCTACGAATGGCATCAGGGCGAGGTGGCGGGCACG
>JAEEQP010000005.1 GCA_016285355.1 Bacteroidales bacterium
AGTTGTTGGTAGCCATCGGGCCGCCTTCACCTTCGAAGCCTTCACGATAGAGGGCCACCTTGCCGTTGTCACCGTAAGTGACCTCAGCATTCACCATCTGGTCTTGGGTGAACACGAGTTTGTAGACGGCATCCAGACCTTCCGGAATCTCGGGGAAAGGCAGGGTGTAGTCGTTGTGAAGGACAGTGTTGTGGGCCGTGGCAGGAACCTCGACGAAGGGGAATGTCGTAGCCTCTTCGCAAGCCAGTTCCCAAACATCCGGGCACTCGGGAGCGTAGAGTTCCACGGTGACAGGCCAAACGTGAGCGGCACGGTTGCCTTCGGTGATGGCCACAAACTGACGCTCAATCACACCGGCTTCTGTGCCGTTGGTGCTCATGTTCAGGGCAACGTCTTCATTGCGGACCACTTGGAAAGGAAGTTCCTGTCCGGCAACGGTGAACATGCCGTCACTCGGGGTGAAGTCGAGAACGTTGACAGTGTAGGTAGAACCATCGGTGTACATGAAGAAGTTGAAGGGTTCCATCCAAGCACCGGCAGGACGGACACCAAGGTTCAACTCGTCGATAACTTCCACATCACCAGCCAGATACTTCACATGCAGTTGGTCGCCCACGGGACCGCCACCAGCAACAGTGTAAGCAAAGGTGGTCTTGGGCAGGAAGTTACGCTGCGTAGGAGTGATGTCGCCCAAGCCACTGTAGCTGTAACCTTGTACCGAAGCGCCGGTGACGGTCTCACCAGCCCAGGTGATGGACTTGTAGTTACCCGTGGTGATGTTGTAGACACCAATCAACAGGTTACCGCCATTGTAGTGGTAAGGCGTGCTGAAGACGATTTCCATCTCAGAGGCAGTACCATTGAGGAGGCCCTCGTAGACAACGGTAGCACCGTCAGTGCCACTGAAGTCATTGATGGTGGCATCGCTCACCTCCTTCATGAACACTTGGAACGTGCTCGTCCAAGCATCCGTAGCGGGAGAAGTGGCATAGAACTTCACACTGTTGATGTCGCCATTGGCCATGTCGGCAAGTTCGGCGGCAGGCATCACAAACTCAGCCTTCAGGTAAGCGTCGGCATAGAAGCCGTACACCGGAACAAAACCGTTGGTGGCAGTGCCATCATAAACGGTAAGTTCGCCGGAGACAACTCCGCCGCCACCGCCAGATGTCATGTCGAAGTTGACGACGTTTCTCTGGTAAGTGGTGCTCGTGGCCGAGAATGTCGGGTTGTAGGGATCATAAGCACCAGTGTCCTGACGAGCATAGATAGCTCTGATAGGATCGTTCACCGTGCCGAACACCATGCCATTAAGGCCGCTGTTCCATGTCCCGGTGAGATTGTTGAAGCACACCAACAGATTGTTGGTTCCGCTGTACTCGAACGGAGTGTCGAGTACGAAAGTGTAAGCCTCAGCGGTCGTGTTGTTGAATGCCACGGTGCCCGAATATACCATATCCGAGGCAGCCACGGTCACCCAATCGGTGTTACCGTCGAAAGCTTCTTTGCCAACTTCCTTCAGGTAGATGTTGAAGGTACGTGCCGGAAGAGAGGCCGTACCGTACATCCACATGGTGATGGAGTTGATCGTTCCGCCCATTCCCATCTCCGCAGCAGTGTAAATCTGCTGGGTGTAGGAATAGTTGTAGAGAGAGTTCATCGGAAGGTAGGTGTTAGCAGCAGCTCCTTCCAGACTTCCTATCTCTACCACGTCAGCTCGTGCCACGCCCATAAACGCAAGCACAAGCGTCATCATCAAAGAAAATACTTTCTTTTTCATAATGAATTGATTTGGTGAATAAATAGGTGAATTAATACTAGTATTAGAATTACCGTAACGGAGGCTACGGCTCGATCTAATTCAAAAACACGGACATGGTCCGCCTTAGTCGGTTTTATGCGCATAAAATAATTCTGTCAGACATAAAGAAGACCCTTGAAAAGTATTCTACCCTTAGTAAAATTTTGGACTTGTAGGACACTTATTTTGGATTTAAAAGACAATAAACCAACAAGATGGAACGAAAGTACACAATAAGTGGAATGATATGCAAAAAGGCGACCCGAGATGACTCAGGTCGCCTTAATTGTTGTTGGTAGAGACGGTGTGCACACCGTCCTACAGGATTAGATCCACTTCACCAGCGGGAAGTCCTGACGATGCGGCAGCATCGGGTTGGTAGGATAGACGCGGAAAGTGAAATTGTATACTCCAGCGCGCGTGATCGGCATCTTGATGTAATACTTCACCCAACCATCGCCCGAATCGACGAGTTTCATATTTTCCACCGCCCTAATTTCCATTTCCATATTATCGTTCTTCTTGCCGACGAGCAACTCAATGGCCAAGTCGCCAGGCTCAAGGTCAGGCGTAAGCAAAGTGATTTCCGCAATGAACTGTTCGCCGAAGGTCAGCGGACGGACATTGGTGTCAGGCAGGATGAGTGACTTCACCTCCACCTTATCCCAATTGTTGCGCACGCGGGTCTTCCACGCATTGATTTCGAAGGCTTTCTGGTAACGGTTGGCCCGCATCCAGTTGGTACGCTCAATCAGTTTGTTGTAATACTGATTGAAGTAGTCATCCATCATGCGTTTCATGGTGAAGCGCGGCGAAATCTCGTTGAGACACTTCTTCATGGCCGCCACCCAACCTGTGGGGATTTCATGCACGTTGCGGGCATAATAGAGCGGAACAATCTCATTTTCAAGCGTGTTGTAAATCGTCTCGGCATCCATCTCGTCCTGATAACGCTGGTCTTGATAGGTGCGTTTCTCCTGAATGGCCCATCCGGCATCGGGACGATAGCCCTCAGCCCACCAACCATCCAAAACGGAGAAGTTGAGCACACCGTTCATCACGGCTTTCTCGCCACTGGTGCCAGAGGCTTCGAGAGGACGTGTCGGCGTGTTGAGCCACACATCCACACCACTGGTCAAACGGCTACCGAGTTCAATATCGTAATTACTGATAAACAGAATCTTACCGACAAACTCAGGCTTGCGCGAGATGTCAATAATCATCTTAATCAGGTCTTGACCAGCCTTGTCGTTGGGGTGCGCCTTACCGGCAAAGAGGAAGATGACCGGGCGTTTCGGGTCATTGACCAATTGCGACAGACGCTCCAAGTTGCCGAACAGCAAATGGGCACGCTTATAAGTGGCAAAACGACGGGCGAATCCGACAATCAGGGCATTCTCGTCCAAGTTGTTGATGGTCTGCATAATCAACTTCGGGCTTTCCTGACGCTGACGCATGTCTTCCTTGATTTTCTCCGAAAGGAAGACAATCAATTCATGCTTCAACTGCTTGCGGATAGTCCAGATAGCATCGTCCGGCACCACTTTGATTTTCTCCCACATCTTCTCATCCGACTGGTGGTCAAGGTAATCGGGGCCAAAAGCGAATTTGTAAAGACGCTGCCAGAGACGATTGCTCCATGTGGGCAGATGCACGCCGTTGGTGACATAACCGATATGGTTTTCCTCAGCAAAATAGCCTGGCCACAAGGGCTGGAACATTTCTCTTGACACGCGACCGTGAATCTTGCTCACGCCATTCACCTCTTGGCTCAAATTAGTGGCCAAGACGCTCATCGAGAACTTCTCATTCGGGTCGTTGGGGTTAAAGCGGCCCAAGCCCATAAAGCGTTCCCAACTGATATTCATGCGGTTGGCATAGTGTGGCATGTAAGTCCTAATCAAGTGCTCTTCAAACGCATCGTGACCCGCAGGCACAGGCGTGTGTGTAGTGAACAAGGTAGAAGCCCTGACAAGCTCCAAAGCCACATCGAAGTCGAGGTTGTGCTTGTTGATATAGACACGCAGGCGCTCCAGACCGCTGAAGGCAGCGTGACCTTCGTTGCAGTGGTAAATCGTAGGTTTCATGCCCATAGCTTCGAGCAAGCGAATGCCGCCCACACCAAGGAACATCTCCTGCTTGATACGCATCTCGCTGTCGCCACCATAGAGTCGGCTGGTGATGCCACGGTCTTCGGGCGAGTTCTCTTCGATGTCGGTATCCAAAAGGTAAAGTCCTACCCTACCCACATTGACACGCCATGCCTTGGCATAAACCGAACGGCCAGGGAAGGCGATGCTCACCTTGATCCATTCGCCCTTGTCGTTGTAAACAGGTTGCAAAGGCAATTGCGAGAATTTCTGCGGGATATAATTGGCTTGTTGTTCGCCCGAAACAGTGATTCCCTGGGCAAAATAGCCATAACGGTACAGCAAGCCAATGCCCACCATGTTGGCGTTGGAATCGGAAGCCTGCTTCATGTAGTCACCAGCAAGGATGCCAAGGCCGCCCGAATAAATCTTCAGGCTCTTCATCAAGCCGTATTCCATGCTGAAATAGGCGATGAGGTCTTTCTGTTGGGTAGGTTGCTCCATGTATTGCTTGAACTGGTCGTACACCTTGTTCAGTCGCTCAATGAAGTCCTTATTGTTCTCCAAATCCTTGATTTGCTTAACGGACAGGCCTGCCATCAAAGCGACAGGGTTTTGTTCCGTGGCCTTCCAAGCCTCTGGGTCAATACTCTCAAACAGTTCGACGGCATCCACATTCCAACACCACCAGATATTGTGCGACAGCTCTTCAAGCTTGCGCATTTCTTCGGAATAAATGGGTTTCACGAGGATCTTCTTCCAACTCGGAGCGTCGTTCTTTTGGTAGACCACCTCATGTAGCAGTTCTGCGTAAGGCACAGGTTCCATCATATAATGGCGGCCTCCCGATTTCTCAAGAGCCATATCCCAAGCCTTTTGATAACTGACAATCAAGTCTTTCCACAATAATTTCTCAGCCACCTGCAAGGCTGCCTCAGAGATTTTCACCCTACCCTTGTCGGTCAGTGACAGGAAAATGCGCAAAGCCGCGACAATCTCGTCTATCACCTTGTTGGCATCGCCTTCCTTACGCGGCACAACGGTCACAGCGCCATTGCCCTTGCATTCCTGCTGCACAAACTTACCAAAACCAGAGACGTCGGAGGTCAAGGTCGGGATGCCCAAGGCCACGCTTTCAAGCGGCGTATAGCCCCAAGGCTCGTAATACGAAGGGAACACTGAGAAATCGAAGGCGGTGAGGAACTCGGAATAGGTCAAGTTGAAAATGCCGTCACTACCGTTGAGGTAAGCCGGCACAAACATCACTTTTACCTTGTCGTTAGCATCGTTCTGCAAGCCCGAATTACGCAGGGTATTCAGAATTGCATCATTCTCATATTCAAAGATATGGTGTGTAGCGGGAAAGTCAGTATGACCCATGATGGCGTTGGTGCCGTCGAGTCGGTGCTGCAAATCCTTGGAGGGACCTGCAATATTACTCGGCACAGCAATCACACCGAGCACTGTGCGCGGCAGGTTCTTATCCTCGTTCAGTCGGCGCAAGGCCTCGATAAAGAGGTCGATGCCCTTGTTCTTGAATTCATAACGTCCGCTGTTGAGCACCATCAGGCAGTTGGGGTCAAGAGTCTCGCCACAAAGCGTGCTGGCAATCTTCAGAATCTGTGCTCTGACGGCCTTACGCTTCTCTTCGAAAGCGGCCTCGTCTTGCCTAAAAGTATGGTCAATACCGTTCTTGGTCACCACATCAGGCTTGCGATAGAGAAACTGCTCACACTCCTGCGCCGTGATGTCGCTCACCGTCGTGAAAGCATCGGCATTCTTGGCAGCCTTTTGCTCCATTGACTGTTGCGAGACCACGTTGAACTGCATGGCCATCACCGAAGGCAGGTAGGTCTTCAGGTTGTCGTAAAGCGGCAGCCCATTGCCTGAAATGGCGCGTCCCAAATAGGTGGCGTGAGTAGTGAACGTTGTAGCAACCTGAGGGCAATGCTCCTTCAGATACAACACGCCCGAGCCTGTCATCCACTCGTGGAAATGCGCCACGATGTGGCTGGTTTGCTGCAAATAGAAGTTGCAGAAGCTCTCAATCACCTGACCAGCAGCATAGCCGAACAAAACGGGTTCGATATAGTCCCACTGACCACGGATGCTGTCTAATTCATATTTTTCCCAAAGATGCGTGAGAATATCGTTTTTTGACTGGTAAAGCGTGGTGTAGTCGATTAAGATGGCGATGGGGCTACTTTCGATCTTCCAGCGACCGATGCGGAACTTCATGCCTTGAGTCAAAGCCCTTTCGCGCCATTCGGGGAAGAGGTCGTTGTCCTCGACAAAATACAAAGTCTCGTGAGATTCCTTCACCACATCAGGGCCAACCGTAATATAGTGGTCGCCAAGCAGTTGACGCATCACATTCGACTTTGTGGAGAGCACTGTATAGATGCCGCCCACCATGTTGCACACTTCCCAACTGGTTTCAAAAAGGTATTCTGGGGTTTTCATTTAAAATTCAAAATTTAAGATTTAAAGATTCAAAAATCATTCAGCTTTCACCTTCCGCTTGGACAATTTCGTCACCCTGTCCGTAAAGTCGGTGAGGACATTCATGTAGTTGATATAGGCATCGTATGGCGAAGCGTAATGATTGAAATACTTATGCACCACGCCGTCGGAGAGCCACTTCGTGCACATGTAATAGAAATGGTCAGAGGTTTGGAGCATGGTCCAGTCCTGCTGCAACTCCTCGTCCTTGATACGGTGTACCTTAGCATTCAAGTCGTACAAAGCGTGGTAGGCATCATCCTGCAAGGGGTTGCCTAACCAAGCCGTGAGGTCGCGCTCTTCGTCACTCCATGAAAGCACATTGGGCACATGGACGGCACTCACCGGTTGCAAAGCCTTGGCCAACTCTTGCGGCGTGGCAAACTTGAACTTGCTGCCCTTCAGGATGGCCTCAGGCAAAGCCTCCATGAAGTTGAAGATGCCCGTCTCCGCCGACTGGTGCTCACCGAAGGTCTCGTAGTCCATAAAAATGTTGACCACCTCTTCCTCCTCAGGCAAAGCATTCAGCCAATTGACAAAGTCTTCGGCGCGGAAACCGTCCTGCACGAAGCGGAAAGCAATCTCATCGCTGAACTTGAAGTTGCGCAGCAACACTTTCAGTTTAGGATTGATGGCGTTGGCGTACATGTAATTGGGACTCTTCCAACCCAAAATATGCTTGGCACCTTCCGTGAGCATGAGGTTGTAGCCCATGTCGGCCACTGCAGCACCGATTTCGTCACTATATATTAATTCGGTGTTGCGGAAAGTCTTCGGCGTAACGCCAAAAACTTCCTTCATCTTGTGCTTGTGAGCCGTCACCTGACGTTTGAACTCGTCGGGATTCGACAACGAAGCCAACGAGTGGGCATAGGTCTCTGAAAGCACCTCCACCTTGCCAGTGGCTACTAATTTCTGGAAACTTTCCAACACCTCAGGTGCAAATTGCTCCATTTGCTCAATGACCACACCCGAGAACGAGAACGCGAATTTGACCTTGTCGCCAAATTTCTCGATTTGTTTCATCAACAATTCGTTCATGGGCAGATAGCACTTCTCCGCCACGCGCCGCATAATCATGCGGTTGCTGTAGTCGTCATAGTAATAATGTTTCTTGCCGATTTCGAAGAAACGATACGTGCGGAGCCTATAAGGCTGATGCACTTGGAAATAGAAACAGATTGATTTGCTCATATTGTATGTTTTTTATTATTTGCTGATTAAACCACCGATTCATACACCGCCTTGATTTTCTTGGCAGCGGCTTCCCATTTGAGGCTGTCCACCTCGTCCTTGCCTTCATCCTTGAAGCAGTCAGCCAGAGGCTTGTAATGACAGAGGCCATAAATGGCATCAGCCAGTCCGTTGATGTCCCAGAAGTCAACCTTCAATGCGTGCTTCACCACCTCCGAAACGCCGGACTGCTTGCTGATGACCACCGGCACGTTGAGGCGCATGGCTTCCAATGGCACGATGCCGAACGGCTCGGAGATAGAAGGCATAACAAATACGTCAGTCATGGCGAACATCTGGTCGACGGCCTCGCCTTTCAGGAAGCCTGTAAAGTGGAAGTGGCTTCCCATACCAAGTTGCGCCACACGACGGATCATCTTCTCCAACATATCACCTGTGCCCGCCATCACGAAATGGATGCTCGGATCGACTTGGTGAATCTTGTATGCCGCCTCAATGAAGTATTCGGGACCCTTTTGGTAAGTGATTCTTCCAAGGAAAGTCACCACCTTGGCATCCAAGCCACTGCGTTCGTATTCCGACTTGGGCTTGTCGTTAGGTTCCACGGCGTTATGTACAGTCACAACCTTGGCGGGGTCGATGCCATATTTATTTATAACAATGTTGCGAGTCAAATTACTCACCGTGATGACACGGTCGGCGGCTTCCATGCCCCTACGCTCGATAGCATACACATCCGTGTTGATATTCTCGCCCGAGCGGTCAAACTCGGTGGCGTGCATGTGTACCACAAGCGGCTTGCCTGTGGTCTCCTTCGCTGCAATGCCAGCAGTATAGGTCAGCCAGTCGTGGGCGTGGATGACATCGAAGTCGTATTTTGTGGCTAACGAAGAGCCAATCAAAGCGTAGCGTGCCACCTCCTCCATCAGATTCATGCCGTATTTGCCCGAAAACTGGTAGTTGCGCGCAAACACTGAACCTGTGCGGCTGAAGTTCTCCACCACGTGGCGGTCGCTTTCCAACACGTTGGCAAAATCCTCAGGACCAACATACGGAATAATGTTAGAGCCAATCTCCATATATTGCACGCGCTCCCAATAGCTGCGGTCTTTTGCATGGTCAATGTCAATGGTCACATCGCTGGCGTTGAGCAAACGCACGTTGGTTTCGTCCTCATCGCCGTAGGCACGTGGCACCACGAAAAGCACGTCCACATCGTTCTTGGCCAGGCCTTTGGTCATACCGAAGCAAGCCGTTCCAAGGCCACCGGTAATATGGGGCGGAAACTCCCACCCAAACATCAAGACTCTCATTTTGAGCCTCCTTTCTTATTTAGTTCATCAATCAGATAATGCAGGTAAAGCAAGGCACCCACGCTCGTCGACTGCGAGATGCAACCACGTGCCTCAAAGGGTGGATTGCCATCGTAAATCTCTGAAACCGTGCCGATTCCGTTATCCTTGATAGCATTCTCAAAGTCCTTGTACAAATCTTCAAGATAAGGCAACGAGGTCTTCCCGAACAATTTCACTGATAAATCAGCGTAAAACATTATTAACCAAGGAAATGCCGTACCATTATGGTAGGCGCGTTCGCGCTCGCTATGGTTACCGATACTGATGCCCTTATAGCCTTCATCGTTGGGCGAAAGCGAACGTATACCTCTGGTAGTCAACAACTCAGAGTGGGCAATATCGAAAGCGCGTTTCTGCATGGTTTCCGTCATCGGTGTATAGGGCAAAGCCGCCGCAATCATCATGTTGGGACGCACCTGCTCATTCTTCTCGTTGCTGTTCACATAGTCATAAAAGCCGTTGGTCGCCTTATTAATAAAGGTGTCGGCAAACGAGGCTTTCACCTTGTCGGCCAAAGTCTGCCATTTCTTCAGCAACGAACTCTTTGGATCGGCCACTTTCAGCAGCTCAACACCATAGCACAAGGCATTATACCACAACGCATTGACCTCAATGGCCAAGCCTGTGCGCGGTGTCCATGGTTTGCCTTGGGCGAAGACGTTCATCCAAGTGAGAGCCAAGTCGCGGTTGCCGGCATAGAGCAAGCCGCTGTCCAAGGTATGCACATTAAAGTCCGTCCCTGCGATGAAGCTCTCCAAAATGGTCGTCATGGGCTTCTTGTATTTCTTCCAAATGTCCTTCTTGTCTTTGCCCAACATCTTTTCGTAAAGTTGCAACACATAGAAGAACCACAAAGGCGAGTCTACCGCCGTGAAATACAAGCTCTTCTGATAGTAACGGTGCGGGAAGAACGGCCCTTGCATCCGCTCAATCAGGTAATCCAAAGCATCCTTGAAAGTCTTCTCGTCGCCTTGCGCCAAAGCAATGCCAGGCAAGGCAAGGAAAGTATCACGGCTACACGAGCCGAACCATGGGAAGCCTGCCCAGAGGCGTGTGCCTTTTTCGTCGTGAATGATGAATTGGTCAGCAGCCTTCACGAGGCACTCCTCATAACTATGCTGTGGCAACAATCTCTTCACCTCGGCTTCACATTGCCGTTTGATGGCCGCAGGATTCTGTTCCTCCAAACTGACCGAAAGAATCACCGTGTCGCCTTGCTTCATCTGCAACTCGAAGAAACCAGGAACGAACTGATCCTCAGCGGCATCGTAACCACGCTCCTGCTCACGGATATAGAACATGTTGTAGTACCAATGCGGCACATGCGTATATTCCGCCGCACGCGAGAACTGCAAATAGAGCCTCGAATAGTCCTTGTAAAGTTGCCACGACGCGCCGTTTTTCACCAATTCCACTTTGCGGCTGGCCTCATGGTTCTCGTGCGTCAGCATGTGGACGTTGCGGAAGGCCAAGAAAGGCAGCACTCGCAAGGTAATCGGCACCGCCGATTCACGCAAAGTGTAACGAACAAATAGCCGCGCCTCTGTGGAGGAGAAAATCAGCTCCTTGTCCAACACCACATTGCCGATGCGGTAGGTCAGCTTTGGCATGGGGTCGGCGGTGAAATCGCGGAGGTATTTATGACCGCGCGGGGCGAAAACACCGTTGGGGTACATGTGTACGCCAAGGTGAAATTCCTCCTTGTTTTCGATGATGGTCTCGTCAAGGCTCGACAGCAGCACATGGTTGTTGTTGTCGAGTTGTGGCTGGGGTACCACCAAGAGACCGTGATATTTTCGAGTGTTACAACCAATCACCGTGGTGGCGAGAAATGCGCCTAAAGCATTGGAACGCAACACTTCACGGTTGAGCGTAAACTCCAGATTGACCAGTTTTTGCTTATCCCAGGAAATGTAACTCATAGTATATTTTATGCTTGATATTCTTATGGAAAATTGCTACAAAAATAATGTTTTTTTCCACACGAAAGAAAAAACAACATTTTTTATCTTTGCAGCGGAAAAAGAATCCTCAAAATTCATCAATATGACTAAAAAACTTATCAACATGATTGCTTTAAGCGTAATCACCTTGGCTTCGTGCACCTCGAAGAGCGAGCCAAAAACCGAGACTGAAAGTCCGAATCCTTTCCTGACCGAATACACGACACCTTTCCAAGTGCCGCCGTTCGACCAAATCAAAAACGAGCACTATCTGCCTGCTTTTGAGGCGGGAATCGCTGAGCAGCAAGCCGAGGTTGACGCGATTGTCAACAATGCCGAGACCCCGACTTTCCAAAACACCATCCTGCCTTTCGACAAGTCGGGCGAGATCTTGGACCGCGTCAGCAATGTGTTTTTCAACCTCAACGAATGCCTCACCAACGACGAAATGGTGGCCATCGCCGAAGAGGTGCTGCCCATGCTCTCGAAACACAGCGATGCCATTATGATGAACCCGAAACTCTTCGAGCGCATCGACTACGTCTACCAGCACCGCAACGAAATGGGTCTCGACGACCAGCAAATCCGCGTGGTGGAAAAATACCATCAGGACTTTGTGCGCAGTGGTGCCGCTCTGCCCGCCGACAAACAAGAGGAACTGAGTAAAATCAACGAGCAACTCTCGACTTTGAGCCTGCAATTCGGCAACAACCTCCTGAAGGAGAACGCCAATTACAAGCTTGTCATCGAGAACGAAGCCGACCTTGCCGGATTGCCGCAGACCAGCATCGATGCCGCCGCCGAGCAAGCCAAGGCCGATGGCATGGAAGGCAAGTGGGTGTTCACGCTCTCGAAGCCCAGCCTTATTCCTTTCTTGCAATTCGCCGACAACTACAAGTTGCGCAAGGAAATGTACGATGCCTATTACAATCGCGGCGACAACAACAACGAGTACGACAACAAGGCTCTTATCAAGCAAATGCTGGAATTGAGACTAAAGAAGGCACAACTCTTTGGTTATGAAAACTATGCCGACTATGTTTTGGCCGTCAACATGGCAAAAGACTCCAAGACCGTTGACAAATTCCTTATCGACATTTTCAATCCTGCGCAACAACTTGCCAAGAAGGAACTATCCGAAATGCAAACCATCGCCGACAAGGAAGGTGCAGGCATCAAACTCGAAGGTTCTGACTGGTGGTATTACGCCGAAAAACTCCGCAAAGCCAAATACGACTTCGACGAAAACTACATTAAACCCTACTTAACCGTGGACAATGTCCGCAATGGCATGTTTATGGCTGCCAACAAGTTGTATGGCATCACCTTCACGCAAAACACCAACTTGCCCATCTATTATCCAGGCGTTGAGACCTACGAGGTAAAGGAAGCTAACGGTGATTTCCTCGGCATCCTTTACATGGACTACTATCCGCGTGAGTCGAAGAGTGGTGGTGCATGGTGCACCAGCTTCCGCGAGAGCGGCCACGACATCAACGGCAAGAAGATCTATCCTGTTGTTTCCTTGGTGATGAACTTCACCCCCGCTTCGGGCGACACCCCTGCCCTGCTCACTTGGGACGAGACCGAGACCATGTGGCACGAGTTTGGTCACAGCCTGCACGCCTTCTTCAGCGACGGCCTCTACGACCGCACCTGCGGCAACGTGCCCCACGACTATGTGGAGATGCCTTCGCAAATCATGGAGAACTGGGTCGCCGAGCCTGAAGTCATCCGCATGTACGCCAAGCATTATAAGACCGGCGAAGTCATGCCCGATAGCCTCATCAACAAGATTGAAAACAGCGCCCTCTTCAACCAAGGCTTTATGACCACCGAGCTCATCGCTGCCTCCATCCTCGACATGAAGTTCCATGAAATCACTTCTATTGAAGAAATCCAGAATATGGACGTGGACGCTTTCGAAAAGCAACAGATGGATGCCATTGGTCTGATGCCAGAGATACTGCCCCGCTATCGCAGCACCAACTTCGCCCATATCTTCAACGGCGGTTACAGTGCTGGTTATTACGCTTACACCTGGGCCGAGGTGTTAGACAAGGATGCCTTCAACTACTTCAAATCCTCGGGCAACCTCTTCAATCCCGAGTTAGCCGCCTCGTTCCGCAAAAACTGCTTACAGGAGTGCGGCAACGATGAGGGTATGGTGCAATACCGCAAGTTTCGTGGCCAAGACCCTGACTATGAGCCTTATCTGAAAGCACGTGGTCTGAAGTAATACCCAATCGAACCGACAAAAAAATCCCGACGAGCCATTGCCCATCGGGATTTTCATTTTTGCATCAACCCGTTAACTAAACAACTTCTTGTTGTTCTCAACAAGTTGCTCCAAACGTTCGATTTCTTTGTTGCTCAAACGAATCTCAGGAAGGAAACGTTCAAAATTGCTCAAACCATGCATATCTGAGCCCACATAATCGTACATACCTTCCTTCAACAGATAATGCGACTTCACCATGGCAGGCTTTCCGTATGCACCAGCTAAAGAAAGCAAATTCAACTGAAATTTGTAACGTTTGTCCCTCCATCTGAAATAATTGTCCTTCACCGCATATTCATATCGCTCGGGATGCGCTATAACAGGCTGCATTTCCTCACACATGATATCATAAAGCATATCCGTGATGCCTGGTTCATACATCAAATAGGAAGTCTCGCAAAGCACTTCATCCTTATTGTTCAAAGTCAAGAAACCTTCCTTGTAACGATCCATAAAACAGGCATCCAGCATATATTCGCCACCCAAACGAAGCTCAATTTTACTCACCTTGGCCACTTCCGCCTTAAAGACTTCAAACTTGGCCATGATGTTCGCACGATTGTTGTCCGCATAATCTTTCATGAAGTGCGGAGTAAGAATCATTTTCTGAATTCCATGCTCCTCCAACTTCTTCAAGGCATGAAGCGACTTCTCGGTGGTGGAAAACCCATCGTCGACCCCAGGCAGCAGATGACAATGCACATCACACGCGCCCCGAAATATGTCCTCTGATAAACTATGTCGAAAACCAAACATGAGTTAATCCTTATTCTTTACCGTCGTCATGTGCGTTAGCCACACTTTGGTGACTCGAATGATGATGGTGGTGGTGATGATGCTTGCGGAAAATACGCTGATACCATTTCCTCTTTTTCTTCTTTCCATCCTCTTCGTTGCCGTATCCGTAGCCATAACCATAGCCGTAACCATAACCATAACCATAACCATAACCATAACCGTAACCGTAACCGTAACCGTAGTATCCATATCCACGTGATTTCCTATTGACGGAGTTAAGCACAACACAAAGATTCGGGAAATGTCCATCTTTATAGAACTTATCTACATCGAAGAGCAAACGTTTGTCGGTCTTACCAGCTCTCAACACCATGATGGTGGTATCGGCAACACGTTTCACGATATCAGAGTCGGCCACCATACCTACAGGAACATTATCAAGGAAAATATACTCGTAACGTTTACGAAGCTCCGCAACCAAATCATCCAAACGTGTATTCATCAGCAACTCAGCGGGATTAGGCGGCACCGGGCCGGAGAAAATCACATCAAGGTTGGGCGTGTTCGTGTCAGAATGAATAATATCATCTATATTATCTGTCTTTCCTGAAAGATAATTCGAAACGCCAGCTCTTGTATTGACACCAAACACTTTGAACAACGTACCTTTACGAATATCCAAGTCCACGATGACCACTTTACGAGAAGCCAACGCAAAACTGGTAGCCAAATTGGTCGAAACAAAAGTCTTTCCCGAAGACACCATAAACGACGTGAACATGATGACATGGGCACCATCTCTTCTATCCTTCATATACTCCAAGCTGGAACGAATCAGACGGAACGACTCAGAAAGTGAGTCTCGACCATTTTCACGTACCACAACAGCATGTCCCTGGACATCCTTCTTATAAGGAATATCGCCCAAAAACGGCACATTGGATGATTTTTGGACATCAACTCTGTCATGAATTGTTGTATCCATCATATTGCGAAGTACCATCACAACAATTGGAATAGCCAAACCAATTAAGATACCCATTAATGTCATCCTACCTTCATTTGGAGCAATCGGCGAATTATTAGGCGAAGCATAATCAATAACCTTGGCTGTGGCTTCTAATTGAGGGCTAGTCATCAGCATTTCCTCTCGTTTTGTAAGCAATTGAAGATACAACTTCTCCTTAATTCCTTGCATCCTTTCCACCGTATTAAGCTCCAACTGGGCAACAGGAACAGAATGAATCTGCGAATTGGCCACATTTTTTTCACGATTTGCTTTAGCAATACGTTCCTCCAAGGCAACCAAATTGCCTTCCAGCAGAGAAATAATACTCGAACGTAGAGTAATCTGTCGATCTTTCAGATTCTGAGCAACAGGATTATTCTCTGTTCCATCCGCTTTATATTTCTCAATTTTCAAAAGGTTATCATTATATTGCTTAATTGCCGCAGAAGCATCAGCAGAAATCGATGTCAACCCAACAGGGATAATTTTATCGTCATTTTCTTCTACAAAACTGACTAAATAACGAATCATATCCACTTGAGCAATTAGTTTTTTCTCTTCTTCCGTAGAAGAGAGGCTAGTTCTCATATAATCCTGCCCGAATGAACGCGTATCTATGATATTATGCGTTTGCTTAAAATTGACATTTACTTGCTCATATTCCTTAATGTCCGTCATCAAATAATCGATTCGGTCATTGATAAACTTTTCAGTGTAATCAAGCACCCGCTGTTGGTCGTCAATAGATTCCTGATTATAGACATCCATTAATGTATTCAACACATCAGCTGCTCTAAACGGAGAAGTGTCTTCCAAATAAAGTCTCAAAATAGCATTTCTATCGTTGTCTCTTGAAACCCTCACCCTATAGCGGAATGAAGAAGCCACCGCAGATACAGGAGAATGGGTAACGACAATTGACAAATTGACAAAATCTTCGTAACGCCATGTTGGAACAACCACTATCTTACCACAAGGTACAGTCACTGTATCATTCAACAACACACGCATAGAAGGAATATTAGAACCCAAATCATCAAGAAGCGCATATTTTTCATCTAAAGGAGTTATACTAAATGAGGCATAAGATTGTTCGTCCAAGTCAAGAAACTTAACTTCCACAGGAGAAGATTTATACAGATTCATGTTCCTTTTTGCTATCTTTGTCTTGTATGCATAGTCAGTATTCAAATTTAGAGCCCTCACCATGTTCTCCATATTGCGCCGAGACCTTAGCACCATCATCTCATTATTAACAGTACTAATCACCAAACCAGCTCCTGTAATTGTATTGATAGGGGCAGATCCACGGAATGACTCCGATCCTCCACTTGCAGAAGTCTTGATCAGCATAGAAGCACTACTTGAATAAATCCGCTCTTGCTTTTGAACCTTATAATAGGCGATAACACCTCCTATCAGAGCAAAGATAATGAACCAATGCAGGTTCCTAAGGATCAAATAAACCACATCCTTAAACTTAAAACCGCTATTGGTATCTTCATCAAAAAACGTATTTACATCGTTGATGTTTTTATTTGTATTTGTATTAGATTCCATTTTTACTCTAAAATTAAAATAATATTATTAACAGAACAAAATAATCGCAATCAGTTGTTTCCTATATTTCGGAAAGACATCCATAGCCCCACTGCCGTAAGGACAGATGACACCGCCGACAACAAAAGGCTCCAATTGGAATAAGCTTCCGTAACATATCGGCGAGCATTGATTTCTGTAAAGATAATGTCATTTTGCTGCAGCAAAAAGAAATCATCGTCAAAAATAGCAGTCGAACGAGGATCCAAATAATGGACAACTCGTCTTCCGTTCACCTCACGCATCACCCCAATTCGATCGCGACGAGTGTACAAATCCAATCCACCCGCCATAGCCAAAGCTTCAAGGAAAGTGCATCTTTCGTTTGAAATGTTAATCACCCTTCCTCCTGTACTACTTAAGAAAAACACTCTAAAATTCATAAACCGTACCACTACCAAAGGATCGTTAACATATCCTTCATTTTGAAGACGTGTACGGATAGCATCCTGCAATTGCAAACGTGTAAGACCTTCAACATGAAGCTCGCCTAAAATCGGAAATTCTATATTACCATTTACATCCACAAGATAGCCATAAGTATTGGTATTAACCCCTCCCATAATATTAAACGGTCTCACCAATTCGTCTTCATCACCTCCATTACTGTAAACACGAATTCTTAATTCATCATACGGGCAAACCGTAGCCTCCAAAGTCTCATTCAAAGGGATTCCTTCCTTTGGCATATCTTGTAAATACCTGACACTCTTGGATGTGACGCATGAACTTGTCATTATTGCCATCAAAATAACCGAAACGAACAATACTATTTTCCTTTTATTCATAATAGATAATTTTTGACTTGAAATAAGGTTTGCAAAAATACATAATTTTTCTGAGATAGAGTACAAAGTCCATAACAAAAAACACTTCGCAAATTCAACATGTTCTTTTATACGTTAGTATTGTTTTTTACCATTCGTTTTTTCACCACATTCTTAGTACTTTGTATAGCCAATTCAGCAACCCATGAAATGGGATTACTCGTCCATCTCTGTGGGTGTGTGGTCATCATAAGTTGCAGTGGAAAGTCTTCTTTCAAAACTGCATCAACAATATCATCTGTTTTATGATATTTCCAACCTTTTGACGACCAAACATCTTGATACACAGGTATCTTATCTCTAACACTAACCGAAAATCCATCCCACCGTCTTCCTGTGTCAGTTAAATAGAAAAATTTTGAGAAATCCATATCAAAATAAGGTTCTCCTATTATTCCATAATCATGATAATCAAATTCTTTCCACAAATCTCTACCATCAAACTTACTGCGAGGTGATCCATGCATACAGATGGTCTTCACAGGATAAAACTGGCGGAGATACTCCAGCCACTTCTCAAAATGGACGATTGCTTCTTTCGGCTGTCCTTCACAAACACTCATATCCTCATAATGGTAGCCAATCTCATGACCCATCGCCGCTACAGCTTTTATTACTTCGGGTTTGTTGCTCTGTTTGACAAATCTGAAATAATAAGTAGCTCTTATTCCCATTGACTGTTCAACCTTTGCTATCGAAAGCGAGTTCTCGGCTTTTAAGTCAACATCATGCCGAAGTATCACCATCTTCTTATCGCTTTCAATGCAATTCTTGTGATTGCAGTATTCTTCAAAAGTCAGAAAATGATAGCCTCCGTTTATCAAGGTCGCCAATAATTGGGAATACTTTTTTTGTGTAAAATCCAACATCATTTGAACCTCCACTGGTAATCAGGATCAGTTTTCACAACCTTTCTACTCTCAGGATAGTTTTCCACGAACCATGTAAGGAACTGCGTATAATCGATCTTCTCAGAAAGCATTTTCTGGCGACGAACCTGCCATTCCTCCTTCAGATTGGGCATAGCAAGAAGTTCCTCTATCTTCTCAAACATCTTCTCCGCATCATCCGGGCGGAAGCCGTATGTCAATCCATACTTATGTTCTTCTTCCTCAAGATAATGGATTCTTCCCACAAATGTATTACAACGAATGGCTGGCGTCCCCAATACGGCCGCCTCAGAAGTCATGGTTTGGCTATCTCCCACCAACATAGTGGCATAATACATCAAAGAATGCGCTTTTTCAGGCGATACTTTCAGTTGATAGGGTTTGAATTCATCATCAATATCTCTTTCCGTGGTAATAAACACCTTTCCTTTATTCTCCAAATAATGGACCAACCGCCTTTTATTCTCGATGGTCAGTCCGACAACGCCCACGTCATGATGAGCCTTGAATGCATTAAAGCGAAGAATGAAATAAGAATCTCCCATTTTGACACCTACATCCTGCAATACACTTGAATCAGGTCGGAAGCGATTGGGATGAAGATAGGCCAGCTCATGATAGGCGTTGACATAAATCGTTTTCTTGGATTTCCGAGGGGTGCCGACAGGACTCAAAATCGTGTCGGCAAAAGGATGGCCAAATTGGGTGAATAAAGGTTCCACTTCATCATCGTCATCATCCAGAATGATGCTTTTCATTTTACTCAACTTGCTAACATGAGGAATATTTATCGATGAACCCAAACCAATATCAAAATGATGCTCATGAACAATCTTCAACAAACGCTTGTCATAGACCAGTTGGTCCATGCCCTTCTTCATGATGTTGTCGTCTTTCTTGCCAATATTTATATAAGGTATAGCGTACAAATCCAACAGCTTCATAGCCGAAGGAATTTCTTTCACTACCACCAGCGCCTCGTTTCCATGCTCAACAAGCATCGAATACACATTGCGAAACAGATGCACATGCGCAGGATGATTGATGTCAATCAATATTTTCATGCTTTCTTTAAAACGCTTACGGCCAACTTGCCAATGCCAAATAACAAACGGTTACATACACAAACATACCGGCCAAATTCCACCAATTCGCCTCCGAATTTCAACTTGAAATCACGTACGCCATAACCACCATCATCTGGTTTACCCGCTCCCATGAAATCAAATCGAGATATTCCATGTCTTGCTGCATAGCTAATACCTGCATAATTGACCATCACTGAAGGAGACAATGCCTTATAATTGGAATCATCTCCGCAGGCCAACCATGCATAAACAGTCCGATTGTCCAATACCACGCACACCATGCCACCGAGCAATTGTCCTTCTGCGTTTTTGGCCATGAAAAACCGTGATGATGGAGTTTTGCTTAATTTTTCAAAAAACTCAAATGGAAACAGTGGGGTTTTAACCTTTGTGGTATATAAATCCTCAAGCATTGAATACAAACGTGTCAAATCATCTGCACTTGGATTTTCGTCCATCAGGACACCATTCTCCAATGCTTTCTTTATATTACGTCTTCTATTCCTATCCAATTTGCTATTAACCAGATCCATAGAAGACGTATCCACTTGAACATCGTAATGGGGTTCGTAGGCAAATCCTGACTGTTCGAAAACCGAACGCCAACGACTATAGTCGTTGAAATTTCGGGTTTCGATGAATATCGCTTTTTTATGAAGTCTTTTTTTCAAACCCGACAACAATAGACCAAGTTCTTCATCGGAAATATCATCCGACAGAAGCGGCCCTCCAATAACAATCGCCCTCCGAGAAAAGTATTGCTTTATCTTTCCACCATCTTTTTGAATATAACCTACCACAACACCCTTCAAAATGCCTTCATCCTTGACACCAAGCGCAAAAGCCTCCACGAACGAAAGGCTGCTGAAAAAACGATAAGCTTCAGGAGTTTGAAACCAAGTGGCCATGGGAGAAGACTTCACCAAGCCATCCCATGAGCCCATATCTATTTCTTCTACTTCTACTACTTTATGCATATTCTTTTATATATATCCATCAATCTCTCTGCCACCAACCGATTATCCAATCCATCGGCGATAATTTTGTCATGTCCATTGGTTTTTCCATCAAAAGCCATGGCCTTCTTCAACAACTCGGCTATTTCCTGCGGGTTTCTTGTTTCAGCCACAAAACAGCCATCAATTCCCGCAATCCGTTCCTTAACATCACCTACATCCACACTCACAATAGGACATCCACAGGCCATGGATTCTTTAATTACTTGCGGTGATCCTTCAGAAACAGAAGTCATGATAATGGCATCTACAGCACACATCAAAAGAGTCACTTCATCACGTGTATAGCCTTTCAACTCCAACAGTTCCACATTCTCGTCCTCACACAATGCCAAGGCCTTTTTAGCCAAAGATGCATTCTTAACCGCATTGTCGAAAGCGCCAGCAAAAAGGACATAGTGCTTATTAGCTTCCAAATTCATTTTTTTTCTGGCTTTGTCTTTATCAGTTAACTGCAATTCGGAGAGGTCAATGCCACAAGGCAAAAGTGAATATCTTTCCTTGGGTTTCGCAATGGACAATGTTTTCTTCGATACAAAAATATTCCATTTTGACAGAAATATAGTCATCTTTGAAAACCGCAAAACCTTTTTATCGTTGATATCTGAGCCATGGTAAGTTGACACAACCGGAATTCTACGCTGCAAATTGGCCAACAAGCCCGACAATCCGTAATGTGCATGGATGACATCCGGGCGAAACTCCTTTATTTTCCGCTTCAAACTCGACAGGTTTCTCAAATAGCCCTTAATTCCTTTGCCTTGCAGCCCAAAGAAATCAATATCACAGCCTTGCCTTTTGAGTGCTTCGGCCTGTTCCACAATGAACGGTGCAAAACTTCGTTTATTGAATGATGCGATTACAAGAATTCTCATACGGAAAAACCTCGACCGACCAGTTTAACATATGCCCAAGCAATATTGGCGACACTAATTCCCACTAGCCAAATCACATACCATCGCTTATGTTTGTTAGTCAGCTGACTGACTCCGTATGCAGCAAACATATACTCCAAAGGCACAACAGGAAGATGGAATCTCTCAGAGTGGGCAAAATTACTAAAAACCAATACCACCAAATAACCCATCATTACTGCAATGGGCAAAACATGTTTTCGCCAATCTCCCCTGACCAAGAGCAGGAACATGGCAAGGATAGTGAGTCCCGACATTATATTCTTAATGAAATTGGCTCCATTCATCATCATCTGATTCTCTTGTCCTGGTGTTGTCACCATAGAAGAAAAAGGTATGGTAAAAATCAAAGGAGCAAAAACAGAAGCCGAAGCATATTTAGCAAAACTATTGGTTTCTGCACGCCATCCATAACCTACGCTCTGGTTCACATGTCGGCCTTCCCAAAGCTCCTGTGTTTCCTGAATTATTTCCACACCCACTGTCATCATCATCCATACTCCAAAAATTAATGAAAGTATGATTTTTTTCCATACTTCCAGTTGCCGCCCCGAGGTTAAAATAAGTGCCGCAACCAAAGCGGCCACCAATACCGCACCCAGTGCCGTCCTGAAAGTAAACATAAGCAAAACTATTAAAGCGGGAAAAGCCAAACCACTGATTGTGATTTTCTTAGAGCGCAAAGCAAAGTCAGCCCGTTCCACAAACAGGATGGTCAGGAAAGTCATCTCCGTTTCTTTCAAAGTCAAGCCACAATAGTACCACAAATTCGGAATTAACATGCAAAAAATACCGGCTATGCGACCCGTAGCCTCTCCAAAATTCCTCTTGGCCAAATTGTATATCAAGACACAAGAAAAAGCATCCACAACACATTTTACAGTTCTATAAGACAAAGGATGGGTGCCAAGAATAAAATTTTCAAAAGCTAACCACCAACAATAGCCTGAATCAGAAAATGAAATGTTATACGCCCTTAATAACTCTGCAAACCGAGAAGGGCCTACATCCTTAAGTAACAAACCTACTTCCTCATATAAAAGTTCATCTCCAGGATAATACATGTGAGGAAGACCCGTCATTTTAATATAATAGAAATAAATAAAAATCACATACACAATACGAATAATCAGTGCTGTCTTAAATAGTTTTTTTGTAAATGTCGCTGGCTTGATTCTTTGCCAACTCATAGTTAATTTGTTGGAATAATTAAAGAACACAATCACAGGTACAAGACCAAACAGCATGAATTGAAATGGCAGTACATAACTCATGAATAAAGCACTAACCAATGCCAAAGTAACCAAATAACAAATTATGGCTCTTCTCGAAAAATAACTTGGAAAGTAAGTCAACATATTCTTTTTTTTCAATGAATCGATTGATACAATTCAATAATTCTATCACTTATGATATACCAATGATAAACCTTTGCCGCTTCTGATGAAATATCAGACATCGATTGCCATAATGAAATATCAGACATCAATTTCTGGATGCTATCAGCAAAAGTTTCAACATCTCCATAATCAGACAGCAAGCCATTCCTTCCATTTTCAACAACCCAAGGAATTCCTCCAACTTGAGTTGCCACAACAGGCAAGCCTGTTGCCATAGCCTCAGCAAAGACGATACCCTGGCTTTCTTCCTCACTGTGCAAAACGAACAAATGGGCTTTTTCGTATAATTGTTTCAATGCTTTGTCAGTTAAATCCGAATATAATGATATTTGTTTCTTATACTTCGATTGGGCAATAGCATTTTGAAACCGTTCCAAATAAAGCTTATCAGCTATCGTACCAGCAATCACAAGCTGTGCATCCATTCCCTTATCCACTGCCAATTCAAAAGCTTTCAATGTGAACAGATGACCTTTCCGTTCACCAACCGCGCCAACCGACAAAATCATCTGTGAATCCTTCGAGCACTTCAATGAAAAGAAAGCCTCGTCAATCCCTTGAGGAATCACATGCATTACAGGTTTTCTCCGAATAGGATATTGGTTCACGCGACTTTTTACATATTCCGTGTCAACTATGGCCACTGGCAAATGCGACAGAAAACGCTTTTCCACCCATCCTTGATACAAATACTGAAATATTTTTTTTACTGAAATGCTTTTTTTTAGCGCATTAAGCTTCTCAATCCGAACCAATCCATGTACCGTAACAATAACGTGTAATTTCATTCTTATAAGTTCACGGTACATCAACCACGCAAACAAGTTTGTCCCATGAATATGACAAACTTCCGGGTGCAAAGCCAGCACTTCCTCGGCCATCACAACGGCTTGTCGTCCGGCAGCAAATTGCCTTCTACCCTGATTACAAAACCTATGGACAATAATACCTTCTATGTTTTCAACAATATGACTGCCGCCAATACGAGGAATATCAAAAACATGAACCTCATGCATTGCACTCTGCGCCTTTGCCAAGCCATAGACAGAAGCTTCCACACCGCCTTGAATATGGCCTGAGAGCAAAGGGAAGGGGCCAATCTGAACAATACAAGCCATGGACTGTTTCAATTTATTTCAAAACTCTATACAAACATTGTTTTCCCCAAGAGCACAATTGCCTAATCCTGTATTCTGACCTGAGAGAAAACAATGAACGTTTATATTGTTTTCTCATCTTATCAGATTGCTTTCCCCAATCCACTTTTGCCAACTCTTCTTTTGCTGCATCATGATAGTCCTCTGAAAGATAATATGGTAACAACCCATACGTACGAAGGTTGTCGATCAATTGTTTGCAATCCTGATTGGTTTTCTCATATTCCGATAGAAAATCCAAGTTCCAAAGCATGTGATGTTGTGGATTGTGTAGTTTTCCGACTCCCCTATTAGCCACATCCACATCTTGGTTGTAATACGACAAAGGCTCGTTCAGAAAGACCATTTTGTACTTTAACGCAACACGTACCCATAGTATGAAATCCTCGCCAAGTTTTATTCCGAGTGGGAAACCTCCCATTTCATCAAAAACCCTTCTTGGCATGCAAACCGCTCCTGTCCACAAAGGCATTGCTAATGTCTTGGCATACACTTTACAGTAGTTGATATATCCTTTCTCAAAACCCTGTTCCACACCAATGTCAGCTACTCGGGTTTTACGTTTGGTTTCATTAACAATAGTATAATTGGTGCCGTAAATCCCAGCATCAGGATACTCTTCTGTCAGTTTCGACATTTCTTCAAGAAATGTTGGTTCCCACCAATCATCAGCATCAAGAAAACAAAGATATTCCCCTTGCGAAAGTGCCACAGCATTATTACGCGCCATGCTCACCCCTGTATTTTGTTGTCGATACAGGTAACAATGTTCATGACCTTCAATGACTTTCTGTGCTGTGTCAAACGAGCCATCCATACTACCATCATCCATAATGACTAACTCATAATCGCCATAAGTTTGGGACAATACACTGCCTATAGCTTTTGACACGTATGGAACTTTATTATACAATGGTATGATGACCGAAAACTTCATTTGTGCTTTACAACTGTGTTTTTCTTCATCTTAAACTTCTCCAACTTGAACAGGCAGCGCTCCAAAAACCAAACCATCTTGTATGCCCAAGGATGTCGCTGCAAGCGTTTAATCTGTTCAATCGGAAATGCATAACACTCATAATCAGCCAAAATGGATTGGGGAAACAATTGTTCCAGCACCTGTTTCCGCTCAAGTCGATCTAATTCCTTGTTCGTTTCGCTGATGCCTGTCATATCGAACAGCGTGACATCTATGTCGACGTATTGCGGTTTTTCGCCTCCCAAGATAATAGCTTGCATGTACCATTTCCAATCCGAGACAATTTTCAGGTTTTCATCATAATAGCCGTATTTCTCAAACAAGTCGAGGCGGATGTAAGCCGGGTCATGGTTCAACGTACCTTTATACATCCCCAACATGGTTATTTCTTGTCCCGCAAAGCTTTTGTCGACCGATACATGACCATCAGGAAAACACTTTATCATATTGCCATAAAGGATGTTAGGACGACCTGCACCTTCAAGAGCTGCAAGCATTCGCTCTGTAACATCATTTGCAGCCAAACAATCGGCCGAATTAAGGATTTGTATATACTCACCCGTGGCCATTTGCAAGCCTTTGTTTATGGCATTATATATACCCTTGTCAGGCTCCGAGACCCATTTCAGATGTGCAAATTGGGACTCGAATTTTCTTATCACCTCAACACTACCATCACTCGAAGCGCCATCAATGACGATATACTCAAACTCCTTGAAAGTCTGAGAAGCCACGCTTTGCATGGTCTTTTTGAGACCAGTAGCGTTATTGCGATTGATAGTAACGATAGAAAGACGCATGTTGTTTTTTTTCTAGTCTTGGTCTTTTTCTGCGAGCACAAAATCGAAGTCCAACTCCAGCACCCGTTTCATGTGATATTCATATTCATTGGGTACCACATCCGTGTCCGAAATATAATACAATACCGACATAGGCGAGTCTTTACCTAACAGATGCAATAATAGATGTTTAGGATCTTCCGTATAAGGAACAGGCAAAGGAGAAACTTTTACAGTTCCCTTTTGTCCTTTGTCCCTTAATGCACTCAAATACTCAATCCTATCATCTACTGCTTTCCCATAGTCTCTTGCTGTCGGACTGTCGTTAATAATATTCATACACATGATAACAGTTAACAACGATATTCCGCCAACGGCAATCCATCCCGGTTTTGATGATTTATTGTCGATACCTAATACGCCACCAATTGCAATTATGGTGAGTAACAACGCGAACACAATATGCGTATAAGACCTTTGAATGCCAAAACCACCATAAAGATATACATTAGGCAAAGAAGACACAACCAAATAAATCATAAAAGCGAGGACAAATCCTATAACTATTTTGCTTTTCGCTTGACGCAAATCTACATTCATTTTTCCGCCAGCATAATAGGCCAAAACGAATACAATCAAATAATATGGTGCATAAAAAAACATAAAATAGAAAAACATCACAACAGCTTCACCAATAGCTATAATCCAGCCAAACAGGCCTTGAGGATGCACGAATTGTTCGGTATCACTCATTCGCACATAATTGCCCGGAGCAGCTACAACAACGACAAACAATATCAATATCAAAATGGCGGTCCACACTATGCGCCGAATTTGAGGCAAAGCCCAAGTCTCTTTCACTTTCCATTCTTTCGAATGCCACCAATACATTCCGCAGACAAACATCAAAAGCAAAACAACCGGCGAGAATGCCTCATTCCCTCCTCCAATAAACACTGCAATAACCAACATGATTATCCATTGCCACCATTTCAATTTCTCCATGTTCAAATACTTCAACAACAGGCAAGCCAATGGCAAATACAAATAATACGACATGGCACAAAGCCAAAAGAAAACAGGAAAATCAATATTTGTCAGAACATAAACATTATAGACAAAGCACATTCCCATAAACAACGAGAATCGTGAAACATTGAGCTTAAAGTCTTTCACTACCAACCAACAAACACACAAGCCCAATGCATAATAGAAAATGGCCCATATCTGATGAAAGCCAAAAGCATCGGTGATAATGCTGACAATTGCGTTTACAGCATATGCAACGAAACGACCCGAACGACTAAAATACATGTCTTTGATGTACTCAAAGATAGTCATTTCTCGCATTTTCCATAAAAAATGCAGGTCATCATAATGCAATTGGGAATAATATGCTAATATGCTCCAATAGATCAAAAATAAAGCATTCAGCACAACCAAACTGGCAACAATTACCTTGCCAACAAATGCATTATTCTTTGCAATATTTTTCATCTAATAAAACTAACAATTTGATTCACTTCACTTTCACTCAAATCATAATACATTGGCAACCTCACCAAACAATCTGCATAGCGATCACATTCAGGCAAAGGACGACCATCGTGCTTATTCTTATAATACTCGCTACTGTGCAAACTAAGGTAATGGAAAACGGCCAAAATATCGTTATCTTTCAATTTCTTAATTAATGCAGTCCGTTCTTGCAAATTATTGCAAACCAAATAGAACATGTGAGCATTATTGGTGGCATAGTCAGGAATATCGGGTAAACGGAATCGGCCTTCGTCTGCCAAAGGCTTCAACAATTCGTAATATTTGTTCCACAACTGCTTACGCTTGACCTGAATGTCATCCATTGCCTCAAGTTGCGCCCACAGAAAAGCTGCCACTACCTCACTCGGCAAAAATGATGAACCAATATCACACCAGCCATATTTATTCACTTCGCCACGGAAGAACTCGGCGCGGTTAGTACCTTTCTCCCAAATGATTTCGGCACGACGGATGAAACGCTCATCGTTGATGCCAAGCATGCCACCCTCACCCGAAATGATGTTTTTCGTCTCGTGGAATGAAAACGCCGAAAGATGTCCGATGGTGCCCAATGGCCTATTCCTGTAATAAGAATCAATGGCTTGGGCTGCATCTTCCACCACAAGCAGGTTGTGCTTTTCTGCAATCTCCATGATACAGTCCATGTCGCAAGCCACACCAGCGTAATGCACTGGAACAATGACTTTTGTTCGAGGTGTGATGAGACTTTCGATTAGTTCAGCATCAATATTGGGATTGCGTTTCATACTGTCAGCAAAGACGATTTTTGCCCCTTGCCGCACGAAAGCCAACGCCGATGATACGAAGGTATAACTCGGAACAATGACTTCATCACCAGGATGGATGTCGCACAAAATGGCAGCCATCTCAAGCGCATCTGTGCAACTCGTTGTGAGCAAGCATTTCTTGAAGCCATAATTCTCTTCAAAGAAACACTGGCAACGTTTGGTGAATTCACCGTTGCCGCTCAGCTTGCCGTTATAGACGGCCTGATACATATAATGGGCTTCCTTGCCCGTAAAATGAGGTTTATTGAATGGAATTTGCATAAGACTAAGAGTTTGTTTAAATTTCAATTCGATAATTTGTTAAGCATGATTTTTGCGAATGCGATTTGGATCATGGCCTCGGAGGAATCGGAATAGAACTCGTAGTCCAAGGCAATCCTTCGGAAGTTGTAGAGCCAGGCGAAAGACCTTTCGACAATCCACCTTAATGGGATGACATTGAACTTCTTCGGGCTTTCATCGGGTCGGAGCACGATTTCAAGCTTGCAGCCAAGCGTCCTTCGCACCTTCTCCTTCAGCTCGTCGCCCCTGTATCCGCCGTCGGCGATAATCTTCTTCAACCTTGGGAACTTGTAGGCGATTTTGGACAGGGCCGATTCCGCGCCCTTGCTGTCGTGAATGTTCGCCTCGTGGACGGAAACGGCCATCGGAAGGCCCAGTGTGTCAACCACGACCTGATTCTTGCGTCCCTTCACCTTCTTGTTGCCGTCTACGCCACGCTCCTTGTCGACGTGTTGGGTGGTCTTGGCACTCCTTGAGTCTATGATGCCGAGGCTTGGGCTCTCATCCCTCCCGAGCGAGACGCGAAGCTTCTCCCGCAGCGTGTCCATGATGTCCTCAAAGACACCCTCGCGCTTCCACTTCGTAAAGTAGTAGAACACAAGGTTGTAGGGCGGGAAGTCCTTGGGTGTCATCCGCCATTGGCAGCCGGTCTTGTTGATGTAGAGTATGCAGTCCACGATGTCCCTGAGAGAATATTTTCTTTTTCTTGGTGTGGGTTCCAGAATTTTTTGCAATATTTGCCACTGATTATCGGTAAGGTTAGTTGGGTATCCACTATTCATGTCTAAATGATTGGAAACCACAAAGATACGAATAAATATCCAATTAACCTACTGATTATCAATCATCTATACAACTATTTTTGTCGCCTATACAATTCTTTTTTATCCATTTTTAAACAGCTTCTAAAAATAACTTCTAGTTACAAAATATCTAAATAAATAAAACAATCCAATAAATACATGAATAGAATAAACACCCAAGAAAAACTTCCCTCTTCTTTTCAAATGAAGTCCAACAGCATCGTACTCATCATCACAAATGACAATTGTTTTCAACACGTAATAATACACAAACCACATTGCCGCAACAACTTGCCAGCCGAAATTTCCATGATCGGCACGCGGTCCTGTTTCATGACAACACCAACTGATGCCCAAAGCCACAACCAACATACTAAACACGAACCAAAACTCTCGGTTCTTGATGATTTCCTTCCAATAGGCAATTACAAATGCCACAGGCAGAATCATGGAAATCATCAACTTCAGCCAACGCGACTTCCAGAACTCAACACTAAACAAAGGCATAATCTCAACTGTCACACCACTATTGCTATCCGTGACAACATCAGCAGTTGTCGACGGAACATAAATGGAAAGGTACTCATACAACACACAAACACAACCACAAATAATTGGAACTAGCGAGAAAAAGAATTCCCTCCTTACTCCATACGCGGCAAACATCAAAATAGGATATGCCACGGCATATACGAAAAAAAAACTCGGTTTAATCAAGGCCCCTAATACGACATACAACGAAATCAAACAATTTCTCTTCTTATCATAATCCTCAAATTGTTTGACCGATAATACATAGGTCAATATTGCAAAAGGCATCATACACAAGGTGGTCGAATTATGCCAAACATTGGGAACGCAATATCCTAAATACATTACATTCTCTTCAGAAAAGCATCCTAAAAAATGCAAAAAGAACAGAATTGGAACAACAAAAACAAACAACAATGCCAAAGAAGCCTCTTTAGCTTGCTTACTATGACACCATTGTCCGAATGCTCTTTTGACAATTAAATATTTCGCCGTATTTGAAACGCTCAATAACAGCACCAAAGCCGCCTTTGTAGAATGAATAGTACCCGAAAAACCGCTGAATAGATTTATCAAAAAGTACATCAAAAAGTTATTTGAGAACAGCTTCCCTTCTTTCAACATCTCCCTAGCAAAACATGCATGATCCGACATATCCGACACCGCAAAAAACACAATAAAGAAAAAGACGCAAAACATGAACAAGAGAACCATTATTGCATCCAAATTCTTTTTCAGAATTGTTTTCATACCATCATATACATTAAATCAAGGATTGTATTCTTTCAGTTACTTCTTTACTTGTAATATAAGGTAGATAATATGGAATATGCATAATTTAAACCTTTTCAACAATAAAAACCAGTTATAAGATACCTTGACAAAAACCATATCCCAGCCAAAACATGGAACAAATATACTATCAAAAAAAACTTACCCCTTTTTGTAACTATTACTGATCCAAGTTCATCAACTGAAAAATCACTTTTTACAATAACTTTAAGAATATAATAAAAAACCAGCCAAAAACAAGGAACCAGTTGCCAAGAAAAATTACCATGACCAGCACGCGCTCCCGTTTCGTGGCAAAACAAAACAATACCTATAGCCACAATCATCATAATACTGACAAACCAGAATTCTTTATCTTTGCGTATTTCTGCCCAATATGTCCACATAAACACCAATGGAAACAAAAAAACGAGCAATAAATGTAAACAATAATTTTTCCAAAACAGCAAAATGCCTGACTCAAAAATAGAAATAACCACACTACTATCAGCATAGCCTGCCGGCTTTAAAATAGGAGAAGTGAAAAAAATAGAAAAATATTCATATAAAAAACAAACACAGCATAATACAACTGGAATAAGAGAATACCAAAATTCTTTTCTATCTCGATACCTAATAAATATTATAATTGGATACGCCACTATCCATGTAAAGAAAAAACTGGGTTTTATCAAAGTTCCAACAACAACAAAAAGTGCAATTTTACCATTCCGTCCCATTTGGAAATCGTCAAATTGCTTAATTGACAATAGATATGTCAAAATGGCAAAAGGCATCGAACACAAAATAGTCGAATTGTGCCAAATATTAGGCACATAAACGCCTAAATTTAAAATACCTGAAAACCATATTGGATTCTTGTACAATCCCATTAATTCCAAACACCAAAGTATCGGAATAACAAAAACAAATAATAAAGCAAACGAAAACAATCTCGCAAATCTATTCGGACAAAATTGTCCAAACGTCTCTCTAACAATAATATATTTTCCTGTATTTGATATAGCAATTAATACAGCTAAAACAACTTTTGTCAATTTTGTATAACCCGAAAAACCGCTGAACAAATTGACAAAAAAATACAATAAAAAATTACCCACAAACAACCGACGTTGTTTTAACATTATTCTTGCAATTTCTGCATGTACACGCAAATCTGAATCTACATAACGAGCAAATATAATAAACAAAAAAACGCAAAGCATCAAAAGCCCTACAAATACTACATCTAAATTAGAACTAATTATTTTTTTTAACTTAACAAACATAATTTTAATACTTACCAAACATGATTCATGTACAACTACGATATAAAGCACAGCTTTATTGATAAACCCACCATTGCCAATCAGTTTGCCATTATACACGACCCTATTAAGTGGATTTTTATGTTCTTGAAACGAAAAACATGTCGCACAACAAAAAAATCAGGTTGTCATCATCATTATTCTCTAGTAATCAGAGAATACACCGTCATCCCCATCGTATCAGCTGTAATATTATAATCTCCACTTTGACTTAGCACACTCATCTTCTCAACAAAATCCAATTCTTCTATATTATTATAATATACCGCTCTAACTAAACCACTTCTATCCAATTCTTCATCTATAATGGCCTTGAACCGCACATCATCGTTCTTTTCTACGGCGTAATCATAACAAACAGGTTCATAATCAAGCATATAAACCAACCCCCAATGACGACATGAGCACAAAACCCGACCTTGAGGAATATGTTTTTGGCATGATTTTAATTCGTTAATCCATCGTTGTTCAATTCTCAAGTTCTGGTTGACACCAATAGAATTTACAGGTATGTGATCATTCCCAAAAAACTTTTGCCCTTCCCAATTTCTACCTCCCATGATCTGAAGTAGGAAAAGACAAAAACATAATCCAAATACAGACATGAGAGCGGCTCTCCAAATGAATGATTGCTTATATGCCAAATAGACGAGAGCGGGAGCCACAAACACAAAATAAGAGGCTCCCCTATAATAAAACTGATTATTTGATCCAAATGCTAAACATAACGGGCACAACGACAATAAACAGATAATTATTATCTCATTTTTTTGCAATTTCCCATCCAACAAGTTTACCAATAACAACAAAAAAAGAAAAACCCAATACAAATCATATTGCCAATGGTATGAATAACAGACTTTATACGGAAACATAAAAACAGGACTTACATGCATCCAAGCATATAATAAAATGATTATTGATAACATGGCTAAAATTATCAGTTGTCTTCTTTTCTTACATGAAAAGCAGTTTCTCCTAATAATTAAGTAATAAGCCCCATATAATGCAACTGCTATGAAAAAACATTTTGCCAAATACATTAAAGATTCAATCTCCCCCAATAAAAGCCACTTGAATCCATATTCACTATTTCCTTTCTGCACAGTTTCACTAGTTTGTTCTATAAGAGATGTAACAACTTCATTCGGCGATTCAACAAAAACAAAATAATAAACAAAAAACAGAATTATACCAGCTGTAAAGCCAATAACATCCCGCCATTTGCGAGTCGACATCAAAAGTATCAATATATACAACAATGGTATGAGGATAGTATTAGTAATCATAACCGGAAACAAAAATGCTATTGCGAAACCTGACAAAACGAAACAAATCTGTTTTTGCTTTGATAAACCAATAAAGACAAATCCCAGTGCCACTTCAATAATAATCTTGTTAAGTGTTATATAGTTAAAAGAAGGACATGGAACAATACTCATCTGACCCAAATACAAAACTCCCCACAAAAACAGAAATGAGAGTGGCTTTTTATTCGAAAAACAGACAGGAACATTTACCCACAAATACAAGCCAAATGCAAGCACAAACGAACCGATAATTTGTGCCAACCAGCAAGCGACTCTGTTTGCATAAATATCATTGCCAAACAAATCGCCAAATAAAAGATGAAAACGACTTGCTCCTCTATGAGGCAAATCTCTCATCAAACACATATACCAACCTTCATCAGAAAATGTTAGATTATTCCTCAAAGCCAAAAAATTAGCCACAATAGTTACCAACATAGCAACTATCGCTAACAAAAAAAAGCAAGAATCTACTCTCTTTTCAAAAACAAATTTATTCATGTTTAATAATTAATTATAAATCAGATAACACCGTCAAATCGAAACGCCGTATCGCAAAGAAGACATGCCCATGAGACGAGGTTTGTTAAATGGAATTTTTATTTAGAAACGAACTTATACAAAGCGAAATACTCGTTTTTATTCTCAATTATCAATTCATTCTGTATACCATAATTCTTTTCAATTCTTTCAACAAGAGCGACTGGTGGCGCATCTGTTTCACCAAAATACAATACATTTGAATCAACAAAATCGCGATGACTCTCCAATATTTCTTTCTGCAAAGGGATATTTGTGAGCCAGCCAAAACCAACACTTCTAAAACCAAAGTCTTTTATATGGATTACTGGTAAGTACTCAATATTACAACATCTGAAATATATGTAATGGTCCTGATTCTCCAATTCCTCACATAATGGCATTTGAAAATTAATAAATGAATTCCTAGTTCTTGTTGACCATTTGAAAGCTTTATAATCCTGATAAGAGCACCTCAAGACCAAGCCTGCTATTACACAAAGAAAAAACATCCCTGAAAACAAATCATGTCTATTCGTTTCAATTAATGAAAACGATTTCATAATAATGAAAACTTCAGGAAGCAACATGCTGAAAAATACTCTCTCCTTTAATGTTGCCATCACTCCTAAATACAATAATAAAAACACCCAAATAAAAAACGACACTATCAAAACGGATAATAACAGAACATTCGATTTACGACAACTCAGTATAATACATACCAAATAGCCCAAAACCAATAGACTAATGAGAATCCTATATTCATACAAATTAGACAGATTTGATAATGCATTTTGCCTTGTAATTCCTTTAATAATTTTGGATTGAATTTCTTGGAGTTTTGTCAAAGTCATTATTTTGGGGTCACCTTGAAAATAGCAAAACTGTATATAATCTTCTTTTTCTATTCCCTCTGGTAAAACATCCATTGCCAAATAAGCATTTGGATTGTCGTTAATGAAGCCTCTTACTTTATTATAATTCTTATATTCCATCCAATCGGACTGCCTATAAAACAATCCATCTGCCCAATGCCCTAATACCCCCCAAAAAACCACGGTCATAGTCCAATAAGCAAATCGTTTATCCTGAACAAGTCTCATTATCAAAAGAGGAGCACACAATAAACCAACTAAACCAGCCACATGAAATCTAATCAAAGAGGCAACAAAAACAGCACACACTCCTATGATTCTCCATTTTTTTGACGGTTGAATCAATGCAAGACAACCAGAAAAACACAGCAAACCTGCAGTTGTTGTAAATTGAAAATATATGATAATATGAATCCAAAAAACATACAAAAATACAACAAACAGAAACTTATAAAGTGGTCGTATCTTACAATCTTTAATGATAATGAATATTACTACAGACATGGATAAAATATGCAATATACAGAACGCCAAAGAATACCATTCCACAATCTTAGTCAGACGATATAGTCCTGCGATTATCCAACCATACAAAGCATTTATAAAAACCAGATGTCCATCAGGAGTACCCGATAATCCACCATTCGCTATCATACACATCACTATATCATCATTTTCTTCATAATGCATTGGCAACAGCCATGCCATCATAGCGAAAAACACAGTATTGAATAATAGGACAAACCATTTACTGCCAATTAAGGCCCTGATATTAAAGCAATTTATACTCATTAAACACTTCTAAATAAATTCATTAAACAAAAAACACCACCACACCCGTCATAATCACCACGATGGCACCTACTTTCCTCCAAGAGTTTCTCTCTTTGAAAAATATCCAAGAAAACAATGGCACAAACAGATAACTCAACGACTCCATAATGCTGATTTCCTTCACCTGGACACCATGGCTCAAACAAAAGATGTTGAGCAGCAATGATGCACCCATAATGCCATAGCCACCAATTACCCAAAGGTTGATATACTGACGAACAAAAGTCGGGTACTGCTTTTGCACACCCTGTTTTAGTAGCATCTGGGCTCCAGCGGCAGCTAAAACGGACATTATGACGAGTAGATAATACATTATGACTTGGCGTATAAAACGATTCCTGCTATGATTATGGCGGAACCTATAATGTTGTTTGTCGTTATGGATTCACCAAATAGCAAAGCCGAAATAAGCAGTATGAATATTAAACTCGTACCTTTAAACATGTAGGCGGTTGAGAGTGGCATCCTTGCGATGACCTGCTGCCATAATAAAGCATACAAGCCCATTACGCCGATGGCACCAGCTATCCAAAAAAAATATGGCCACGACAATAACTCTTGTCGCGAAGCCATCTTTGTGCAGATGGACGTGCAGGCGTAGATGAGATTTATGCCAATGAGGGCGAGATATTTTACACTTTTACTCTTCACAACCACCAATGCCAAACATCTGTTATGGATTTTACGGCAAAACCACTTTTCTCATATAAACGACAAGCGGGCAAATTGTCAAGTTGGGTGGCAACGGACAATTTCAAACAATGTTTCATTTTCACATAATGAATCACATGATGCATCATGGCAATTCCAATACCTCGACGCTGACAATTCTCATGGATGGCCACCAAACCAATTGTCCCAACTCCGTTTTTGATATCAAGCGTAACCAAGCCTCTCGGAATCTCATTCACCATATAACAAAAAACTTCAGACGCAAAGGTACCATTAACTGACTTCTCAATCCAACGTGAATACAACCGCTCATAACTGCCTGCAGGCAGACTCTCATCCAATTTGAATCTTGAATATTGTCCGCTCACCAAAGCCAAATGCAACAAGTCATCAGTCACGCCCTTGTCGTTATCCCATAGTGTCACATTATAGTTCGGCTCGAATTGTGAAGTGTCCGACAGAACATATTCCACCTTCTTATCTACCAATTTCGCATTTGCAGATGGAAATACAAGACCGTGACTTGCAAAGACATAAATCAAATCAAAGTTTTCTTTCGATGCCACATTCTGACTTGCCAAAACCTTACTTTCCTCTTCCGAAACAATATCAGCGCGCCCAATACGCAGCCCGAAAAAGTCGCTGTCCCAATCAAGCCTTTTGATTTCCATCATAAATTCACCTCTTCTTTAACAATAAACAATTGCCTTCCCTTCACTTGGTCAAATATCTTTCCGATATAAAGTCCAAGAATACCAATCACGAAAAGCAGCAAACCACCAACAAACCAAATGGAAAACACTGTTGTGGTATAACCATCTACTTTAATGATTCCGACCCATTTTGCTATTAGGTTGTACAAAGCCAGTAAAAATGAAAACATTGCCATTACAAAGCCCAAACCTACCGAAATACGTAAAGGTTTATTACTATTGGATACGATAACATCAAAACTAAGTTTAAGCAGTTTATTAAGATTGTATGAACTTTCACCCTCCGCTCTGCCTGCATGTTCCACGTCAATCGCAGCATCCTTAAAGCCCAAATATTTCACTAAGGAAGGGAAAAAGCGAGTCTTTTCAGGCATTTTATTGAATTCATCAATTACACAATGTCTATAGATTCCGAAATTAGCGACCGAACTATCTGTTTGCATGCCGCTCAACCAATTGAACACTTTATAGAACCATTTAGAGGATTGCTTTTTCAAAAAACCATCTTTTCGCACCACCCGTCTCGCATAAACAATGTCGTATCCTTCCATAGCCTTTCGATAAAGGTTGGGTATTTCCTCTGGTCGGTCCTGCAAGTCGCAATCCATCACCACCACCCAATCGCCTTTGGCATAATGCAGACCTGCGGTTATAGCGTAATGCTGTCCAAAATTTCGAGAAAGGTTGATGCCTTTCACTTTGGGATTGCTCGCACATTGCTTCAAAATCTCCTCCCAAGAATTGTCAGGCGAAGCGTCGTTAACCAAAATGATGTCGTAATTGTCCGTAATGGTGCTCACACTTTTCACATTGCGCTGTACCAATTCGGAGACCATTTTCTCTCCGCGATAAACGGGAGAGACTATTGAAATATGAGGCACTTGCATAAATTGTCTACATAATTTTATTCACTATCTGTTAATTTGCAAATCAAGTCGTCAATCGTATGACCTTTTGTTTGATTCGAAAACAATCGAACAGCCATTCCTCTGCAACAATCCGACATCTTCTGCCAATCCTCTTTTGACAACGACAAAATCTGTTCCATACCTTTTGCCAAGTCTGCAGGATTTGCATACTCAGCCAAATACCCTGTTTCACTCGTTTTCACCATTTCTGCGGAAACACCGACAGGAAACGCGACAACAGGTGTGCCGCACATTAATGCTTGTTGGACCATCATTGGACCCGCATCGGCAATAGTAGGACAAACAAATACATCCGCTATCTGATATGCTTCTATCAACTGTTGTTCATTCAAACGGCCCAGCAGCCTAACATTTTTTGTTACACCATACAACACCCCAGTCCCTGCCAACAAAACAGCTACATCTTCTTCATCCATTAGTTGCAATGCCTTGGTCAACAAATCCATCCCCTTTCGAGGCTCATTCAATTGGGAAGCACCAGCCAGTACCACTTTCGCGTCTACCGGCACACTCCATCTCTCACGCAAAGCATCCCTATCATCAGCAGGACAAAAACGCAACTCATCAAAAGGATAGACCAATTTCTCGACTCGGAATTCCCTGTAAATCTCTGACTGTCTCAAACGATATTCATCTGACTTGTTGGCAATAATATAACTCCTATTGGGCAAATACTTTTTCTTAAAATGATAATTCTTCTCTATACCTTTTTGGACTATGGGTGAAGTTGTAGCTGGACATTTACGACAACCTTCCTTATATCCTTGACAATCCAACTGATAATGACATCCGCCAGAATACAAGGCGTGATCGACCAAAAGGAAAACGATTTTTGCTCCAGTTGTTTTTTCCAAATCATATATCACCTTGGCATTAGCGAAATCCGACACCCAATGTACAAAAATGATATCCGGCTTTGAGGGCAAAGCCGCCAAAACGTCCTTCGCAGAATGACAGGTAAAACGTTCGCACAGATTATACATCGAGTACTTGCTATCGATACGGGAATGCTTGACGACTTGACGAAACAGAAATCGACGTAATTTATTCCAACAAAAAAACCTCGTTTTTTTTATTTTACGCCAAGAGCCATCAGGCCACAAACAATTCCCTCCCCGAATGACGACATAAGAATCGTATCCATATTCGAGGCATTTCCGATGGAATTCCATCGTATATGCACTTCCACCACCCGAAAATAGAGAAGTGAGATGTAACACCACTTTTCCCTTTAATGCTGACATATCAGATCTATGATTTTCAGTACTGCACGTAATGCGATAGATTTCTTCGTTGTACGATAAAAACGTTGGTACATTTCCCAATCGAACAACCTGTCAACATGAAAAGCATGTTCTTTGAGAGGTAATCTACAACGAAAAATCTCCATGTTTCCACGCCTATCGTCAGGATTTGGTGTATGTGTTGACTCTATACCAAAACCGATGTTTGACATCTGATTCACAGAAGAAACAATAGAACAAGTGCCATGCAGTACCCTGGCATAAGCCCATTGATAGTCCCAAACATCCCGAGGCGGGTTGGCGTAATACTTGTCCAAAACCAATTTCCAAGTCAAATACTCCTTTTCACCGACATTCGTTCTAAACACTTCCCTGCTCTTTGGGTTGCCCCAACTCTTAATCTCAAAATCGAACAGTGTCCATGCCCTGCGCCACGAAGCCCAACAACCCATAGTCATTCCACCATTAAAAGAAAACAGATAATCTTTTCGATAAGATTTCCATCTTGACATCACATTGGTTCCTGTAATTAACGAAATCCGATCGTCGTCTTTATACCGTTCCAACAATTCTGCATAGAACTCACATAAAGTTGGAGACGGCAGACAATCATCTTCAAAAACCATTCCCTGCTCCACATTCTCAAAAAACCAAGTAATTGCGGTGGCAGGCCCAAGACCACAGCCTAAATTCCTATCGGAATAATAGGTGTGAAGCCGAGTTGAGGTCTCTTTTTTCAACTTTTCAACCACTTGTCTGACCTCGTTACACATTTCGACATCATTTTGGTTTCCATCACGAGCACCATCCTGAAAAACATACAAATCTTGTGGCTGAACAGCCATTATGGCTTCCAGCACACGTTTTGTATGTTCGGGACGGTTGAAAGTTATTATGAGAATTGGAACATTTAACATTTTTCTTGTTGATTTCTTTCATCAACTATCATCATTTGTTCATCATAAAACGCCTATTTCATGCCATCTCTGACCTTTTCTCCCATAGTCCTTAAGAACTCAGGCGTACACCAATTTATTCTGCCATTAGTAGATGTAAATGTCATTTCGCTAAAATACACATGGTCACCTGGTGCATACAAGTCTACCCGAACATGTGGGAACCCTTTTGACAGCACTTTTGAATACTCTATCATCTCACTGAGTCGAGATGGCTTTTCAATTTCAATATCTTTTCTGAATGCAGGAGCCATCCATTCCAGCCTTCTATTCCATTCCAAATCATACAGCACCCAATTGACCGTATGCGCCTCCAAATCACGATCACTACATGCCAAGATGCACAAAGGTTCTCCGTGAAAACAAAAAATCTTATATTCTATTGGTGTAGGGGTAATAAGTTGTTCGCAAATAACAAGTTGTTTGATTCCAAGATAGTGAGGTTCCCCTGCCTCTAAAAACATAGTGTCTCTTCGATCCATTGCCAGACTCAATTTTTTCCTGATGCTTTCCTGGTCAACTTTGTCTTTATCTTCAACAAGAATCACATCCCCCCAGCCTCCATTTGTCTTCATGGCAAAACTGGTTGGTAGTTTATCGAAATCAATGTCAGTAGGATCTTCCCACTTCCCATATAATGGCAAAAGGATGTGTGCCAATCCTCTCTCCTCAACAAATTCGCGAGCGGCATACTTGTCTGCCAGTCTCGTCCATTCCGAAGTATCGGTCTTATGTTCCAAATAATTCATCCACTCGTTCAAATCTCTCGGATGCTTCCAATCAATTGAATAACCGAATTTCTGTTTGAACAAATAATCAGCATATTTCCACTTCTTGAAATGCTTTAAATATGTCAATCTTACTTCTTCAAACAATAGCCGCTTTATCTTTCGTGGTCCTGGTATGTATTTAACAACAGGGATTGAATTCTTTATCTCACTTATATTCATACAATAAAATATTAGTATTCAAATTATAAATATGAAGTCTCTATCTTTTTGAACCATGTTTCATCTTATATACTTTTGACATCATATTGGTGACCATTGGGCCCACGATCGGAAAGAGCATCGTCCTATTCAAGAGATTCATATATTGTTTCAAAGGCTTCACCTCATCTTCCTTTTCTTTTATCAAACTAAAAAACCGTTTACGTTCTCGTTTGCTTGTCCTAAGCAAATGTATTGCAAAGCCATTGATATATTTCTGAATTGCCGTATTCCTGAAAGCATCTCTTAAGCCATCGTCTTTCACTTCATCAGAAAAGCGAAGTAAATCAGGACCAGAAAAAAACGAGTAATCATAAATCGACTTGGCAGGATACACTCTCCCAAAAGTACCTGTGATTGAATCGGAATTGATACGATAAGCATAAAACACTTGAGGCACAGAGGCTATACGTTCGGCCATGAGAATAGATTCCGGCATGAATACCGTGTCTTCCCAATGCACCCTTTCAGGGAAAAACAATTGATGAGAACGGAGATAATCTGTCCGATATAAAAAACGAACGACGTAACCCATGTGGTATACAATTGAATTTCCAAACACTTTGTTTACAAAAGAATAGCCATCTGAAACTGAAGTCTCGCCAAAAACCACATGGCGTGACAATCTCTTCCCTTCCTCATCGATTCTGCAATAATTGAAACACAACACATCCAACTCTTTTGCCAAGGCTATTGACAAAGCATCTGCAAATCCAGTTGTCACAATTTCATCATCAGAATCAACAAACCAAAGATAGCGTCCTTTCGACTCACGGATTCCTGTATTGCGTCCTCCACCAAGCCCTTTATTCATCTTGTGATTAATAATCCTCAGATTGCTGTGGCACTTTTGATTCGACTTTAAAATATCAAACGTATTGTCAGGGGAGCAATCATTCACGCAAAGCACTTCAAAACAATCTTCCTCCAACCCACAGGCAAAAATGCTATCCAAACAACGTTGAATATATTTCTCAACATTATAGCACGGCACGACAAACGTCAGTACTATCTGATCAGTCTTTTCTTCCATCATCTATACATTCTCGGTGGATACACGACGCATCGTCATAATTCACCATTCCGTCCATCAAAACCGGTACAAGGAATTGTTGGTTCAAAAACTCCAACTGTTTGATGGTATGCCTCCCAAATGTAAAGGCATAAAATGACACTTTACCTTTTATGGACTTCAAATACTCCTCAGATTTGAGTACAGAATCTTCGAAAGACTCCATGGACATTTTCAAACAATTATTGTGCGACCAGCCATGCGAAGCTATAGTTATGAATGGCTCGTATCGTTCCGCTAAATCGACGACTTCTTCTTTTGTCAGAAACTTTTCCGAATCCCTGCTTTGATAATGCTTTCCATCCATATACAAAGGATTCAAAAACAAGGTAACAGGAATCTTTTCTTCAGCCAGCCAAGGCAAAATGTTTTTCAACGAAGCCCAGCCATCATCGGAAGTCAATACTGCATAGCTTGTCTTCCTGAACTTGTCATTGGAAATGTGATTGTATGCTTCCTGCAAAGAAATAAAAATGTATTTCTTCTTCAATGCCAAAACATTCTGTTTAAAAGTCTCTGTCTGAGTCCAGTCGCATTCCCACATTGTTTCAGGTTCAAAGGTAGCACTCACATGATGGAAACCAAACACACGAATAGGCCTTAGGCGCAATCTAGTCCATCTTCTTTTTATTGTATTAACCGATACATCCATGCTTCCCACAATTCTCCCACATTAATCCTTATGACGTTTTAAAATTGAGTCTATTGGATGCAATAAAAAGTGCCCAAGTCTATATGATTTAGACCTCCTCACTTTATTCGCTCCTTTGTTAATTCCATAATTCACAAAAACATCCACATACTTAAGTGCATTTTTTTCTATGGAGATTCCTCTTCGCCTACATGCATTTATCATGGCGTAGAAATCCCATGCAAAGGCTTTTATCATGTTTTCATCCCCCAAAGAAAAATTGATACCCGTGTTTTGCCGATAGTAATATAGCGGTTTGTCTACAAAATACACGTTGCCAACTTCTTCCAACTTGTAATACAAATCATGGTCGGGAGCTCTTAACATGAAAGTGCCAATGCCCTCTGTCTTCTCATAATACTTTTTCTTAAATGTTGCGAAATGGGTTATGCCTTTCCTGTAGGAGAGAAAAGTCTGACCTTGGGGAATAGAGCAGCCATACGAACAAACAGATAGAACGTTTAAATGCTCATCCGTATCATAACGAGTTGAGTTAATCAAACTGGCGTCAGGATGTTTACGATGCTCTTCAACCATTATTTGTACCGCATCTTCGGCCAAAGCATCATCCGGGTCGAGAAATCCACAAATCTCCCCTTCAGCACGCATGACACATTGATGCTTCGTGGAGCCTTGACCCATATTATGTTCATTGAAAAATATACGAATTCTGTCATCTCCTTCCAAACTCTTATAAATGTCGATAGAATTATCCGTCGAACAATCATCAATAATGACGAGTTCCCAATTAGGATACGACTGACGCTTAACGCTATTTATCGCGTCCAAAATAAATTTCCCATTATTATAATTCGAAATAAGGACTGAGAATTTCTCGTTCATATTCAATTCTTTGCTTTTGTTAATTTGATGCGCCAACAAAATGAGATTCTTTGTGTCAATGGTGACGACTATCTATGGCCTTTTACGACTTCTTTCGATTTAACCATGTTTGAAAGCCGACATATCAGCTTTGCCTTCACACGCCAATAAAAACATCCGAATGTCGTGTCAAACAAGAGTTTATATTTGCGGTTCATATACTGTTTCACATTCGAGACAACGGCACCGTTCTTTTTTATCTCAAGATAATACCTTGATAACTCCAAATTTGTCATACGAGAAATCAATTCAAGACTTGAATTTGCGCACCATCCTATTGCACCCATCATATCCGTCCTAATATCAGACGCAATACACACCTTTTCATCCTTCAATAATAAGTCAATTTGATTTGCCCTAAGGATTCTATCTGAAAACGTTATCGTGGCAGAGACCTTTTTCCCATCTTCAGTGGAAAATGGATTTCCTCTGTAGATATAAAACAAATTACTGACAGCACTAACCCTATTTGCATAAAGCATAGCCTTCCAAAGAAACGAAACATCTTCTGCTTTCCTCATTTGAGGGAAAATGAGACCGTTTTCTTTCAAAAAGCTGACACGCATAAGAGCCCTCCATACAACACAAAACTCCGAAAAACTGCCTGGAAAATACTGTAAGACAAACTGCTGCCCATCCAGAATCATACTATCAGAAAATGTCATTCTATCCCCATAGGGTTGCAAATCGCTATACACAAGTCTATAGTTAAACCAAAGAATATCAACATCACGATCCTTGGCAATACGATAAACCGCACATAATGAATCAGGTTGCAATAAATCATCCGCATCCACAAACCATATATACTCTCCACGTGCCGCAGTCATCCCAGTGTTTCTTGCCCCGCCCACAGTCATGTTCAGCTCATGGTCAATCAACATTAGATTCGGATGCTTCTCCACAAATTCCTGAATGATGTCTCGTGTTCCATCCGTAGAGCAATCGTTCACACAAATCACTTCAAAATCCTCCTCGGGAAGGTCTTGGGCATATATGCTATTCAAACACTCTGCAATGTATCGCTCTACATTGTAGCAAGGCAAAACAAACGAAACCTTTACCATTATCCGAACAGCTTATGTTTGATATTCACCATGACCCGAGTCAGCAATTGATTGTTAGATTTCACACGAAAATCATTTTTATGCGACTCTATCTGGTCGTACTGCCTCCTAAAGTAAACCATATCCTCATAGAATGGCGACATTTTGTAATAATGCCACCAAGTGTCGTTCGCAACACATTCCAATGAATTCCAGGGTTTATACACACCTGTATAATGTAAAGTAGCACGTTTAAACAGCCCATCAAAACTTATTTCGCTTTTGCCTTTCCCCCATAAAAAATTGGCAAAATGACCAGGCTGAAAATTGTATACAGATGGCAATAATTGCACCTTACCATTGCAAACGATGTTCAACACATCTTGATCGTTCATGTCATATTTAACCTTGGCATGTCGGCTTAATTCCTTTTGAATCTCATTTTTACGCATCTGCTCAAGGTTCATCACCAAGAAACCCGCATTGAAATAATCCTGCTCGCTTTTCCCAATTCTCGCTGGTAGACTCGACTTAAAGTAGTACTTATCATCAATAGCCAAATCAAGAACTGCTGCAATCCATTCGCCATTTGGCAATGAATTTTGATACAAATCCAACAAATCCTGTTGAAAAATCATGTCGACATCGGCATATATTGCCTTAATAAACTGAGGAAATAGTGAGGGGATAGCCAATCTAAAATATGTAGCCGTAGTGATATGGCCTTCTGCAAGTCCTTCACTTTCTTTAAATGCCTCACCGACATCGACAAATGTTATTTTGCACTGTTTCTCATCGGCAAATGCCTGCAACAACACACTTTTGTTCTCATTCGTCAATTGTGATTGTTTGCAAAGGATGTAAACATCATAAAAAGTACCTGCTTTCGCATTCATCAACAACGAAGTGATGGTGACACCGCACTGCATCACCACGTTATTATCAATGGCAAATATTATTGGTATTGACTTCATTTATTCCGTGTTGGTCTTAATTGATTTCATTTTTGAATACAAACCATTAGGAATAAAAGCGCGGATGCTTTTTTTTATACCTCTACCTATTTGAGGCAAGGAGAAACACAAATCAACAAATATTGGAGAAATATATCTGCTCAATTTGACTTTCTTCAAATACGAGTGCAAATCCTCTAATTCCTTTTTGCGTTTTTCAAATAACAAATTAAATTCAAACGAATAGTCTAATTCCAATAAAGAATTCGCTTCGGTAAACATCTTTTGATACCATTCTATCTGTTCTTCTATTGAAGCCGTTTCATTTTGCTTAAACGATGCATTATGACCTGTATTAATACGGTACGCAGACATCCTCTCACTAAAATGAAAGCCGTACCCTCTTTGTAAAACATCATGAACCATATACGTATCAACGCATATTCCTCCAAAACGATTTGCCGATTCAAACAGTCGCGGATTCATTTGATCAAGAACTTCTTTACGAAACACTGATGTGGAAAGATTCCTAATGAAATCGTAATCAGCAATCGCATCAGACAATGAAAAGCAAAAATCCCTTGAATAGCCATCGGACTTTGATGCCAAATAATTCTTTCTCCTCTGGTCATACTCCAACCTTGAATTCACCGTCATCACACAATCCCTATGACTCTCCAAATAATCCAAATGCTTTTTCAGCCGCATATTATCCACCCAATAATCATCACCTTCGATTATTGCCAAATAATCTCCCGTACACTTTTCAATGGCCAATTGATAATTCCTTGCAATACCAACATTTGTCTCTCTCTTTAAAAACACGAAAGGGAATGGAGACTTCTCTTGGTATGCTTTAATGAGTCCCAATGTATAGTCGGTTGAACAATCGTCCGCGATAACGACAGACACAGACACACTCTCATCAACAACTTGCATCAAAACACTTTCAACTGCCTTGCTTACAAATCGCTCCTGATTGTACGTAATCAGCAAAACATCAACCGATACTTTGTCTTTCATACCAAATTGGAACTATGCTTTTCCATGAATCAATGCGACTAAAAAACTTTTTTATAGCCAACCAACCAATGCTCCCTAACAATGCTACTTTTTATTTCAATGTTTTCAGAGAATGCATTAATCTTACTATTCTCATCAATATCAATTCTAAACGATAATTGTGTTTCTTCTCCTGCATAATTTCTAAGTCCCTTTTCTGCAACATCCAACAATATCACATAATCCCCCTCACTCAATGTGTTTGCTGGAATTTGGAAATGAAACTCATATTCGCCTTTTTCCAAACTGTATCTACCATCCTTGTCATTATAATCAGCACGAGCCAATGGATGTTGAAAACTGCTCATCACGTTAAAACCCACCACCAAATAACCTACTTTTTCATTCACTCTGATTCGGAAGAAAACATCGACCGGTGTACCTGGATAGTAATCTCTTCCAAAAGCAGGGCTAACCTTTGCCCACAACAGATTCAATTTGTCTTGTTCCTTGGGATTAGGATTCAAGTATTCTGACTGCACAATTTGATCCGATAAATAGGTGTGAATTGTGTCTGCAGTTGTACCACTAAACCGCACCTGACCATTCGCTAAAAGCACACCATGCTTACACAGGCGTTGCACGCTAGCCATATTATGGCTTACAAACAACACAGTCCTTCCCTCGCCCTTACTAACATCCTGCATCTTTCCAATTGCCTTCTTCTGAAATTCAGCATCGCCCACTGCCAGCACCTCATCTACCACAAGAATCTCAGGGTCGAGGTGAGCAGCTACAGCGAAACCAAGGCGTACAGTCATGCCTGAACTGTATCGCTTCACGGGAGTATCTATATAGCGTTCACAACCAGAGAAATCGACAATTTCGTCAATCTTGCTATCAATTTCTCTCTTGGTCATGCCTAAAATGGCACCATTCATATAGATATTTTCACGACCTGTCAGTTCACCATGGAACCCTGTGCCCACTTCCAAAAGACTGGCGATACGTCCTTTCGCCTTGATAGTACCCGTGGTAGGACCTGTCACCTTTGAAAGAAGTTTCAAAAGAGTGCTCTTCCCCGCTCCGTTCTTTCCTATGATGCCTAACACGTCGCCTTGTTCCACCTTGAAGTCAATGTCCTTCAAAGCCCACACATACTCACTATCGGCGGCCTTGGAGCGGTCGTTTACCGAGCCAACTTTCATGAAAGGGTCTTCCTTGTGGAGGATGTTCATCGTCCACCACCGTTTTAAATCGTTGCTCAATGTCCCGCTTGAGACCAAACCCAAACGATAAAGCTTGCTAACATTATTGAATTCTATTGCTGTTGACATAGTGCATTTTATGCTATTAGTTTAAGTATCTTATCCATACCACGCACCCAAATGCGGTTTGTATATGGATTCGTTTTGTGCAAATATCCAAGTAACAGTTTATGAAACAAATTTCTAGGGTCTTTTAAGCCATTTCTCTTCATCCAATCCTCATCCCATATATCAAGGAGCGCATACTTTTTCATACCATCCTTTTGGAAACATCTTATTATTTCAGATGTGTAATGCTCCCCATCATCATTCAAGTTTACATAATCCCAAATATTCAGTCCGTTCTTTTCATAAAAACGAAATATATCTTGAGGCACCTCAATATATTCCAACTCCTCTTCGTGATGATATTGTCTAAATAAAGTGACCTTACTTTTTTTAGGGTTTTTCTCAATTTCTGTAACCTGACAGAATCTATCCTTATTCCTCTGCCTTAACCGATGAGCGCGAGCCAAATGGATTGAATAGAAGTCGTTTAGGAGAAACTCATGGTTTTTGTCGGCTTTAGGCGACCATTGCAATCTCCATTCATGAATGGAATCATCTGAGAACACGCCTTCCCAAAAGGCCTCTGACTCATGTACGCACCAATAATAATACTGACATACAGTGTATTTTGAAATATCATTTCGTTTCAAATTCATCCACCGCCAACAAAACGAATCACCGGGTTCTGAATTCATTATCTTCTTCCAATCGTTTGTATCCACGAAATCACCAGTAAGGAACTCGTCTGCATCCAACGCAAACAATAACTTATCCCCATCAATTTTTCTAGCTGCCTCAAATAGAAGTCTTTTTGTTGCAGCCTGATCCATCACTTTTCTGTGATCGTCAATCAAAATCACTTTTGGATATTCCTGCGCAATTTCACGGCTGCCATCGGTTGACATCCTGTCAACGATAATAATATAGTCTGCCCATAAAGAAGTGGCTTCCAAAAAAGCCCGAAGTACCCACGCATCGTTGCGGACTTGGGTCATGACGACAATTAAAGGATGAGATTTTGTTTCCATTATATTCAAAAAGAATAAATAAATGGCACCTCCATCATATTACCTATACAATACGACCTTTACCAATGCCTTTATTAGCCTCTTAAACGCCAAAATTTTTGGTAGTTTGTTTGGATATTGATCTCTATATATTCTTTGATTCTCTTCATAATACTCATAACCGGTTCCTATAAAATCAAAATGCAAAGCTTCTGACATCAATTGTCCATTAAACTTTTGCTTAATATAGTCTGGCACAGAACGAAAATTCTGGCTACTTTCATCAAAACCAATATTCTTTACCAAAGACACTGTAGGCATAATCTGATCTTGATCATTGATAATACATAATATTGTATTAACCATATCTATAACAATACCATCCCAACGATTATGACAACAATTCAAAAAGTAAATTGCTTTTTCAATGCCAGCTCTCCGATATACCTTCAGAAATGTTTTTAACGACAACCTTTTTCTAAATTCTTCATAAGTCATTGCACGTAACTTTGACTTCCACAAGCCCAAACCCCATCCACAGATATCAACATTTTGCTTAAAAAATGTATTCTCGTCATGTTTTATATCGGCAAAATAACGATACCCGCAAAGAGCAAATACACTATCGTCATCTTTATACCGCTCAAATCCTTTATTCATATATTCAAGGAAAGCGGGAGAAAATATATTATCATCTTCCGTAATAATAAACCGATCATGACTCTTTATTATATCATTAAGCAAACATGATAGATTTCCCTTGTCTCCTGGATTCCAAATCCCATAGTTTTCCTCTCGCTTGATAAGATGAAGTTTTTTAAAGCCCATATTACCGCAGTTTTCAAGGAACTCCTTATTTTTCTCCCAGCCTTCCACATATTTTTCCGAGGGAGGATAATCTAATGCCACATATACCTCCGTCTGGTCAGCCCATGAACAGCGTGACAATGATTCCAAACACTTCTTTAAATGTTCGTAACGATTTAATGTCGGAATTAATATTGGGGCTAATTCCATAATTAATTTGATGTAATGTTCCTTTAATGTATCACGTAGTTTTTTGGGGGCGGGACTTCTCGTCTGATCTCAAAATATTCGGTTTTCCACCATGGTGCGAGCACATAAACGTAACCCATTGTCCCAGAAATCACCAGTTCACTTTCTGCTTTCACACCTCTACCCACCTTTATTGAAGCCACAGCATGCGGATAAAGAAAGCAATTTTGTTTTATTTATGCTTTGACACCAGATTTGATTGAACTTCAGTATTCATTTTAGTATTGTAAATTATTGAGGCCATAGTCAAGAAGCTATTCTCACAAGACATAAGGAAACACTTCCTTCAGTTTCAATTGCATCACAAAGTCATTCATGGCATTAGTGATATAGTTTTCATGGTTGTATGCCTGCATATTGTATGAACCAAAAACTCCATTTCTCTACCCATAGATAAAAGCTCTTAAACCAAATAAATAATAGTGATACTCAAAAGACTATGTTCGCTATACCAACGACTCAAAAAATTCATTCCACAAAGCCATTTTGTAGTTCCATCCCCTTTCCATAATAACCTTAACCACTTCCCGAGGAAGAGCTTCTATCTGGTTGTTATATGCCTTTTTTATACATTCACCTAGATTCTCCAAATTATCAACAGGAAAATAACAAGAGGGTTTGTATTTTTCCATATAGGCATATCTTATCCATGCCCCATGCACAACTTTCTTGTTGCATGCAACATATTCCATCACACATCTTGAGCCGGCATCCGTGGTTTGGACATGTACGAAAATGTCCGTGGCCATTCTCAACTTCAACAAATCCAACATATCCAGATGCTCCTCCACTGCAACGAAATCCAAACCTAGTTCCTTACATTTCTCTTTCAGGGATTCAGTGTATTCGTCGCTCCATGTTGTCCTCCCATAAGTAAAAGGAAACAATAACACCAAATTATCGGGCAGTTGATTCCTGACACTATAAACTGCATCTATGATATCCTCATGCCTTTGTTCTCGTTGCGTATTGTAGCCGCAAGTAATCACATACTTATTACATAATCCAAATCTATCCTTGGCTTCTTCTGTTGTAACCTTGCTAGAGTTTTCTTGAATAAAGTCAAAAAATTCTCCTCCCCAGCCCAATTTAACCATTTTTTCAGGATTCACTTTAAACTTTTCCATCATGCACTGTCCAATCTGCGAATCTTTGCTGACAGTAACGTATTTTGCCACAGAATAAATCTGGCCTAATTCTTTTATTGACTTCTCATTTTCCACACGCAACACATCACTACCCCAAGGAGTAATCACAATGTTTTTTGTCATCATTTTTATAAACGGCATCGCAAATTTAATATGGCGATTGGGGAAATGAATATCCACAATATCGTAATGACCTCTCAAAAGTAAACCGAAGAATTCAAAACAATAGTATAGGACATTCATCAACATAACAAAATACCGAAGTTTTATTCTACCGTTATAGGTTCTATGCTGAACGACCCGAATAACCACACCATCCAACTCACTGCGATCGTCATCTGATATAGGTGATGTAACCAATGAAATCTCCACAAGAGGGTTCTTCTTTTTTAGATTAATAACGAACTCCTTGATATGCCCAAAATAACATTCAATACCAATAACCAGAATGTTGTATTTCTTCACAATAGCAATCTTTTATAACACATCTATCATTTTCAAGTATTCAGGCCATTCGCCCATATCTTTCCATGCATGCTCGCTTACAGGGAAACAACCCACACGACCGCCTCGGTTTTTAATCTTTTCCATTAGCTGAGTGATGTGGAAGAACTCACCTTCAGGAATTTCGGCGATGCATTCCGGATTCAGGATATAGACACCCGTGTTAATCATATAAGTCACTTCAGGTTTTTCTTTCAAGGCGGTCATTAAGCCATCTTCACCCGTTTCAATCACGCCGTATGGAATACGAAAACTCTTCACGGCAGTGACAATCGTCAAGTCATTGTGATTATCGCAATGATAGTCATAAACATCACGCATGTCCTGGTCAATGACAATGTCACAATTGCTGACAAAAAATGGGGTGTTTATCTTGCCTTTCAATAACGACACACTGCCAATGGTACCCAGTGGTTTGATCTCCTCAAAAAATTCAATATCATACTTATGCTCCAATTGGTCAAGATAGAAGCGCATCATATCGCTCTTATAATTGACAGACATATAGAACTTCCTACAACCAATAGCTTCGAAATGGTCCATGATTTCCTCAAGGATGGTCTTGTCGCCTATAGGAACCAAGGGCTTGGGGATGACATTGGTGATAGGTTTAAGACGAGTGCCTTTGCCGCCAGCCATAATCACTACTGGCAAATCTATCTTTTCACGAATTTGCGACTCATTTTTTTCAAAAAGGTCTTTCCAAAAAACGACGTCAACAAGTTCTCCTTTGTCATCCAACACAGGCATGCACTCTGCCCTCAAACGGAACATCTTATTACGAATATCTTCTATGTCATCACCCACATATGCAAATTTCTTCTCCCGACTTACAACATCTGCAATAGAAGAATCCAACGATATATTCTTAACAATAGCACGCTGAATATCACCAATGGTCAATATACTGACAAAATGCGATTCTTCAAAAACAAACAGCATCTTCACTTGCTGCTCATCCATTTGCTTAAGGGCTACAAGCAAACTGTTGTCTATGCTTATTTTTCTTTTTTCAAGAGATTCCATATTTACTTTGCATAGCGTAATTACGAGAGAATAGTGACACAGGCACCTTCCACATTTTTTCAAAACCAGAAAGAATGACTTCCGCGACTTATGTGAAAACGACACTTACCATAAAAAAGCGAAAGGTATCGTCACACATTGCATACGTGTTTAAATGTAAAACACTTCGTAGATAATCTCCATTACTCGTAGCATTAACCCATGAAGTCAAGGATATCCTGAATGGTCTTGAACTCTCGAATCCGCTCACCAGTAAGCTTCTTGCCACATTTCTCGTCCATCATAACGATGAGCGACAATTTTGCCATCGAGTCGTACTCGGCAATCTCATCAAGTTCCATTTCAGGCTTCAAAGAGCCACCATCCAGCTCAAGCATATCCTCAAGCATTGCAATTTTTTCTTCGTTTGCCATTTTTAATAATTTATTATGTGTATTTGTTATTGATTTACTTTTATCTTAGCAGGACATTTTTCCTCCATCAACATTCACAATTGTCCCTGTAATTTTCCGAGCTTTGTCGCTCAACAAAAAAAGAACCATATTAGCAATATCCTCTGGCGTACATTCACCAAGGTATTGACGTAATCTGTTGAGTCGGTTTTCATCACTTAGATTTAAATAGGTTTCTGCTTCTTCTATCATCGAGGTACAAGTACCACCTGGTGCAACATTATTCACACGAATACCTTTTACACCAAGTTCTTTTGCAATAGTCCGCATCGAAGCATCCATGGCACCTTTTGATGCACTATATGCAGTTCGGGATTGCCTGCCATACTGTGAGGCTATTGATGATATTCCAACTATACTTAATCCATCATTGTAACATCCTTTTTTCGTTATACAACGAATCATTTCTACAAATGAAAAAAAGTTCACATTCATGACATTTAGCATAAATGGATACTTTGAAAGTTTTAATGGTCTCACATCTCCTACACCTGCCGAATGGACTAATCCGTCCACAGGACCGCACGTTGAGATTATTTGAGAAACACAAGATTCTATTGTTTCCACTTGTCCGAAGTCACATAAATAATACCGATGACCCGTACCATCTAGTTTTTCCATTTGATTACGTAGTTTTTCTTTACTACGTCCTATCATAATAACAACTGCTCCTTCCACCGCCAAAGCCTCACAAATTGCACCACCTATACCTCCACTAGCTCCTGCAACGATGATTTTTTTATTTTCAAAATCCATTTTTTAGTCCTTATGCTGTATATCCGCTATCATTTGCTATACTTTGCCCAGTCAGTGAACGCGTCGCATCACTCAAAAGGAAAGCAACCAATTCGGCAACTTCGTCTCCTTTCACTAAGCCAAGCGGGGCTTGATTATCAATAATTATTTCATCGCTTCGAATTGCTTGTACGTTTTGAATATGAGATTTCTCAAAATCTGTATCAACTGCACCTTTTTGGATACTATTGACACGAATCCCCTTTAGTGCTAATTCTATCAATAGACAACAAACGGCTGCATCAAGAGCAGCTTTCGAAGCACAAAAAGCCATCTTGGCTTTCATTGCCTTTGAACTGCTTATACTGCTCATAGCTACGATGCTTGCTCCATCATTTAAACCGCGACATTTCTTCAATGCACGAACTACTTCGATGAAAACGGCGTAATTATCGTTCATTATTTGGCTCACCAATTCTGGTTTCGCAAATTGCAATGGGCGAAAATCACTATGGACAATATTGAACACAACACCGTCAAAAGGTCTTTTCTTAACAAAACCTTTTATATCAGATTCAACATCTCCAATTGTAAGTTTATCGTATACAACCAATCGTTGATTATCATCTGAGATTGACTTCAAAGCCATGCTTTCTTTCAATAGTAGGAGAATAGCATTGTCAAGCCCTGTCTGCTCACCAACGAATAGGATTCGCTTTTGTGACAAATCGTATTGATTCATTTTTTACTGCTTTGCTTTCAGCGTTTGCACAAGATTCCAGATTGCCTCAATAGAGTTGAAATTCTCTGGATCCAATTCGTTGATACGGATTTGCACGCCAAAAATATCATCAATTTCGGAGATGATTGACACCACATCAAAAGAATCAAGAATACCATCATCTATAAGTGCGGTCTCATTCTCAAAATCCACATCGGCGCGGATGCCTTTCAATAATTCAAGTAACTGTTCCATAGTCAAGTATTTTATAGTTTTACCAAAGATAATGTTGACTTATTCAAATAGGTAAAACCTTTTTTTTGATAGAGGTTTACAGCAGGAGCATTTTGCCGTTGCACCCATAGTTGGTACCGACTGTTGTCGTCAACATGACCTTGCTCTATATAGGCTTCCACAAGTCTATGGCCAACGCCTTTGCCTCTTGCAACTTCTGTTACGGCCACATGGTTCAGCCACATTACTCCTGATTTCTTCTCAAGATGCAAAGCACCAAGACGGTTGCCTTCTAAATCCCTGGCCATCAGGATGGCGTTATTTTGCACCAAAAACGGTGCCATTGCTTGTGGAATGAAATCTCCACTCCATTTGTCAAACGAAGCATTGAAAAGATTTATTGCCCATATCGCATCTTCAACATCCGTGGCTGTTTCAATTTTTATTCCTTCGATGGAAACAGGAGGTGTCAGAGATGTGTATTTGGCAAAATATTGGTCTCTTATTAGGTTACGCTTAAAGCCACAACTTTCCATATAACTCACCTGATCGGTAGGCTCACCAATATTGCCACGGAAGATAATCTCTGTAACTAATTCTTCTCCATCTAGAATTAGTTTCTCGTCCAAATCATTAAGATAGTAATATACACGCCAGAAACCATCTTTCTTCACAAGAAGGAAAGCATTCTTCTCTCCACAACATTCAAATAGAGAATCGTGAACGATCAGGTCTGCAGCTTCACGTTGTATGTAGTCGTTAGTCATACAGCCTCTGCCACCAAATCGTTCCGTGATTCCCTGATAGCGTGTATAATCCTTAATCTTTACAGGCTTCATACCACTTCTTAAGTTCTATACGATCAATCTTACCATTCATATTGTATGGCATTTGGTGCAAATGGTTTATAACCTCGGGGAACATATATACAGGTATACGCTCTTTAACCAAATTGACAATGTCTACGGGCTGACCGTCAGTTGTTGTATAATAGAGTATCAACTTGTCATCAGGCTGATCAATGATGCAAGCAGCATTAGTTACACCATCAATCGCATTGACAGCCACCTCTATCTCACCCAACTCAATACGGTTGCCCTTATGCTTTACTTGAAAATCTTTTCGCGATACGAAAATGAGATTCCCATCTTCTGCAATACGTACCAAATCACCTGTGCGATAAATTGTGTCATTGTAGAATGAATTGAGCGGATTCTGAATAAACACCTCATTAGTTTTAATTCGGTTGCCATAGTATCCCAAAGCCACACCACTGCCACGCACACATAGTTCACCTACCTCACCAAAAGTAGCCTCGGTATCATCATCTTTCAACACCAATACCTGCTTATTTGGACAGGATTTGCCTATCGGTATGTATTCGTCATCAGAATACGGACGAGTAACATCGAAATATGTGCAATCTACGGTGATTTCGGTTGGTCCATATAGATTAACGAAACGAACGTCTGGCAATTTCTCTTGCCAAGTTCGAAGCTGTTTAGCAGGCATAGCTTCACCTGCAAAAGCCACGAGGCGTAAATGCTCGGGCAAAACCGAGTCAAGGATGTTACTATTGCCCACCATTACAATAGCCGAAGTAGCCCACAGGATGGCAGTAATATGCCTTTCATTAAGTAAAGGAATCAAATGTTTGGTAAAGGTGAAATATTTCTTATCAATCACATTCAAGGTCGCACCACTCCTTAGGCAGATACAAATATCTTTCACAGAACCATCAAAGTAAAATGGTGTCTGGTTACCAAGTGCATCGTTATCGGTAAATTTAAACGTTTCTACTAGCCAATCTGCCAAGTCAATCATGCCTCTGTGACTTATGAGGACTCCTTTTGGCACACCTGTAGAGCCACTCGTAAAGATACTGTAAACCGGATCAAGGTCTATTATCTGTCTACGGATTTCTACCAACAGAGTCTCATCCTTTGTCTCCTGGATTGCATCCGAATAGTTATAGCGGAATCCCAAAAAACCTATTTGGTCAAGGATCAAATTATCCCTATCGCTAATTGTCACAGCGGCTATGGCATTACAGACATTGGCAATAAGTTTCACTCTCTCAAACGGCATCTTGCAGTCGATTGGCACATAGAAATTCCCACTCTCCAAAACACCCATGAAACCAACAAGCGTATCAATTTTACGGTCTACAAAGACCAATACAGCCCTTCTCATAACGTCTTTCGCATCACGGGCTATACGAGTTCCTATACACTCCGCCTCAGTCTGCCACTGTTTAAATGTCAAGGAACGCTTGTCGTCGGCAATGGCAGTTTTGTCGGGAAAACGCAAAACTATGTTATCTAGATATGATAATATGTTTGTTACCACAATTAAAGTCCTCTCATATCCTTAAAAAGTTCGTTGGGGTCACTAATTATGCCTTCCTCAAAGACAGTATCATCAAAGATGATAGGCAAAATATCGTCCGTGTTGATCCAGAAAGATGTAACGCCCCATGAAAGACCAATACCAAATCCACAAAGCATCACATTGATTTTCTTACTTTCCATATCGTTCCCATATTTGTCACACATGGAAACCACGGGTGAAGCCCCACTGGTATTACCATATTTTGGCAAAGTGATGGGCATCTTATCGGCTGGTATTCTTGCTTTCTTGGCAATTTGCTGCAAAATGTATAAATTTGCCTGATGAAAAGCAAAACAATCATAGTCATCAATACTAGTATTGGTCTGAACAAGGAAATCCTTTACAATTTTAGGTACATCAAATACCGTAAACGTAAACACCGAAGTGCCACGCATGAATGAATCGTAAAGCGAGCGTTCAATACCATCCTCACACATCACTTCATTATGAGGAGGATTCATATTGCGACATCCACCACCTGGTACGATAAGATAACGGTAACCATTGCCGTCACTCCGCACAAGACTATGTATTTCATCGTTGAGATTATCCGTACGTTCCAATAATAAACATACGCCCACATCACCACCTAACATTACTTTCGACTTGTCGCGGGGATTGACAGTTTTACTGCCCGTGTCTCCACTAATAAGCAATGCCTTACGAATATTGCTCGTCATCATCATCGAACTTAACACTTGAATGCCATAAACAACCGCTGAGCAACCCAAAGAAATGTCGAAACATACACACTCCGTATCCAGTCCAAGTCGTTTTTGAACAATAAACGCAGTGGCAGGACGTGGATAGTCAGGGCTATGGGTCGCTACAACAAGAGCTCCTATTTCAGCTTTGTTAATATTTTTCTCTGCTAAAAGCTTTTCAGCGGCCACATAACCCAAATCACCTGTAGTCTGATGATAAGATGCCTTGCGCGAGGAAACCACTCCTGTCATCTTCTTGAACTTTTCCACTTCCTCTTCGCCAAACTGCACCTTGAAATCATCAGGTCGCACCTCATTTGTAGGCATTGCCGCAGCCATAGCTGCCACACGAATACCTGAAAAACTGAATATTGCCATTGTGATTTATCCTATATTGAATAATTTAGATGACTGAGATAAATAATGACCAGGCTTCTTTATGTCTTTAATTACAATAGAGCCTGGAGACAGCCAAACATCGTCACAAATTGTAATGCTCGAGGAAATAGTAGTTCCTACCCCAACAAAACATCTCTCACCTACTATTACATGGCCAGCAGTGGTAACACCTGTTGAGAAGAAAGAATGTTTTTTCACATGCCCTCCGTGATTTACAATAGAGCGTAGCGTTATCATCACATTATCCTCTATTATAACATCCCTGCTGATATAGACACCATCTGACAATAAAACACCTTCACCCATGATTGCAGTAGGGTGCACAAATGCCGTAGGAGAAATAATATTTGCCAAAGGCACAATACCTTTAAAACGATTATATAATTTCTCTTTTACTGAAAACTTCAGATAACCAATAGCTATAAAGATACCATCAAAAACCCCATCATTGTATAAGTTGATAACATCATCATCATTCCCCAATATAGGAAATCCATTAATAATCGTTCCCTTTCCAAAGTTTCCATCAATGAAGCCAGCCACCTCATACTGTTGCCACTCATTGACACTTTTACTCAAATCAACAGCTAACGTGCCAGAGCCCAAAAAAGCAATTTTTTTCATTATCTTTTTTATTTTATCTTCCATTTAATACTTTCATAATTCTAGGACACAACCTATTTAGTCCCACACCTAATAAAATTGAAATAAGACAACCAAAAATGATTTGGACAAAATATATGATTAGTAGTGATAAATCAGAACCACTTGATGTAAGTTTAGAGAGAGGAAATGCCAACCAATACAACAAAATCCAATGAAAGGCAAAAATGAAAAAATACGTATTTTTTATTTCGTGAACCAATCTATTCTCTGTTTTTTTCTTCTTTACCAAAAATGCGCCTATTTTAAATACGGCAATCACGCCTACTAATATGGCTAACCTATGAATGTAGCAATTAAAAAGCATCTGCTTGCTGAATAAGTCAACAATGACAATTATGGCATAAACATAAAAAACCCAATTACCAACTTTCATGAATTCTGCAACAATATTCTTCTCATTCAATGCAAAATAAGCACCCATTATAAAAAAAAGGACTGGTGGTCTCAAATAGGTGACCAGAAATGCGCTATATTTACCTGTAACCAACCAAGCTACAACCAGTATTATCATACCGAAGCGTTTGAAATATTTTATGAACCAATAGATAATCGGAGAAAAAACAAACATTGTTATTAAATCGCGAAGATACCAAAAAGGTACATTTATAGGGCTACCACCTCCATTGAAATTCACAAAGAGGCCAAAAAAACAACATTTCGCATCTTTCAAGAAAACACCAGTATTAGCGTTTAACCAAGGAACATATCCTATTACATCTTCTGACTCATTACGAAATATATTATATCCAAAAACAGCTTCCAACAATAAATAGATGAAATTCCATAACATAAACGGTATTAAGATAGTTAAGAATCTTTTCTTAAGTTTCACTCTATAAGATTGAAAGTTAAAATCTCCATTTTTAAAAAACAAATATCCTGAAATCATGAAAAACACAGGAACACAAAATCCAAATATCGCTTTTGAGAAAAGATAGCTAACATAGTCATACCACCCACCATTTCTCACATAATCAATCAGTTGCGGATACAATCTCGTCGTAAATCTGCAATGTATTATGACAACTCCTATCATAAGTGGAAATCGCAGGAAATCTATAACCCTTGATTGCAGTTCTTCCTTATCTATTTGGTTCATCTACTTCATATCTATTATTAGCCAATGACAAAAAAAGACTTAATTCTTCGCTCATAATCCAACAGTAATCTATTAACAGATTCCTTTGTATCTGCCTGAACAATAAACTGCCCATATCTATCCAATCCGCTCATGAAAGGACGTATTTGAATGCCCTCCTGTAAATTGCACTGAAAATCAACTATATTAGGCCATGATATGACATCTTCAATACCAGGAAGGATTCGCTTTACAACCCCTTCTTTCAATTCCAAAAATCTCACTCCTGAAGCTTGATTTGTACGATTTATTATGAGTTCAACCTTTTCTCCCAAAGCGATGTTCAGCAATTGGTCTTCCATGTTGATGCCAGTCGAAAGCGGCACCAACAAAGAAGTGATATAGCCACCTCCTAAGCGTGGACTAGTCTCTATGACAAAGACACCTCGCTCATTGATTTTGAGTTCCGTATGCGACGGACAATTCTCAAAACCCATACAGGAGGCAATCTTATCAATCAATTCTCGTATGGCCTCTTTTTGTGCTTCCGTAAGATTGGCAGGTTGCTTGTGCGCCAGTTCCACATTGTAGGGAAATTCCGTAGTAGTCTTCTCAGTAAACTGAATCACTTCAGACTTACCTTCATAATGCAAACCCTCTATGCTGTACTCCTGCCCTTCGATGTACTCTTCCACAAGCACCGTGTCCAAATGAGAGTATTGCAAAGCCTCCTGCAAAGATTCTTGCAATTCCTCTTTCGAACGACACAACTTCACGCCTCGGCTACCAGAGTTGTCACGAGGCTTCACAATCAGCGGATAATATAAGTCCTCGGCATCCTCCACCTTCGAGATCAAACGACCATGGGCACAGGGCACACCACCTTCCATGAATCTATGCTTCATCTGGTACTTGTCCGTAGACCATTGCGCCGTCTCAACGGAAAAGAATGTGAAGCCATACTTCTCTGCCACCCTTGCCATCATCACCAAAGGCTTGTCGGTCGCTGCAGTCACGATGGCATCAACACCATACTTTTCCACTAATGCACACGTCCCCTCATAGTCTTGTCCACCAACGATTTCGAAGGCATCCACCTCGTCCTTACATACCGCATCGGCACAAGGGTCAATGCCTATGGTAAACAGGCCTTTCAGCTTGGCTCGACGGATGATGGAGCGTTGCAGTTCGCCCACACCGAAAACGAGGATGCTTTTCTTATCCATGGAGGGTTTCGTCAAGGGTCTTTACGATAAAGTCAATCTGATCCATCGTCAATGCCGCATACATCGGGAGTGTGATTTCATGGTCAGTCACATACTCCGTTTGAGGCAACACTGCGGGATAATCCTTATAGATAGAGAAACGATGTACAGCTGGATAATGCACACTGGTTTGAATGCCAGCCGCATGAATCTTGTCGCGGATAGCATCGCGATAAGCCGTATCGCCTTTAGTCAAAACGACGGGCATGATGTAATTGCTCACAAACTCCTTATTGTCGGCAAACGGCACCACCACGTCCTTCACGTTGGCCAGCTGCTCCACATAACGCTGACGTACTTTGATACGGGTATCCAAGTCGGCAGGCAACTTCTTCAATTGCTCGATGGCAATGGCGGCACGGATGTCGTCCATGCGATAGTTATAACCTAATTCGAGGATGTCGTATGTGGTGGCATGGCCGCTGGCGCGTTGGTAACTCATGGTCGTCATGCCATGCGAACGCAGCAGACGGGCTTTCTTGGCCATCTCCTCGTTATTGGTGATAAACATGCCGCCTTCACCCGTTGAGATATTCTTGTTGGAGAAGAAGCTGAACGCCGCGCAATCGCCAATGGTTCCTAATTTCTTACCCTTATATTCAGACAACGGACCGTGACATGCGTCTTCAATCACCTTCAGGTTATGCTCGCGCGCAATAGCCATGATTTCGTCCATGTGAGCAGGGAAACCCGCCATGTGAACCACCACGATAGCCTTGGTCTTAGGTGTAATTTTTTTCTCTATCTCGTTAGGGTCAATGTTGACATGCTCTGGACCGATGATATCGCAAAACACAGGTGTTGCACCTGCATAACAGATGCAATTCACCGAAGCTGCAAAAGTCAGCGAAGGCACCAGCACTTCATCGCCAGGACCGAGGCCGCACACCATGCAACACACATGCAAGGCAGCCGTGCAGTTAGTCATTCCGACTGCATAATCCACGTGCCACATATTGACGAACATCTGCTCTAATTGTTCGTTTTTGGGGCCAGTGGAAATCCAACCCGATTGTATGGTATCGAAAGCAGCACGAGCCTCGCGCTCGTCAAAGTTCAAATTAAACAGAGGTATTTTATAAGCCATTACCCAAATATTAAATCAGTTTTAATATGATTCTTCAACCAGTTGTTCATCGGTCTCCATAAAAGCAGTCGCAATTGGTCAACAAGAACACTTGACACAAAAACAATCATTATTGCTAATGCCCAATAGCCTACTATCAATAATCCATCAAAATGCTCGTAGAGAAATCTGAACTGTTTAGTATAAAGAAAGAATATTGCTGTATGTCCTAACAAGCAAGCCAATGTTGATTTAGCAATATGATTGATGAATTTAGATTGAACATGCAACTGCTCAAACATCATCAAGAATGCCACTGAGGAAAGGATTACCAATGGATTAGTATAGGCAAACCAAAAACTAAATCTAACAATCTCCAAATGTCCCGAACGTACAAAAGCATGAGCCACCATTGCTAGTATAAATGAACACATGATGTAAATGAGAGGACATGCTTTCTTAAACCAACGAGGCAAACCGTACAAACGAATGGCACGAGCCATAAGATAAAGAATCATAAAAGAAAAGACAGAATACCCATTTTGCGTTCCAAGCTTTACCGCAGGAAATGGAGGCAGCCAATCAAACCACAATTCAATTAAAAGCAAAGACGCCACCCCCACCCATAAAATCTTCTTTCTCACAAAATTACAAAATGAATTAAGCATTGGGGCAACAAAAAGTAAAGCTATATATGATGGTATAAACCAGTTCGAAGAAGTAATAAAGAATGCATATTTATGGTTTATTCCCTCGCCAAAATAATATCGGCAAACGACCTTAACCAACATCCAAAAAAAGCAGATAAAAGCAAGATTGATAAGGCTTGTTTTCTTGGGTGAAGCAGAAAAATAACCCGTTATCAATATGAAAACATTGACTCCAATGATAGAAAAACCTTCCAAAAGATGCACACCAAAAGAAACATTATGACCGAGTGATTGCCCCGTGGTATGGACAAGCATAACCAACAGAATGGAAGCCAACCTACATAACTCAATATTGGATTGCCTTTGAACTACCATTTTAAACCATTTTGACTTTACATTTTCTCATCCAAATTCTTTCCCTTCTCTTCATGCTCAAAATTCGGAATGAACTCTTTTATTGCTTTCACCACATCTTCCTTGGTAAAGTCACCAACGAAAAGGCTTTCCAGTTTTTCAAAGAAAGCATTCACCTCATTCATTGGACGACGGATAGTTTCCTCCACGACACCCAAAGCTTTGAAGCGTTCCATGTTTATGCATTCGCCTGGGATATAGAACTCTTCGTACGCTTTCTCTCCTGTCGTATCACTCTTGAAATAGACGACAGGATACGTGTTACTATCGTATGACATCTGGCTTGCATATCGTTTGGCATCCTCATCATTGGCACATTCCTTTTTGGTGAATCCTTCTGATTTCACAAAATCATCGCAGATAGCACTGAAAGTTAGCATCTGATCTTCACCCAACTTTGGGAAAAACACTTCACCACCATTGCCAAGGATACAGGCCAACATGCAAATCTGCCCGCTTTCTTCGGGGGAGACGAAGTAACGTTTCACATCGTTGGGTGCCGCCAAAGGCTGTTTCTTCTGCAAGCGGTGCAGCCAGCCATCAGGCAAAGAGCCGTTGCTGAAAGCCACATTGGCAAAACGCGCAGTCGTGACCTTGAACTTATCATTATAGGACATCACCAAGTCCTCCATGATGCGTTTGCTGGCGCCCATGATATTCACTGGATTAGCTGCCTTATCGGTGCTCACACAGAAGAAATGCTTGGGCGGATATTCGCAAAGCAAATCCATCAGCTTCTTTGCCTTGATGTCGTTGTTTTCAATGAGTGCCTGCACCGAATATTTGTCTTTCTCGCTGCGCACATGCTTGTGGGCAGAAAAATTGGCCACGATGTCGAAACCTTTCTCCTCACGAAAGATACGAGCGAAAATCGGATCTGCAAAATTGAGCGTATAAGTGCGATAATCCTTTGGCACGAACAATCCAAATGTAGAACGAATGTCTCGTGTCAGCTCGACCAAACTATTTTCGTTCAAGTCAATCACCACAAGCTTTCCTGGACGAAAGCGAAGCACAGCCTTAATAAAAGAAGAGCCGATACTTCCCGCCCCGCCAATGACACAAACAGACTTGCCTTCAATCTCTTGTATTAATTGAGTGGCATTAGCGTGAATGTCACCCTCAAACATACTTGAAGGACGATATATGACACTTTCGGCAATGAATTTATCCAGATCGAACATTTTACCCAAAAACTATACAACAAGATAATTAAGCGGTGCCACATGCAGCCCCTTTGTTTTTAAAGCCATCGTCCCCCACGTCAAGCCTAGTCCAAACGAAGAGCACACCAAAGTCAGCGGTCTTGATTGCAATTCATCTGCTATCTCTGACACCATCAGCATCAAGATAGAGGCACCGCCCAAGTTACCAAACTTTTGAAGGTTATATGGCACTTTCTCTAAAGGGAATTTCAATTTCTTAACAATGCGATCCACGATCAGTTTGTTCGCCTGATGAATCAAGAAGAAATTCACATCTTTGTCTTTGTCAAGTCCCAAGTCATCAATCATTTTCTTCAGACTGATGGCAGGCTTGGTAATCGCAAAAGAGAACACATCCATGCCATTGATTAAGGCATCTTTGGGTGTCCGAACAATGCCATTGCCGAAATCCTCATACTCAAACGATTCCTCCTTAGTTACAGGATGCCTGTAACCGCCATGAGGGGTCATCAATGCCTTATAGCCCGAGCCCATCGTATTGAAATCCATAATAATGTCAGCTGCTTCTGGATCGTACTCCAAAGCCAAAGCAGTCCCGCTATCTCCAAACAACGGCATACGACTCTTATCTTTGGGAGAACCCATGCGCATAGCGGTATCACCAACGAGCAACAAAGCCCTTTTTGCAGAACCTGCTGAAAGAAGATTACCCGCCACATTGATGCCATACATACATCCACAACAACCCATAGGAACATCCAGCACGAATGTACTGGCAGGCAATCCCAACCGATCTTGAAGAATGGCAGAAGTGGGAGGTGTCTTATAATCTCCTGTCACGGAGGCAAAAAGCAGTATATCTATCGACTCCTTATCCCAGCCCAATCCAGCAATCAATCGTTCCGCGGCGTCAAAGCACAAATCAGAAGCGCAAATATTATCTGGAGCGATGTATCTGTTCTTTATGCCAATCGTAGCATCAAACAAATCTGCCTCTTCCTTTGTGAAAATAGGCAACTCTGCCGTTTTCACAGGGTTGTTGGGCACTGTGCCTGTGACACCTCTGAGTGCCACGTTTTTTATCTGCCAAAAAGCCATTAGAGTTCTATTTCATATTTGGCCAATACCTTTTTAACATTGTCGTATGAGGTGAACTCAAGGATGTCCTCAGCATCAAGCATAATGTCAAATTCATCCTCGACCGCTGTTGACAAGCTCAGTTGCCTGACCGAATCCCACCCTTCAACATTACACTTGTCGAACTCGCTATTCAGAGCCGATTCTTCAACGCTGAACACCTCGCAAAAAATCCGAGTAAGCTTCTCTAAATTATTCATATTGTTTTTATTGATCTATCACTTTTCCAGTTTCATTTCTCAAAATTTCTTTCACCACTTGCACTTCAACTTTTTGATGGAACAAATGGGTCTTTTCTTCAATGAATGAAGGCAACAATTCTTTGAGTTGAGAGTTGGTCACCAACACCACCAGCTTTTCATCATCACCCTTGCAGTAACAATCAGTATTAAATTCGGCTTTGACCATTTGTTCTACTTCATCCAAACCGATGCGCAAGCCGTATATTTTCAAGAATCGCTTCAAACGACCGATGATATAATAGCATCCATCGACATCGCGATATGCCATGTCGCCCGTGTGCATTACACCATGGTTTTCGTCAGCTTTCAATAGGTCTTCCCTACAAGTGGCATAGCCTAAAGTAACATTTTCACCCCGATACACCATCTCACCTTCCGCTTCTCCTTCAAAGGTTTCAACGCCATCCTTATCAATGATGGAAAGTTTCCCACCCGGTTCAGCAAAACCGATGCTACAAGTTTTCGTTGTTGCCCATTCGGCCGGCAAATAGGCCATACGTGCCGTACATTCCGTCTGTCCGTATGTAGCAATGAATTTCTTTCCATTGTCATGGGCATATTGTGCCAACATTTTGAACATTTCCTCCGACAACTTGCCGCCGCCTTGCGTTATCACCTTTAAGTTTGGCAAATCCATACGAGTGAAACGCATTTTGGTCAATATTTCATAACTGTAAGGTACTCCTGCGAAACAGGTTGCCTCCTTCAGCATGGACCAGAAGCCTTTGTCCAACAACGACCTGCCCGAAAGCAACAATGTGGAACCTGCGAGCAGATGAGAAGTAATCACCGAAAGTCCCATAGTGTAGTGCATGGGCAGAATCGCCATGGCCTTTTCACTGCCATCCAATTCAAACAAACACCTCACATTGTCGGCATTAGCCTCAATGTTGCGGTAGCTATGCCGCACCAATTTAGGGCTACCCGTAGAGCCTGAAGTAGGTAACAAGAGCGACAAGTCGTCAAACAAAGGAACTTTTGGACAACCTGTCTTCACCAAAGAATAGTCCCAAGCAGTAAATACGGATTCAAATCCCTTTCTCTCCGCAATATCATTCGGCATCCATAAGTATTCGGGCTTGTAAACCTCAAGCAGGTTTTTATACAATCCCTCTTCCGTTGCCGAACTGAGAATCAAAGGGACAATCCTATTGGACAGCGAAGCCGTATAACCCAACAAAGATCCTATCTTGTTTTCAGAAAGGATAAAAATCAGCGTACGGGATGACAGATGTCGGGCAAACTCAACAGCAAAATCACAAATTTCGCCGTAGGTCAAGCTGTAACCACTGTCGTCAACGACAGCTACCTTGCTTCGATCTTTCTTGTCTAAATCAAGGAACATCGTCCTTTTAAATTATCGCGCCACCATCAATTCCAATAATCTGTCCAGTCAAATAAGAAGACTGATCAGAGGCAAGGAACAGACATAGATTGGCCACTTCTTCTGGTTCGGCCAAACGGCCAAACGGGATATCGTTAATCTTTTGCGCAAATTTCTCTTCAAGAACCGCTTTGAATCGTTCCGAGCCAACCATGCCTGGAGCAATGGCGTTGACACGGATATGTTGCTCGGCAAGTTCTTTGGCTGCTGATTTGGTGGCAGCAATCACAGCTCCTTTAGTTGCCGCGTATGACAATTGACCTTTTGAACCCTTCTCCCCTACCATACTTGCCATATTGATTATGGAACCACTTTGCTGTCGGGTCATAATTCTCGACACCAACGACATCAGATGCACCAAAGCAACCACATTGACATCAAGCATCTTTCGAAACTTCTCATAATCAATCATCGGCATCAATTCGTATGAGATGAGTCCTGCTATATTGGCAAGCACATCAATGCGACCATGCTCTTTCTTGACAGCCATAACTGTGGCTTTCACCGCAGAGAAATTGCAAATATCCAATTGGACCGATACAATCTTTCCATTCTCTTCACTAAATGTATCCACCCATTCCATACCCTTTATGTCGACAGCGTAAACCACTGCTCCCTCTTTCGCAAAAAGTTTTGCAGTAGCTTGTCCTATTCCAGCGCCTGCGCCAGTGATAATGGCAACTTTATTATTTAATAATCCCATCACTTTTTTTATATAGTTACACCTCCATCAATCACCAACGAGTGACCAGTCACCCAAGAGGATGCATCTGACAGAAGATAGATAATACCATAAGCAATATCCTCAGGTTCACCATAGCGTTTCAGAGGATACTTCTCCATGTCCAGTTTATGCTGTTCTTCTGAAATCGCTCCACCTTGAATAAGCTTAGTATTAACCATGCCTGGGTTTACTGTATTCACTCTGATTTTCTTAGCAGCCAATTCTCTAGCACAAAATTTCATCGTGGAATTGATTGCTGCTTTGGAAGCGCCATATACACCATTGCCAAGAGAATACGATCCATTTCCACCAATTGAAGACACAAACACTACAGAAGAGTCTTTTTCAAGTTTCTTTTTCTTTACCAATAATCTTAACAACTCCACTGGAGCAAAGAAATTGACATTGAAAATCTCATCATACTTGTCTCTTGTTGAGAACGGAAAAGGGGAAGTCATTCCTTTTCCTGCACAAAGCACAACACCGTTGAGCGTATCAATTGTACTAACAAGATTTTCAAGTTCCTCTTGTCGAGTCAGTTCGGCAATAACCATACTATGGCCTTCGCCGTCCATTTGAGACAGTGTTTCTTTCAATCGTTCCTCATTACGGGCAGTAATGATCACTTTCGCGCCCAATTTGGAACACTGAATGGCTGTTTCTTGACCAATACCTGACGAGGATCCTGTGACTAAAACAGTCTTGCCATCTAAAGAAAAAGGATTATACCTCATACCCATTGTGATTCTTCTTTCAATTCTTCAACTTCAACCAAATCAGAAACAACCATATAGTCCGAATCAAATGCCACAGTACCCCAAGAAAGACCAACACCAAAGCCACAACACAAGAATCTTGTAGTTTTTTTCTCAAACTTCCCTTTGAGTTGAGAAACAATAGTCATTGGGATAGATGCCGACGAAGTGTTACCGAAATTGTACATACATGATGGAACTTTCTCTGGGTCAATCTTCAGTTTCTTCACTATTTGGTTGTTCATCTTCATGTTGGCCTGGTGAAAGATGTAGTAGTCGTAATCAAGATAATCAAACCCAAAGTGTTCTGCCAGTTTTTTAATTGATTTCGGAGCGGTAGTAATACCAAATGAGAACACATCCATACCTTTCATTCTGGTCTGGAGACGGTTCATCATTTTGCCTTCAATCTCTTCGGTATCGAAAGATGTAAGTTTGACCTGATTCCTGGAACCACCATCGGGTATAATGATAGCATCATAACCACTACCGTCTGTGCCAAAGTGGAACTGGAAACCTTTTGCTCCCTTTACGTACTCAATAGCGGTAGCTGTACCCGCATGACCAAAAAGCGGATCGTGCGTTGCTTCTATCCTTTTCTTTGCATCTCCAACAAGTAGTAAGGCTTTTTTGACAGAGCCAGTAGCAACCATTGATGCCACGTTACTTAATCCATAAACCCAACCAGAACAGCCCAATGCAACATCTTCAGCATAGCATTCTCTATCCAGCCCTAACCGATCCTGTAGAATACATGCTGTTGCTGGCAAAAAATAATCCGCTGTTTGTGAAACAAAGACAAGCGCTTCAATTTCACATTTATCCCATCCCAAATCAGTGATCAACTTTTCAGCTGCTTCACAACACAAATCTGAAGTGCATAAGGTATCGGATACACGACGCTCTTTCACGCCTGTTGTTTCCACAAAAGCCTCTGGAGAATATTCTGAAGAAATACAATCCGTTTCATGAGGAGTCAAGTTACTGAAAACCTGTTTAGGAACACCAGCACTGATACCGGCAATCCTGACATCCTTGAATTCCAAAAAAGCCATTAGAGTTTTTCAATTACTTTGTTGTACAAGTCTTCAACCGTAACAGAATTCTTCACATCGTCTCCTTTCAGGGCAACATCAAATTCCTCGTCTACCATGGCGATTAAAGAAAGGCCAATTAAAGAGGAGTACTCATCAAGGTCACGAAATGCTGTTGTTGCTGTGATTTCACTCGGATCTGTGTCATCAAATTGCTCTGCAAAAAGAGCCACAAATTCTTCTAACGATTTCATAATTAATATTCTTTTTAATTTATTTCTTTCGTTTATTGTTTCTAATTGTCTTTAGAATATTTTTCATTTCATAATCACCATTATTTTTATGGGCAAAATACTCTTCCTTGAGGATTGAACCTAAAAGCAAATCATAGTACCGCCCATTTTTGAAGACGGCTTTTCTTAGTATACCTTCTTTTTGCCAATAGAGAAATCCCCCAATTCCATTACTGTCCTTATGACCAAAAATGGACGAGCCATAAAGTCGATTCAATCCCAATCGCTCAAAAGCATACTCCATAATAAACAAATAAGCTTCCAACCAGGCGAGACCATCTTTATAATCCCTATCACCTATCACAATTCCGGAAAAATTGGCGGAACTATTGATGTAATGAATCTCTGTCAATTGAACATAACCTATGATTTTTTTTGTCTCATCGTTGGCACAAATGGCCCAATAGACCTCATATGGGTTATGCGGCATCTTGGATCTCACCCATTTGGCAACATCATCCTTACATATTTTTCGATTAAGACCAACAGTCATTTTATTGAGTTCGTCATCGTTTTTCCAACGATAAATAGCATCAATATCCTCTTCTTCGAATGCTCTAAAAAAAACAGTACTTTCCATGTTACAGATTCATTTTTCCTTTATTCGATTGGTAAATAAAGTATCCGTTACGATCCGCGTTACTATATACTATGGGTAACGGACCTTCTTTTATTTCATATTCTACAATCTCAGGATAATCTAAATGGTTACGTATCACGTCACCAATTTGCGGTGCCAATGCACTGTAAAAATATACACCAGCATACCTGGAAACACACTTCTCTGGAACTTTAAAACTTCCAACAGCAAGCTCTATTGCACCTTTCACCAAATCATATCCAGTGGACAAACGCACCAAATCAGAAGTTATATAATCACCTCCCATTCTGGCTCCAATCTCAATGACATACAATTCGCCTTTGGAATTCATTTTAATTTCTGTATGGCTTGGTGAGTTTTCTATCTTCAATGCGGTTAAAGCCTTTTCAACCATAGCCTTTATTTGTGAAGCAATTTCTTTTGAAATGTTAGCTGGCTGATGATGTGCCATTTCTATGAAATGTGGAGCACCACTCGTAACCTTATCAGTTATCTGAATAAAATAATGCTTGCCGTTACAACTGAGATATTCCACGCTGAACTCTCGACCATCAACAAACTCCTCAACAATGGCTTCCCTTGAACGAGAATGGTCAATGGCTATATTAAATGCCTCTGTCAAACCGTCAGGATTATCCAATTTCATTATTCCCTGGCTTCCTCCACTATCAAGAGGTTTAACAATAATTGGATAACGAAAATTGAGCATCTGCAAACCCTGCTCATTTTTTACCCTGAAGTATCTAGGAACTGGAATTCCATTCTGTTCAAAAGCACATCTTTGGGCAAATTTGGTTTCAGTCAGTTTTACACACTCCTCGGTATTACTCACCAATCCCATCGCCTGAGCGACATATACCACTGTGGGAAGCGCCGATTCCAAACTAAAGGAAGTAATACCATCTACCTTTTCCTTTCGACAAACCTTCAACACCTCATCTTTATCCTTAAATGAAATAGGATAAAATCTGTCGCAATACTCCTTACACACAGCTCCCTCAGCCCATGCGATGCCAATAATGGAATAGCCTAACGCTTTAGCCTGTCTATAATATGGAATTAAAGGCTCATTTGCCCCAATAACAGCAAGTTTAGTCATGGTAATGCTTTTTAATAATGCTGACTACTTTCATCATGTCAGTTTGGTCATACCTCTGGTCAATGGGAATGGCCAAGATAGTGTCATAGATAGATCTAACCACATCATTGACCAGCACCTCTTCATAGACAACAGGCCAAATCACCGGAGCATATATATGTTGTGCAGCCAACTCTGCTTGTAATTCCGATCGGTCAGAAACAAAAATCGTGAAATACAAAGGTGCTGTTGATACTTCCGACATGTCATCCCATAACAATTTGCATGATTCAATTCCTTTTAAATGTTCAAAAAGGAATCTAAAGTTATCCAACCTGCGCTGCTGGTTTTTCTCAACATCTTCCTGTTGCAGCAATTGGCGAGAAACCATTGCCATTTTATGGGGTTGAACATCGGCATCCACCATGCCATTCGCCATTTTGTTCAATCTTCGCGAAATACTCTTGACCTCTTCATTGTCGGTGGAAAAATACAGACCTCTAAGATACATCGCATCCGTTTGAAGTGAGACAAAGCTTTCATTTTCATGCAACTCCTCTACAAATATTGAAGAACTTGTTTTTGCCTCCAGGAATGCGCCATCAGGAATAGAGAACCACTTGCGATAACTACCAACATAATAATCAACGAAATCAAGCCGTTGTTTGGAGAAAATGCATTGAGTCAAATCCACCACCAACTTACAACCTTTAGAACGCACCTCTCTCAACAGAGCAATCTCTTCTTCACCCAAGTCCATTCCATAATAAGGATGGACTAACATTAAATCGAAATCAAGTTTTGAACACAATGTCAACACAGCACCTGTGTCAATCTTAAGCTTATTATCTATGGGATAATAATAGCAATCCCAACCTTGTTCCTTGAAAGGAGTTATAACAGTATCACAAGTATATGCGGGGATAAGGACTTTCCGATTTGTATCATCCAGATGTCTTGCAATAACAGCAAAAGCCTCTCGGCAAAGTGAATAATAGGCGGTGCTCCCCGCATCTGATATCCACGTTTCTGTTCCCAATCCAGCAAAATCAGAATCATAAAGAGGAAAAATGCTTCCTATATCCTTCATTTTACAACTATCTTTAACCATTCTTGTTGATTAGCGATATAGTTTTCAAGCTCCTTAGAGGAAGAAAACTTCAGCACTAAAGTGCCAATAGCATCATTTGCGCCCTTAAAAGCATTGACCTTGTCGCCTTTTTTTACCCACAAATCTTTTTCAACAATCTCGGCAGGCATATCCTTGCTAATGTCCAAATGGTCAAATACACCCTCTTTATCAGCGTGAAGAATAATCTCTGCCCAATGTCCGCAATATGGTTTTTGTTCAATTACAGGAACAGAATCGCCTACTATATACCGGGTCATCGCTGTAATCATATCTACGCCAGTAGCATAGTGCAGCATCTCGCACAATCGGTTCCCCCCTCCACGTGGAGTCAACTCCATAATGTATGGTTTACCGTCTGTGCCTATTCTTGTCTCAATATTGTAGATATTAGTTTTCATGCCCAACAAGGTAATGAGACGCTGTATTTCTGATGTCAAGTATTCCTCCTGCTCATTAGTAAATGTTGAAGGCCAACTGTATGCCGCTGGAGTATAAGGATTTGAAGCATTCACATCAAAGCGCTGCGAATTAAAGCTTATGAATTTCAATTTGCCATCCACCGAAAAACTATCCGTATCAGAAGAGCAACCTTGCTTTTCGATGAAGTCCTCAATAATAATATGTCCAGAAAGTGATTTGTCAATGGCATGTTCAACGGCCTTTTTCAACTGATTTCTATTATTAACTCGCGTTACACCCTTCGACCCTGCTGAATCCGTGGGCTTAACAATGACAGGATAATCAAATGAATCTTGATCTACCACAGCTTCTTTTACACTAGAATACCCTTTTGCCTTCGGCACATTAAAACCATGTTTCGACAAAAAATCACGAAAACGGTCCTTGTTCTGCAAAATGCATACCGATTCGTATGGCCCAAATGATGGTAGTCCCATTTGCTGCTGCACATAAGATGCAGATACGACCCCCGGATCCACTCCAAACGACATGATGCCATCTATCTTCTTCTCTCGCGCTACTTTCAACACTGTTTCCTGATCAACGATGCTTACATTGACATACTCATCACTATACTTGTGGGCAATGTTGTCAGGAAGAAAATCGGCGGTAATAACATAATACCCCTGTTCATGCGCCACTTTGATGACGGGCAGCAAATATCGAATGCCTCCTAGCAACATGATTTTCTTATGCATCTTACCTCACAACTTGTTCCAATACTCTATCAATATCTTCCTCACTCAGTCCATGATGCATCGGGAGACAAATCACTTCATTAGCAATCCGCGTAGCCACAGGCAGGTTCTCCGGTGCCGCAGAAGGCAAGCCTTTGTAAGTACTGAAGGTGCTAATAAGCGGATAGAAATACCGTCGCCCAAAAACGTTTTTCTCCTTCATCTTGAAATACAGCTCGTCGCGTGTCATGCCATACGCTTCCGCATTGACAAAGATGGGAAAATAGCTGTAATTATGTCGAATTTCAGGCATGTCATCAAAAAATCGAATGCCTTTCACGCTACGCAATGCATCGCGATATTTCATAGCCACCTGATGTCGTTTCTCAATGGCTTCGTCCACCTGCTTCAGATTCAACAAACCCAAAGCGGATCTAATCTCATCCATCTTACTATTGATGCCCGGGGCAACAACCTCCGTTTCGCCTGCAAAGCCAAAATTTTTCAAATAATCTACTCTTTTCTTAGTTTCGGCATCTTTCACTATTAATGCTCCACCCTCAGCGGTATTAAACACTTTGGTGGCATGAAAGCTCATTGTGGACATGTCGCCATGATTCAGGATCGACTCTCCATTTACTTTCACACCAAAACAATGAGCGGCATCATAAATCACCTTCAAACCATACTTGTCTGCAATAGCTTGAATGCGGTCCGTGTCGCATGGGTTTCCATAACAATGCACAGGCATAATAGCCGTCGTACGTGGAGTGATTGCCGCTTCTATCTTATCTGGGTCTATACCACAATTCAACGTGTCAATATCCACAAACACCGGCTTAATACCATTCCACCACAAAGCATGGGTAGTAGCAACAAAGCTGTATGGTGTTGTAATCACCTCTCCTGTAATATGCATGGCCTGCAAAGCGGTAATCAAAGGCAGTGTACCATTGGTGAAGAGGCTCAAATTCTCAACACCCAAATAGTCACACAATGCCTTTTCCAGCTGCTGATGAAACTGGCCATTATTAGTAACCCACTTGCTCTCCCAAATCTCCTTCAACAGTTCCTGAAATTCCTCAAAATCAGGAAGCAATGGCGATGTTACCATCACTTTCTTTCTATTCTCTTTCATCCTTTTTTTGTATAAATCTAATCTTAATCCTTTTTTATCAGCCTTTTTATCCGCCATGTTTCCTGAAACCACACAAACCCCATTAAAGACGGCAACGACCACATCAAACGGTCCAAATACCATGAAAAACTTTCTTTTTGTGTCATCCAAATTTTCAAAGGCCGATATGGATATTCTTTATGCAACAAACGAAAAACATGATAGAAACGCAAACCGCATCTCTTACTTAATGCAAATATCTTATAACCATAACAGTGCAAGTAATACTCATTAAAAAAATCAAACCCATTATCATCACGAACTTTCTTTAACTCTAACCACAACAAAACTATTTCATCCCGATCTTTCAACGGATTCTTCCTAACTACATCAATCACAGACCCCTCGCGTTTACGATAATGGTATGTCACTCGATTCGAGACATAAATTGTAGAGGGTTTACAAAACAATTCATAATTAAACAATACATCTTCAGCTAGGGGAATACTCTTAAAACGAGCACTTTTCTTTTGGAGATACTTTTTAGGATACAATTTATTCCATACAGAAATCACTGATGAATAATCTCTAACCCAATTAAACAAAAACTCTTGACCAGAGATTTTCTTCACGACCAATGCATCATTTCCCTTTCCTTTTTCCTCATATTCACCACGAAACACATCCATACCTCCAGAAATCATTTCAAAACTTTTGTCTATTGTTAGCGAAACAAGATGACCAATACAATCGTCAGAAATCCAGTCGTCGCTGTCAAGGAAAAAGATATAATCACCATGAGCGACATCCATCCCTGTGTTTCTAGCACATGATAACCCCTTGTTCTTTTCATGATGCAAAACAACGAAGTCTATCGGACCATCATATTCAGCAATCAGTCGTTCAACAACTGCCATGCTCCTATCCGTGCCGCAATCGTCCACTACAATACATTCAATTGGCCCCACATAATTCTGCCGCATCACCGATTGCAAACACTCGGCAATGTACGGCTCAACATTGTAAACAGGTATGATAATAGAAATCCTTGGCTGGTTCATTATTCAAATACAATATTCTCAAAACATAAAACTTACACCGTATCCATAAAACTCTTCTGCACCCGATTGAATATCAGGATACCGAGAGCCAGCACGATTAACATAAGTATGAAGCTATAAGACAACCACCCCCAGCCAATGAACTCCCCTGCACTCAATGCACCATGCTTAAATGTCTCGATGACGGGTGTCACCGGATTGAGGCACATGATAAGGTGTAAATCCAATCCCAACACTTTCTTGCCAACCACCTCACTCAAAGGGTACACAATAGGCGTTGCGTACATCCACAAAGAAACAAAGAAAGAGAAAAGGATCTGCAAATCACGATACTTTGTTGTCATCGAGGAGATAATGATGCCAAAACCCAGTCCTAGACCAGCCAACATCACCACCAGCAAGGGGAAAAGCAGCAAATACAGGTTCGGGTTAGGTGCCTGCCCGATAATGGCATAATAGATGTATACTATTACAAATAGTCCCATTTGTATTCCGAAGCGTACCAAATTACTAATCATGCTCGCAAATGGCATAATCAATCTCGGAAAATATACTTTACCAAAAATGCCTGCATTCGTAACGAAAGTGTTAGATGCACTTCCTAAACAAGAAGAAAAATAGCCCCAGAAGGCAACACCGCCCAAATAAAACAAAGGCTGTGGGATGCCATCAGTAGGAATTCCCGCAATGCCCCCGAACACCACCATATACGTGATGACAGTAAATGCAGGTTGGATAAACCACCACAACGGTCCAAGAATAGTCTGTTTGTATTGAACCGTAATCGTACGTTTCACAAAAAGCATCAACAAATCACGATAGTCCCATATTTCTTTCAAATTCACCTCAAAAAGACTGTTTCGAGGCTTTATGATAGTAGTCCAATTCTCTTCTTTGTTGGGAGTCATATCAATTATTTATACTTTTATTCAATAAACAATATTCAAATTCCATATTTGCAAGGCACAATTTGCTGTGCTTTTAATTCAAAAAAGTGTAAAGCTTCGCTCTCTGACCCACATTGTCAGGCAATAAAACTCTGTTTTACAATTATTTACCATAGCCATCAAAGACCATAGTACACGCAAAATGTCCGTTGAAAACTTCGCAGGGCATACGCGGTGCAAAAATAAGGATTTTTTTAATAAATAAAACAAGAAAAAACTAAGATTTCCCGACAACTCAACGCGACCTCTTGCCTTTCAACAAAATATTGCCGACAATGCCCCAAAAATACTTCCAGTCGGTGCGGAAAGGATGCTCAAAATAGGCTTCAAGATAACGCCTTTCGCTGTCTTGGATTTCATCAAGTGTTTCGGGCATATCTAAATAAAACGGTGGGAGAAGTCCTGGCTTAGCTTTTATTCTAAGTTCTTGTAGGTCTTTTTCATACAAGTCAAAATACTGCGGGCTCAGGGGACGGACACCTACCAATTTCATTTGTCCCTTGAGAATATTGATGAACATCGGTAGTTCGTCAATCCATGACTTGCGGAGTAAACGACCCCATTCAGTAACACGGTAATCGTCAGCAAACTTGCCGCCAACATCCAAATCATTATTCTCATAAATGTAGGTCTGCAAAAACTCAGAGTAGGCATACATCGTCCTGAATTTGTACACATTGAACATCTCTCCATCTTTGCCAATCCTCCGCAACTTGATGAACAGACCGTATGTATGCGGCAATTCGAAAGGTTCGCGTTTCTTTTGGGCTATGACGCAATAGCGATCATGAACATATCGCTCACTAACCACCTCAAAACCACAATAATACAACCTACCCAAGACTTCAGGTCGGGGAAAGACTTTTCTCACTTTCTTTGTACAGAAATAATAGAACCTGCTCGTGAGTCTGAGTTTGGGGAAGACCCTATGCCAAATAAAATCAAAGAAATACAAAATGTAAGCAACAATACGCGTGTGTTTGCTGAAAATCTGTGCCCTACGCTTCTGGGAGGTATCAAAAAAACAAACAAAATAACCATCCTGCTTCAACTTGGCATTGGCACTCCGCATATACTGATTCAAGTGTCTGATTGCATTCAAGTGTTCCTTTGATAGCAAGACTTCTGCTTCTCCATCAGGAACTGACCAAGACTTTTCAGCATAGTCGTTCAGCCATCGAGAACGCTCTTCTCCTCGGGGCTTTTCGGCCACATCCATCAGTTCCCTGAGTTCAGGCGGGGCATCCTCAAAATCGAACCTCGGGGCATGACGCGTCTCCATCACGGCAAGGTATTTCATCACCTCGTCGTAATTGTCGCGGCTCGACAAAGAACTGAATATCGACCTTCTGCCCATGTCAATCAATCAACGTGGTTATTTACCAAGAAACTCACAAACCGCATTGCAAATCATATCCTGATCTGCTTCAGAAAGATAGGGATGTATCGGAAGAGAAATCACAGTGTCAGCCAGTGCATCGGAAACAGGACAACGGTTGTCATCGGGATTCAAATAGTTGAAGGCGGTTTGCTTGTGCATCGGAATTGGATAATAGATGGCTGTAGGAATGTCCAATGCTTTCAAGGCATTCTGCAATCCTGTCCTGACTTCCTTGTTTTCCACTTGCAGCGTATATTGAGCCCAACTCGAATAATAGCCCTCAGGTACCACAGGAGTCTTGGCCACTTCTTTCAGCTTTTCTGTATAACGAGAAGCCACTTCGTTGACATCCACAAGCTCATGGTCTGCAAAGGCCTTCAACTTGACTAAAAGCACAGCCGCTTGGATGCTGTCCATGCGCGAATTCATGCCGATGCGCACATTGTCGTAACGGTCACTGCCTTTACCGTGAATATGATACGAATCGAGCAAGGCCGCCCATTCATCGTTGTCGGTAAAAACGGCACCACCATCGCCATAGCACCCGACCGGCTTGGCTGGGAAAAACGATGTCGTGGAAATGTCACCAAAAGTGCAGGCTTTTTGGTCATCGATGCGACCTCCAAAACCTTGAGCACCGTCTTCAAGGACATAAAGACCATACTTGTCAGCCACTTTGCGAATGGCCTTGAAATCAGCTGGAAGGCCGAACAAATCAACCGCAATAATGACGCGAGGGGTGAACTTTCCTGCCTTCAAGGTTTGCTCAATCTTTCGCTCAAGATCAATAACGTCCATGTTGAACGTGTCTTTGTCGACATCAACGAAAACGGGCGTTGCACCTTGCATAGCAATCACTTCAGCAGAGGCAAAAAATGTGAAACTCGGAACAAACACAGCATCGCCTGCCTTCACATTCCAAACCTTTAAGGCCAAAAGCAATGCATCCGTGCCGCTATTGCAGGCCACACAATGCTTTACGCCAACATATTCGGCGAAAGCTTGTTCCATTTCCTTAATCTTGGGACCCATCACGAAGGCGGAAGACGAAACCACATCAAGAATGGCTTTGTCCATTTCGTCCTTCAAGACTGTATATTGTGCTTTTAAATCTCTAAATTGCATATATCTCAACGTTTTGTTGTCAGAGACGCGATAAATCGCGTCTCTACAAACACGGTCTTTTCGTTAATTCTCCATTGTTTAATTCATATTCTCTTCCGCATTCGCATTTCAACGAAGCATCAAGACGTTTGCCGCATTCACAAACCCAACCAATTTGTCGGGCAGGAACACCAGCCATAAGCGCGTAGGACTTTACGTCTTTAGTCACGACGGCACCGGCAGCAATGAGTGCGCTCTTCCCGACCGTATGTCCGCAGACCACCGTACAATTGGCACCTAAAGAGGCACCTTCGCAAATCCTAGTCTTAGCATAAACGCCATGCACAGGGAAATGTGCCCGAGGGGTAGTCACATTGGTGAAGACGCAACTCGGCCCGCAGAACACATTGTCCTCAATCTCAACACCTTCATAAATCGACACATTGTTTTGCACGCGCACGCCATTGCCTATCTTCACATTTTTCCCCACATTCACATTCTGGCCTAGCGAGCATCGTTCTCCAATCACGGCACCCGACTGGACATGACAAAAATGCCAAATCTTTGTGCCTGCGCCAATGCTCACATGGTCATCGACATAACTGCTCTCGTGTATATAATAGGGTTTATCCATCCTTATTTTCTTAATTACATCCAACCGGAAGCAAGAATTTCGGCAATATGTATCACCTTAATAGGTAGTCCAGCCTTCTCAATATAGGCTTTCTGATGCATTAGGCAGGTCATGTCGGTTGAAACGATGTATTCAGCACCTGTATTCAACGCATTTTTTACCTTATGGCTCGCCATGCCAACCGCAAGTGCCTCATGCTCAACCTGCATGGAAAAATCGGCACCACAACACATGTCGGTTTGCTTCATCTCCACAAGTTCAAGGCCTTTCACTTTTGACAACAATTGTCGCGCTTCCTTACCAAGTCCCATACCGCCCAAAGCACTGCAACTGTCGTGGAACGTCACTTTATGAGGAAACTCTGCCCCAAAATCATCAAAATGCAACTGATTGACCAAAAAATCAGTCAATTCGTAAATATTGGCAACCATCCTCTTGAAATTCAAATGGTTTGCCGTATTGAAAAACAGCTCAGGATAGCGTTTCCTGATATAATGCACACAAGCGGCTGAAGGTGCCACCACAGGACCTTCGTATGAAAAATCATTGAGGAACTTGTCACCCAAATTCTTGGCCTCTTCCAGAAAACCAGCATTATAGGCAAACCTTCCGCAACATGTCTGTTCAGGATTGTACTCCACTTCCACGTCGGCGCGCTTCAATATTTTGAAGGTTTGAATCGCCACCTCTGGGAAGAACTGGTCAATGATACACGGAACAAACAACTCAACTTTCATATCTTTTCAAGTGCAGAAAAACGTGCAAAAGTACAGAATTTCTTTGATTGGTAAGCCAAATATTTTCAAAACGCACATTTTCATGGCAAACGCTTCAAAAACGGAACCTCATTCCAATAGCTCGGATACGATTTTCCGACCACCTCTGGATGATCAAAAGCAAGGTATCCTATCTTCATGGAAAGTGGTGCTAAAGCCATGACAATGCGATGGTCACCATGGGCATTCAGGTGCAAAGGTGTTGATGACTCAAAATGAGGGAGTTGGGACGCAGGCTTTAGCACAACTTCATTCATGGAAACGCGGTCCAATTCCACCCCTATCTTGGATAATTCTGTTTTCATTGTCTCAATTCTATCCGATTCCTTGATTCCAAGGTTGGCAACATTAGTAAACTTTGCCTCAACTTGCAATCCGGCACAAGTAGCTGCCATCGTCGGGAACAAATCAGGAGTAGATGAGAAATCGAAAACCACTGGCCGACGTTCAAAATGTTCTTTTCTCAAAACCATCAGATTCTCTTCCTCTATAGTCACTACGCCAAATAAATTCATCCAATCTTGGATTAAACTATCGCCTTGCACCGAAGACTTTGAAAGTCCATGAAGTCTGATTTCACACTCCTCACTCAGAGCGGCCATCTCGTACCAATAGGAAGCAGCACTCCAATCTGCCGAAACCACGAATGGTCTTGATTGATAGCAACTTGACTCAACAATAACCTTTCTCCCCACTCTTTTTGCCTTAGCTCCGAAATGCTGCATCATAGACAATGTCAAATCGAGATAAGGTAAAGAGTTGAGCTGTCCAAGCAGTTCAAGTTCAAGACCTTGAGACCACATTGGAGCGGCTAACAACAATGAAGAAGCAAATTGACTGCTTTGGCTCATATCCAAGCTAATCTTTTCGCCACAAATTGTTTTCCCTTCAATCTGTAAAGGTAAGAAACCCTGTTGACCAACATATTGAATTTCAGCACCTAATTCTTTCAATGCCTTGACAAGTGGTGCCATAGGCCGTTGCCGCATTCGCTCTGAGCCTGTCAATAGCCAGTTTCCTTCATGCATAGCCAAAAAAGTTGTCATGAATCGGGCTGTCGTACCACAATCGGCTGCATCCACCGTCCGTGCATAGATTCCATTCCCACCACCTCTGCAAGGAATGACATGCACGGATCTTTGTACACTGCCTCTTATGTCATTCCAAGATGAGGCTGTGCGTTTGAAATCTATAAGAGGCAGTGCTGCAATTCCACTTAAAGCATTCATTAAAACAAGTGTATCCTGTGAGTCAGAAAGATTCTGGAAATCAGGAGCAAATCCACCGTAAGCAGCAATCATCAAGGCTCGGTTGCTTTCGCTCTTGCTGGCCGGCAAATGAATATCGCATTGCAGTTTCATCGGCTATACACCTTATCTATAATATAAGCCAAAGCCTCTCTGACCTTTTCCGGATCCACATTTACATCAAGCAATGGTTTTCCAGGGGCTTCTATCAAAACAAACTGTTCTTTTCCATTCTTGTTTTTCTTGTCGTGTGCCAAATAGCGCATCACAGGTTCAATATCAGCGGCATCCAACTGCACCTCCGCTTCAGAAAGCAAAGCGGGTAACTGTTTCTCATAATCGTGTAAAACCTGCTCATCAAGATGGCAAAGCTGCACCGAAAGCCACAATGCTGCACCCATACCCAAAGCCACCGATTCGCCATGAAGCAAAGGATTGTCCTTGGTAAAACTATGGCTCTCAATGGCATGACCCAAAGTGTGCCCAAAATTGAGTACCTTGCGCAGTCCCTGTTCCTTATAGTCCTTCGTCACGATTTCACGTTTTATCTTGCCTGCGGACAAAAGATATTCCTGATAATTGTCAGGATTGACTTTCAACATGGGCGGATGTGCGATGAAGCCATATTTCATCATCTCGGCCAAGCCAGAAAGGATTTCACGATGCGACAAAGTGCCGAGATAGATGGGCGAAACCCAGACTTCCAAAGGTTCGGCAAAAGTGCCAATCTGATTCTTGCAGCCGCCGAAGTCGACACCTGTTTTCCCTCCTATTGCAGCATCAACCATAGCCAGCAAAGTGGTCGGAACATTGATGAAACGGATGCCCCGATGATAACATGAAGCCGCAAAACCTCCCAAATCGGTGATTACGCCGCCGCCCAAGTTGACCATAACAGCCTGACGGTCTGCATTGTATTTCATCAGAATTTTCCATATCCTTTGCGCGGTCTGCAAGGTCTTGTATTTCTCACCTGGCTTTAAAACGATTTCCACGGCATGTTCACAGCCGAGCCAATGCTCTGTTTCCGGTAGCCAAAACATAGCCACGTTTTCATCCGTTAAGATGAAAACCTGTGAGGCTTCGGAAAGTGTTTTTTTCAGTTCTTCTATGGTCATTTTGTTGGGTTTTGTCTGCAAAAGTAAGGTTTTCGGACGGAACAACAAAAAAACCGCCCCGTTTGGGGCGGTTTTTTCATTCAATCGAGGGATTGATTACTTCACGATGACAACGCGTTGGACGCTGTTGCGGCCATTGTTGTCGTAGATGCTGAAGAAGTAGACACCAGCCTCAACATTCATGTCGATGTTGTTGACCATGTTGTCGAGCTTCACCACGCGGACGAGCTGACCAGCCACATTGTAGATAGCCACGCTGTTCAGGTTCTCGCCTTCGAGGGTAACCATCGAAGTGGCGGGGTTAGGATAAACGTTAGCCAATTGAGCAACAGTCTCTTCAACGCCATCGGTGACAGCGAGAGTGACAGGAATCTCAATATGCTCCATGTTCACATCGTTGGTGTTGATGATGAGGTTAGCATTGTACGAAGTACCCATATCAAGGCCGATGGAGTTCAGGCTGAGGGTGATGGTCTCAGAAGCACCGCCCATGATGGCACCTTCGGTCTTGTCGATGGTGGCCCAAGTAGCGGGAATAAGTTCGCCTTCGCAGTTGACGGTGATATACCAAGCACCAGCGAAGCCATCACTTCCGCCCGAAGGAGCCGCATAGCAGTGGCTGAAACTATTGCCATTGGTACTGAGCCAGTTACCGTCCTGTTCTTCACCATATTCACCATTATCCATGCTCAAAGGATATTCACCGGCGGTCTGCTCCAAGGCAACGGTAGCCCAAATGGCTTGACCCGTCATATAAACAGGTTCATCGAAGGTAGCGGTAATCCATTGATCAGTGGAAACCGTCGTGTTGACAGTCTTTTCAGCAAGGAGTTCACCAGGTTGGTTGTGGAGACCCTGACCGTAGATACGGAAGATGTAGTTATGATCAGTGGCCTGATAAGCAGACTGGACAAGATAATTGACAGAAGTAATCCTCATACCCATAGAAGCACCAGCATAAGCGGTGGCAGGCAGACGGATACCCAACTCACGGCTGTAAGCATCAGAAGAACCAATGCCTTGGATTTGAGCTCCATTCCAACCATCGTGGTAGAAGAGTTCAGCAGTCTGTGAACCAGTGCCACCTTGACCGAAGTCGAGCCAGCCAGCCCAGTCGCCGATGGAGTTACCAGCGTTGTCGATGGTGACCTGAACCATGGTCATGTCATCTTCACCAAGTTCTTCAGCGACTTCCATAGGATCAATGCTGAGTTCAGGAGCGCTTTCGCCACCGATCTTCTTGAAGCTGAAGTTGTCGAGGTAGTACTCGGAAGTAGCAGCATTCTCGGGCGGATAGAAGTTCATAGCGGCGAGGGTACGACCAACCACGTTGTTGCCGAAGCTGTCCAAGCTCCACTGCCAAGTGCAGACGAGAACTTCGTCTTCACCAGGAGCGGTGTAGTAGTAATTAGCGACATCGGTATCGGTGTCGACATTCAGGCGGAAGTGCATCCATTGGTCATACACCACATTGGTCAATGTAGCAGTACCGTTGCTACCAGCGTGGATGGTACCCTGACCAGGAGCTGAGGTCGAGTTTTGACCATCATTGGTCAGATGGAGGTAACATTGCATAGCCCAGGTGCTGTTGGAACCAGCAAAGTGGTGCAGGATGTTAAAGTAACCGTTCTTGCCTTCAGGGACGAGGATGTCGAACTCGAGGTCGTAGTTACCGTTCTCTTCATCACCAAGGAGGAGGACCTGGTCATTGCCATAGGTGAGGTGACCGCACTTGGTGTCGAAGTCGGAAACAACACCGTCTTCAGCACCGCCAGGAGCGTTGCTCCAAGTGGTCCACCAGTCATTACCAGCTGCAATGGCTTCTTGAGCAATCTTGCCACCCACATTGTAATCCTCAAAGGGTTCGAAAAGCAGCACCTCGTCGTTGCTTTGCAGCGTGACTTCGAGGTTGTCGAGATAATACTCAGAGGTAGCGGCATTCTCGGGAGGGAAGAAGTCCATAGCACCGAGGACACGGTCAGCTTGGTTTTCACCAAAGCTGTCCATGCTCCACTGCCATTCGGCATAAAGCTCTTCAGCTTGACCAACCACATTGAAATAAAGTTGAGCGACATCGTTGTCAGCATCTACATGGACGCGGAAGTGCATCCATTCATCATAGACGCAAGGCAGGTCGCAGGTACCATTGCTACCAGCGTGCACGGTGCCGTGGCCGGGAGCTTGGGTCGAGTTCTGACCATCGTTGGTCATGTGCATGTAAACCTGCATGGCCCAGGTGCTGTTGCTGCCAGCGAAGTGGTGCAGCACGTTGAAGTAACCGTTCTTGCCTTCAGGAACGTAAGCATCGAATTCGAGGTCATAGACACCCGTCGAGTGGTCGCCGAGTTGAACAACTTGGTCGTTGCCATAGGTGAAGTGAGCAGCCATGGTACCACCAGCCATACCAAAGACACCGTCTTCAGCACCGCCGGGAGCGTTGCTCCAAGTGGTCCAAGGATCACCAAGGGTTTGAGCGATTTTGGCGCCTTCTGGGCAGTCGTCAAAATCGAAGTGCAACTGTGCGAAAGCATTGCCGCAAACAAAGGCAATCATCGCAATGAGTAAAGATACTTTCTTCATTTTTTTGAAATTTTAGTTAGTTATTAAAATTAAGTGTTCGTTCAAAAAGGTGTATAAAATGCGCTGCAAATATAGCCAAAAAAAGTTAGGTGCAAGAGAAAAAGGGATTTTTTTCAACATTTGGCTTCCTTCCAGTAAGCGATCATCTCGTCAAGGGTGAGGTGCTGAACGCCTTTGCCTTGCTCACGGGCACGCTGCTCCACGTGGGCGAAACGCTCGCGGAACTTCTTGTCGGTCTTCTCCAAAGCATCGTCGGGGTTCACGCCAATGTAGATGCCGTAAGCAGCCAAAGCAAAGAGCAGGTCGCCGTATTCCTCTTCAATGCGTTCCGTATTATTAGGTTTTTGCAATTCGGCAAAAAGTTCCTCCTTCTCCTCCTCCACTTTCTGCCAAGCCTGCTCAGCATTAGGCCAACGGAAACCCACGCCAGCGGTTTTCTGGTGCATTCGATAAGCCTTCAACAACGAGGGCAGACCTTCGGGCACGCCGCCCAAAACGCTGCGATTGTGCTCACGCTCCAACTTGATTTTTTCCCAGTTCTGTTCCACCTGTTCAGCGTTTTCAACATGTTCGTTTCCAAAGATATGCGGATGGCGCACAATCATCTTCTCACAAATACCGTTGAGCACATCAGCAATGTCGAAGGCACCCTGCTCCTGCCCTATCTTGGCATAGAATACGAGATGCAACATGAGGTCGCCGAGTTCTTTTTTCACCTCGTTGAGGTCGTCGTTGAGGATGGCCTGGCTGAGTTCGTAGGTCTCCTCAATGGTGAGGTGGCGTAGGCTGTGGATGGTTTGGGTGCTGTCCCATGGGCAACCTGCGCGCACTGCGTCCATGATGTCCAAAAGTCGTTTGAAAGCTTGAAGTCTCTCGTCCATAGTGTCAATTTTGGCTGCAAAAGTAAGGAATTTTGTATTTTTGCAAGCTCAATGGAAAAACAAAAAAAACATAGCATCCTGCTCACGTTGTTCACCTTATTATTAATAAGCAAGACGGCGGAAGCACAACTGAGCCAACGCAACTATGAGATTGAGGCTCGCGTACACTATGGTTATATGTATTTCCAAAATGACGAATACCACTCAGCCTTAGGGCGTTACAGCCGTCACACACCTTCGTTTGAAGTCTCACTTCACCACAACACCTACGGCGAACACCGTTGGGAGGTGCTGCACAACTACCCTTCTATAGGGCTCACCTTTTATTATTCGGCTTTCGGCAACGATAGCATCGCAGCTGAGTTAGGCAAGGTATTTGCCCTCTACCCTTTCATCAACTTCCCCATCACCCCAAGTGTACACAGCAGACTAACCTTCAAGTTGGGCGTGGGTGTGGGCTATCTCACCAACAAGTTTGACCCAAAAGAGAATTACCACAACTACGCCATCGGGTCACATTTGAATGCTGCCATCAACCTGTCGTTCGAATACCGTCAGCGCATCGTTGACCGTCTGCATTGGGTGACCTCGGTAGGCCTAACCCACTTCTCAAACGGTGCCACACGTGCCCCCAATATGGGTATCAACATCTTCAGTGTAGCTACCGGATTTTCATGGTACTTGGCACCACCTAAAACACTTATCGACAAAAGATTGCGCCCCAAAAACTACCTCTTTGAATTTGACGGCAAACAGCATTTCGTCACCGACTACCAATACACTTTAGGCTTCAAGGACTTGAGTCAGCAATACGGCACACACCAGTATTTTTTGGTCCACGACTTAGCTGCCAACTTCATGTTTCAAATCACCGAACGAGACCGATTGGGGCTTGGTCTTGAATTGGTTTATGACAACTCCGACAAAATCACCAAGCCCGACTGGAGCATTTATTTGAAACCTGGATTTCTGTTCGCTTACGAGATGCTGCTCGACCGAGTCAGTTTCATGTTTAACCTCGGAGTGCGCAACAATGTGCCTCTCAACTCACCGACCTTCGGAATGCTGTTTTATCAAAAAGTGGCGGTCCGCTATTACTTCAACGAAAACCTGTTTGCTACGCTTGCCTTCACCACTTATGACATCAAGGCCGACTTCATCAGCATCGGCATAGGATATCATTTGCAACACAAGTACTATTTACCTCGTCATGAAAAGAAAACACATCGCAGTCCTGTTTTTCCTCGTTAGCCTGACGATTGCCTCATGCAGCAAGGTGTTCACCAACGGCGAGCCTGTCACCGAACGGCGCAATTTAGAGCACCGCTTTGAAACGGTCTGCATTTACAACAACGTGAATGTCAAGCTCGTCAGCAGTGACCGACAATACATAGAGCTGACCTGTCCTGAGAACCTCATCGAAAAGGTGACCACGGAAGTGAAAGGCGACTCCTTGATTATCAAGAACGAGAACGAATATAACTGGTTGCGCAGCTACGACTACAGCATCGATATGACCGTGTATTATGACAGCCTGCGTGAAATCACTTACGCCTCCATTGGAGACCTGTATTGCACTGATTCCATCAAGGGATTTGGCACATTGAGTATCGACACCATCGCTATTGATACCACCCATTTGGGCAACGACTCCATCGAGACCCATTGGAAACGCAATTTCGTTCTCAGAATCAAAGAAGGTAGCGGCGACATCGACCTGTGCTTCCACTGCGACGTGTTGAAAACTGTGTTCAGCTATGGCACTTCAAAAGTCACACTACGAGGCAAGGCAAGTTATACCGAGCATTACATGAAAAGCTACGGTGCCATCCATGCCGAAAACTTAGATGCCTACATCGTCAAGGTGCAATCGCAATCGACCAACGACATTTACGTATGGGCGCGAAACCAATTACAAGCCTATCTCTATAGTATTGGAAATGTGTATTATAAAGGCAATCCCTGGATTGTGCAGGAATGCACAAATGAAGGGCGAGTCATCAAATTGGAATAATTATAAAATCAATTTCAAAATCCTGTATTTGGTATGATTTTTGTATATTTGCAGCATGTTTTTCAAATTTCAAGAACAAGTAAAAACTCAATAAAATGAAAGCGTTAAGATTCATCCCCATCATTGCCTTAATGGTCTTCGCCAGCTGCTCGGCGAACCGTCAGACGGCAAAGGACGACACCTACTACTCGCCTTACGGCAACACAGGGAGTCAGATGGCCACCAGCAACGGCTCATACGTGAGCCCCAGCATCAGCAGCAGCTCGGAATACGACTACCAAGCCTATTATTCCGACAGTAAAAACTATGTCAGCAATGCTGAGCCTGTCTATCAGACTACGGAAACGGTGACCGACACCAACGGCGTGGTATACACCACCACTGAAACCTACTACGATGCTGACTTTGCCGCGCGTATCAAGCGTTTCGGCACGCAAGCCTCCTCAACGAGAGACTATTATGACGATTATTACACTGGATATAGCAGCGGTGGCGATGGCGACACTTACATCTATGTAAACAGTTACGACCCCTTCTATTGGGATTATTATCCGAGCATCTATGTGGGTTGGAGCTACCGTCCCTATTGGAGAACCTATTGGGGCTGGGATTACTACTGGGGTCATTCCTGGTATCCCTACTCTTATTGGGGCTATCCCTATTATTATTCCTACTGGGGATGGGATCCTTATTGGTCTTACGGTTGGGGACATCACAACCACTACTACCATCACCCGCATCACCATTGGGATGGTCATCACGACGGACATCATCCTGGCGGACATGGCAGTGGTTTAGGTAACTATGTGGCTTCTGTGAGACACAGCACGGGTAACGCCGGTTCGATGAGTCAACGTTTGCCTAACAACGATGGTCGCCAAGGTAATGGAGTCGGTGGTAGCATGTCAAGCCGTCCCACAGCAACGAGCAATGCCGCCACAGGTCGTGTCAGCGGAAGCAGTTCAGGTCGTATCGATGGCGGCAATGTCAGCAGACCCACTACGAGCAGCCGTCCTACGGTGAGCAACCGTCCCTCGACAAGTGCTAGTGGTCGCACAGGCAATGCTTCGGCCAGCCGTCCATCCAGCTCAAGCAGTGCCCAAGCGGGCAGCCAGAGCAGCAGTCGCCAGACCTACACCTCGCCTAACAATAGCCGTCCATCACGCTCCAGCTCAGAATACGTTCGCCCACAGAACAACACTTCACGTCCCTCTTCGACCGGCTCCAACAGAAGCGGCTCATCGAGCGGAAGTTATAACAACAGAAGTAACAGCTCCAGCGGTTCCTACAATAGAAGCAACAGCACAACTCCGAGAAGTTCCTCTTCAAGTTCAAGCCGTAGCTCAAGCAGCAGCTACAGCAGCGGAAGCCGCAGTTCAAGTTCAAGCAGCAGCCATAGTTCGGGTGGAAGCCGCGGCAGTTCAGGAGGCGGAAGCCACAGTTCGAGTGGTGGAAGCCGTTCGGGCGGCGGTGGAAGAAGATAAATTTCAGCCGAAGCCTCGGATTTGAGAATAAAAGACTACCTTTGCAGTTTGAAAGCAAAGGTAGTCTTTTTTATTCCAACACCATGAAGAGATTCCTAACCATAACACTCGCATTTCTGTTCTGTGCCACACTGTTCGGCCAAGGCAGCGACGATGCCTGCCTATTTTCACAAACCTTCTACCAAGGCACGGCCAAGGCCTTGGGCATGGGCAATGCCATGGGAGCCGTGGGCGGTGACATGACCGCAGTCAGCATCAATCCGGCTGGCATGGGCATTTACCGCAGCAATGAAATCACTGCCACGCTCAACCTGCTCGACAACTATCATTCATCCAATTATTACGGAACGCAAAATGGAGCCAACAAGATGCGCCTCTCCATTCCCAACCTCGGATGGGTCAGCACCAAGCAAAGAAGCAACTACCGTCCGCTGCGTTTCACCCAGTTCGGCATCGGACTCACCCGATTGAACGACTACAACCAGCACACCTACGCCAAAGGAATCAACCCAACCAGTTCGAAAATTGACGAATATTTGAGACGAATTGACGGCTACTCTCAATATGAACTGCAAGATGCTTTTCCTTTCGACATTTACCCCGCTTGGAACACCTATCTCATTGACCTTTATGAAGATGAAGATGGTCCATACTATAGCAGCCCTGTACCTCAGGGCAACATTTGGCAAAGCCAAGAGAATAATTTCAAAGGCCGCTCTGAAGAGTGGACTTTTGCCGGCAGTGCCAATTTCTTCGACCAACTTTATGTTGGTGCCAGCGCAAACCTGCGCCACATCAAACGCGAAAGCACACGAGATTTTCAGGAAAACAGCGTTGAAGGAACCGACACTGAATTCAACCAATGGAACTTCAAGGAAAACCTAAGCAGCAATGCTTGGGGCGGCAATCTGAAAGCCGGATTCATCTACCATGCCAACTTTTGGCTCAGAATTGGTGCCGCTTTCCATTCGCCCTCCATTTACAGTTTTAACGAGTCATGGCAAACCGAGACCGAGTCTCAAATCAATTGGGACTTCCAGAAAAGTTACAGCCCTCAATCGAACTATGAGTACACTTTCATTAGTCCACTGAAATGGGTGGGCAGTTTGGCTTTCGTTATCGGGCAACAAGGCATCGTCAGTCTTGACGCCGAATATACCAATTTCGGTGCAGCACGATTCAGTGCAGATGACTACGACTACGATGCCGTCAACGAAGATATCAAAAACACCTTTGGAAAAACTTTAAACTTCCGTTTAGGCAGCGAATGGTCGTTGGGCAACTCTTATCTGAGATTGGGTGCAGCCTATTATGGCAGTCCCTTGGGCTTTGGCGAGACTGACGGCAGCATCAAGAAAGCATCATGCGGCATCAGTGTTGCCACCTCATTCGACACCACCTTTGATTTCGCATACGAGTTAAGCTACGGATCATCAAACATTTATCTTTACGATGCAGGCGAACTCGGCATTGAACCCATCCATCAAAAACAGTTCAGGAATAACCTTGCCGTCACGCTGAAGGTACGGTTTTAAACGAAGAAAGGCTGCCCGAAGGCAGCCCTCCCCAATGAAAAAATAAACTCTACTTCTTTCTTTCTTGTGTGCATCAAACTTCGTACTGCTCGATGATGCCCTTGTCGACAAGGATACGTCCGCAATATTCGCAAACGATAATTTTCTTGTGCGTGCAGATGTCAAGCTGATGTTGCGGAGGAATGCGGTTGAAGCAGCCGCCACAAGCCTCATCGAAAATACCAACGACGGCAAGACCGTTACGAGCGTTCTTGCGGATACGCTTGTAGGCCACCAATAGACGGTCTTCCACCAACTTTTCACATTCAGCCGAACGTTGCAACAGTTGTTCCTCTTCCTTTTCGGTGCCTTCCACCAAGGAATGCAACTCATCTTTTTTCTCCTTGAGTGAAGCCTGAAGTTCGGTCAAACGCGACTGAGCCTGGGCAATTTTAGCAGCTACGTCAGCATCCTTTGTCGTGAGTTCCTTGATTCTCTTTTCGGAAAGTTGAATATCAAGATTCTGATATTCAATTTCTTTTGTCAGGGAATCATATTCGCGGTTATTGCGGACATTATTCTGCTGCTCCTCATATTTCTTAATCAAAGCCTGAGTTTCCTTAATCTTAATCTTATAGTCAGAGATGTCTTTCAGGAACTTCTTGCTTTCATCCTTGAAATTGGCAATACGAGTCTCCAAGCCGGCCACTTCGTCTTCCATATCCTGAATCTCAAGCGGCAGGTTGCCACGGTAAGCCCTGATCTCATCTATCTTGGAATCAACTTGTTGCAAGGTATAAAGAGCAACCAGCTTCTGTTCAACACTGACTTCAATCGGCTCTTCAGCAACTGGTGCCTGAGCAACGACATTTTCTTCTTCTTGTTCTTGTACTTTTTTATTAGCCATATTACTTCGTCTTTACAAAATAGTGAACCGCATTGGTATTCGTTTCAGCGATTTCGGCTGCAAAGGTAGGAAATTTTTTCGTAACTAATTCACATAATAATTCTTTCGTGAATTGTTCGGTCTCAAAATGCCCGCCATCGACCAGCAGAATGTTGCCTTCGGGAACAAAAAAGTCGTGATATTTAATGTCAGCGGTGAGGTAGGCATCGGCATAATTTTTAAATGCGTCACCCATAAATGAACTTCCCGAACCCCCACACAGCGCAACTTTTTGAATTTGACGACCTGTCAAAGCGGAATGACGCAGACAAGGGGAACCGATAGTTTTTGAAACAAGTTCAAGAAAATCAACTTCTTCCATCGGTTTCTCAAGCTCACCAATCATTCCAGCACCACAAAATTCAGGTTCCGACTCGGAGGGTTGAAGCAGATGCAGGTTTTTCAAGCCAAGCCGTTCCGCCAACACGCGACTCACGCCCAAATAGCTGTTATCCAAATTGGTATGCATAGAAATCATGGCGATGTCATGCTTGATGGCTTTCATCACGGCGCGTTCGATGTAGGTTTCGGGGGTAAGATGTTTCAAGCCTCGGAAAATCAGCGGATGATGGCTGATGATGAGGTTGCAGTTTTTGGCAACAGCTTCATCAACAATTTCTTCAGTGATATCCAAGCAAATCAAGGCTTTACGGACTTCAGCGTTGAGGTCGCCGACCTGCAAACCAGCATTGTCGTAACTCTCCTGCCATTGCAGCGGTGCCACCTCCGTGATGCAGTTCAAAATGTCTTTTACAGTCATAATTTTCTCTTGACGCGAGACCCGGGACTTCGGGACACGGGACTGTCTCGCGTCTCGTGTCTCGCAGTCTCGTGTCTAATTTTTTCAAATTTGGCCGTAAAATTAAGGATTTTTGTCTAATTTTGACCCCTACAATGAGAATTTTGCTGCTACCCATATCGCTACTATACCATATTGTGCTGACAATCAGACACAAACTTTATGACTGGCATATCTTCAAGATTACACGGTTCGAAAAACCGGTGATTTGTGTGGGCAACCTCAACCTCGGCGGAACCGGAAAAACGCCGCACACTGAATACCTTATTAATATATTGAAAAACGACTATCGCGTCGCGACCCTGAGCCGAGGCTATGGAAGGAACACGAAAGGCTTCAAAATGGCTGAAAGCACAAGCACTTACGAGGATTTGGGCGATGAGCCGCTACTATATTTCAAAAAGTTTCCCGAAATTATGGTGGCTGTGGACGAAGACCGAGTAGATGGTACACGGAAACTGCTCTACAGCCCAAATAATGCAGAAGTTGTCCTACTTGACGATGCCCTCCAACACCGAAGCATCAGAGCTGGATTAAACATCTTACTGACTGAATACCAGCACCTTTATTGCGATGACTTCCTTTTCCCAGCCGGCACTTTGCGTGATGTGAAGTCCGCCGCCAAACGTGCCCATATCATTGTCGTGAGCAAATCGCCCAAGAACTTGGACGAAGGAGAAAAGCATCAGATTATCAGAAAATTAAAACCTAATGAAGAGCAAAAGGTTTTTTTCTCGTATTTGGAATATGCCCCATTGCAGCCATTGAACGAAAAGGCAAAAGCAGTTACTACCGATAATACCGATTCTGTTTTAGCTTTTTGCGGCATCGCCAACCCAAAACCATTTGTCGAAGAACTGAAAAAGCACCATAAAACCTTTGATTCTCTGTCATTTGCAGACCACCATGCCTACACGGAAGAGGATATAAAAACCATCCTCAAACGCTTTGAAAACTTGGACAGCGAGAAGAAAATCATCGTCACCACAGAAAAAGATGCCGCGCGATTGACAAATTCTCCCTATCTTTGTCAGTTTAAATGCGCACCCCTATATGTTTTGCCTGTTGCGGTGCGTTTCCATGAAGAAGAAAAGTTTAACGAAACCATATTGAATTATGTACGACAAAATAACCACCATTGTTGATTTCATCAACCAGAAAACCAACCATTTCCACCCTGAGGTCGGCATTGTGCTGGGCTCCGGATTAGACGGCTTGGCAAGTGCCATCAAGGTTGAGCATGTGATTTACTACTCGGATATGCCCCACTTCCCTGTCTCTACGGTGAAAGGGCACAGCGGACAACTTTTGTTCGGCACCATCGCAGGCCGTCGTGTCATTGCCATGCGGGGCCGTTTCCACTATTACGAGGGCTATCCCATGAGCGAGGTCGTCTTACCCATCCGCATGATGATGCGCTTGGGCATCCAATTCCTCGTCGTCTCCAACGCTTCCGGCGGTCTCAACCCGAACTTCCACGTGGGCGACATCATGATTATCAACGACCAAATTCACACCATGCCCAACCCGCTGATTGGACCACATGACGACCGTTTCGGCGAACGTTTCCCTGACATGAGCGAGCCTTACGACAAACGCCTCATCAAGTTGGCCGATGAGATTGCTATGGAGAAAGGGATTTGGGTACAACACGGTGTGTATTGTGCCACCACAGGTCCAACCTACGAGACCCCTGCTGAGTGCCGTTACTTCCGCATTATCGGAGCCGATACTATCGGCATGTCCACCACATCCGAAGTTATTGTGGCGCGACAAGGCAAACTGCCTGTTTTCGGCTTGTCCATCGTTTCCGATATGGGCAACATCTTCGGAGTAGACCACCCCGTTACCATCACCCACGAGGAAGTCATCAAAGCCGTGAGCGCGGTGGAGCAGAAACTCGTCATTCTCATTACTGAACTCATCCGCCGCTCGTCCGAAATCAAGTTCTGATGGCCGTTTATTTCGTCACCGATTTCCATTTGGGCATTCCCACGCTTGAGGACAGCCAAAAGCGCGAGCGCAAGTTGCTTCGCTTTATGGACATGATTCGTCCCGACTGTGAGGAACTTTACCTGATGGGCGACTTGTTCGACTTTTGGTTTGAGTACAAGACCGTGATTCCCAAAGGTTTCGTCAGACTGCAAGGCAAGCTGGCCGAGTTCACTGATGCCGGCATTCCTGTACACATGTTCATCGGCAACCATGACCTTTGGAGTTTCGGCTACTTGCACGACGAACTTGGGCTTGAAATGCACCGCGAACCTATCGTCAAAACCATCAAAGGGAAGAAGTTCTTTTTAGTCCACGGTGACGGCAGAGGGCCTGGCGACAATGGCTACAAGTTTTTGAAGAAGGTGTTTGAGTGCAAGTTCAACCAGTTTTTATTCAGATTGATACATCCCGACTTCGGCATTGGCCTCGCATTAAAATGGTCGCACAAGCACCGCTTGAAGAAACTGAAAAACGAGGTGGAGCGAGGTTATTACGACGACATTCCAAAAACGCGCCTCTACCAATACGCCCAAGAGCAAGCCAACCTTGACCCGAGCATCGACTTTTTCGTCTTCGGCCACCAGCACAAGCCTATGCAGTACAAGACTGGCGACCATGCCTTGACCACTATTGTGGGGAATTGGATTTATGATTTCACATACGCGGTGTTTGATGGAGAAAGTGTGGAGTTGAAGCGGTTTGAGGAAAAGTAAAATAGTTACAATTTGTAACAGATTAAAAAACTCCCCCGTCCCAAAAGACAGAGGAGCAAATATTGGACTTTCGTTCTTTATTACAAACCTAACTTAATGTAAGCATTATTTTTATCTAATCACACATCGACACATTCAATGATGAGACTGTGCATTGTTTAACATCTGCACACATTGTCTCTCCCTTTACTTTTTTAGTTCTAAAGTTGACCTTCTTGTCATTTTTGTTTGCTGGAATAACGACCGTTTTCTGTCTTATGGTTTCATTTCCATACTTGTCAACAACTGTTACTGTCATATCAACCGTAACTTTATAAGAATTAGTGTTATTGAGTATGACCACGATTTCATCACAAGAATCACCACTAATTATACTAGTTGATTCGACACCACCAGTTGATTTACACATGTTGACTTGTGCGCTTGCACTTAAGAATGCACCAACCATTACAAATAACAACAATAGTTTTTTCATAAATACTTGTGCCAGTTATATCCCATCGGCCCTTCGGTTTTAATATTTTAGAAAGGTTTATTTCACAATAAAGGTGATTCTTCGATTTTGTAGACGACCATTTTCTGTATCATTTCCCGCAACTGGTTCAGTTGCAGCTTTACTAACCTCTTCAATACGGTATTCGTCAATGCCTTGGGTTATCATATAGAGTTTAGCTTGGTGTGCACGACGCGCCCCCACATTATTGTTAACAACATTGCTTCCAATTGAGCATGTGTGACCAATAATCGTTATCTTGGTATTAGGCCATTTTTTCATAAATGCAATTACCTTATCCAATTCGCTTTTTTGTTTCGAAGTAAGGTTCACTACATCAAGTTTATAATGAGAAACAGAGTAGCTATATATTTCATTAGATTCTACCTGATATGGACTATGGGTTGGGTTTGGATGAGGATTTGGCGTTGGGTTTCCCTGATTTGAACCATTATTATTCTCACCACCTTCATCATCGCCTTTGCCTTCACCATCATTATCGCTTTCACCATCATCATCTAATAGCCCCATATCGACAAGCATTTTACGATTACAATACACACTATTCCCTACCAAATAAAAATACGGTTCTTTTATAGAGTTATCATGTGTATAGTATTCATTCTCATAATAATCCTTCACTACTTGTTCTGCATTATCTTTTGACACTTCAAAACTCGGCAATTCTTTTTCAAATTTTTGAATGGCAACTTTGTCCTTATAACCATCTTTTATTAATTCAGAAATAGCTTCACCCGCATCAAACGAATAATCTTCATATTTGAATTTTCTATGTTGTTTTGTTATTTCCTTTGCCTCATCCTCGGGATAACCCCAAGCTTTAAGTATCCAATTCATGTAATCTTCACATTTATCTTTTTCTTTAATCGAATTTACTTTATTTTCGTGTCTTTCATTTTCTTTGTCCAGTTCTTTCTCATGTATAGCGTCACAATTTGCAGAATCCAACTTAGTTTGTGCAGACACCAAACAATCACGATAATTTTTTTCAATTATGTCTATATTCATTTGATGTTCAATAGCTGCACTAAATCCCTCTCCGCCTCTATATCTACCTAAACCTCCTTGGGTCCCACATGAACTAATCATTGCAGTGCAGAAAAGCAATGCCAAAATGCAACTTAAAAACAAATCTCGTTTTTTCATATTTCTATTCTCTGTCGGTTATATCCCATCGACGCATCGGTTTTAATTATTTAACTTCGCAAAAGTAGAAATACAAATTGAAAATCAAAGAATTACAGCGTAACAAGTTTTTTGTCAGTTATATAACAGACTCTTTTACGAAAGTATCAAATAACATTTTACACTTTCTTGTTCTCCCAATAATCCGAATAAACTTTGAAAAAATTGCAATTCATTATGTCACAAATCTTTAAAAGAATGTCCGTTGCTATCCATTGGCTCTTGAAAAGATGGTAGATGTTTTGACGGGAATAGTTCAGTTTGGAGGCTAACCAAGTCACCGTGCGCTCCTGACGAGCGAGTTCTTCTTTAATAAGGTGTCCGATATGTGGTGCTTCTTGCGTGGCCATGTTCTTGAAATTTGGGTATAGAAAAAGCGTGGAATCTATCTCTTGCATGACATCCAGGGCTACCACACCCTCACAATCTTACAAGTCATTCCACGCCGTGCCACACACGACGTTTAATAACTTATCCCTGATTGTGGTGGCCTCTTAAAGAGGCTCAATGGTAGTTTGGATGTCAAGGACAGCAATAAACGCTATCTGTTGTATGTCAAATGTTTGGTATTAGTCTGTTTTCTTTTAAGTTGTTTTGTTTGGGATTAGTTTTGTTATTGTTGGTTACTTTTCAGCAAGTTATCAGTCATATCGTTTCCCAAGAAAACGCAATACTCTTCCAAAGACTTTTGCATCACTTCTTGTGGTATCAATTTGTTTCTATACTCAGCCACCATGGTCGGGCTTAAGGAGCGGTTCAATGTATATTCCACCATACTGCGGTCTGCCGAAGGGCAAAGGATGATGCCAATGCTTGGATTTTCGTTGTCGCGCTTCACATCTCGATCAAGGGCTTCAAGATACATGTCCATCTTTCCTACAAACTCTGGCTCGAAATCCACGGCCTTCAGCTCAATGGCCACAAGACATTGCAACGCCCGATGATAGAACAACAGGTCTATGCGTTTGGTAGAGCCACCCACTTGCACGGCATATTCGCTGTCCACAAACAGAAAATCCTTGCCAAGTTCGAGGATAAATTCCTTCATGTGCTCAAGCAGTCCCTTGTGTAGATGATGCTCGTTGTGCTTTTGCGGCAGGTTCAGGAAGTCAACGATGGCTTTGTCTTTCAAAATGAATTCCACATTAGGATAGTTGTCCCGCAAATTCGGCGACATCATCTTTTCCTTGTCAAGAATCGTTGAATAAGTTTGTGTTACGATACTTCGGCGTAGTTCCTCCGTTTTCAATTTTTGATGAGCTGCATAGAGCATGTAAAACACTCGTTCTTCATCAGTTCTGCATCGGTTTAGGATTTCGATATGATTTGTGAATGTTGTCAATGCAAGGACTTTTGGCATAGGTACAAACGTCAATCCTATTTGTGCAATCGGCAATTGCACAATTTCGGTTTGATTGTTCGTTTCTCCAATTTGTGCAATCGACAATTGCACAAATTCATTCAATTTCAACTGCTGTTCAAGATATTGAAATCCAGAAGTATTGTATGTTTCATAAAACTTCACCATATTATATAGGTGACGTTTCCCATACCCTCTACGCTTGGGGTTCTGCCGTTTCAGGTAATCGGCCAAATCACTCACCACCTTTGCTCCCCAATGCGAAGACTTCAATTGGACAGAAACATATTGGCCCACCTCCCAAGCCGTCAGCAACGACTCCAAATTCACATTGGCAAGGGCAGCATTATAATGCCTGTTGATGATAGTGTCAACATAGGCGAACTGTTTTTCAAGGTCGCTTGTGTCAATCCTAATCGCTCGTGTTGCCTTGCCACTCATGGTGATAATCATTCCAATCGGCAAAGATAAGTATTTTTCATTTAATATAACTTCCACTTTTCAGATAGTTTTTCAAAAGAAATTCCTACCTTTGCCCAATCAATTGAAATCTTGAAATCTCTAAATACTATCAACATGAAAGCAACCGACAAGTACATTGAAGAAAACAAGGATCGTTTCCTTGAGGAATTATTTGAACTTATTCGCATTCCGTCTATCAGCTCGGAATCGGCGCACAAACAAGATATGATTCGTTGTGCCGAGTGCTGGCGCGACAATCTGCTGAAGGCTGGTGCCGACAAGGCAGAGGTGATGCCCACCGATGGCAACCCCATCGTCTATGGCGAGAAAATCATCGACAAGAAGAAGCCCACCGTCTTGGTGTATGGCCACTACGACGTGATGCCTGTCGACCCTATCGAACTGTGGCATACTGACCCGTTTGAGCCTGTCATCAAGGACGGCAAAATCTGGGCCCGTGGTGCCGACGACGACAAAGGCCAGTCGTTCATGCACGCCAAGGCCTTCGAGACCATGGTGAAGACCGACACCCTCCCCTGCAACGTGAAGTTCATGCTCGAAGGCGAAGAGGAAATCGGCTCGGGCAGCCTTGCCAAATGGATTGTCAAGAACAAAAAGTTAGTGAAAGCCGATGTCATTCTGGTGTCCGACACCTCGATGATTGCCGCCGATGTGCCGAGCATCACCACGGGTTTGAGAGGTCTCGCCTACTGGGAAATCGAAGTCACTGGTCCCAACGCCGACTTGCATTCCGGTCTCTTCGGAGGTTCCGTGGCCAACCCATTGAATGTCCTTTGCGAGATGATTGCCGGGTGCATGGACAGGAGCAACCGCATCACCATTCCGCATTTCTACCATGACGTTGAGAAATGCTCCAAAGAAGAGCGGGAACTGCTCAACAAGGCACCTTACAATGAGGAAGAATACATGAAGAGTCTGGGCGTGAAGGCCTTGCGCGGCGAGAGGGGCTACACCAAAATCGAGCGTGTGGGCATCCGTCCCTCCTTCGACCTCTGCGGCATGTGGGGCGGTTACACCGGCGAGGGCAGCAAGACCGTGCTTCCTTCCAAGGCATACGCCAAGCTTTCCTGCCGACTCGTGCCTCACCAAGACCACGAGAAGATAGCCAAGTTGGTGCAAAGGTATTTTGAAAAGAACGCTCCCGACTATGTCACCGTGAAAGTCACACCGTTGCATGGCGGCGAGGCTTACGTATGCCCCATCGACCTGCCGGAATACAAGGCTGCCGAAGCTGCCTACATGAACACCTACGGCAAGCAGCCCATCCCGATGCGCTCTGGCGGCTCCATCCCGATTATCTCCACCTTCGAGAAGGTGTTGGGCATCAAGTCCATCCTGATGGGCTTCGGCCTCGGCGAAGACGCCATCCACTCACCCAACGAGAACTACCGCCTCGACCATTTCTACAAGGGCATCGAGACGATTATCGCTTTCTATCAGCATTATGCTGAGATGGCGTAATTCCACAAAAAGTTAGGTTTGAAGGAGGAAGGGCTGGGTGTCTTTCCTCCTTTATTTAAACACAATTCTGTCCGCCAGTTGCAAGAAGTAGTCATTCGACCAGACATCAAGTTCGTGAAGATTGTTTTTGAGAAAAGGACGCACATCGGCCTTTACATCTTCTATGTTTGTTGTGGATAGACGCTCTTTCAAGGCCGCCTTGAAATCTTCAATTGACATATCCATTCCATTAAACTCACGGATGCGCTCCTGAAGATGGGCAAAATCGAGGGCAACGTTCCATCGCACATACCACTCAAAATCGTACCAATCGCGGCCTTTCACACGTGTTTTCCAATTGCGAAAAACCAATGCATGCATCTTTCCTGCATATAAGTCTGGTAGTTGAAAACAACGCACCATAAAAGTATAGGGAATTGTCAGTGCCTTTTGCTCCGTCTGAAACATCAGAGGCGGTTGGGTATCAACCTCTATCTTCACCTTCACGGATTTCTCCGTCTGAAAAGCCACATTATAAACATCCGTGTTGTCCTTTAGAAAAGCAGAGTCCACCCTACCGAAAACCTTCTTGTCTTTCTTCTTGATCTCAACTTTGCGGCCCAAACTTTCGAATTCGTCGATAATCGGCTGAAAATAATTCTCGAACACAAACCCTTCATCTGGAGTTAGCAAAGAGAAGTCCATATCTTCGGAAAAACGAGGAAGTTGATGGAACAATCGCAGACAAGTGCCTCCATAGAAAGCGGCATGGTCAAAAAAACCGCCACGATGAAGTCCTGCCAAAACCACCTGTTGGGTTATTTCGTATAGGGCATTCTGCTTATCCTTAACATTGTTGATTGGATAGCGCCTTAACGCATTTTCAAAAAAGTCGTTCATCTTTCCAATAGTTTTATCAAATTGCCAATCGCTTGTTGCTTCTTACTCACAGCGGCACACTGCCGAAATATGTCAGTGTTCATCTCCTTGAAAACATCCATATCCAGCCTGAGATCCTCTTCCAAAAACACGAAGGTGTCTTTGAGGAAACGCAATGGAAGTCTTGGTGTAGTGATGATATAGTCACACAAAGCCTTTTCTGGCGTAGCAATCAAATAGGACAATCCTTCTTCCTCGCGTTGGGTAATACCAATGGGATAATAGTCCTTTGCACAATGATGATACTCAAACCGTCCAGCGTCATTTTGAAATGAAACCGTCAGATGCGTCGTCATCGACTCCACAACCTCTACCCGTTCAGGTATCAGCCCGTATTCCCTCAAAGCCGTCCGCATTGACACATACGAGGGACCATAAAGCACGTTGCCTATTAGGTTTTGAGACAGCAACATGCCGCTCTCTTTTGGAGAAACGACATATAGTCCGCGCTTCAAACGAATAATCCGCCCCGCCTTCTCAAGATTCGCCACTTTTCTGTTAGCTGACTTCACACCAGGATACAGTGAAGCAATAGTAGCAGTGCTAACAGGTATGTTTTTCAAAACCGCCAATTCGTTCATAAGTACGCCATTATAGTTTTGGCCGCAAAATTAGTAAGTTTTTCGATAGAAAATGACATTTTTTGTAATTTTCTATCAAAAAAGTTACCATCCAATGCCTCAAAATGGGATTCCTTTATGAGCCTTCAATACTCTATCACTTCAATATCCCCTCTGGAGCTGAAGATGATGTACAATATCATTTCCCGCTCTTCCTCCTGTTACAATTGTGACAGAGCAAAACGGAAGAGCCGAGCCCACCGACCCTTCCGTTTTTACCATCTATCTTATCATTCATCATTTCGAGAACATCACCTTCTCGCTGTTGAACATGCGGGTCAGTCCCCAGACGGCCACGCCGGTGTAAACCACATTGGCAGCCAAGGTGACGATGACAGGCATCCACTTCAGCTCGTGGGCGAACACAGAGGTCATTACCTGGACAGCGTTGTAGAACGGAATCAGGTAGGCGGTCAGACTTTCAGGCGTACTGCTCTGAAACATAGGCGTCAAACCACAGAGCATCACCACCAACATGAAAGGCGTAATCATGGTGCCAGCGTTCTTGACATCTTTGGCTAACGCCGACAGCAAGCTGACAGCCGAGGCCATGATGAGCACCGTGGCCAAGATGATAAGCAGGATGGCCAAATAGTCATTGAAAGTGTAGTTCAGCTTCATACCTGCTTCATCGACCTGAATCATCTTCGGCAACGACAGGGCAATGCCGATGAAACTCGAGATACCGCTCATCAACGCCATGCCGCTGAGCGACACCACCTTGCCTAAGGCCAACTCATTCCTTCGCAAAGGAGTTACCAACAAGGTGGCAATGGTGCCACGCTCTTTCTCTCCGGCTATGGAGCTGGGGGCGATGGCCATCACACCGCTGAAAAGCATCATCAAGATAAGCATGGGGATAAGCTTGGAGAGAATGCTGCCCAACACATCATCTTGCTTGGCCATGTCGAAACGAGCCTCCTCCAAGTTGTCAACACGGTTAATATCGAAACGATTACTCAACTGGTTTTCGTAAGCAGAAAGGGAAGCCTCCAAGATATGATACACGCGCGCGGAAGCATTGTTGGCCGAGTTGTAGTAGATTTCCACATTGGGTGCCGCCACGCCGCTTTGCGGGTCGTAGGTAGCCACCGTCTCGTCAAATGCTTCAGGAAAACGCACCAGCACCACATTGAGGTTCTTGTCTTCCAGTTTGTCAATATCCGCTTGTGAAACAGGTTGTTGCGATGTCACTATAGCGGGAATGCCATCTATTATCGGTGCCACACTGTTCGGCAGATTCTCCACGCATACCGTTACCAGTTCATTGGCTCCTTCAGTCACCATCTTTTTCATGCCCATGCCCATAAAGCTGTAGATGATGTAAATGAGCAAACCTGGCAGTAGGACCGCCGTGAACAGCATCTGGCGGTCGCCAAAGAAGCGGGCAAACTCCTTCTTGATGATGGTCAATGTGTTGCTTTTCATTCCTCACCTCCTTTCACTTCTTTGTACATCTCGAAGAAACGGTCTTCCATCGTCATGCCATTACATACCTCAGAAAGAGTGCCGCAGGCCGTCATGCGACCATCGATGATGACACCCACGCGGTCGCAGAGTTTTTCAACCAAACTGAAGATGTGGGTGGAAAGGATGATGGTCTTGCCTTGTTCGCGCAATTCCTGAAGATAGTCGGTCACTGTGCGGGCAGTCAACACGTCCAAACCGTTGGTCGGTTCGTCAAAGATGATGAAGTCGGGGTCATGCACCAACGAGATGACCAAAGAAGCCTTCTGTTTCATGCCTGTGGAAAGATTGGCCACCTTCACCTCAGCGAACTTGTTGATGCCGAAACGCTCAAATAGTTTGGCCTTGCGTTGGGCTATCATTTCCGGTGCGATGCCGTAAAGATGCGAGAAAAAGTCAAACAGGTAATTCGGGGTAAAGAAGTCTTCCAATTTCAGTTCCGAAGTCAGGAAACCGATTTTGGCACGCACCTGTTCCGGCTGGCTCACGATAGAGCAATCTTCGATGAAAGCGTCGCCTTTGTCTGGGGCAATCAAGGTGGCCAACATGCGCAAGGTCGTAGTCTTGCCAGCTCCGTTGGGACCGAGCAGACCGAAAATCTCACCCTTGTTGGCGGTAAACGAAAGGTTATCGACCGCCACAATCTCCTTGCGGTCAGTCCTTTCAATCTGCTGTTGTTTGCGCGTAAGTCGGAAGGTCTTGCTCAGACCCTCAACGCGAAGAATTTCGTTCATAAGACTTATTCCTTGATGATTTGCTTGTATTTCAGCTTAGTAACTTCGCCAAACTTACCGAGTTCCTTCTTGTCGATTTGTTTCTCGTTGCCCGACATCATGATGACCACAGGACGGCCTTTAATCATACGGTTGTAGAAACTCTGCACGTCCTCAAACGTGGTGTTGCGGATGATTTCGGTCACCTCGCCACGCGGATCGTGGTCGTAGCCTTGTTTCATCCAGTTCTGCACCGATGCAGGCATGTTCCTGAAACCGACATAATCGCTGGCACGAGCTTTCAACAAGGCTTCCTTCGAGGCATTGAACTTCTCCATGCGCACCGGCATGTTGACAATCAAGTCCTTGAAGGCGGTCATGCCGTCCAAGGTCTTGTCGGATTGTGTGCCCAAGAAGCCGTAGAGGTTGCCAGGCTTACGCTGCAGATAGTCGTAAGTATAATAGCTGTAGGCCGTATAACCCAACGAGCGGAACTCACGGATTTCCTGGAACACGATGGAATACATGTCGGTGCCGAAATACTTGCTGAACACCGACGACAAAGCCTCGTCCTGCTTGCTCAGTTTCTCGCCCGGCACGTGGAAATAGATGTTGCTCTGGCGGAACTTCTTGTTGGAGGCAATGAAAACCTGTGGCTCGGTGAACTTCCTCTCAACATACACTTTCTCATGTCCCTTTTGGGCATTCGAGCGCACCAATTGGTTCTCTTTCAGCATATTCGCCACCACCTTCGGATCGGTATTGCCGCTATACAGCACATAACCATCGTATTTCAAAGCTTCGGTGACTTCGGCCAGCAGTTCTTCTCCTTTCTTTTTCTTCCACTGTTTCAAAGGCGTATGGTTCAGATAAACAGATTGGTCGCCATACAAGGCATAAGCACGGACGGCACGCGCCCAAGTGGAAGCATCGTCACGACCCACTTTGAACTCGCTTTCTTCGTTCTCCACCAAAGTCTCGATGTACTTTTCATCGTTTGAAGGATGATACAACTTCTGGTTGCACAGAGCCATGACATCGTTCAAATCCTTCTCGAAGCCAGTCATACGCACAGTCAGGTTGTTGTCGTTGCAGAAAATGCTGATTTCTGCTCCTATCTTCTGCAAAGCGAGTGCAAACTCCTCAAATGTCTGGGTTTCGGTGCCTTGCAAACCGAGATATTGCACCGCACGGCTCAAGTCGGGGTCATGGGCTGTACCATAGTTGAACTTCACCTGAAGGTTAAAGAGCTCGTTGCGCGGGTTGGAGGAAGAGTAAAGTTTGAAACCATCGTTTACCTCCGTAATCTTCACATCCTCACCGAATTTGATAACCTGTGGTTCCACTTCTGGCACTTCTTGCGCCTCGATGGCCTTGGCGAAATCCGATTTGGCCTCGGTATTCTTGGCCTCAATGGGTTTCCAATTGGGCTTATCAACCTTATCTTTAGCAGGGAAGCCCATCTTGGAGCGCACATCCAAATAGTTGTCGCCGAAATACTTGTTGGCGATGGCCACCACCTCATCTTTCGTAATGGTTTCAAGGCGTTTCGTTTCAGCCAGATAATCCTCGTAGGTCATGCCTCTCATTTCCAGTTCAAGGAAAAGACTGGCAAGGCTATTAAAACTTTCCATGTCATAAATCCTGTCCGTCAAGGTGCTCAGACGCATGGCCTCAAAAAGGTCATCGCTGAAATCACCTTTTTTCAAGCGGTCAAGACAACCGAAAATCAAGGCTTCAGCATCCTCATGCGATTGACCTAACAGTTTCGGGACATAAATCATCACATTGCCACCATAATCCTCCAACGAAAGCGGCAACAATATGGCAGCCATAATCTTGTTCTCAAGCATGAGTTTGTCGGTAAGACCTGTCTCACCGTTGCTGAAAATGCTGCAAGCCAAACTCAAAGGCAGGTAATCGGGGTCAGAGATTTTTACACCAGGGAATATCAACGCTCCCATTTTGACAGGTGTCATCTTCACTTCCTTCACTGTTGGGCCATTGAACTTGGGCAAGTTGTAGGTCGGTTCCTTGGGCAGTTCACCACGACGCCATGTGCCAAACTTCTCGGCTACCATAGGCTCAACCTCGTTGATGTCGAAATCGCCGACAAGAATAAGGGTCATGTTGTTGGCTACATAGTAGGTGTTGTAGAACTCGCGCATCTTGCTGGTCTGCGGGTTTTTCAGATGCTCGGTATAGCCAATGACTGGACGACCGTAGGGATGCTCACCAAAAGCTTCCTTGAAAAGATACTCTTGGAAGGCAGTGATGGGGCTATCTCCATACATGTTTTTCTCTTCATAAACGGTCTCCAACTCCGACTGGAACAGGCGGAACACAGGGTTACGAAAGCGCTCCACGTACACATCCATCCACTTCGAAAGCTGATTCGACGGAAAAGTGTTGTAATACATGGTCTGGTCGTATGCCGTACCTGCATTCAAGCCTTTGCCCCCCATCTGCGTGAGGATAACATCCACTTCATTCGGAATGGCATATTCTGCCGATTTCTGTGACAAAGCATTGATTTTCTGTTGAATGACTTGCCTTTCGGCGACATCGGTCGTTTCATGCAAACGGTCATACATCAAGTCGATGCTGTCGAGGAAAACTTTTTCGGCTTCCCAGTTGGTCGTGCCGATTTTGTCCGTCCCCTTGAACATGATATGCTCAAAGTAATGTGCCATACCTGTGGCTTCCACAGGGTCGTTCTTGCTGCCCGCGTGGACATAAACAGCACCGTAAATCTCTGGTTGTGAATGCTCCTCGCACATCACCACCTTCAGACCGTTATCCAAATGGATAGTTTTGGTCTTTAAGTCGCCGGTTTGGGCAAAAAGGCCTATTCCCGCAAAAAGCAGCAGGAAAAAAATGAATGTTTTTCTCATGTTAGCCAACTTTATTCAGTTTGAAAAATCATTTCTGATACTTTTCAGGGATATACTTCCTACCGTTCTTGTAGTTGTCGAGGCCCTTCTTCAGGAAAGTGAGGAAAGCGGCCTTGTCCTTGCTGTAGGAACGCGGAATCATCAGCATGTCGCCGTCGTTGTCAAGCAGCACATAGTAAGGCTGTGCGTTGGCGCCAAAACGAGTCTCTTGGAAGTCAATGTTCTTGGAACCGATTGTCTTCTTGACCTTGCCGTTCTTCGTCGACACCGACCAATCCTCTTCGGGCATTTGGGTCTTGTCGTCAACGTAGAGAGCAACCACTACATATTCGTCGCGCAACATCTTCAGCACTTCAGGGTCGCTCCAGACGCTGTTTTCCATCTCACGGCAGTTGTTGCAGCCGTGACCTGTGAAGTCAACGAAGACAGGCTTGTCTTGGGCGCGGGCGCAACTCAAAGCTTGCTCGTAGTCGAAGTAACCGCTCAAATCATGAGGCAGTTCGAGGACATCGCCATACTTCGGTTCCTCACAAATCTGTGGCTTCATTTGCGACTCCACATATTTAATGGTCCTATCCAAGTTGAAATCGAGGGTTTGTTGAGGCGGCAGATAGCCGGAGAGGGCCTTCAACGGTGCACCCCACATGCCAGGAATCATATAGATAACGAAGGTGAAGTCAATAATAATCAGCACCAAACGGAACACACCCAGCTCCTTCACTTCCTTCTCGCCCTTGAAACGGATTTTGCCCAAGAGGTAGAAGCCCAACAAGGTGAAACACACAATCCAGATGCCGAGGTAAACCTCGCGGTCAAGCAATCCCCAACCATAGGCTTGGTCGGCAGTCATCAAGAACTTGAAACCGAGGGCGACTTCGACGAAGCCCAACACGACCTTCACCGAATTCATCCAGCCACCACTCTTCGGCAGTTTTTGCAGCATATTCGGGAACATGGCGAAGATGGCAAACGGCAACGCAAAGGCAATGGAGAAGGCCAACATGCAAATGATTGGCGTCCAGATGGCACCTTGCGTGGATTGAATCAACACTGTGCCAACGATGGGACCTGTGCATGAGAACGACACCAACACCAAAGTCAAGGCCATAAAGAAGATACCGCCGAGGTTCTTAGTGCTCTGCTTGCTGTCGCTCTTGTTCAGCATATTGCTGCCCAAAGTGATTTCAAACGCGCCAAAGAACGAAGCCGCGAAGACCATGAACACGAGGAAGAAAATCAGGTTGGGAATCCAGTTGGTAGCCAACCAGTTGAAGATACCTGCCGTCACACTCTCACCACCGATGAAATAGGTAATCAGAATGAGGATAGCGATGGGCAAAGTGTACAACAACACGATGAAAACGAAATACATGAACGCCTTGAAACGACCTTCCTTTTTGCTTTCACCCTCGCCGTGCATGAAGAACGACACCGTCATCGGCACCATCGGGAACACGCAAGGCGTGAGCAAAGCCGCGAGACCCCAAAGGATGGCCGACAAAATCATGCCCCAAAGACTGGTGTCAGTACTTTCGGCACCCTCTGAGGTGAAATAATCGTAATCGTCACCTGCGGTCTGTACAACTTGACGGTTTTCGGTAGCTGGAGCGACATCCTTCCCATCGCCTTCAGTAGCTGCTGAAGTTGCGACCACTGAACCGTCAGCACCCGCGACATTGACCTCAAAATCAGCCGAAACAGGCACACAGCCACCATCCTTGCAGGCTTGTCCCATGATAGTCCCTACCACCATGAAAGCGTTGTCTGTCAGCTTCTTCAAACGCTGCGCATAAACGGCGGTTCCTTTAAATTGAACATACTCGACCTCAAAAATGTCATCGTAAAACTTCTCGCCTTCGGTGACATCTCTTGCCTCACCCACCACTTCAAAATCGTTGGAGGGTTCAAACTCGAACTCCGTAGGCTTAGGCCCCAAATCGGGCATCTTTGTGGAATAGATATGGTACGACGGATCAACCGTGGCCGTAGCAACCAAATCAAATTCCGTTTCATTGACCTCCTGAATGGAGAAGGCCCATTTCACAGGATCAACAATCTGAGCCTGCATCTTCATAGGTACGATGGCGACAAAGGCCATCAGCAGAATAAGGAAAAGTTTTTTCATATTACAATTATTTGATACTCTGATATTTAAGTATAAATCTCATATTTGAAGAATTTTTGCAAAGATAGAAAAAATAAACACGAATTACCAAAAATTCAACATGAATTGGAAAAAAATATTTCATGCTTAATTCGTGATAAATTGTTGATAATTCATCCTGACTTCGACACTTTTTGAAGGGTTTTTTATAACTCATTGATTTTCAGAAGAAGTTTGCGTCACCCAGAATTTCTCTTCAAAAAGTGGCTTGATAGTCTGCTGCCGCTTGGTTAGGAACAGGGTTTTTGTAAGGGTGCCTTCGGACATCTTGACGGTGATGGTCGGTATGGTTTTGGCTATGTTCAGCACCGTGTCGACGCTCATCTTTACGCTGTTCCTCTTCAGCAGCCTGTCGAGCTCGCGGTAGACCTTGAGCGCGACGAAGCAGATGCTGATGTGCGCCTTGATCCTGTCCCCGTTGAAGTGGAATATCGGGCGTATCTCAAGCTTGGACTTCGAGATCCTGAACGATTGCTCCACGTTGTATAGCTGGTGGTAGGCGTTGACAATCGCCGAGGGTGTCAGGGTAGCGTTGCTGATATAGCCCTTCAGGCCGTCCCACTTCGCGTCGGCGGCCACCATGCCGTCGTCAACTGTCACCGTGATCTTGTCGCCGCCGGTCACCTTCAGGAACCTGTTGTAGCCTCGCTGCGTGATCTTCGACTTGGTGACGGTACCTGTGGCGTACTTTTTCCTCAGCTTCGCCACGCCCTTCTCCCTGTTCCTCGCGTCCAACGCAGCCCTCTCCTCGGAATAGCTGACCAGAAGCCTCTTGTGCCTGTCCTTGTCCAGGACCAGCTCCCTGATTTCATCCTGCCTCTTCTCCCGCGACAGGATCCATCCCTTTGTCTCCTCCGACATGTTCCTTATCCTCGCCCCGATGATGTACTTGTATCCCTTCTCCTCCAGGTCCGACACGTTGGAGTCGCTCATCATGCCGGAGTCGGCAACGACGACAAAGTCCTCCAGCTTGTACTTCTCGACGAAGTCCGTGACCACAGGGAGCATCGTGTGCCCCTCGTACTTCGACCCCTCGTGGATGGCGTAGGCCAGCGGGCAGCCGTCGCCGCTGACCAGCAGACCGAGGACAATCTGCGGGTTGGAGTGCTTCCCGTCCTTCGAGTAGCCCGGCTTGCGCAGCTTGTCGGGCTTGTCCGAGTCGAAGTACAGCGTGGTCACGTCGTAGAACAGCACGCCTATCTTCCCCTTGTACACCTCCATCGTGTGGCGCACGCTGACGGCCTGTATCTCCTCGCGCCTCGTGTCGTTGAGGCTGTCGAGGTAGCGGTATACCCTGTGGAGGTCGTAGTCCTCGTCGAAGCACGACTTCAGGTACTCCACCGTCGCGCGCTTGCTCGACGGGAACGACAGCCGCGCTATCACCAGGCTGCGGAAGATGTCGTCGCCAACGGCGTGGAACCCAACCGCGTCGAACACCCTGTCCAGTATCCGCTTCGGCGCGTCGTGGTAGACGTTCTCGATGCGGGACAGGAAGTCCTCGGTCGCCTCCAAATCGGCCTCAGCGGCACGCTCCCTGGCACTGTCAAAGTCCAGCTCGGGGAATCTCTTCTTCCCTTCTTCCTCAATGTAACGCTCGCCTTGTTCGGTCAGACACGCTATCTCTTTCGGGTCCGAACTGGTGCCGATGCTTTTGACATACACCTGTTTCCCGTCCTTTTTCTCGACAACGACAATCGTCGTTGTACCCGACCTGTTCGTCTTCGATCTCAAATACATGGAGCAAAAATAATGATTTTTCGCCCCGCGTCACCCAAATAAGGTGACGCAAATTTTATAACAAACAGATTATTAACACATTATAAAATATCCTTTTATAGACTGTCAAAGTCAGGAAAAAATAAACACGAATTACCAAAAATTCAACATGAATTGGAAAAAAATATTTCATGCTTAATTCGTGATAAATTGTTGATAATTCATGTTTTACAAAAAGGATTTACGAGTCAAGCTGCATAGGAGAATCGATTTCGTCGCATTTGTAATCTTGAATCGGTCATCAATACGCTGTCCAACCACCCAAAGAATCTCGCCATCAGCGGAAACCAAAAGAAATACATTTCGCTTTTGCGCTTCCGTAAACTTCTGATCTACAAAAAAATCACTCAGCAATTTGGAGCCTTTCATGCCTAAAGGATGGAAACGGTCACCGTGTCGCCAATGCCGCAAAGTCAAAGGAAAACGAATCTTGTCAAAATCCAATTGTGCTACTTCGGGCGACTTGTCAATGGCGAAATCCGATGTTTTCTCAAACTTTGAAAAACACAAATGTATAGGTGAAGTGATTTCCACCTCTCCAAGTTCAATTTGGATTTCCTCGTCTTTATTCTCCTTTAATTCAGAGAGCTGCAATGCTTCTCTTCCGATGATCAGCTGATGTGTAGGAGAATAATAATGGTTTCCGATGCCATTTTTCATCGCATCATAAATAAAACGGCATTGGTCGGTGTTGAAGCCATATTGGCGAAGCCACTCAAAGAGCAATTGGAATGAGGACGCAAAGGTCCCTGAGCCTGTCGAAGGGCCGACACTATCAAATTGTATCGCTGAAAATGGCAATCTTTGAATCTCTCCATCTTGCTCCACCATTTGTGACAGCTTCTCATGAAGCAACTCTCTATACAGTTCATTCTCCGAAGCAAGATGTTCCAAAGACTTGTACAAACCTTGCCGCGCCTCGGGATGCAGTTCATCAAAAGTTGGCAATAACTGGTTGCGAATTTTATTGCGCAGATAGACACTTTCTGCATTAGTATGGTCTTCACGCCAAATAATTTGGTTATCGGTGGCATATTGGCGAATTTGCTCTCGTGATGCCCAAAGCAAAGGGCGAATAATGATGCCGTTTTTTGGTTGCATTCCTTTCAAGCCACGCAATCCGGCACCGCGCAACAAGTTGATGAAAAATGTTTCTGCTTGGTCGTCGGCGTGATGCGCCACAGCAATTTTGTCATAGCCCAATTGCTGTCTCAGTTCCTCGAACCAAGCATAACGCAAGTCGCGGGCGGCCATCTCGATGGAAATGCCTTGCTCGGCAGCATATTGCTCCGTGTCGAAATGCTTTACAAAGTATTGAATGCCATTCCGTTTGGCATATTCTCGGACAAACTCTTCATCACCGTCCGATTCCTCGCCGCGGAGATGGAAATTGCAGTGCGCCGCCGCGAAATACACTTTTGACTTCAGCAACATGTCAGCGAGCACCATGGAGTCGATGCCACCACTCAAGGCCAAAACGAGACGGTCGCCTTCGGCGATGAGGTTATACCTATTAATATATGCTGCAAACTGTTCGAGCATGCTTATTTCTTTTTCTTCACCGAAAAGCCGAAGCTGCCAATCCTCTCACCAAGGCCGTAATACTTACCGTGGGAGAAAGCCAAAGGCTTGGCATGATTCAATTGAAACGCGCCAGTGCCTTTGTCAATGAGTTTTTCCTCCGCATCAATAGCCACAACCTCGGCAATAAACATATCATGCGAGCCCAGTTCCTTCACTTCCACCACCTTGCACTCAATATTCAGCGGCGACTCTTGAATCAAAGGGGCCTTCACCACTTGTGCAGGCTCGGCGTGTAAGTGCATCTCCTTGAACTTATTGTAGTCGCGGCCCGAGCGCACGCCACACCAATCCGTAGCTGCAGCCAATTCCTCCGTCGTCAGGTTGATGACAAACTCCTTGTTCTTCATAATGAGTTCGTGCGAATGGCGTTCCTTGCGGACAGAGATGTAGCACATGGGCGGGTCGGAACAAATCGTGCCAGTCCAAGCCACAGTGATGATATTATAGTTTTCCTCGCTGTCGCCGCAGGTGACCATCACGGCGGGCAAAGGATAAATCAGTGTTCCGGGTTTGAAGGGGATTTTCATTGATAACTTCTATTTATATGTAAAAGAAAGGGGAAAGATAAACTTTTATTGCAAACCATTGATTAATCTTGACAATGCAATAGGCACCAATAAAGCCAAAAGTGACAATATATACAACATCCAAGTTCTGAACCATTTGTTGGCTTTATAGTTGGCATATTTTTCATCCATTTCTCCGATTTTCGGACTATAACGCTTATAATTGTATAATGCTAACAAAGCTGCAAAGCCCAATGCTATTATCTTACCTACTACGCTGTTTTTTGGCAAGACATCAATACCAAACACACCTCTGAGAACAATCATTACACCACCAACCATACAGAACTGAAATGCCGATAGTGCTAACGTTGCACTAAAACCAGGATTCGTATTTGGTTCGTGTTTTTTGTATGTATGATAGAGTCTGTAATAGATATATTCAAACATGGTTTATATTATTTGATTGCAAAAATAATAAACTCAAGCCATATTCCCCTTCAAAATCTCCTCCAATTGCCCAATATAATAAAACGGAACATTAATCAGGCGATAAGGCTTTTTTTCGGGTTCAGGAGTAAAGGTGTCCTGAACGCTGAACTCACCACTCCAAAAACGTACCGCCGTAACATGTCGGTCAGCTATGTTGACAAAACTATGCAACGAGCGAAGATGGGAATGGACCCCTGTCTTCACTTCAATAGGAATGATTTGTGCGTTTTGCTGCCAAATGAAATCAATCTCCGCAGTGGTGCCTTTCTTGTCGCGCACCCAATAAAATTGTTTTTCTTGAAACTTATTATCCAACAGAATCCGTAATTCCTGCGCTACAATCTGTTCAGCGGCGCGACCTCGCCAAGTGTCAAGCAATTCCTTGTTCTGAAGGTATTCTATTTGTATGTCAACCACAAAGTTGGTGATGCCGCTGTCCACCATGATAAGTTTCGGTGCTCGGCGTAAAGCAGGAATAGCTGGCGCAGAAGTAGAGGTGATAGGATAATCCAATGACAGGATATATGCACGTTCAAGGCAATCCATAGCATCATGAATTTGTTTGCTGGTGTAACTGCTGTTGCCGAAATTGTTCATTGAAATAGCTTCAGCAGCCAAAAACCAAGCCGTTTCCAACAAATGACGAATGACACGCACCTGTTCCTCGTTTTTGGCATAACGCTCCACATCCTCATTGTAGCCTTTCAATAAAGAGTTGAAAATTGGAGAAAGCCGCTCAATATCATTGTATTGCACATAATTGGAAACCACTTCCGGCATACCGCCAATAAGCGCGTATTGGTTGAAATGGCTTATCAATTTCTGGTGCATCACGGTTGTGACATTCAACTGCCGAACCATATCACACCAAGCCTCACCCTCCATTGCATTGAGATATTCCATGAACGAGAATGGGCGAAGATTAAGGTATTCGACACGTGAAACAGGGAACGAGACATGTCTTTTGAGCAAACTTTGCAATCGACTCCCTGCCGTGATGACATGCAGCCAAGGCATCTTCTCATAAAAGTAACGAAGCAAAGCGACAGCCTTCGGCTCCTCCTGAATCTCATCAATGAAAAGCAACATACGCTTTCCCTCATCGGAAACGACATGATTACGCAGGCAAAGAAACCGCCAAATGTCAAAAACATTATCGGTTTGGTTGAAGATTTCCGCATCCTCTGACAACTCAAGATTAACCTCGATGAAAATGTCGAATTCCTTGCCAAATTCCCTAACGAGAGTACTCTTTCCCACCTGCCTTGCGCCCCGAATAACCAAGGGCTTGTGAGTACTCCTTTCGCTCCATTGACGAAGTTGACTAATGACTTCTCGCGCAAACATATTCCATCTAATTGTATTTCAAGCCGCAAAGATACAACTTTTCCCAATTCATAGGCAAAACAGGCAAAATTTTTCCTAATTCATAGGCAAGATTATGTCAAAATTCGCCAAATTCATAGGCATGAATGACTAAAAATTACACAATTCATAGGCAAGATTAGGTCAAAATCTGCCAGATTCATAGGCAAGAAACCTTTTACAAACAAAAAATCCCGCTCCAAAGAACGGGATTTTTTCATTCCAATACGCTTTGTGTTTACTCGATCGTCCAGGTCGAACCGCTGTTCAGCAGGTCGTCCATGTTCTTGATCTTCGAGGCGGCCTTTTCCTTCTCGATGACCTCGACGAGGCTGTCGTTGAAGGTCGGGGCTTTCACGTCACGGATGACACCGATAGCCACAGGGAAATGAGGCGGCATCATGTGTGCCAGCATCATGTGGACACCTGTGTCCTCAGTGGTCTTGTCGTGGACAAGCAAGTCCTTCTCAGTGATGCCGTTTTCGCCGATGGTGACCACTTCGAGTTGGTTGCCATTCAGGCGGATACCCTTGTCGCGGTTCTTGCCGAAGATGAGCGGCTGGCCATGGACACACTTCACTTGCATGTCGTCGCGGACGTCCTTGCCTGTGATGTTCTCATGCACACCGTTGGAGAAAATCATGCAGTTTTGCAGAACTTCGGTCACGGCGATGCCATCATGCTTGTACATCTCCCAGAAAATCTCGCTCAACTCCTTGGGGTTGATGTCCACGCCACGGGCGAAGAAAGTAGCCTTGGCACCGATAGCGAGTTCGCCAGGATTGAACGGATCTTCGTAAGTACCTTGCGGCGAAGTCTTGGTCTTCGTGCCACGGAAGGTGCAGGGTGAGAACTGACCCTTGGTCATACCGTAGATACGGTTGTTGAACAGGATCAGGTTGATGTCGATGTTACGACGGCAGGCGTGGATGAAGTGGTTGCCACCGATGGCGGTGCAGTCGCCGTCGCCGGTGATCATCCACACGCTGAGGTTCGGGTTGGCCAGCTTGACGCCAGTGGCGGCAGCAGCGGCACGACCGTGGATGCTATGGAAACCGTAGGTGTTCATGTAGTAAGGGAAGCGCGAGGAGCAGCCGATGCCGGAAACGACAACGATGTCTTCCTTCTTCTTACCCAACTTCGGGAAAATGTCTTGAACGGCCTTCAAGATGGCGTGGTCGCCACAACCGGGGCACCATTTCACCACCTGATCGCTTGCAAAATCCTCTTTGGTCAGCATGACCTCTTGTTCGATATTCTGATTTTCCATAGTCGTATTATTTTAAAAG
>JAEEQP010000078.1 GCA_016285355.1 Bacteroidales bacterium
ACATGAAACATAAAAAAGCGCCCCCTTCAGGACTTGAACCTGAGACCCCCTGATTAACAGTCAGATGCTCTGACCAACTGAGCTAAGGAGGCTGCACAATGTCACAGAACTTTCGTTTTGCGGTTGCAAAAGTACGGCTTTTTCCGATACCGACAATAAATTTCAGACAAAATTTTTCAAATATTTTATATTTAATTGATAATCAGGAAGGAATTTTTTTCTTTATTTGATGGAGATTCTCTGCGGGAATCTCTTTTTTCTTACCTTTGCACAAATTTTGAATTTTAAATCTTAAATCTTTGAATCCCCATGAAAAAAATCCTCGGAATAGGAAGTGCCTTGGTCGACATCCTGACCCAGATTCCCGACGAACAAATCCTCAAAGAATTGAACTTGCCTAAAGGAAGTATGACCTACGTTGATGCTAAAACCTCGGTCGAAATCGGTATAAAATTGGCTTATCTTGGTAATCAGATGGCCTCAGGCGGCTCAGCGGCCAATACCATGAGCGGTTTGGCCCAACTTGGTGTTGAAGCTGGTTTTCTCAGCAAAATCGGCGAAGACGAAATCGGACATTTTTTTGAGAAGCAAATGACTGAAAGCCATGTCAAACCTTTGATGTTGAAGAGTGAAACACCTTCAGGCCGCGTGCAAGCTCTTGTTACTCCCGACGGTGAACGTACTTTTGCTACCTGCCTCGGTGCCGCTGCTGAAATGTGTGCCGACGACATCAAGCCTAAACTTTTTGATGGTTGGGACATTTTCTATGTGGAAGGTTACCTCGTGGCTAATCCCACCATGCTGGATAAAGCTGTTACGACTGCCAAAAAAGCTGGCTTGAAAATCGCCATTGACATGGCCAGCTACAACGTGGTGGAAGAAAGTCGTAACTATTTCATGCAACTGATTGAGAATTACGTGGATTATGTGTTCGCCAACGAACATGAAGCCCTCGCTCTGACAGGCATGGAACCACAACAAGCCTTGGATTTCATCGCCTTGCGTTGCGAAATTGCAGTGGTGAAAATAGGAGCCAAAGGGGCCTACATCAAGCGCGGCAATGAAATGGTAACCGTCCCGCCTATGAAAGCCAACGTCATCGATACCAACGGTGCTGGCGATATGTGGGCAGCGGGATTCATGGCTGGTTTAGTCAAAGGCGAAAATTTGGCAAAATGTGGCCAAATGGGAGCTATTGTGGCCGCCAATGTCATCGAGGTCTTGGGAACCAAAATGGATGAGGCTCGTTGGGAGAAAATCCATGCTTCAATAGCGGCTTTGTAATAATTATCACAAAACCTGCAAAACTTACAAAACCCAATAAATATTGCATTACAACGACTCTCAACCGAGTCGTCGTTGTAATGCAGAAATAACTTGGCTGCATTCGAAGAATGCGTTGGAAAGGAGCCGGTTGGCGACTTTCTATTTTTTATAAAGTTTTGCTGGTTTTGTAAGTTTTGTGACAATAATAAGATATTTTAGTTGAAGCAATCATTATTTTTTGTACCTTTGCGCCCAATATAGTGATTTTCGCGAAAAGTAAATATTTAATAATTAGCTAGTTAGATAAAAAATGAAGGAATTCCAGACAAAAGACATCCGTAACGTTGCCCTTATCGGCGCAGCTAAATCGGGTAAGACCACGCTTGCCGAAAACATGCTTTTCGAAGGCAAGCTCATCAACAGAAAAGGTAGCACCGACGAGAAAAACACCGTTTCCGACTACCGTCCCATCGAAATGGAACGTCAGATTTCGGTGAACGCTTCCATGTTGTACACCATTTACAACGACAAGAAAATCAACATCTTGGATACCCCTGGTTTCAGCGACTTCTCGGGCGACATCGTCAGCTGCCTCAGTGCTGCCGACATCGCCGTCTGCACTGTGAACGCTCAGTCAGGTGTGGAAGCCACTACCGAGAATGCTTGGCGTCATGCGGCCAACACGAACAAGCCTGTGGTGTTCTTTATGAACCAACTCGACCACAGCAACGCCAACTTCGACAACACGATCCGCGAACTGAAAGAGTATTTCGGTGACAAGGTCACACCTATCCAATATCCTGTCAACGCCGGTGAGGACTTCAACGCCGTCATCGACTTAATCATGATGAAGATGTTGGTCTTCAAGAACGGTAATGGAGCACCTGAGATTCAGGATATTCCCGCCGCTGAGATGGACAAGGCCGAAGAGCTGCACAACAACCTTATCGAGCACGCTGCCGAAGGTGAAGAAGCTCTGATGGAGAAGTTCTTCGAAGAGATGACCCTGAGCGAAGAGGACATGGAACGCGGTATCCACCTCGGTATCGTCAACCGTGAGATGTTCCCAGTAATTTGTGGCGCTGCCAAACGTGGCGTGGGTGTCACACGTCTGATGGACTTCCTCATCAACGCTTGTCCGTCACCTGCCGACATGCCAGCCATCAAAGCCCAAAACGGTCAGGAATTCCACAACAGCAACGACGACCCGACCGCTTTGTTCATCTTCAAGGTCACGACCGAACAGAACCTCGGCGACGTGGCTTGGATGCGCGTCTATGGTGGCACCGTCGTGAAGAGTCAAGATCTCATTAACCCGCGTACTGGCAACAAGGAGCGTCTGTCACAGCTGCTGGTCTTCCGTGGCAAGAACCGCGAAGAAATTGAGAAAGCCAACGCTGGTGACATCATCTGCACCATCAAACTGAAGGACGGCCGCATCGGTGATTCTTTGGTCGATGCCAAGGCTGGCGAAGCCATCTTCCCCGAAATTCCGTTCCCGACCCCGATCTTCTCAATTGCCGTCAAGGCCGTCAACTCACAGGAAGACGAAAAACTCGGCAGCATCCTCAACGATATGCACAAGACCGACCCGACCGTCATTGCCGGTATGTCGCGCGAGTTGCGCCAGAACATCCTGCAATGCCAGGGTGAATATCACTTCAACACGCTGAAATGGTACTTCGACAATGTCTATAAGATTGCTATCGAGACCGCAGCTCCTAAGATTCCGTATCGTGAGACCATCACCAAGAGCGCAAGTGCCAGCTACCGTCACAAGAAACAGTCCGGTGGTAGCGGTCAGTTCGGTGAAGTCCACATGCAATTAGCTCCTTATTTCGAAGGTTACACCGACCCGAGCGAATTGCAAGTGCGCGACAAGCAAGAGTACGAACTGCCTTGGGGCGGTAAGCTCATCTTCGCCAACTGCGTCGTGGGTGGTGCAATCGATGCCCGCTTCATGCCCGCCATCCTGAAGGGTGTGAACGAACGTCTGGAGCAAGGCCCGTTGACAGGTTCTTACGCCCGCGACATCATCGTCTACATCTACGATGGTAAGATGCACCCGGTCGACTCCAACGAAATGGCTTTTAAGATTGCCGGTCGTATGGCTTTCAGCATGGCCTTTAAGAACGCTGGCCCGAAGATTATGGAACCTATCTACGACCTCGACGTGCGCATGCCCGCCGACCTCATGGGTGCTGTGATGACCGACCTGCAAGGCCGCCGCGCTATCGTGATGGGTATGGACAGTGACCACAACTACCAGACCATCCACGCCAAGGTGCCGTTGGCTGAAATGGACCGTTATTCCACCAGCCTCAGCTCATTGACTTCGGGTCGTGGCACCTTCACGATGAAGTATGCTGAATACCAGCAAGTGCCCACCGACGTTCAGAACCGCCTCCTCAAGGAGTACGAAGAGAGCCAGAAGGAAGAAGAATAAAGTATTTGTATTTTTTCATAAGTATTGCATTTTTCCCCGCTGCAAGATTTGCAGCGGGGTTTTTTCAAAACACAATGATGACAAAAAGTTATTGGCTCATATTGTTCGTTTTTCTATCCGCCATTTCTGCGAAAGCCCAAACTGACACGATTTCCTTCTCAGCGCAAGGCGGGTTCTATTACGAGACCTTTTCATTGGAACTGTTCAATTATAATCCGCAAAACCACATCCGTTACACCACCAATGGCAATCGCCCGACGGCACATTCGCCATTGTACGATGAACCTTTGACTTTGGATGAGAATTTGTATTCAAAATCAGACATTTATACCATCGTCAATTGCCCTGTAACACAGTTTCATCTTCCCGATTCGGTGCAGCATTGTATCGTTATCCGAGCTGCGGTTTTTGATGAGAACGATAGTTGTGTCAGCAAGGTGGTGACCAATAGCTATTTCATCCACTCTTTGGGCTGTAACACACACGGTTTGCCTGCCGTCTCGTTATGCGCCGACTCATTGGATTTGTTTGACTATTACCAAGGTATTTTTGTGCCAGGCGCCAATCAGTCTCCCAGTTCACCATCTTGGACGGGTAATTATTTCTGCAAAGGCAGGGAATGGGAACGCCGTTGCAACGTGGAGTTTTATGAGAACGACAACAGTGGCATCAATCAGGAAGCGGGACTACGTACTCATGGCGGCGTTTCAAGAAGATACCAACAGAAAGGCATGAAACTATATGCCAGAGATGAATACGGGAAGAAACGCTTCAAACACCCATTTTTTGATAATGTGTCCCTTGAGAAGGTCAAACGGTTTTCACTCAAGCCATTCAAGTGCAGCAATTGGCTTAAAATCGGACTGACCGACCCTTTTTGTCATCATGTTGCACAGCAAATGAATTTCGATGTTCTGGGCACACGCGCCGTTGTCGTGTTTTTAAACGGAGAATATTGGGGCATCTACTATTTGGAAGAATCGATAGACACACACTATTTTGAAGATCATTATGATGTCAACCCCGACAGCTGCAATATCATCGAGAACTGGCTAACGCTTGACGAAGGCGATGCTACCCAATGGCTACAGCTGTACAATTGGCTTGAAACTGCCGACTTGTCGCAAGCGGAGCAATATGATTACCTATGTTCAAAAATCGACATCGATAACTTCATTGATTATACGGTTTTTGAGCTTTATTCCGCCAATGTTGACTGGCCTGGCAACAATGTCCGTTGTTGGCAGACTGGTGATAGTAAATGGCGCTGGATATTCTATGATGGCGACGGATGTTTCTCTAAAGATTTTGATGTATTTGCAAATATGGTTGACACCAGCGAAAATAGTTTACACTCCAACCATGATCTACCCTCTATTGCGGCTTGCACTTTGATTTATCGTCGGCTACTGAAAAACACTAATTTTGTGGAGCAGATCTGTTCCCGTTTTGCGACAGCAATGGCTCAAACGCTGAATTATGAGCATACAAGACCTGTTTTGATAAAACTTTCTGAAGACATCAAAGATGAAGTTTCCAATCAAAGTTTCAGATTCAGTTTTCCCGCTGATACGGTAATATGGTTAAAACAAATAAAGAAACTCAATACCTATTTAAAAGGCAGAAACCAGAGCATGGAAGCCCAAATCGAGGCTTTCTTGGATGTTTTCTCACAAGAGGAACTTGCCAGCCTTGTCATTTATCCCAATCCTTTTACTGACGAGATTCATCTGATAGTTTCATCAGAGATAGGACAATCACAAGAGGTGATGATTTTTGACATGCTGGGACGTTGCCTATACCACGATAATTTGAGGTTTTACGATGGTGTACAGCATTTTGTCATTCGTCCTGATTTGTCATCAGGCGTTTATGTGTTGAAAATTGGCGACCACGCGCAGCGAATCATAAGGTATTAGGCAAGAAGTTTTATTTTTATGTGCATTATGAAATAATTCGTACCACATTTTTCCCCGCTGCAAGGTTTTGTGGCGGGGTTTTTGTTTACCTTTGCAGGCATGAAACGCCTCTGTGTCATAGGTATTTTCGTTTTGTTAGTGTTTGCTGCCTGCACCTCAAAAGCGAAGGTCCCTGAGCCTGCGGTCGCTGAGCATGGTCGAAGCGTCGAAGGGCCGACCTCAGAATTGTCCACCATCGACAGCCTGATATGGCAGCAGCCCGACAGCACTTTGGTCTTGTTGTTGGAATACCTTTCCTATAGAGACGCAATGATTGCGTCTTCAAATGATGCAATGGACACAATGAAACGCATTCAATGCGTCTCTACAACGTTTGATAACCATTACGCCCAATTGCTGGCCTCGGAATTGCTGTTTAAGAATTACTATGCACAGAGCAACCGAACGGAAGTGCTGAAGGCGGTGGGGTATTTTGATTCGATTGTGAATGTTGCAGATGGGCGTAATGCGGACGCACGCGGTGCGTCCCCACAAAGAGGTGCGTCCGTACAGAAAAGGGATGCGTTTTTGGCGGCGCGGGCGCATTATATTAATGGTGTGGGGTATTATGAGCGCGACAGCCTTATTGAGGCTTGCCAGGAATACCTCAACACTTTGCGGATGATGAAGAGCCACTTTGCCGAGAATGAACTGGTGGACAAGAAAGCGTGGTTTATGGCTTTGACCTATAACCGCCTTGGGGAATTGTTTTCTGCACAATTCATGCAAGAACCTGCCATCTATTGCTACAAGGAGGCTTTAGCATACGACAGAATTGCGCAGGTTTCGCCGGACAAGATTGCCAACATCCTTTATCATTTGGGAAAACAATATGACAAGCTGAATGAAGCGGACAGCGCAGCCTGTTGCTATGAAAAGGCGTTGGAGCTTTTGACCGAAAGAAACGCTTTGTTATATAGGGATTTGATTTCAGTTAGGGCGTTGTTTGAGTACTCTTCCCACAACGATACCGTGAACTCCTTGGATAGCTTGAAAAGGATGACGGCGCAAGCAACAAATGAAACGGAAAGACTCAACCGATACATGATCATTGGCGGTATCTACCAAGATATGGGGCAATACGATTCCGCAAAGGCCTATTTTGAGCCTGTGCTTGAATTTGAAAAAGAGTCTGGCATGGCAAGCGTTTCAGCAAGGGCTTTGCGTGAGATTGCAATGAGCGAAGGCGACACGCTGAAAGCCAACCAATATGCCACAATGCTCATAGAAAAAAACACAACGGCAGCCGAAAAGCAGGCACAAGTCTCGAAGCTGAATGACATGTTCCAAAACTACTTGCAGGAGAAACAGGAGGCGGCTTCGCTCCGCGAGCAAAGAAAGGCCGTGAGGATAACGCTTGCGATGGTGATGACATTGGTGGTGATAGCGGCTGTTGTGGTCATATTGATGCGGCGCAGCCACAGGAAGCGCATGGCAGCAAACGAGGCCGAGTCACAGCGGCGGTTGAATGAGGCCTTGCAACGGCACGGCGAAACGGAGCGTGAGCTTCAGACAAAGATGGAACAGGCAGCACAACACACCAAGGAAGTGCTGCAGCAACGTGCGAAGGCCATTTACCATAGTGAAGAAGACGACAAGCTGCAGCGCATTATGGCCGAATTTGAAACGACCTATCCCCGAGCCACGGAAAAGTTGCAGAAGGTTTGCCCCGACTTAAGCGAGACGGAGCGTAAATTGGCCATCCTAACCTTCCTGCGGTTGCGTGCGAAGGAGGAGGCGGAGCTGCTTGGATTGAGTGAAAACACTGTCCGAAAGTACCGCTCTGCGCTCTACAAGAAACTGGATTTGGGCCAGTTTTCGGTACTTGTGGAATAAAAATGTGTACTTTATCGTTTCCCAATCGGCTACCAAACAGGCGATTGGGTATTATGCGAGGTAGAAAAATGTTTACTTGTGCCTTGCGGTTGGAATTTCTGTGGAATTTTGATATAATTTTGTGTGCATGAATTATAATAAATGTACACGAAGATGAAAAAAATTAGACTTTACACCCTGATTGCGTTCCTGCTGATGGCGGGTAGTGGGACTTCATTTGGACAATCAGGCGAGCAGTTTTTCATTGGCACCCAACCAGGTGAAATCATCATTCAAAAACCGTGGTACGAGTATACATTCATGGGATATAAATGCTTGTTTTGTAAATTCACAAATCACGGAGCGGATATCGACATCATTGCTACATACGATACGGACAATTGGGTGATTGATTCGGTAACCATGGCAAAAATGGGAGAACCACTTTACGATGCTACGCCTGGCCACTTTTATAACATAGATTATCTTTCGGAACGGATTCTTTCCACCGAAGATTATGGACAAACATGGATTGTGGTTGACGATTATACCTATCCAAATCAAGCCCCATATTGGTGTTTTGCGAATGAGTTGGGAGAACTGGTGAAATTTGAGCGTGATTATCCCAATCCCCAAAATTATTCTTTTATCGCGAGTTATGATTATGGGGCCCATTTCTCTGATACCATCGCAACTTTTCCTATACCTGTATACACAAATCATGTTGCTGGTTGGAATCATGGAGAGTTCTTTCGCCGAGAGCTTGGTACGGACAAATTGTTACACACGACAGATTTTTATGGAATTGCTGATACGCTGACACTGCCAGCTGAATATATCAATAAGCAATTTGGCATAGGACCAAAAGAAGGAGAATTGTATTTTACGTATATGCCTTATTCAAAATTGAGAAGAGTGGAATACACCGACAATTACGGCAATAGTTTTCGAACATTGGTTGACCTTGAATCGAATCCGATTGATGTCATAGTTGACGACAGCGTTTTTCGGTTTTTTGATATAGGATATGGGGGAAATCTATTTTTAGACAGGGAGCCAGGTGTGTTCTATGTTTGCCTTGATACGCTGTCATACAATTTCACCGAGTGGGGTACGCCGGTTGAAGAACCCCAAGGCGACCGATGTTATATTGCTTATTACCGTGCCTATGGCGACACTTTGGTGACTACCTATTTTCACGATTTCAAGCCCGATTGGTTTGAACATCATACACCAGTAATGGACTGCGAAATAGCAAGTTGTGACGAAAGCAGTGTGATATTGCGTTGGAATGAGCCGGAACTGAAACCCGATGAGGTGTTGGCTGGTTATCAAGTTTATAGAGGTGTGACCTTGGTCTCTGAAGACTTGGTTACGGAAACGGAATACACCGACAACTGTTCAGGTGGGGGTCGATTGAATTATCACGTGTTGGCGGTATACAGCGATGGTGAGACCTCAAAATCGTACAACATTGTGTATTGTGAACAGATGGATGGTGTGGATGAAAATAGAGGTGGAACTGATGTTACCGTCTACCCCAATCCTGCAAAAGACAAGATAACAATAGACGACATCTATCCTGCCGAGGTGCAGGTCTATAATGCCCTTGGGCAGATGGTGAAGACCGTGCGGGGGACGAATGAGGTTGATTTGGGTGGATTGGTGGATGGGGTTTATTTGGTGAGGATTAGGGATAAGGAAGGGAGAATCTTTTTGGAGAAGGTGATGGTGAGGTAGTGTTTTTTTTCGTGCTAACGTTATACGTGCTAACGTACTTACGATGGACTCCCCCGCCCGTTGGGCACCCCCTCTCAGAGGGGGATGAGCCTACCGGATGCGAGAGATGGGACTTATAAGACTGATAAGACAAATAAATAGTTAAAACCAATAGAACAATGAAAACACCAAGACTTTACACCCTGCTTGTGCTGCTGGTGATGGCGGGAGGGGTGACGATGCAAGCGCAAATCCGTATCGACAAGCAGCAATGCTTTGGGGGATATGACGAAGACCTCGTGCGAGGGAGAGGAATCATCATGGAAGATGACTTCATATTGCTTGCGGGCACTTCCAACAAACCAGGCAGCGGCACGGGGCTGGTGC
>JAEEQP010000079.1 GCA_016285355.1 Bacteroidales bacterium
TTGAAAACAAAGGTGATGCTGCAATGAAAAGATCTGCCGCCAGATTTTTACGCGACATTTACCAAAGCCGAGGTGATACACTAATGGCTACCCAATATGCTGTATATCAAGTGGAAAATGCAGTTTCTCAAGCGGAAAGCAACGCACAAGTCTCACAACTCAACGAGCTGTTTCAACAACATTTGCAGTGGGAGCAAGAGCGAGCCGAGGCCGAAAGGCAGCAGGCGGCGCGGTTGCGGAGGAACAGGATGATCGTTGTGGTGAGCGTTCTCGTTGCGGTGGCTGCGCTGTTGGCTTGGCTGCTGCATAGGCGCAAGATGAAGCAGCAGCGCGACGAGGCAGACCAACAGATGGAGGCCGTGCAGGAGGCGCACCGATTGGAGAAAGCTTCGATGTCGGGGAGGCTGAAACGGAGTAACCAGGAGCTGCGCGAGCTGAAGGACCAGATGCGGCAACAGGCGGGCAGCGGTGCGCCGAAACAGGAGGCGCAAGCGGTGTCGTTCAACGAAGAGCCTATCTGCCGCCTTATCATGGAGCGGGTGAACGAAGGACAATTCAAGTCGCAGATGGACTGCACCATCTACAAGGACTATGCCTTGGGCAAGGAGCAGGTGATGGCGTTGCGCGAGGCTGCCGACCGCCACTTCGGGCAGTTCACCGTCCGTTTGGCCAAGGCCTATCCCACCCTCACCAAAGGCGACCTTGACTATTGCTGCCTCTATCTGCTCGGCCTTTCGGATGCCGACATTTCGGCCCTGATGCAGCGCGCCTACAACACCGTGAGCGAGCGCAGCCGCAAACTGAAAGGCGTTTTTGGTAGCGAGGAGCCGCTTTCCGCGACGCTCCGAAGCTTTTCCATTGAATCTGCATCTATCTGATTATAGGGACGATAGCCAAAAAACCGCACAAATCCGCACATTGTTTTTCTTGACAGGTGTGGGGGTATTGGTGTAGTTTTGCCGAAAATTTCAATTTCAAAAAAAAGTAAGCGAAATGAAAACGACAAAGAAATTCATGATGATTTGCTGCCTGATGGTGATGGCGGCGGTGGGTTATGCCCAACAATGGGAGATTGACTATGGCGATGCCACCAGTTACACGATTATGCGACCTGGCATTGTCAATAGCAATGGTGAAAATGTACTTGTGGGGGTTAGTGGACCTGACAAAAACCATTATTATCCTGCAATTATGAGTGTTTCCGTTGACGGTGAATGTAATTCTCGGGTTTTCGACACCATTGAAGGGAATGTGGGATTTACCCATATCGTGCAACTGAATAACGGGAATTATTTCGCTGCAGCAATAGTTCAAGCGGATGTTTTTGGAATCGGAGAAGATGTCGTTTTTATGATTCTTGACTCGAATTTCAACATTATCAATGTGAAAAGTTATGAGAAGCCTGAGTTTGCACTCACTATGGGAGAAGGACGGCTTATGCTTGATGACGACGGGACGATTGTGGTTTCGGGTGGTTTTCAGTATCAAGATGTATATGGTGTAAGAAGAAAGCCTTATTTCTATCGTTTTGACGAGAACGCGGACACTTTATCGTGCCGTTTTGTCCAAGTGACATCGCCCCAACCCGAAGCAACGATAACGGGATACGAATGCCACCAAATAATGCAAAATCCAACTGACGAAGGTTTTATTGTGTTATGTGACGGCGGAATAAATGGTAATTGTTCACTTTTGAGATATGACTACGATTTCAATTATGTGAATGGTTTCCAAATGATACCTGTAGCGCATGAACTCTTTAACAATGCCTTTTCGGACCACTGGCTTTCGGATGGAAAATTGCTTGTGATGGGTACGGTTTGGCCTTATGGTAATTATGATAATTGGTCTGTCGGCATGGCTGAAGTTAACCTTGATGGAACCTTTGAGCACTGGGATAGGGTTTACCATGTGCAAGATACTTCCGTTCAGGCACCCAATCAATGCATGGCATATGTGAATGATACCACTATCTATGGAGGATCATGGTATTACAAGCAACCAGCAGGTGGTGAAAACCATCCAAGCATCAGTCTATATGATACAGACTTTGAGGTATTAGGCCGAAAAGAGTTTGATGGACCCGAATACATATCATCATGCAATTTTGTTCTGCCTATGTCAGACGGGAGTTGCTTAATAGGTATTGTTCATGGAACATATTATCTTGGAGATTATAGTTACGGCAAACTCATCAAGATGCGGCGCGAGGATTTCAATCCAATCCCTTGTAGTGTAGAGGAAGTGCCGCAAGAAGCGGTAAAGGCTTTGGCCTATCCTAATCCTGCCAAGGAAAAGGTGACGATAGAAGGCATTGAGGCTGCCGAAGTGCAGGTTTACAATGCTCTTGGGCAGGTGGTGAAGAGGGTGCGGGGGATGAATGAGATTGATTTGGGTGGATTGGTGGATGGGGTTTATTTGCTGCACATCCACGACAAGCAAGGCGTATCCCATACAAATCGGATAACTGTTACGAAATAAGTGATGGGAAAAAATATAGCCTCAATCCGGCAAAAGGGTTGAGGCTTTTTTGTGGAAAATGTACGATTGGGTTGCCGGAAATGTAAACGGATGGGGTACACTTTAGAAAAGGATATAATATCCCCTTCGTCACTTCTCCTTCGTAATTTGGTTCATTTCTTTCAGGATGCGTTTTAAATTTTTCGGCTTGGTCAGATTGAGCCAGTCGCAGAAGGTGATGCCCATGTATTTCGCCGTCTTTTTCCAGATACCTTTGTGGTCTTTCTTCAGTGAAAAGATGTAAGAATTACTTGTACCGAGCAAAACTTCTTTCAAAGCGCAGACCTTGTAGACAATCTCATTATATAGTTTTTCGTTGGTCACCCCCGTCTTGCACTCGATAACAAACAATTTGTTGGCCTTTATGAAGCACACATCCAACTCGTTGTTATGTTTGATGATGCCGTTGGAAATATGTACACCCATGGCGATGTCATCAGGTTGCAGCACTTCCTTGATGAGCGCGTAAACATATTCCTCAAACCAGCCACCCGTAAGGTATTCAATTTCATAGTTTTGCAGTGACCCTTTGCGCTCAGGCACAAAGTCGATATAATTCAAAAACTTGCTCAAATTAGGAATGGCTGTCATATACTCCTTGTGCGGATTTTCCACTTCTGAGAGTAATAGGAATTTCCAGTTGCGATATTTCTCACGCAAAATTTCCATCACTTGATAATCCCCTTGACCGAACAGGTTTTGCGAGAACATGGTGAACAGGTGCTGCGAGAAAGAGGTCTCTTTCACTTGTTTACGTGGCTGATCTACATCGCTTTCAAGTCCATAAAGGCGGAAATACTCTTTCAGAGTCATCCGATGCTTGATGGGAAATACTTCGTCGTCATCGTCATAAATGCTATGGTCGAAGATGGTCTTGACAATCAGGTTCTCTCGGGTTTGGGTATAGAAAAACAAGGTATTGAACTCCTCGAAGACATGCTGCACCGATAAAGTCATGTAACGGTTGCCACCAGCGAGATTAAGATAATATTGCGTATCGGCATTCAGCTCGCTTTTGATGGTGCGACAAATGTATTCATAGAGAATCTTGTCTTCGTGCCGTTTGACAATGATGATGTTAACTAAGTCTTCATCAACTGTCAATGATTGGGCCAAAGGTCTGATGCAGTCAATATCTTCTTCGGCGGAAATAAACAACAGTTTGTCGCCGTCTTCGTAGTATTCTTTAATGAACAAATAAGCCGGCAATGGGTTGATTTTGTCTACGATATTTACGATGGTTTTGGACATAGTTTTGAAATTTTGGCACAAAGATAACATATTTTTTTCAAAGACAGTTTGTAAACAGATTCTTATTCAAGCTTCTTGTTTTTCCCTTTATGTTGAAAAAGATGTGTGCCTATTGTCCACTCAATGTAATCAACACTAGCGTGTGCTTTGACAAACATGCCAGCGTAGAATCTATTATCTTTCCCAAAGTAATATTTTAAGCCAAGCCGCCCGAAAAAGTTCCGATAGTCCGTCGGAAGATATTGTAACTCGAATGGTGTCATGCTGCTTTCCGTGAAGCCCCAAGTCTTTTTTTCATCAGTACGGAGATAGATTCCATGGGAGATATAATAGCCAAAACCTAAACAAACGGCTAATTTACTGTAGAGAACTTCAAAAGAACATTGTGCTGCCAAATGTGTGGATTTTAAAAAACTATACTCTTCCAATGAAGTTTCCAAAGGACAATCTTCATACGGATCACCAATAGATTTAAGGTAAGCTTGTTCGTATTTTACTTTGCTTTCACCTGTATAGCCTAATTCAAGGCCAAAATTGTAGAGAAATTTAGGATGAAAATGATGTGTGAAACCCACTTGGATGTAGTCGGCTGAATAATAAGGCATTTCCACAGGAAGTTTGCCATGCAATCGGGTATTGGTTTGAAGTAGGCCGAAAGCATTGGAAACATTAAGTGCCCAGGTCGGACACCAAGTTTCAGGTTCCCTAACTTTTAAAGATGGCCTGCTTTCCGGATAATAGCGCATTCCAATACTGCCGCTTAAGACATTTGTGCCGTAGTTGGGCAACTTTAAGGCACCGTCTGAAGAATGGGAGAACAAGATTCGAGTATAAAGGTCCAAGTGGTCACTTACACACAAGGTAAACCCTGTTTGGAATGCCAAATGCGCATCGATGGGAGAGCCTATGAATTCGTTTCCATACTTTGGCCAAAATGAAAGCCCAAAAGTGAAACCGTAATCAAACGACCAAATTTTCCCATTGTAAAAATGACCATCCAAAAAACCCGCAACAGTATAACAGTCGTCAATAGCCACCCAATCAGTGATTGCTTGACCAAACTCGTTACGATGTTCGTATTTCACGCTGTCCAATGTGTTATGTTCATAACGGAACAACAATCCATAGCTTGGATAGTTGAACAACTTTTCCCACATTTCGCTACCATCAGTTTGCCGCCCGATGCGTAAATCAAGACCATAAAGCGAATAATGTTTAGTATACTGATGGCGACTTGTAAATGGAACATAAAAACCTTGTCGCACGCTTTGCTCAAAAAAAATACGATTGTCTCCGCCGAAAACCGATGATATTTCTGAGACATTCTTTTGGGCTTTCAGTGATACCAATAACAGAAAAAACGACAATAAAAGAGTTAGTTTTTTCATTTGATTACAAGTTTCTTCACCACTTTTCCATTATTATTTCTTACTTCAACAAAATAAATGCCGCTTTCCAAAGATTCAATATTAATTACATTAATCTGATTGTCAATATATTGTGACTTTACGATTTGTCCGTTGACATTGAAAATTGTTACTTCGGATGGCATTGCTTTTTCAATTGTGAGGGTGAAATTGCCATTAGAAACGGGATTCGGTGACACTTCAAAATATAAAGTGTTGTATTTATTTACACCGTCAATATCAATGAAAGGAACAAAAGTAACCAATCCCAAATTTGGGTCATCGTTTTGGTGGATGATATGGTCTTCAATCTCTTGCTCATCAATTGTACCCCAGTAGTTGCCGATGGCCGTGATATCGTAGGCGGAGTTGTTGTACAGGTCAAAAATACCATAACTTGCTCCATAATTATAGACATGGCCGTTACCGTGGATTACGTTGTGCCCCCAATCGTCTTCAGTGCCAAGGTCGACATTAGCGGCATTGATGACGGTGATGCCCCAATGGTTGTTTGTTATGACATTATTTCGGATATAAGCCTTGTTATTCTCGTCCATGCCATAAATGCTGATACCGCTGCCGCCGTTCATCGGGTTGGTTTCGAGTTTGTTTTGGTCAAACGTATTTCCAATGATGGTTGAACTGAGATGATAGCCTTGTTGGTTGTAGCCATAGCGATTGTAATAAATGTTGTTGTTTTTCAACAGGATTTTGGTGTCGCCAATTCCCATCAAGTCGGCAATACTGATGCCACCTGCCATATAATCTCCGTCGTTAATGGTACAGTTCACGATACGGATGCTATCTTGAGAACCGGGTCCAAGATTGATATGAGGGTTATTACTCACATTTAAAAAGAATATACAGTCGGTAATTTGAGGAGAGGTTTGCCCATTGGCTGGAGAACTGATGGCCGAACCATTATTATTGTCAAATTCGCAATTCGTGAACACAGGGTCACAGTTCATGCAATTGACAACAGCACTTTGTTGTTCACAACGGAAAGTATGGAAATGGCAGTCTGTAAAAACAACCTCGCTTTCAATAACTTGTATGCCATCCAATTGTGTGATATTGCATCTTCTGAATTCGCACGGGGCGGTAGCGTTCTCCAAACGGATACGACCATTCACACCTGAGTTGCCAGAAAAGGCCAACCAGTGATAATTATCCGTGTTTATGGCCTCTATTGAGCCTTTAATGGTTAGGGTGACATCGTTGTCAAAGTACAAAGAATGGTTCACATCAAGTTTGTCGTTGGCTGAAATGGTGATGTCGTTTATGATTCTATATTCATTGCTGCCTTCATACCACACAATGCAGCCGTTGCTCACCTCCATAAGGTCCTCTATGGTGTAAGTCGTTCCATTGCCCGGGCTTGTCCATTGGGCGTTCATTATTGAAACAGAGCTAAGTACAAAAGCAAAAACTAAGATTGCTTTTTTAATGAAATGATTTGATTTTAACATGATGATATAAATTTGGCACAAAAATAATACATTTTTTAATAAAGCAGACCAAAAAGCCATAGCGGAATCTTGTTTCCATAACCAATTTCCATATTGTCGCTCACAACGAAGCTGTTCTCAATGTTCTTGATTTGTGAGAAATTTTTTCCCTTGCCGCCCACTTCGAACAACCACTTTCCATCTACGACCAAATCACCTTTGTTTGGCATATAAAGTCGGTGATTGACACTAACTTGTGAGGCAAGATAAGTTTCTCGCATAGTTCCTGAATCGACTTGGGGAGTCAGGCAATACATCAGATTGGTGTTGTAGAAAAGTATCTTTTCCGGTTTCGTCAGTATGTTCATTCCGCTTTCCGTGGCGTAAAGTCGACGTATCAAGGCTGCCTTGTCCATCAAGTCCAAAAGTTTCAGTACATTGTTGCGCGACGACTGCAATGTGGTGCAAAGTGACGAGATATTCAAGGTATAAGGCTTCGTTTCGGCCAGTATCGCCAAAAGTTGCTTGACCTTGTAAACCGAATCATATTCAATATGGCTCACAGCTGGAATTTCAGAGGTGACAACGGTGTCTATTACTTGTTGTAGCCTGTCAGGAAAACCGTCTCCTTCTTCGCGGTAAAAAGGATAATAGCCTGATTCTATGTACTTTTCAAAGTATTGAAGCACCTTCACTTTCAATGTGATTTGCGAAGCCTCAACAAAATGGTTGTTCAGTATGGTTTGCAAGGGCAGTACGGGAAGGTCGGCCACTTGCTCCAACTTCAAGTATTCCCTGAAAGAAAGCCCTTCCATCGTATAGGCACGGTGACGGCGCGAAAGGTCGGCTATAAGTGATTCTTCCAATTTCAGCATCGAGGAACCCGTCACCACAATATGCAGATGGGGATAAGAATCATAAATGTTCTTGATTTCCTGTTGCCAGCCTTTGTACTTATGGACTTCGTCCAAAAAAAGGTGTGTACCGCCATGCGTATAATGGTATTCCGCCAGTTCAAGGAGGGTGTGGTTGGCAAACCAAATATGGTCCAAAGAAGCATACAAGGCCTTTTTTGCGTCCGCAAAAGTGCGTTTGATATGTTGCAGCAGCAAAGTCGTCTTACCTACGCCTTTCGCTCCCTTTATGACAATCAGCCTATTGTCCCAATTGATTTTGTCATACAAGTATCGAGTAAAACTCAAATCGGTATCGGCCAGCAGGCGACCGTAAGTCTTGAACAAATTATCCATGGTTTTCTAATTTTATACGCCGCAAAATTACGATTTTTTACTTTAGAAAAACAAATTTTACACTCATTTTTTACTTTAGAGAAATAAAAATGAATGTCATTTTTTACTTTTGAAAGTAAAAAAAGGCAGCCGAAGCCGCCTTTTTTGTAACAATGTATCAAAACAATTACTTCTTAATTGCCGCAATGCCAGGCAGTTCCTTTCCTTCGATGGCTTCGAGCAGAGCACCGCCGCCAGTGGAAACGTATGAAACTTGGTCGGCGAGGCCGAACTTGTTGATGCAAGCCACCGAGTCGCCGCCGCCGATGAGCGAGAAAGCGCCGTCCTTGGTAGCCTCAGCGATAGCCATAGCAATGGCCTTGGAACCTTGAGCGAAGGTGTCGAACTCAAACACGCCGCAGGGACCGTTCCAAAGGATGGTCTTCGAGCCTTTGATGACGCCGGCAAACAATTCGCGGGTCTTCGGGCCAATGTCCATGCCTTCCCAGCCTTCAGGAATGTTCATCGGGTCAACGACTTGAGTGTCAGAATCGTTGGCGAACTTGTTGCCCACCACGCAGTCGACGGCCAAAACGAGGTTGACGCCCTTTTCCTTGGCCTTGGCAAGGATGTCAAGGGCGAGATCGAGTTTGTCGTCTTCGCAGATGGAGTTGCCAATCTTGCCGCCGAGGGCTTTCTTGAAGGTGTAGGTCATGCCACCGCAAAGGATGAGGTTGTCGACCTTAGTGAGCAGGTTCTCAATGATTTCAATCTTCGTGGAGACCTTCGAGCCACCCATAATGGCAGTGAAAGGATGCTGGATTTCGTTCATCACTTTGTTCACGGCAGCCACTTCTTTGCCCATCAGGTAGCCGAACATCTTGTGGTCGGCATCAAAGTAGTCGGCAATCAAAGCGGTCGAGGCGTGGGCGCGGTGGGCAGTGCCGAAAGCATCGTTGATGTAATATTCGCCATAACCAGCCAAGGTCTTGGTAAATTCCTTCTGTGAGGCTTTGACGGCTTTCTTGGCTTCGTCGTAGCCTTCTTCGCCCTTCTCGATGCCGCGCGGTTTGCCTTCTTCCTCGGCATAGAAGCGGAGGTTTTCGAGCACTATCACTTCACCAGGCTTCAATGCGGCCACTTTGTCGGCGGCTTTCATGCAGTCGTCGGCGAACTGGACGGGGCGGCCTAATAGTTCTTCCAAGTGCTTGATAATCGGCTTGATGGAATACTTCGGGTCGGGGTTCTTCTTCGGGCGACCGAGGTGCGACATCAGCACGACCATGCCCTTGTCGTTCAATACCTTATTAATAGTCGGCAGGGCGGCACGCATACGGGTGTCGTCGGTGATGTTGAAATTGTCGTCCAACGGGACGTTGAAATCGACGCGGATAACCACGCGCTTGTTCGCAAAATTGATTTGATCGATGTTTACCATGATATTTAGATTTAAGATTTAAAATTCAAGATTTAAGATT